>JACPVJ010000082.1 GCA_016191785.1 Myxococcales bacterium | reverse complement strand
GGGCCGCCGTGCGAACACGGCGGAGACCCTGCGCCTGCACGCGGGTACGGTGGACGCCGGCAAGCTTCAATGGGGCCGCCGTTCGAACACGGCGGAGACCGGCAGCCGCAATCGCTGGCTCACGCTGGAGAAGGAGCTTCAATGGGGCCGCCGTGCGAACACGGCGGAGACTTGGGGGTCCGAAGGATATTCCGACCCTCTGAACCGCCGCTTCAATGGGGCCGCCGTGCGAACACGGCGGAGACAGGCGTGAACTCGAGCGCCGTCCCCACGCGCGCGTCGGCTTCAATGGGGCCGCCGTGCGAACACGGCGGAGACGGGCAAAGGAGGGCGCGTCGGCCGCGGCCGCGATCGCGCTTCAATGGGGCCGCCGTGCGAACACGGCGGAGACTAGTCTGCGAGAACGTTCGTGGGTCCGCGACGTTCCGAAATGGATTTCGAGCGGTGCGAAAAACGCGACCCTGGGGGCGCGGGGCGGCGTGCGGCGCGGGGCGCCACGGCTGCGAAAAGGATCTGAATTTTCAAAGAGCTGCCTGCCCGCGAGCGCAGCCGGGGTTCTGCGCACCACTCCAGCGCTCGACTCTAGCGCGGGCCGCACCGCTCCGGAAGGCTTCTCTACGCGCACCGGTCAGACGACGAGCGCGTGGCGCTCGGGGTGCGTGTAGGGTTTCCCGAGGGCGCGGATCGACTCGCTGCCGCGCCCTTCCACAGGGCCAACGTCGACGAAGAGCACCTGGTCTTCGTCGTGGTGAATGATGGCGGCGAGCGCGGTGCGGAGCTCGACCAGTTCGCGTTTGCTCAGCTCGCACTGGAACACCGACAGTTGCAGGTGATCGCCCCAGCCGCGCATCGTCCGGAAGACCCTGCGCAGGCGCTTGGGGTCGCACACGTCGTAGGCCACGATGTAGGTCTGCCTCATCTGGCCCTCACCGCGTTCGGAACGCTGGGTAGCGGGGGATCTCCCCGAGCAGGTACCGTCCGAGCAGGCGCGCCTGGACCTCGAGCACCCGGCGATAGCTGATGCGATAGCCGAACACGGGGTGGGTCACCAGGTGGTCCATGCGTCGCTCGTAGGCCAGGATCAGGCGCTTCCGCGCCGCCGGCTTGAGCGCGACCGCGCCCGCGGCGTGGATGAAGTCGTCGCTGGCGACCACGCCGTTGTTGATGGCCGAGATCACCACCGAGTCCGCGATCAGCGGGCGGAACTCTTCCATCAGATCCAGCGCGAGGGCCGGGCGCCCGAAGCGCGGCTGGTGATAGAAGCCGAGCAGCGGATCGAGCCCGACCGTGGCCAGCGTCAGCGCGAAGTCCTTGCTGAGCAGCGCGTAGCAGAACGAAAGCAGAGCGTTGACCGGATCCCGCGGGGGACGACGGTTGCGGCCGTCCAGGTCGAACGTGCCCTGGGCGGCCGACTCGCCGCGCAGCATGCCCGTGAACCCCCCGAAGTACACGCGAGCAGCCGTGCCCTCGATCCCGAGCAACGACTCGAGCGAGCCCACGGCCAGGGACTTGCGCGCGAGCTGCCGGAGCTCCGACAGCGCGACAGGGTCCGGCGTCTCTCCGTTGCGCCGCAGCATGGTCCGACAGTTGAGGATCTTCGAGGCGACGAAGCCCTTGGCCAGCGAGAGACAGACGGCGGCGTCGGTCGCGCCTGCGTACTGCGCCAGGCGCAGCTCGACGTTCTTGGTGTCGAACCCGACGGAACGACCGAGAAACCAACCGCCGAAGGTGAAGTAGCTCACGGGGATCCCGCGATCGAGCGCAGTCCGCAGCGCAGGGGTCGTCAGGTACACGTTGCCGAACAACGCCAGCTCGGACGTGTTCGGCACCCGCGCCTCGACCGCGGGGCCCTTGGCCGATCGGACGACGAAGCGCTCGCCGTCGAGCGAAACCCGTGCGCCGTGCTCTTGCACGATCAACGGCACGCGGTCGTCGCGCGCGGGGTGCAGCCTCCGCAGCTCTGCAGCCTCGGCACCCGTGGGACAGAGTCCCCACGGATCCTCTTCGTCCGCCGGGGCGTCGGTCGCGAGCGCCTCGGCGCTCGCGGCTTGTGGGTTATCGTTGGCCGGCGTCCGCTCCAGCAGGTTCACCTCGTCGGGCAGGCAGATCCCCACCAGCGAGCACCCGTTGCACTTCGGGCTGTCCGCGAGCGGCGGAGGGATCTCGGCGCGCGCGGCCAGCTCTTTCGCCCGGGCGATGGCCTGCTCGGTCGACGAGATCAACACCGGGCTGATCTCGATGCTCACGCGCCGGCGGTCGGCGGCGAAGTAGATGTCGGCCTGCTCGCACGTGAACCCGTGCTCGCGAAGCAACAGGACCTGCGCGCAGAGTTGGGCACGCTCGGGGAGGTACGCGCGCTCGGGGATCTCCGGTTGCTTCCCGCGCTTGTACTCGACGGGGATGACGACGTTCCCGGAGCCGTCCACGTCGACCACGTCGATCTTGGCCGTCAGCCCCAGGCGCTCGGACGTGAGCCACACCGACCGCGCGGTGTAGGGCCGCTCGGCGGGCGCCTCGACGGCGCCGTCGTCGTCGTCGTCGTCGTCACCCCCAGCACCCATGATCGTCGCGGCGGCCGTCTCGGTCGCGCCGCGCGGCGACTTCAGCGGCCGCTTCCCCTGGTCGGGTCGCTGGTGGACGGCGCGGCCATCTACCGTGAAGTAGTTGTCCGCGAACTCCCCCTGTACCCATTCGAGATACATGAGACGCTCGCAGTACAGGACCTCGTTGACCATGCGCGCGGGGACGACGGTCGGCGCTTCGCCCACCGCCGGCAGCCGGCGCGTCAACGGCTTGGCGCGCGCGCCCGGCGCGGGTGCCGCGGGGACATCAGGGTCGAGGAGGGCCTCGACCTCGGCCACTGCCTCGGCTTCGAGCGCCGCTTCTTCGGGGATCGGCATGGGCAAGCCTCCGTCTCTCGCCAGTCTACGGGGGAGCTGTGTCATCCGAGGACACTCCACCGCCAGCGACAGGGCCCGTCGCTGACCGGAATGACCTCGGATGACACGACCGTGGTCTATGGGTGGGGGTGTGGGCGTCGAGCGACCGACAAACGTCATTGTGGCCCCGGGCCCAGCGCGTAGGATGGCGCGGCCGTGGGGAAGTCGGTGGGCGAGCAGAGCGAGGCGGGGATGGTGGCGATCGGGCGCACCGAGGCTGCGCCCGGGAGCGGCGACGCGGGCCCGGGGGAGCGGGCGGGAGACAAAGCGATGAGGAGGGCACACGCGTGCAGTACGCCGAGTTCTTTGAGCGCCTGACCGGGCACCAGCCTCATCCCTACCAAGCGCGTCTCGCGCGAGACGACTGGCCGGAGGTCATCGACATCCCGACGGGGCTGGGAAAGACGGATGCTGTTGTCGTGGCATGGCTCCACCGGCTGCTCCACGGCGATGCGGACACTGGGCGCCGGTTAATCTACTGCTTGCCCATGCGGGTGCTGGTCGAGCAGACGGTTCGTGTCGCAATCGACCGGTGCGCGCGGGCGACCGACCTCTTCGCAGCCCGCGGCCTACCTCTGCCGTCCGTGCACGCGATGCTGGGCGGGTTCGTCGACGAGCAGTGGGAAGGCAAGCCGGAGGCGCCGGCGATCCTGGTCGGCACACAAGACATGCTTCTGTCGCGTGCTCTCTGCCGCGGCTATGCCATGAGCCGCTACCGTTGGCCGGTTCATTTCGGACTTCTTCACAACGACTGCCTGTGGGTCTTCGATGAGACTCAGCTCATGGGCGTCGGAGTCGAGACTTCAGCGCAGCTCGAGGGGCTGCGACGAAGTCTCGGGACGCTCGGCCCTACTCGGACGGTCTGGATGAGCGCCACGCTCGGGCGGGCGCAGTTATCGACGGTCGACCATCCCGAGCCTGCCGAGGGCTACCGTGTGATGGCGCTCGACCCCGCGGATCGCGACGCCCAGCTCGTCAGGCAACGCACTGGTGCGAAGAAGCCCCTGTCGAGAGCCGACGTGAAACTGTCGAAGCAGGCAGCCGACGACTATGCCGACCGAGTGGCAGCGCTCGCCGCCGCCGCCCACGCCGAGCGAGGCGGGCTCACGCTCCTGATCCTGAACCGGGTGCGTCGAGCTCAGGACGTGTTTCGCGCGCTTCGCGCCCGCAACGCCGAGCCGGTCGCCCTGATTCATTCCCGCTTCCGCGCGTTTGATCGCCAGCGCCACGAACGTCTGCTGGCGGGCGAGGGTTCGCGAATCGTCGTCGCGACACAGGCGATAGAAGCGGGCGTCGACGTTTCGGCGCGCACACTCATCACGGAGCTCGCTCCATGGCCATCCGTGGTGCAGCGGCTCGGGCGGTGCAACCGCTACGGGAGCGAAGAAGGGGCGAGCGCCCTCTGGCTCGATCTCGACGTAGAGTCAGACGACGAGCTTTCGAGGCCGTACGGCTGCTCGGAACTCGTGCAGGCTCGAGCGTTGCTGGAGGTACTGCGCGACGGCGGCCCGGACGAGCTGGCGCGGGTTCCCTACGCGCCAGAGCGGGTGGTCCGGCCGGTGCTCCGAAGGCGCGACTTGTTCGATCTCTTCGACACGACGCCCGACTTGCTCGGAAATGAGATGGACGTGTCGCGGTACGTTCGTGACGGAGAAGACACCGACGTGCTCGTCTACTGGCGCACTTTCGACGGCGAGCCCGAGCCGCGGGTGACCACCCCCGGCCGTGAAGAATCGGTGCGGGTCTCGATTGGAGCAGCGCGCGATTTCCTCGAGAAGCTGAAGAAGAAGCGGCAGTCACTCGGAGACGGCGAGCGCGATCGCGAACGCAAGACGTGGCTCACCCCCTGGGCGCTGAGTCCGCTCGGCACGAGGACCCCGTGGGAGCGCGCTACCAACGTCCACCCTGGCCAAGTCGTTCTGCTGCACGCGGGAGCGGGCGGCTACGATGGCGAGCTCGGCTGGACAGGCGAGGTGCTCCCGGCGCGCGCTGTCGGTGAGGTCGCGGGCGACGCTTCCGGTTCGGCGGCGTCCGAGCTGATGGATTCCGATCCCGAAACAAACCTCAACCGGTGGGTCGCTCTGCCACTGCACCTCTCGGACGTGGCCCGAGAGGCAGCGGCACTGGCCGCGAGCCTCCGGCTGCCAGAGAATACTCAACGCGCCGTTACCACCGCGGCTCTCTGGCACGATGTCGGCAAAGCGCACGAGGAGTTCCAGCGCAGAATCGTGGAGCCGGTGCGAGACGACCCGACGCTCGCGCCGCCCGGGCAGGGCCCGTGGGCGAAGTCTTCGCACGACAAGCGGCCACCCAAGGACGTGCGGCCCTACTTCCGCCATGAGCTGGCGTCGGCGTTGGCCTGGCTTCAAGTCGGTTCCCAGAGCTCGGACCACAATCTCGTCGCCTTCCTGATCGCCGCGCATCACGGGAAGGTGCGGCTGTCGATCCGGTCGGTGCCAAACGAGCGCCGTCCACCGGAAGAAGCTCGCCTCTTTGCCCGCGGCGTTTGGGACGGCGATAGGCTTCCCGAGGTCCGACTGTTGGACGGGACGGTAGTGGGGCCGGTGGAGCTCGACCTCGCGCCCATGCAGCTCGGCGAGGGAAGCTGGCTCGAGCGCACGCTCGCACTCCGCGACGACCCCGCGCTGGGCCCGTTCAAGCTGGCGTTGCTGGAGGCCGTTGTCCGCGTCGCTGACTGGCGTGCAAGCGAAAAGGAGCGCCGCGATGCCTGACCACCGGCTGACCGGCTGCCGTCCGGTCCCGCTCGCCAGCTATCTCAAGGCGCTCGCCGTGCTCCGCCTCGTCGGGGAGCAGGCAGATCGCTCTGCCCGAGGCTTCTGGGACGGCGACACGTTCGTGCTTCGCACCGAGCTCGACGAAGAGGCATTGATTCGCTTCTTCCTGCACGAGTACGAGCCGACTCCGATCATTGCGCCGTGGAATGGGGGGAGTGGGTTCTATGCCAAGGACAACAAGGACGCGATCGAGCGCATCGTCGGCTCGGGGACCCGCCGGTTAGCCACTTACCGGTCGGTGATCGGAGGCGCCTTCGAAATTCTGCGCGGCCGGGGTATCGAGGAAAAGGTGACGGCTGAGGCGAAGGCCACGCTGCTGGAGGACTGTCGCGCGCGGCTTCCCGACGCGGCGCTCGCTTGGCTCGATGCGGCGTACTTGATTACAGCGGACGGCGCCAAGTACCCACCGCTCTTGGGCACCGGGGGCAACGACGGACGGCTCGATTTTACGAACAACTTCATGCAGCGCCTGCTCGACGTCGTGGACGCTCAATCGGGCGGCCCGACACGGAATTCGCTCTCGTTGGTACGCGCCGCCTTCTTCGATGAGGCGTCCGACGAAATGGCCGGCGGTGCCATCGGCCAGTTCTCGCCGTCAGCTGCCGGTGGCGCGAACGCTGGAGCGGGATTCGACGGGTCGGCACTGATCAACCCTTGGGACTTCGTTCTCATGCTGGAAGGGGCAGCAGCCTTTGCCGTCGCTGCGGTTCGGCGACTCGAGCACGAGACTCGGGGAGCATTGAGCTACCCGTTCACCGTGCGACCCGCCGGGGTGGGATACGCGAGCGCGAGTAGCGCCGACGAAGGCGCCTCTCGGGGCGAGATGTGGCTGCCGATGTGGGAACGTCCAGCGACGTGGGTGGAGATCCTCACGCTCCTGGGTGAGGGGCGCGCGCGAGTCTCTGGGCGAACTGCGCGAAATGGAGTGGATTTTGCGCGGGCCGTTGCGACTCTTGGCGTCGATCGCGGAATTGCCCGCTTCCAACGCTACGGCCTTCAGGTGAGGAATGGCCTCGCGTACCTTGCCACTCCCCTCGAGCGGTTCCGCGTGCGCGAACAGCCGACCGTCCGTCTGCTCGACGAGCTCGACGCCTGGCTCGACGGGTTTCGTCGTCGCGCCACCGCCGACCACGCACCCGCTTCCGCGCGGCGTGCGCTCGGCGTCCTCGAAGACGCGACCGTCGATCTGTGCCGCCGAGGCGGCCCCGATCGCGTTCAGGCCGTGCTCGGCGCACTCGGCGGGTGCGAACGCGCAATGGCGCGCAGCATCCGTTGGGCCAGCGATCCGAAGACCAACCTCTCGCCCGTTCCGTCCCTGTCGCCGAAGTGGCTGACAGAGGCAGACGACGGTTCTGTGGAGCTCCGCTTGGCGACTGCGCTGGCGTCCGTCGTCGCGAGCCACCGGGAGCACTACGTTCCCGTGCGAGCGCACCTGGAGCCGGTCCGCATGCGTGTTCACCAGGGTCGCCTCCGGGTCGAGTGGAGCCCCACCGCTGACCGCGACGTGGTCTTCTCGGACGGCGATCTCACCGCCTCGTTGAACGCGATCGTCGCTCGAAGGCTCATCCTGTGCGAGCGCTGGGGTGTCGATGGGTATCCGGACCGTTCTGCACAGCCGGCGCGCCTAGCCGACGTGGGCGCGTTCATTGAGGGGCGCACCGACGATGCCCGCATCGTCGCGCTCCTTTGGGGCGCGATCCTCATCGATTGGGCGCGCTACGGCCAGGCTGGCTTCCCCCCACTGGTGCAGGGGCCCGCGCCACCAGCGCTCTATGGTCTGCTCAAGCTCTGCTTCGCTGGTTCACCAGCCCCCGGCGACCGCATTCCGGTCGTACCTCGAATTCATCGGCTCGCGGCCTCGGGCGACGGATCCGAGGCGTCTCGGGCGGCAGCCCGCCGACTCCGAGCGAGCGGCTACGAGCCGGCCGTTGACCTGGTGCACCAAGCCGGCGAGCCGGCTCGGCGCGCGGCCGCCGCAGTCCTTTTCCCGCTCGATTCCGGCGCGCTCGCCAGCCTTCGGCGCACCGTGCTCCGCCCAACGCCTCAGCAAGGAGTGAACAGTCCATGAACCTCGACAGTCTTAGCTCGGCTCCCCGCCTGCTCGCCGAAGTCGATCTGCACCCAGCGCAGGGTACTCGGTTTCAGCCGACCGGGTTCCCGGACCTCGGCGCCGCGGAGTACCGCGTCGGCGGGCGGAGGATGCTGCTCGTGGAGTCCGCGCAGAGCATGGCTAACCGCCTGGAAGCGGTCTGCTGGGACGAGGTGAGCGATGACCTGATCCCTCCGCTCCGTGGGCTGCCCTACGTCAAGGCGAAGCTGCCCGACGGGAAAGAGACGAGCTCCATCCTCGAGGCGCATCGGCTCAACTCGCCGTACATCGTCAACAGCAAGGGCTTCGCCGCGATCGAAGAGAAGATCGGGTTCGAGAAGGACAGCCCGTTCGATCGACGCGGACTGGCCGGCGCGCTCCTTCATTTCGACCCGAACAGTCTCATCCACGGCATCTTCCTCGAAAAGGTTGGAGGAGTCGTGCGGCTGCCCCGAGCGCTCTCCGCCTTCATCGAGGCGTCCGACGTGGACGTCGCCGCGAGCGGAGGCGTGAAGCTCGATCGAGTGCAGCCAGCAACGGAGGGCGAGAGCACCAAATACGGAAAAGCCGCAGAGGGCTACGGAAATGTCCCGTACCACCGCGAGGAGTACGCAGCGGCCAAGATCACGGCGTTCTTCAACCTCGACTTGGCCCTCCTGCGAGGCTATGGGCTGGCCGCCCAGGCGGAGCAGCTTCTCATCGCGCTGTCGCTCTTCAAGGTCCAGCGGTTCCTGCAAGGCGGGCTCAGGCTGAGGACGGCCTGCGACCTCGATGTGGGTGAGGTGCGCGTCACGCGACCAGTAGGCTTCGCTCTGCCATCGATCGGAGAACTGGAGACAGCGTTGCCTGACTTGATCAAGCGCGCGTCGGAGCACTTCAACAACCCACCGGTGCTCGTCGTCGAGTACAGCAAGAAGTGAGGGCGCCGTGCTCGCGATCGAGCTGACCTTCCCTGGAGGTCGCTATCATGCGACCCCGTGGGACGCACACGTGAACGAGGGCGTTACCGAGTGGCCCCCTTCGCCTTGGCGACTGCTCCGCGCGCTCGTCGCTACACGTCACCTCAAGGCGCGCGAGGAGGTCTCGCAGGAGACGCTCGAGGCGCTCATCGAGGCGCTCTCCGCGGAGTTGCCAAGCTACTCGCTTCCCGGAAAGGTCGAGGGATCCCACACTCGACACTACATGCCGCTATTCGCCGAGAAGACCACGAAGGTGTTCGACACCTTCCTCCACGTACCAGGAGGCGAGCGACTGGTCGTGGGCTGGCCAAACATCACCCTCGACGACCGCTTGAGCACGGCGCTCGCCTGCCTCCTCGAGCGGCTGGGCTACCTGGGCAGGGCCGAGGCGTGGGTGGAGGCCAAGCTGTGCGATGCGTCTCCGGCGGAGCTTGATTGCGGGCCTGTTGCTGCCGAGCGGGCCGCAGAGGGCTCCGAATGCGATGTGGTGCGGGTGCTGGCCCCGGTGCCATCGGAGGAGCTGGTCCGCTGGCGGAGTGCGGCTCTCGACGAGCGCATCACACGCGCCTTAGACGAGGAGCGGCGCAAGGCACGCGACAAGGGCAAGCCCGCCGACAAGGTAAAGCTGTCGCCCAAGAAGGTCGTCGCGCTCGAGTCTGCACTTCCAAGGACGGCCTATGACGCGCTCATCGCTGAGACAGACGTGCTTCGAAAGGACGGCTGGAACCGCCCCCCCGGCAGCCGCTGGGTCGAGTACGCCCGGCCCCGGTCGATAGCAGCACGCGGAGTGGTGGTGGCACGGGCGAAGCCCCAGCTCCCCACGGTCGCGCGCTACGCGCTGGCCGGCCAGGTACTGCCCCGCCTGGCCGACGCAGTGTTCGAAGCGGAGAAGGTCAGGGTTGCGCTCCTGAGCCAGTCCGACGGCGCTCCCGTCTTCAGCGGTCGCGACGGCGTGACGGGGCAGCTCCTGGAAGGGCACCGGCACGTCTTCATCATGCCGGAGGCGAATGCGCGACACGGGCGGATTACGCATGTGACGGTCTTCGCGCGGATGGGGTTCGACGAGAACGCGCGCGCGTCGCTCGAGCGCCTCCGCACGGTCTGGCAGCGGAGCGGGCACGACCTGCAGTACGTCCTGCTCGGACTGGGCCAACCCGAGGACTTCGGCGGAACGCGCACCGTATCAGGGCAGTGCCCGCTGCTCGCCACGGCTCAGGCTTGGGTGTCTCGCACGCCGTTCGTTCCAACGCGTCATCCCAAACGCGGTGGGGGCGGTGAGCCCAAGCGTGACGAACACGGCCTGGCCATAGGCTCGCCGGAGCATGACTTCGTACGCCTGGTGATGGAGCAAGGCTTCCCGCGGCCACTGCGCGTCGAGCGCGTCCCCGAGACCGATCTCGGGGGCAAGCCGACGCCGTGGCTCGCGTTCCGAACCGACCGCAAGAGGGGGGCGGGGCGGCGCGCCGGCGTCCACGGCGTCGGGTTTCGCGTCGTGTTCCCCCACGCCGTCCGAGGTCCGATCGCTGTCGGCTACGGGGCACATTTCGGTCTGGGATACCTCGTTCCGTGCTCGCCGGACTGAGCCAGGAGAGACGTCTCGTCTGCCCCCGCGCGCTCTCGCCAAGTACCGAAAACAGCGATGACACCGCCCTCTCCGCCGGACGACGCAACCACCCTCTCGGTGCTCGAGGCCCTCGCACGCGCCGAGGTCGCCCTCCCGGCCGACGCCCACGTCATCGGCGAGCCCGTCACGGTCACGCACATCCGGCACCCGGGGCTCTCGCGCGTGGGCCTGCTCGCGACCTGCCGGCGCGGCGGTCTTACGTACGAGCTGAGCCTCGCGGACGTGGTGTTCCCACCCGGCAGCGCCGGCGCGTCCGTCGTCGAGCGTTACCGCGGGTGGCTGGGGCTGGCGCCGATCGTGGCGTCTGGGCCCGAGGCTGCGCGCGCGCACAAGGTCGAAGTGGCCGACATCGTCGTCGGGAGGCCGACCGAGCTCGTGGTGCTCGCGTGCAAGTCGAACGCCCTGCGCTGCAGGCTGCTCGGTTCGACCCGCGAGGTCACGCTTCGTACGGCGGTCCGCGACGAGATCCCGGGCTCGATCATCACCGTGACGCCGAAGAAGCAGTGGACGCACGCGCGGCATCCGTACGTCTCGGGTGACGTGTCATCGGTTCGGATCGACGCCTCCGTTCTGGGACTGGTGCCGCTCGCGCTGCATTGCCAGGACGAGCCGCACCCTGGCGCGGTGTACCGACTGGAGCAGCTCGCGCCCCCGACGGACGACGCGGGAGACGATCTTCTGCTCGCGGCGCAAGAGTGCATCGACGAGCGCGCGTACGCCGAGGCCGACGAGCTGCTGTACTGGGTGCTCAAGCTCGACCTGCGCCACCTCGAGGCGCACACGTTGCTCGGTGAGCGCAATCTCAGGACCTTTCACACGCTCGCGCTCCGCCACTTCGAGCTCGGCGTGGCCATCGCCTCGCTCACGGTGGGCGAAGATTTCGACGGCGTGCTGCCGTGGGGAGTCGTCGACAATCGCCCGTTCCTTCGTTGTCTGCACGGGCTCGCTCGTGCGCTCTTGCGTCATGACCGGCGCGATGACGCAGCCGCGGCCTTGCGGCGCCTCGTGTGCCTCGACCCGGCCGACCCCCTCTGCGCGGCCGCCAGCCTGGCGGCGATCGAGGCGGGGAAGACGTGGCGAGAGCTGGAGACGGTGCCGTGAGCGAGTGTCAGGGCCGAGAGGTCGTCGCGCACGACCGCCCCGCTCGTCAGCGCTCGTCAGGATCGACGCCGAGCTCCCGGAGCCGCCGCGCAAGACGCGCGGCCTGCTCTTCCGCGCTCGACGCCCGCGCCTCGGCGCTCGACGCCCGCGCCTCGGCGCTCGCGAGCGCCCGCTCCGCGTCCTCCTTCCGGGCGATCAGGTCGTCTGTCATCTTCTCGAGGCGCCCGATGAGCTCGGCGGACTCCAGCAGGGGAGCGGACCCGCTGAAGAATCGGATGCGGCGGCCCTCTAGCGCGAGATCGAGGCCGAGCACAGCGGACGGCCAGCGGCCTGCCTGGGGCACGATCGGCCGGTAGGCGCCGCTCTCGAGGCGATAGCCGACCAGGCGCGTGGTTCGAGCGTCGAGGACGAAATACTCTGGGATGCCCAGCTCTGCGAAGCGCGCGACGTTGTCGACGAGGTCTTTCTTGGCGTCCCCGGCCAGGGTGACCTCCAGCGCAAGATCGATGCCCTTGCCTTCGTCGCTCACGACCCAGCGCTCGCGCTCGTGCGGCTCGACATCGAGGACCGCGATCACGTCGGGAGCGAACATGCGCGCGCCCGGGTAGTAGACCGGCAGCTCCGACGAGAGGTAGACGCGCCGGCCGATGCGCCTGAAGAACTCGCCCAGGGCCTCCAGCGCGCGGGTCTTCGGCACGCGATGCGGATCCCCCTCGGGCGGCGTGGCTCGCGGCACCTCGGAGGGCAGCGACGCACACACGCGCTCGCGCTCCGCTGCTGTCATGAGCGCCCACTGCTCGCGCGTCGGTGCGCGAGGGTCGGTCAAGTCCAGCCGCCAGCTCTGGTCTGCCATCTCACCGCCCGCGAATGGCCGCTCGGTAGCCCCGCACCGCCTCGCTCGTGGTCGGGCGCCCCACGAAGCTCGCCAGCTCCGCCAGATCGAGACCCGGCAAGAGCTCGCTCTGCTCGACGGCCTCGTACCGCTCGTCGCGCAGGGCGTAGGGCTGAACGCGGCCCGCGCGCCAGAACCACACCTCGCGCACGCGGAGCTTGCGGTAGACCTCCAGCTTGTCCAGCCCGCCCGAGGTCCAGATCACCTCGATGGCGAGATCAGGTCGCTCCGGCTCGCGCGCGGCGCCAAAGACGTAGCACTCGTCCGGCTCGACCCCGCGCTCGGCCGACTCCGCCTCGATGGTCCAGGAGCCGCAGGCCGAGAACTCGATGGCGCGGTGGAGGCACCACACCTCGAGCAGGCGCCCCAGCGTGGACTTGATGGACTCGTGCTGTCGCGACGGCGTCATGATCTCGAGCGTGCCCTCCAGGTAGGTGACGCGCGGTGATGATCGATCACCGCGGATAGCGATCAACCGCAGATAGTCGGCCCAGCTCGCCCCGTGGAGGTGAACGTAGTGGTCCTCCCGAGGGCGCTCGGCGCGCTCGCCGTGCTCGACGGGTTGGCACTGGGTCACCACAGACGGGAGTATAGGTGGGCTCGCGCCTGGCGTCGAACACCGGGCGCGCCCCGGCGACCCAGCGATTTGATCCGCCTCGTGCTAAGCCTCGTGCCCCCGCGCCGCCCCTACCGCGAGCTCGCGCACGCGCTCGACCAGCTCCGGCGGCGCGATCGCCCGCGCCTTGCCGCCAAAGCCGGCGATCCACGCGGCCAGCCGGGGCAGACCGGCGGTTCGCATGCGCAGCCGCACGCGGCCTCCTGCCAGGTCTTCGAGTCGTTGGCTCGCGTGGTGCTCGTTCTCGCGGGCGACGTGGGCGACGTCGGCGTCGAGCTCGATCACCACGTCGTGCACCGGCCCGTGAAACGCGCCGAAGCCGCGCGCCGCGTACTCGTCCAGGTTGAAGCCCGGATCCTTGTCGAAGGTCTCGTCGAGCACTTCCGCTGCCGTGATCCGCGCGAAGTTGAAGTGCTGCGCGTCGGGCTTGTCCGCAGGGCGCGCGATCAAATAGGAGCGACCGTCGGCGAGCCAGAGCGCATAGGGATCGACGACGCGGCGGCGCGCGGGTTCCCCCGCCTTGGCGTGGGTGATCGCGAGCCGATGCTCCTTCTCGATGGCCTCGCGCGCGGCGGCGACGACCGCGGCGCCGACGGACGGTTGGCCGAGCGTCGTGGCGACGCTCGTGCGCCCGAGCTCGTCACAGTACGCTCGCCGGGCGGGGCTCATCGTGGCGAGCAGCTTCGCGCGCAGCTCTTGCAGCGGCGCGGCGAACGGGCCGGCAGAGCCTACGGCCTGCGACGCGACCAGTAGGGCCAGCGTCTCGTCCGCCTGCACCGGGAGGCTGATGAGCGATCTCGGCTCAACCAGCCACCGGCCCGAGTCGTTGGACAGGGCAAACCCCGCGGTCTGGAGGTGCTCGAGGTCGCGGTAGAGCGTGCGCAGCGTTCCGTCGGCGACGACCCCGCGCAGCTCTTGCACGGTGAGGCCCCGCGGCGCGGCGGAGAGCGCCCGCAGCAGCATCAGGTGACGAGTGACCTGTCGGCCGCGGCGCTCGCCATCCTCGCCGGCCAGGCGCTTGGCACGACTGGCGTGAGGCCGAGGCGGCGCGACCGGCTTGCCGCGGGTCACGGCGGGCTTCTCGGATCGTTGCGCGCCGTTGCTCCGTGCTCTCGAGGTCACTGCCCGACCATGCAATCGCGCGGTGGGCACCTCTGCAAGCTGCGCACCCGCGCAGGCAACGGGTGGAGGTCGTTGCCGCTTCGGCCTTTGGTGAGTCAGCTTCCAGAGGCACGCGAGCAAGCGGTCGAGCTTGACTGCGGCCGGGGCGCGCTCGTCGGCGCCGATGTAGCCCCAGCCGACACTGCCGCGCAGCCCGACCAGCACCTCGCTGGTGCTGCCCGCGGCGGTCTGATTGCGGCTACGCCGATTGCCAGGATCGGAGTGCGCCGCGGCTCAGCGCGGTGACCCACGCGTTTTGTCCTGCCCGTGGTCATCGAGCGCGGCTCAGCGCGGTGACCCACGCGTTTTGTCCTGCCCGTGGTCATCGAGCGCGGCTCGCGGTTCGACGCAGTGACCCACGCGTTTTGTCCTGCCCGTGGTCATCGAGCGCGGCTCAGCGCGGTGACGGAACCGCCCACGCACCGTCACCGCCGCAGGCATCGTCACCGCCGCCGAACCTCAGTTCGGCTTCTGCCGCTCGCCGCTGCCGTCGTCGAGCTCGTCGATTGGCTCCGAGAAGCGGTAGCCTTCGTTCAGCCAGTTCCCGAGGTCGACGAGCTTGCACTGCGCGGAGCAGAAGGGGCGCGGCTCGAAGTCCGCCGGCGCGTCGTCGATCGTCTTCTGGCATGTGGGGCAGACGATCTTCATCTCAGTTCGAAGTCCCGGGTGAGCGCGCGCCGAGCTTGAAGTCGGTGGCGTTGACGTTGGTGTCCTTGCCGTTGGGTGACCGTGCGGCGGATTGGCTGCTCGTCGGCGCCGCGACGGCCGTGGTCTCGAGGAAGGGGTGGGCGGAGGCTGCTGTGCCCCACGCGACGCTGTCCTTCTTGGTGGTCCCGTCGAAGACCGCGACGCCGCCGCCGGCCTGGGCGAGGCCACCGCTGCTGATGCTCCCGTTCTTGGCACCCGTGAACGCGCTGCCCGCGATCACGAAGTACCCGCCTGCCGGAACGGAGTCCGCGGCTGCGCCGGACCACAGATTCTGAGTCGAGGTGCCGCTCGCCGACGAGTACTTGAGCGACCAGGTCGAGAGGGACTGAGCGCAGGTCCCGCCGTTGTACAGCTCGACGAACTCGTCGGTCGCACCCGCGGGCCCCTCGGTGGCGACCTCGTTCACCACCACGTTCGCGCACGCGCTGCCGCCGGTCCCACCCGTCGAACCACCGGTTCCGCCGGTTCCACCAGTGCCGCCGGTTCCACCAGTGCCGCCGGTCGAGCCGCCGGCTCCGCCGGACGAACCGCCGGTCGCGCCGGTGCCGCCGGTGCCGCCCTTGCCGCCGGTGCCGCCGTTACCCCCAACTCCGCCGGTTGCGCCGGTGCCGCCGCTGCCCCCCTTGCCCCCGGCGCCCCCGGTCCCGCCTGCGGCTCCGGCCCCGCCTGCGCCCCCGGTCGCACCCGCGCCGGCCCCGCCGCCGATCGCACCCACACCCCCGGTCGCTCCCGCGCCGCCGAACCCGCCGAACCCGCCGCTTCCCCCGCTGGCGCCGCCGTCTTTCAGCTTCTCGAACTCGCTCGCGGGGATGAAGTCGTGTTCGGGGAAGGAACACGCGGCGAAAAACAGCGCACAGGCCGTTGCCGAGAGACGAAGGCGGGACACGCCCAACCAGCTTAGCGCGGCGACGCGGGGTCCGTCACTTGCGCTTCGCGGCTACTCGATCGGCGACCGCTGAGGTAGCGTCCCGCCCGCCCATGGCCGAAACGTTGCTTCTGGAGATCGGCACCGAAGAGCTGCCGGCGTCCTTCGTGAGCGCGGGGGTCGACGCCCTGCCCTCGCTCGTCCGCGCGAAACTGGCCGAGCTGCGCCTGTCCCACGGTGAGGTGAAGGCCGCGGGCACACCGCGCCGGCTGGCGGTGTGTGTCGAGCACCTCGCCACCGAGCAACCGGATCTCGACGAAGAGGTCCTCGGGCCTCCGGCGCGCGTCGCCTTCGACGCCGACGGCAAGCCCACCAAGGCGGCCCAGGCATTCGCGCAGAAGCTCGGGCTCGACGTCGCGGGTCTGAGCCGCAAGAGCACCGACAAGGGTGAGTATCTGGTGGGCCGGCGCGTCGAGAAGGGGGCACCGGCAAGTGCGCTCTTGCCCGCGGCCCTGTCCGAGGTGTGCGCCAAGATCCCGTTCCGCAAGTCGATGCGCTGGTCGGACGGTGACGTCGCGTTCGGCCGACCGGTGCGCTGGCTGGTCGCGCTGCTCGGCGCCGACGAGCTGTCCGTCGAGTTCGCCGGGATCCGGTCCGGGCGCATCACCGTCGGCCATCGCTTCCTCTCGCCAGGGCCGCACCCGGTGGCGAGCGCCGAGACTTACGTGGCGTCGCTCCGCCAGCACCACGTCTTCGTCGACGTCGACGAGCGCCGTCGCACCATGGTCGAACGCCTGCACGCGGCGGCGACCGCCGCGGGTGGCGTCTTGATCGAAGACGCATTCCTGGTCGAAGAGAACCTGTCGCTGGTCGAAGAGCCGCAAGTCGTCACCGGCGGTTTCGACCCGGCGTTCCTGAGCCTGCCCGAGCGCGTGATCTTGGACGTCGCCAAGGGGCACCAGCGCTACTTCGGCGTGCGCGACGCCGGGGGCAAGCTCTTGCCCAAGTACCTGGCCGTGGTGAACACCGCCGAAAACCCCGACAACGTCCGCCGCGGCAACGACCGGGTCATGCGCGCGCGCCTGGCCGACGCCAAGTTCTTCTACGAGACCGATCTGGCGACGCCGCTCGCCGAGCGTCGCAAGAAGCTCGAGGGCGTCGTGTTCCACAAGCGCCTGGGGAGCGTGGCCGACAAGGTCTTGCGCGTCGAGCGCCTGGTGCCGCTCTTGGGCGCCGAGCTCGGCCTGGGCGACGCCGTCGTCCAGGTGGCGCTCGCGGGCGCAGCGCTGTGCAAGTGCGATCTCGTCACGCTGATGGTGGGCGAGCTTCCCGAGCTGCAAGGCGAGATGGGCACCGCCTACGCGCTGGCGCAGGGCGTGAGCGCGGACGTGGCGCGCGTGATCGCCGAGCACTACCAACCCCGCGGCGCCGACGACCCTCCCGCGCCGAGCGATGCCGCGGCGCTGGTGGCGCTGGCCGATCGCTTCGACACGCTGGTCGGTTGCTTCGCCATCGGCCAGGTGCCCACCGGCGCCGCCGACCCCCTCGCCCTCCGGCGCGCCGCGCTGGGCGTCTTGCGCACCGTGCTCGACAAAGGCTGGGAGCTCTCCCTCGCTGCCGCCATCGCCAGCGCCTACGCCGCTCATTCGGGCGTGAAGCTCGACGCGGACGTGGGCGAGACCCGCGACAAGCTCTTGGCCTTCTTCAAGCAGCGGCTCCGTGGGTTGCTCGAGCAAGAGCTCACCGGGAGCGCGGTCGACGCCTGCCTCGCGGCAGAGGCCGATCGTCCGCACGACGTCGCGCTCCGTGCGCGCGCGCTGGCCAAGATCGACCCCGGCGTACGCGCTTTGGCCGGCGAGGTCTTCAAGCGGGCCGCCAACATCGCCAAGGACGCACCCGAGGGCGAGCCCGTGGCGCCGGGCGAGGTCGCGGCCGAGGTCCACGTCACCGAGCGCGCCCTGTTCGCGGCCTTCGCCGAGCTCCGGCAGGCCGTCGGCGCGGCCCACCAGAGCCGCGACTACCCGAGCGCCCTCGGCGCCATCGCCGCCTTCGCGCCGGTCCTGGGTCGCTATTTCGATGACGTGCTGGTCATGGCCGACGACTCGCGCGTGCGCGAAAACCGTCTGAAGCTGATGCGCCAGATCCACCGGACCTGCTCGGCCATCGCGCACTTCAACCTGCTGGCCGGATGAGAGGGGAACAACATGCAGTCGAGCATCATCACCACCGTGTTTCTGCCGTTGGCCCTGGGCGTGATCATGCTCGGGCTGGGGCTGTCCCTGACCCTGGCGGACTTCCGGCGGGTCGTGGTCTATCCGCGGGCCGTCTTCGTGGGGCTGGCCTGCCAGATGCTGCTCTTGCCGGCGATCTGCTTCGGCATCGCTCGGGGGTTCGGGCTGCCTCCCGAGCTCGCGGTCGGGTTGATGCTCCTCGCTGCCTCGCCCGGCGGCGCGACCGCCAATCTCTTCAGCCACCTCGCCAAGGGTGACGTCGCGCTGAACATCACGCTGACCGCGGTCAACAGCGTCCTCTCGCTGTTCGCGCTGCCCTTCATCGTGAACCTCTCGCTCGAGGCGTTCATGGGGGCGGGCAAGGCCATTCCGCTGCAGTTCGACAAGGTGATCCAGGTCTTCGCCATCGTGCTGGTGCCGGTCTCGATCGGCATGCTGATCCGCGCGAAGAAGCGCCCGCTGGCGGACCAGCTCGACAAGCCCGTGCGCATCCTGTCGGCGGTGTTCTTGTTGCTGGTGATCGCCTCGGCGGTGGCGAAAGAGCGCGCCAACCTCGGCGGGTTCTTCCGCCAGGTGGGGCTCGCCGCGCTGGCCTTCAACCTGGCCAGCATGACCGTGGGCTACTTCGTCCCGCTGCTGCTCAAGGTCGAGCGCAAGCAATCCATCGCCATCGGCATGGAGATTGGGATCCACAACGGCACCCTGGCGATCGCCATCGCGTCGGCGCCCACGCTCTTGAACAACTCGACCATGGCCATCCCGCCGGCGATCTACAGCCTGATCATGTTCTTCACGGCCGGTGCGTTCGGGTGGCTGGTGTCGCGGCGCGGGGCCGAGCCCGCGGCCGCGCCGGTCGCGTCATCGCCCCGCGACGAGTGACGGGCCCGCCTCGACGCCGTGCGTCGTGCGGGGTCGAGTGCGCGCAAACCGGTACGCAGCCCCCAGGCCTTGCGGCGCCCGCGGCGCTCTGCGATGACCTGGCCCAGCATGAGCACCAAGAAGATCATCTATCGGTTCGAGGCGGGGAAAGCAGACGGCAGTGGTGACATGAAGCCGCTGCTCGGGGGCAAGGGCGCAGGCCTGGCCGAGATGGCAAACCTTGGGATCCCGGTGCCGCCGGGCTTCACCATCACCACCGAGCTGTGCACCGCGTACTACGACGGCGACAAGCAGATGCCCGCCGGGCTCTCGGACGCCGTGGCCGAGAACATGGCCTGGCTCGAGAAGACCCTGGGCAAGAAGTTCGGAGACCCGGAGAACCCGCTCTTGGTCAGCGTGCGCAGCGGCGCGCGCGCCAGCATGCCGGGCATGATGGACACCATTCTGAACCTGGGCCTGAACGACGCGACGGCCCAGGGGCTGAGCGAGCGCACCAAGAACCCGCGCTTCGTCTACGACGCATATCGCCGCTTCCTCAGCATGTATGGCAGCGTCGTCTTGAACGTGAAGTCCCACGTCTTCCACGAGGCCCTGAACCAGGCTCGGCGGCGCATGGCCAAAGAGCTGGGGATCGACGCTTCGGTCGACGGCGAGGCCCTGGTCCGAGCTGTTCCAGACAGCCAACTCGGCGCCGATCAACTGAAGCAGGTCGTGGAGGACTTCAAGCAGATCATCGTGACGGCGACTGGCAAGGGCTTCCCCGAGAAGCCCGTGGACCAGCTGATGGGCGCGATCGGAGCGGTGTTCGAGAGCTGGAACAACGACCGCGCCATCTTGTATCGAAAGATGCACGGCATCCCGGGTGAGTGGGGCACCGCGGTCAACGTGCAGAGCATGGTGTTCGGCAACCTGGGCGACACCAGCGCCACCGGCGTGGCATTCACGCGCGACCCCAGCACCGGCGAGAAGCGCTTCTTCGGCGAATGGTTGCCCAACGCTCAGGGCGAAGACGTGGTGGCCGGCATTCGCACGCCGCGCCCGATCTCGAAGACGGCGACCAGCGCCGGGCTGTCTCTCGAAGAGTCGCTGCCCCAGAGCTACAAACAGCTGCACGACATCCAGGCCAAGCTCGAGGGCCACTTCCGCGACATGCAGGACATCGAGTTCACGATCGAGGACGGCCGCCTCTTCATGCTCCAGACCCGCAACGGAAAGCGCGCCGCTCGCGCCGAGGTGAAGGTCGCGGTCGACATGGCGAAAGAAGGCCTGGTGACCCAAGACGAGGCGGTGCTGCGGGTCGAGGCAGGTCGCCTCGAGCAGCTCATGTTCCCGTCCATCGATCCGCACGCCGCGGTCCGCGCGGTGGCCCACGGCCTGGCCGCCTCACCGGGCGCGGTCACCGGGCGCGTGGCGTTCAGCGCCGACGACGCCGAAAAGCGCGCCGAACGCGGTGAGCCGGTGATCCTGGTTCGGGTCGAGACCTCGCCCGAAGATCTGCACGGCATGAAGGCCGCCCGGGGCATCCTCACCGCGCGCGGCGGCGCCACCAGCCACGCCGCCGTGGTCGCCCGCGGCATGGGCCGAAGCTGCGTGGTCGGCTGCCACGGCATCAGCATCGACTACGAGACCCAGAAGATGACGATTCGCCCCGAGAAGGGCGAGATCAGCATCGTCGACGTGGGCGACGTGATCACCATCGACGGCTCGAGCGGCGGGGTCTACCTGGGGGACGTTCCCAAGGTCGAGCCCAAGCTCTCGGGTGAGCTCGAAGAGCTGATGAAGTGGGCCGACGCCGGCAGGCGCATGCGCGTGCGCGCGAACGCCGACACGCCCGACCAGGCCAAGAAGGCGCGTGAGCTCGGGGCCGAAGGCATCGGCCTCTGCCGGACCGAGCACATGTTCTTCGAAGAGACGCGGATCGCCGCCGTGCGCGAGATGATCCTCGCCGGGGATCTGGCCGCGCGCCAGAAGGCCGTGGCCAAGCTCTTGCCGTTCCAGACCGAGGACTTCATCGGGATCTTCCGGGAGATGAACGGTCTTCCGGTCACCATCCGCCTGCTCGACCCCCCGCTGCACGAGTTCCTTCCCCAGCAGGTGACGCAGATCGAGGAGCTGGCCAAGACCATGGGCGTTGCGCCCTCGGACCTCGGCCGCAAGGTCGACGAGCTCCACGAGTTCAACCCCATGCTCGGTCACCGCGGCGTGCGGCTCACCGTCACCTATCCCGAAATCTGCGCGATGCAGACCCGCGCGATCCTGAGCGCCGCCTGCAAGGTGCAGAAAGAAGGCGTGAGCGTGCTGCCCGAGATCATGATCCCGCTCTCGCTCAGCAAGAAAGAGCTCGAGCTGATGAAGGCGGTGGTCCTCGAGGTCGCAGCCGCGGTGTTCGCGGAGCACGGCGTCGAGGTCAAGTACAAGTACGGCACCATGATCGAGCTGCCCCGCGCTGCCCTTCTGGCCCACAAGCTGGCCGAGGTCGCCGAGTTCTTCTCGTTCGGCACCAACGACCTGACCCAGACCACCCTGGGCCTGTCCCGCGACGACGCCGGGCGCTTCTTGCCGGAGTACGTCGATCGGGGCATCCTCGCCCACGAGCCCTTCGTCTCGTTGGACACCGAGGGCGTGGGTCAGCTGGTGCAGATGGCCGTCGACCGGGGCAAGCAGACTCGTCCCGACATCTCCCTCGGCATCTGCGGCGAGCACGGCGGCGATCCCGAGAGCATCTTCTTCTTCGACGATGTCGGGCTGGCCTACGTGTCATGCTCGCCATTCCGGGTGCCGATCGCGCGCCTGGCCGCGGCTCAGGCCACCCTCCGCAAACGCGTGAAGGGCGAACAGGGCCGCACGGTCTGAGCCGGGCCGGCGACCTAGTGCAGGCAGGGCCGATGAGCTAAGCTCGGGCCGTGCCGCCCAAGAACGACGGGTCGGGGAAGTTGCCGACGTTTTCTCGAAGCGCTCGCGGAATGCTGAGCAAGACCGAGGACCGGGTCATCGAGAAGGCGAAGGACAACTGCGCCGACGCGCCGGAGCTCGGGGGTCCCGACGGCGCCTTCCCCGCCCAGCACTGCTCGCACGGCAGCCACGGTTCCCACGGCAGCCACGGCTCCCACGGCAGCCACGGCTCCCACGGCAGCCACGGCTCCCACGGCAGCCACGGCTCCCACGGCAGCCACGGTTCCCACGGCAGCCACGGGTCGTGGTGACACGCCAGTGCCACGTTGTGCCAGCGCCGAGTGGTGAAACCGGCTGAATTTCTCGAAGGCGAGCTTCTGCGACATCGGCACACAGGTTGCACCACGCCGGCGCATGGCTCACCGCTCCTTCCTCCAGCTCGTCCTAGCCCTGACCCTTCCGCTCGCCGCTTGCTCGGGGAGCGTTCAAGACGCGGAGGGCACCGGGGGTGCCGGCGGGTCCGGTGGCGGCGGCGGCGGCTGTGCGCTCCCCGACGTCGACTGCCCGGCGAAGGCTCCGTTCCCCGGGGCCAGCTGCGACCTCGGCGACAGCTGCAAGTACCCGGTGGGTGACGGCGCCAACACCTGGACCTACTCGTGCCAAGCGGGGCGCTGGTCCGGCCAGGCGACCTGCGAAGGGGCCATCGGCGGCGGTTGCCCGGTGCCGCCCCTGGTCGAGACCTGCGACCAGCCATTCAACGGTCACGCTTCGGGCGCGAAGATCGAGATCGGCGCCGCGGACCCCACCCAGCCCTTCGAGGCACTGGAAGAGGGAGCGGAGCTCGGGCTCACCTGGGGCGGCCAAGGCAGCCCGATGGTCGGCTATCGAATTCGTGTCACCGGCGTCGAGGCGGGCTGCGTTCGCGCGGACACCACGCTCTCGGCGGCAGGCAAGCCCGGGGCCCCGACGCCCAGCGCCATCGCGCTGCACTGTGGCGGCGAATCGCTCAGCGTCCTCGGCATCTTTCCCATCGAGTCGGTGTGCGAGGTGTCGCCGAACGAGAAGGTGGATCTCGAGATCGCGATCGACGTCCAGGGCGTGGGCAGCGTGAAGCGGAAGTTCAAGGTCCAGAACCCGGGCTGCATGCTGCCCGGGTGACCGTCACTTCAGCGCGTCCGTGGCCGCTTTCACCGTCGCGTCGATGTCCGCTTCGGTGTGCGCGGCGCTGATGAACGCGGCCTCGAACTGCGACGCCGGCCAGTACACGCCGCGCCCGAGCAGGCCGCCGTGCCAGCGGCCGAAGCGCTCGCGATCGCACCGGTCGGCGTCGCCCCACGAGCGCACCGGCCCGGGGTGGAAGAAGAGCGTGAGCATCGAGCCCACGCGCTGCACGCAGCCAGCGGTGCCGGTGCTCTTCAACGCCGCCGTGAGGCCTGCCTCGAGCCGCGCGCCCAGCGACTCGAGCAACACGTACGTCTCGGGCCCGAGCTCGGCCAGGGTGGCCAGACCGGCGCTCACCGCCACCGGGTTCCCGCTCAAGGTGCCGGCCTGGTACACCGGTCCGAGCGGCGCGACCTTCGTCATCACGTCTCGGCGCCCGCCGTACACGGCCAGCGGCATCCCGCCGCCGACCACCTTCCCCAGGCAAGTCAGGTCCGGCACGATGCCGAAGCGCTCTTGGGCGCCGCCGCGTGCCAGACGGCACCCGGTCATCACCTCGTCGAAGACCAAGAGCGCGCCGGCCTCGGTGCACAGCGCCCGCAGGGTCTGCAAGAAGCCCGGCTCGGGCGGCACGCAACCCATGTTGCCGACCACCGGCTCGACGATCACCGCTGCGATCCGCGCGCCGCTCTCGCGGAACAGCGCGCGCAGGGCGGCCTCGTCGTTGAACGCCAGGGTGGCGGTGTTCTCGACCACGCTGGCCGGGACGCCGCCACTGTCGGGGTTGCCGAACGTCGCCGCGCCGCTGCCGGCCTTGACCAAGAGCGCGTCCGAGTGGCCGTGATAGCAGCCGTCGAACTTCACGATCACGTCGCGCCCGGTGAAGCCGCGCGCGACCCGTAGCGCGCTCATCGTGGCCTCGGTGCCGCTCGACACGCAGCGCAGCATTTCGATGCTGGGGTAGCGGTCGATCACGGCCTCGGCGAAGCGCACCTCGAGCTCGGTGGGGGCGCCGAAGGAGAGCCCGCGCTCGGCGGCGGCTTTGACCGCCGCCACGACCTTGGGGTGAGCGTGGCCCAAGATGGCGGGGCCCCACGAGCCGACGTAGTCGACGTATTCCGTCCCGTCGGCGTCCGTCAGCCGTGCCCCGCTGGCGCTGGCGATGAACGGCGGGTGTCCGCCCACCGCGCGATACGCCCGCACCGGGCTGTTGACCCCGCCGGGCAAGAGCCGCTCGGCGCGTTTCAGGAGCTCGGTCGATCGCGGGCCGGTCATGCCCGCTGACTAGCGCGGTTTTCCCCCCGAGTCATGCTCGCCGCATGCTTTGAAAGCTAGCGCCCATCCGGGTCGGCGTGAAGCCCGACTCGTGGCATAACCCGGGGCGATGCTCCAGCAGGGCGCCGTCGTCGGGGGAGACTTTCGCGTCGAACGCGAGCTCGCGCGCGGCGGCATGGGCGGTGTCTGGCTGGTCGAGCAAGTCAGCACCGGGCAGAAGCGCGCCCTCAAGGTGATGCACCCCACGCTGGTCGCAGAGCCGCGCATGCGCGAGCGCTTCGAGCAAGAAGCGCGGATCGGCGGCCGCGTTCCCAGCGAGCACGTGGTCGAGGTGATCGCGGCGGGGGTCGACGCCCAGGTCGGCATTCCATGGCTCGCGATGGAGCTGCTTCACGGTGAAGATCTGGCGGCATTGTCCGCACGGCGCGGTCCGCTGCCCATCGGCGAGCTGATCCCCATCTTCCGGCAGCTGTGTCACGCGCTCGGCGCGGCCCACTCGGTGGGCATCGTGCACCGGGACGTGAAACCCGAGAACGTGTTCTTGGCCGAGGTGCAGAGCGCCGACGCGAGCCGCCAGGTCAAAGTGCTGGATTTCGGCATCGCCAAGCTGGCCGCCGAGGCTAAAGAGAGCGGCACCGGTCAGATAGGCACGCCGCTCTGGATGGCGCCGGAGCAGAGCGACCCGCGAGCGCCCATCACGCCCGCGACGGACGTTTGGGCCCTCGGCTTGCTCGCGTTCCACCTGCTCACCGGGCGCTACTACTGGAAGACCGCCAACGACCCCTCTGCCGCGCTGAGCGCGCTGTTCAAAGAGACGTTGGTGGAGCCCCTGGTCCCGGCTTCCGAGCGCGCCCTCGAGTACGGGGTGCAGGCGCGCCTGTCTCCCGGATTCGACGCCTGGTTCGCGAGCGCGGTCAGCCGCGAGCCCCACCTGCGTTTCTCGGACGCGCACGCGGCATTCGCCGCTCTGGAGGGGCTCGCCGCCGGGACGGTGGTCAGCGCTCCCCCGCGGGCGGCGTTTACCAGCCAGCCGGCCATCAGTCAGACCACCCCGAGCCAGCCCACGGCCAAGAAGTCGTCGCTCGTGCCGCTGGTCATCGGTCTGGCTGCGCTGCTCCTTCTGGGTGGGCTGATCGTGGTCGTGGCGGGCGCTGGGGTGTTCTTCTTGGGTGCGAGCGATGGCGTCTCAGCCGCCGCGCCGCCTTCCGCAGCCCCGCTCGCGACGGTCGCCCCCGAACCCACCCCCGCGGCGCCCGCGGTGGCGACCGGGAGCGTCGGCGGCAAAGTCGCGTCCGCAGCGCGGGTCAAGGGCGCGCCGGGGGCCCTCGACGCGTCCGCGCCGGTCCCCGAACCCGAGCCGACCGCTCAGCCTGCGCCGTCGGCCACGGCCACGGCCACGGCCACGGTCACGGCGGCGAGCGGCGAGCTCAAGCCCCTCGACATCCCGGGGACGCAGAAGAAGGTGAACGCTGTCGCCGCGGCTGCCGCCGTGGAGTGCGCCAAGCACAAGACCGCCGGCGCAGCCAGCGAGGCCTACACCGGCTCGTGTGGCTTTCGCCCGGACGGGTCCACCTCCGGCGGCATGAGTGGCGGGGGTGGCGCCCAGCTCTGCGTGCGGCAGAAGATGCTCTCGATCACCGTGGGCAAGTACGCTCACCCGCAGGTGTGGCACGTCGAGATCTTCCCCTGGAGCGTCACCGTGAAGTGAGGCTCAGGGCTTGGCCTTGGTGGTCGGCTTGGCCGGCGCGTCCGAGAAGAGCCAGGTGACGTTGTCGATGATCGCCGTCGAGTCGAGCACCCCGTCGGCGGAGTCGTAGACCGTGAAGCGCAGGGTGAAGGTCTTGCCGCCCTCGACCGGAACCGTGGTGACCAGCCACCCGGTGGCGCCGTGGTCGAGAGCGCTGGGGCTGTCCTTCCCGAAGCCCGTGCCTTCGAGCAGACTCGCGCCTTGCGCGCACGAATAGGACTTGGTGCCAGCGGTGCACGGCGGCCCGCTGTCGCAGCCGCAGACGTCGAGCAGCGCCGAGTTCACGCTGATCAGGTTGTTCTGGGCGTCGTACACCACGTTCGCGTCGGTCAAGCCGGTCGGCATGGGCGCCATCAGGGTGAGGAAGAAGTCGTTGAACTGGCTGCACACGTAGCCTGGCCACTCGTAGGTGTAGAAGTTCGAGTCGAACGTGTAGGCCACGGCGTTGGTGGGCGCGCGGACCTCGACCTCGAGCGCCACGCCGTCGTGGGGCGTGCCGGTGGTCACGTTCGGGCAGGCCGGCGACTCTTTCGGAAAGCCGGACGGGCTCCCCGAGTCGTATCCCTTGTCGAACCCGCTCGGCGCCTGGTAGCCCGGGTCCGTCGGCGCTCGCGCCGTGCCGCTCGACAGGCCCAACATCCGCTTGCCCGCCTGCACCTTCCCGTTCTTGCCGAAGGCCGAGAGCGCGCCGTGCCCCAGGTGATAGTTCGTCTCGCTGCCCGAGGGGATGGGCTGACCGTCCGGCAGCACCCACTTCGCGCTGACCACGCCCCAGTCTTTGGCGCCCGCTGCCTTCTTGCAGAGCTCGATGCTCTTGGCCACGGTCACCGGATCGGCCTCGTCGAGCGACACCAGGTCGTCGCAAGGCTTGGGGGCGTCGTCGGTCTTTCCGCTGCAGTCGTCGTCCTTCGGCGTCGCGGCCGACTCGATGGCGCCCGGGTTCACCAGCGGATCGCAGTCGTTGCAGTCGCCGTCGGCGCCGGTGAAGCCGTCTTTGTCTTGATCGTCGGTGGGCTTGCTGGTGCAGGCCGGACCGGTGCCACCCGCGCCGCCCGAGCCGCCCCCGACCGCGCCGCCGCCCCCACTGCCGCTGGCACCCGCCGCGCCGCCGCTGGTCGAGCCGCCGGTCGCGGCGCCTCCACTGCCACCTGCTGCGCCGCCGCTCCCGCCCGTGGCGGCGCCGCCCGTGCCCGAAAAGCCACCCGCGCTGCTGTCACCCCCGCATGCGACCAGCAGCCCGACGCTCAGGGAGCACACGGCCCCCAACCCGAACAGCCCCGACTTGCCCATGGTCGGACGCTAGCACGGTTTGGCGCCGACCGCCGACGTCACCAGCCAGTGACTCTCGAGACCAGGGTCTTCACGATCTCGGCCGATTCGAGCTGGACGCTCTCGCCGAGCGCCAGGGCCGGCACTTGTTCTTTGCCGGTGAGCTTCGTGACCTCGGTCAGCGCGGCCGGATCTTCGCTGATGTTCTTCACCTGCACGCTCTGCTCCAGGTGCAAGTTGGTTCGGGCCAAGAGGGCGGTGCGGGAGAAGCCGCAGCCGTTCTTCACGAACAGCGTCGCACCCGTGACCCCCACTGGCGCCGGCACCGCGGGCAGCGCGCCGCCGTGGGCCCGGGCCACTTCCTCGCACAGGCCTGCCAGCGCCGCGATGTCGCGACTGCCCGCGGGCGTGACCGACGAGGCGTGGCGCACGACGCCGTCGGCGTCGATGATGACGGTCGCGCGGTCGGTGATGCCCTTTTCCGCCAGATATAGGCCGTAGCTGCTGGCGACGGCGCCCTTCGGGTGGAAGTCGGCGAGCAAGGGGAACGAAATGCCACCCATGCCCGCGGCCCAGTTGGCGTGACAGTGCACACTGTCCACGCTGATGCCGAGGGGCTGGGTGCCTGCGGCGGCGAACCGGCTTGCCAGCGCTTCCAGCGCTGGTACTTCGCGGCTTCAAGTCGGGGTGAAGTCGAGGGGGTAGAACAGCAACATCACGTGCTGCTTGCCGCGGAACTGAGCGAGGCTCACCTGGCGGCCCAGATGATCTGCCAGGGTGAAATCGGGGGCGCGGTCACCGACCTGGATCATGCGGCCCTTCTTGGCGTCCCTGCCTGGCGACGTCAAGGACTACAGTCGGTCAGATCCGGAACCACCGATCGGCAGCGCATCGTCGCTGCGTCCGGCTCTTTGCCTGCGGGCGCGACACCGGTGCAGAACATGTCGCAGACCTCGACCGAACCGGCGCAACCCGACGGCACCGAGTGGCCGCACCGCTCGGCCTCGGTCCAGTCCCAGCGCCCGTCACCGTCGAGATCGACTTGAAGCGTCGGCTGCCAGCTCGCTGTGGGAGCGCGGCGACGGGTCACCCTGCCCAGCCGGGCCTTGGGCGCGGGACCCTGAACTGGCCCTACCGCCACTGCTCCCACGGCAGCCGGGCCTTGCCCCGCCTCGAGCTCGGCCTCGATCAGCGGCCCCGGGCAGTGATCGCAGTCGACGCTGGCCTGCCGCCGGGTGCGCACCATGCCGCGATAGCCGTTCTCGTCGAGCACCACGAAGAGATCGCCGGTGCGGTGCACCTCGCCGTGGAACTGTAGCAACACGACGCCGGCGCGCTGCCCCGGATCGGGCTGGACCGCCACGATGTGCTCGACCACGCCGGGCTGGGCTTGTTTGGGTGAAGGCAGGGGCGCGCAGGCCGCCGACAGGACACACAGGAGCAGGCTGGACCTCACGGCCGACTCAACCTGAAGGGAACCCTCCCGCGGCGCAACGAAAAACACGACCGCGCCGCCCCCGACCAGCGGGAGCGGCGCGAATCGCGATCGTTTGCCGTCAGCGGCACTGTTGCTGGGTGGGGCCCTGACTCTGCGGCGTGGCCATTGCGCAGGTGAAGCAGCGTTTCAGGTCCGCCGAGCCGCCGCACGGCACGTCGGTGACGAAGCCCTCGGTCTCTTTGGGGCCGCCGCAGTTGCCCGCTGCGTTGCACGAGAACCCCATGCTCTCCAGCGTGCCACCGCCCAACACCGGGAAGCCGCACTTGATCTCGGGCATGCAGAGGTCGACCGCCCACGCGTGGCAGTCCACGCACGACAGCGTCCCGACGTTCGCGAACTTCCTGTCCTCGCCCCCGCTGCAGTCGTAGTCGAAGCTGTTGTCGCCCCGGTGAATGGGGAAGAACGCGGTTTGCCCCGGGAAGGCGTTCTTGTTGGCGTCGTAGCAGTCGGTGGCGTCCTTCACGTACGGCTTGCCGGTTGGGGGCTTGCTCGAGCAGCCCTTTGCGCTCTTGTTCTTGTCGCCGAAGCCGTCGCCGTCGTTGTCCTCGTACCACGAGATGCAGCTGTCGCCGGCCCCGCACACCTGGCCGTTGCACAGACACACCCCAGTCGAGCACGAGAACCCGGCGCCGCAGCTGGCCGCCGCGCAGCACGAGCCATCGACGCAGCTGTTGCTCTTGCACTGAGTGCTGGCAGTGCAGGCCACCCCCAGCTCTTGCTTCGGAGTGCAGGTGCCAGCCTTGCAGAAGTTGCCGGTCACACAGTCCGTGTCGACGTTGCACGCGCTCTTGCAGGCGATGGCTCCGCACACGTAGGGCGCGCACGAGGACTGCTGTTCGACGCAGGCCCCGGTGCCGTTGCACGACTTTCCAGTTTGCTTGCCGGCCGCGCAGCTGGTCGTGCCGCAGGTCTTCTCGCTGCCCGGCAGCTTGCAGGCGCCCTTGCCGTCGCACACGCCGGTGCAGGCCCCGGCGCTGGTGGCGCTGCCCAAGCAGCCGTTCTCGGGGTTGGTGTCGGCTGCGTGAGGCGTGCACGTCCCCGCCTTGCCAGGAACGCTGCAGCTCTGGCACTCGCCGTCGCACGGGGTGCCGCAACACACGCCGTCGGCGCAAACCCCGCTGACGCACTCGGTTCCGGAAATGCACGGGCTGCCGTTGGCCTCGCCCCCAGGGTTGCCGCCCGTTCCGCCTTCGCCGCCGGTGCCCGCCGCCCCGCCAGTGTCGGTCCCGCCGGTGCCCGCGGCCCCGCCGGTGCCCGCGGCCCCGCCGCTGCTCGCCGAGCCGCCGCCGCTGGACGAGCTGCCGCTGCCCCCCGAGGCCTTGCCGCCAGATCCGCCGGCGCCTCCGGAAGCGGACGCGCCGCCCGTGGCGCCGTCCTCGGACGGGTCGAAGTCGTCACCGCCAGAGCAGCCAGAAGCGAAGGCCGTCGCGGCGGTGATCAGGGCCAAGAAACTGGAAACGACATGGATGCGTGACATGGGAAAATGGATCCTCCTGCTCGAACTGAGCAGGCGCCCCATCGGGGCATTGGGCGGCTCGGTTGCGGTTTTTTTCCCGTGCCCGGCGCGCCCGTCGGGTCGTCCCTACTTCGTGGCCTCGAAGGCCCGTGCACTCCCGGTCCGTCCGCGCCGTGCTATGCACCGCCCTTCGAGGCCCGACCATGGACATGCGCAAGCTCGCTGAGGACGATCCCCTGATCCGCAACGTCGAGAAGGACCCGGGGGGCGAAGAGCTGTCGCCCATGGACCCGCCCGACGCCTTCGAGCCGCCCGCCAAAGAGGCCGTGCCCTACGAGCAGCTGCACCCCTTCTTGAAGCGATTGGTCGACGACCACCGGCGCATCGTCGAGCGACTGGATGCGCTGGACGCCACCGTGGCAAAGGTCGAAGCTGGCGGGCTGAGCGCCGAGGCCGCGGCCGCGCTCACCGAGGTCTTCGCGTTCATCGAAGCCGAGCTGGCGGTGCATCACCGCCGCGAAGAGCGCCGACTCTTTCCACTGCTCCGCGAGCGGCTGATCGCCGTCGGCGAGCACTCGGCCTCGGAGGCGAAGCGCACCGGCGTGGACGTGATGGAGGACGACCACCTGACGGCGGTGAAACAAGCCGCGGTCGCCATCGGGTTCGTCGGACTCTCGAGCCGCCTGCCGGATCGCAAGTCGGGGCTGATCGCGTTGGCGTCGGGCGTGCGTCAGTGCAAGGCCTTGAGCGAGGCCCTGCGGCTGCACATTTTCCGTGAAGAGAACATCATCTTCGGACAGGCCCAGAAGCACCTCAGCCGGCCGGAGCTCGACCAGCTCGCCGTCGAGCAAGGCTGAGCGCTCGGCCGTCTCAATCGCGCGTGTAGATCGGCTCGGCGGGCTTCTTCGGCGCGGGACCTCGGGGCGCGATTTTCTTGACGGACGGCGACGGCGCGGCCGGGGCCGAGGAAGCAGAGGCGGGAGCCGCGGGTGGAGGCGGCGTGGACGCGACCGGCTCGGGCTCGCGCGGGCTGGCACTCGCGCTCGGCGACGGGCTGGGCGCGACGACGGTCGCCACGGCGGTCGTCGCCACGGCCGCCTCCGGCGCCGGCTTGCGGCTGGCGAGGGCGATGCCGCCGACCACCGCGACGATCAGGGCGGCGCCGCCCAGAAGCGGGACGACCCACCGTGAGCGCGGGCTCGTGGTCATCGAGTCGCGAGCCTCGACGACCGAACCGATCTGGGAGCGGCCCGTTCCGGAAGCGGGTAGCGTCTCCATCGAGGCCTGGGTCGGACGCGGCGAAAAACGAGCGAGCACGTCCGCGGCCCTGGGCTCGCCCTGGACCTCGATCGACGACGACGAGCGCTCGATCTCGGCGATGCGCGCCGAGCGCTCGCTCAGTCGCTCGCCCACGCAGGTCTTGACCCAGGCGCCGACTTCGCGCGGTGAGACCAGTCCCACCGCCGCATCGAGCGCTTCGGCCATCTCGTGCGCGCTGGCGAACCGCTGATCGGGATCGCGACTGAGGCCTTTGAGTACTATCTCGTCCAGCGCCTTGGGGATCTCTGCGTTCGAGAGGCTGGGCGGCTCGAGCGGCGCGTTCAGCACCTTGCCCACTATTTCGGCCGGGTCGGCGCCCGGGAAGAGGCGACGACCGGCGAGGGCCTCCCAGAGCACGACGCTGGCCGCGAACAGATCGGTCCGCGCGCTCACGGCTTGGCTCGAGAGCTGCTCGGGAGCCATGTACGCGAGCTTGCCTTTGATGCGGCCCTCGTCCGTGGTCTGCAGCCGGCCTGCGGCCTTCGCGACGCCGAAATCGAGCACTCGCGCGACGCCGTCGGTACCCACCAAGATGTTGTGGGGCGAGACGTCTCGGTGGACGATGTGCAGCGACTCGCCCTTGTCGTTGGTGGCCTCGTGCGCCGCGTGCAACCCTTGCAGTGCACCGGACACCATGTGCACCGCGTAGCGCATCGGCACTCGTTTGCTCGCGCGGAACGAGGCACCTAGCAGAGCCGCCATCGATTCGCCGGAGATGTACTCCATGACCAGGAACACCTCGCCCGTGGTCGCCACCACGTCGAGCGTCGCCACCACGTTCGGGTGACGGATCCGCGCGGCGAGCCGAGCTTCGTCCAGGAACATCGCGACGAACTCTGGGTCCTTCGCGTGCTGCGGGTGCAGGCGCTTGATCGCCACGGTGCGCGCGAAGCCCACCGGCCCGAGCAATCGCCCGAGGTGCACGGTGGCCATCCCGCCCGACGCCAGCTCGTCGTACAGCGCGTAGCGGCCGAGCAAGAGCGGCGCCCCGCCCGGGAGCGAGTCCGTCACAGCGCGCCCCGCAGGCCGAGCCACGCGCCCCGCTCCGTCGCCACCACCACCGGAAGCGTGCGCGTGGCACGCTCGGTCTTCTGGCTGCCCCCGCCGATCAAGAGGGCGGTCGCCACCCCCACGCCGACCACTCCGACGCCGAAGCCGGCGGTGCTGACCCAGCCCAGGGTCTTCGCAGAGTCCGCGGCCTCTTTGCCGGTGACGTCGCAGACCGGGCCGTCGCAGTGGTCTTGGATCGTCTTCTTCTTGCCGAGCACCATCAGGCCGGTGACCGACCCGACTGCGATGCCGGCGACGCCCACACCGCCGATCACCCACGGCCACGGGCTCGAGCCTGGGCGAGTCGTGACCGGCGCTTCGCGCGGCGGCACCGACGCCGGTGCGGGTGCTTCGGGGGCGCTCGCGGCCGGCAGGTCGAGGACGACGCGTTCCTTCGCCCCCTTCGCCAGCGTGAGGGCCTTCCGGGAGGTGCGGCCATCGGTCAGCGTGAGCACGACCTCGTGCTCGCCGGGATCGACCGGCAAGGCGACGCCCAGGGCCGCGCGCCCGAGGGCCTTGCCGTTTCGGGACACGCTGGCGTCGGGCGGGGTGCCCTCGGGGACGACGATGGTGAGCTGCGGCACGTCGGGCCGGAGCTTCTCGAGGGCGCCGAGCGCGATCTTGTCCCGGCCGCGCTGCTTCTTCTGCTCGGCCTGGGTCATGCGCCCGAACTGCGCGAGATAGTCACCGTAGTGACCGACGGCCGACGCCAGCAGCCCGGCTCGGGCCTCGCACTCTGCCAAGGTGAAGAGCGTTCCCGGGCGCGGGTCGAGACGCTGGCTCTCGGCGAACGCCGGGCAGGCCGCGTCCAGCCGGCCCGCGTCGAAGTCCGCCAGCGCCTTGTCGAACAGCGCCTCGGCCGCGGCCGAGTCCTGGGCGAGGCAGCGCTCCGACACACCGAGCACGGCGGTGATGGCCAGCGCTGCCGTGACCTTCCTTGCGCGAGCAGACACTGAATCTCAGCCTACAGGGGCCCAACTGGTTCGTCGATGTCGGATAGCCGCGCACTCGACTCTCGCGTTGCGGAGCGGCCCGAACTCGGAAAAAGTAAGGGTGGTGCGGCTCGAACCTCTCTTCTTGCTCTTGCTCTCGTGCGGCTGCACCACGCTGCTCGGCATCGACGAAGACTACGTGGTCGGGCAAGGCAACACCGGTGGGGCGAGCGGCTCCGGGGGAAACGCGGGCAGCGGCGGCGCGGCGGGGGCGGGTGGTGCCGTCGGCGGCGGAGGGAGCGGCGGCGGCGGGAGCGGCGGCGCGGGCGGCGCGCCGTCGGGCGGAGGTGGCGTGGGCGGAGGTGGCGTGGGCGGAGCCGGCGGTGCGGGCGGCAGTGGTGGCGCGGGCGGCAGCGGCGGCGCGGGCGGCAGTGGTGGCGCGGGCGCGGGCGACGGCGGGGCCGGGTGCCCGGCGCTGAGCGGCGCGTTTCCGTCCACCGCCGTCCTGGACGACTTCAACGCATCGAGCATCGACATCACCAAATGGCTCGGTCAGCTGGGCGACTTCAAACTCGAGGGCGGCGCGCTCTCGAGCCTCGCCAAGAGCGCTGGCGACGCGGTGATGCTCTGGAAGGACGTGCGCTGCGCGACCCAGGAGGCCTACGTGACCGTGAAGAAGGTCGACGCCGGCGCCGGTGAGCTCTACCTCAGCATGAAGCGTCAGGATGCGAACAACGGGTGCGAGGCCCTCGAGATCTTGTACCTGCCCAATTCGAAGCAGGTCAGCATCGAGAGCTGCGAGAGCGGCACGTGGAAGACGCACGCCTCCACCACCTTGACGCTGAATGACGGGGACGTGCTCGGCGCTCGCGTCTTGAGCGACGGTACGGTCGGCGTCTATGTCAACGCCACCGTCAAGCTCAGCGGAAACATCTCGTCTTGGGCGCACTACACCAAGCCGGGGTACATCGGGTTCGGGTGGGCGACGCCCACCGGCGCCGGCGTCCTCGACGACTTCGGCGGTGGTTGAGCCGGCACCCCTCGGGGCGCCGAGCCGCGGAAGCTGCCCCGGACGCTGCGCGACGCGACCAACGTTCGCACGAACGTGGTATGAATCGGACCGCAGCGTCCGTGCCGAGAGCGCGGCCGCGCTACCACCAGGAGAGAGACGATGGCCAAAGGGCAAGTGAGGCAAGCCAAGAACAACAAGGCGAAGCTGTCGACCAAGGAGAAGCAGCAGAAGAAGAAGGCGAAGCAAGAAGCCAAGCGATAACCGTCGGCCCGCTTTCCGCCGCCGCGGTCCCTCGCGGCGGTCAGTCGAGGGCGACGGTCATCGGTTCGGTTCGCCGTTCGGCAGCCTGGGCCAGAGCGCTCGCGAGGCGCGGAGCAGCTGCCCGCATTCCGGCGCGTCAAGGCTCGGCCTGGCGTGCCCGCCCTCGAGCTCGACGCAGTGAAAGCCGCTGTCCCACGCCTGGCTCACCAGCGCGTGGCGCTCGCCGAGCACGCCCCAGTTCTTCAGTGGGCACGGGAAGAGCTCGGTGCAATTGGTGAGGGGGAGCGGCGCCCGCGGCCCGGCGAAGGGGCGCAGCAGGCTTCGCCCCTCGAGGCGGCCGCGAACCGCCGTCAGGGGGAAGGCGTCCCACACCCCCCAGGCGTCGAGCAGCGTGGGCAAGAAGTCGAGATGGCTGAGCGCGTCGTTTCTGTGAGACGAGAGTGCCCCAGCCTGGTCGGCGTCGAGGGCGCCGTTGCCCCAGGCCAGGAATCCGGGAACGTGGATCTGCTCGGGGTAGGTGTTCTGGCCGTGGTGGATGGCGTGGTGCTCGCCAAATGCTTCGCCATGATCGCTGGTGAGCGCGACGAGCCAGGGCTCGGCGCCGGCGCGAGCGAGGAACGCGCGCACCACCCGTGCGACGTGGGCGTCTTGCGTGAAGATCGCGTTCTTGTAGGCGTTGTGCAGCTCAGCCAGGCCAGACCAAGACGCCGAGTGCCTGGACGGCTGGAACGGAGCGTGGCGCGGATCGACCCAATATGGCGCGTGGGTCCCGGAGAGGTGCAACATGACGAACAGCGGTCCTTCGGTGCCGGCCAGGCGCGCGCTGGCCAGCTCGGCCAGCAGCGCGTCGGGCTGACGATCGCGCACCTCTTCCAGGCTGTCGACGCTCCGCCCCACCAGGTCTTCCAGCGTCACGAACGAGTCCGTCGCACTGCGCACGTCGCTGCGCTCGAACAGCGAGTCCACATGCGCCGACCAGTAGTGGACCTTGATCCGAGCGCCCCCGGCGCGGACCGAACGCGCGAAGTCGAAGACCAACGGGGTCTCGGCCACGGCGCTCCGCGAGCCGCCGGGGATGCGCCCGCCGAGTAGGGCGTTGACCGCGATGGCCGAGTAGCTCCCCACGCTGTGGAGGCGGCGCAGCGCCACCCGATCGGGGAGCAGCGCCGCAGTCTCCGGCGCGGTGGGACACGGCGTGGTCGGGTCTTGGCAGTAGTCGCTGGCGCGTACGCTCTCGGTCAGCACGAACAGCACGTGGGGTAGGCGGGGCCGCGCGCTCGCGAGCTCGGGGAGCTGCACGTTTCCCGAGGCGCGCGCCGCGGGCTGGCGAACCAGCACCGAGAGCGCCCGGGCGGCGCTGGCGTCCGGCGTGGTGCCGGAAAGCGGCAGCAGCGCTCCGCCCGCCAGCGCGGCGAGCATGCCGCTTCGAGCGTGGCCTCTGGGCGCGAAGCTCAGGCACGCGAAGTGGAGCATGCTCAGCGCGAGCGCGAGCCCCAGCACGGCGGGCAGGTTGGCTGCCACCACGGGAGCAACGTCGGTCCACATCCGCTTCGCCGCCAGGGCCGCGTCCAGATCGACGAAGGTGCGATAGCCCCGGAAGAACGAGATCTGGACGGCCAGGACGGCGCCGAGCACGACCGCGACGCCCGCGCGACTGACGGGCTGCTGCGCCCAGAGCGCGAGCCCGCCCCAGAGTGCGACGCTGGCCCCGCCGCCGACCAGCCCCCACCGAGCTCCCCGCAACGCACCGTCGACCAGGGTCAGCTCGAGGGCGACCGTCGCCCAGAGCGCCCAGCGCATCAGAGCGCGCGGCGTCATGCGCGGGGCGTCAATCCGCGCCGGCGTCCGGTGCGCCGCCGCTGCCGGCGCTCCCACCGCTGCTGCCGTCGGTGCCGCCGGTGCCCCCGCCGCCGTCGGCGCCGCCCGCGCCGCCCGTGCCACCCGTGCCGGCGGGCGCGCACACGTAGATCGGCGTCGAGCTCGGAGCGCTCGCGAGCTTCAGCCCGGTGCACAGCGCCCCACCCGCGCAGCCCTGGTTCGGCGCGCAGAAGGGCTGGCAGGTCCCGCTGGCGCTGCCGGACTGATCGGGGAAACACGAGAGGCCCGCGTTGCACTGCGCCTGCCCGACCACGTTCTGGCAGGCGGCGCCCTGGGCCTTGTCCGTCGGCGCGATCAAGCAGTCGAGGCGGCCGGTGTTCATGTCCACCAGCCAACAGGTCTTGTCGGCGCCGCAGCTGAGCGGATCCGCGGCGCACGTCGCGCCGCCGCCGGTGTCGTCCGAGTCGTCGCTGCCGCCACAGGCGACCCCCACCGAACACCCCACGACCACCATCACCAACGATCGAATGCGCATGCCGAACTCTCCCGCGTCGCGCGAGAAGCTGCCACGGCCCGCCGACCCGGGCAAGGCTCAGAACCCGTAGGTGTACTTGGCGACCCCCACGGCGGTCATGAACAGATCTCGGGCGGTCTCTGGCGGCACGGGCTCGTTGCAGCGCAGATACATTCGCCCCCGCATTTCGTAGGTGCTGCCCCCCATCAGCTTCGGGAACTTCACCTGACGCTGGCGGGTCAGGTCCACGTAGCCGGCGTCCTTGGCGAGGGAGCCGGCGCGCACGTCCAGGAACTGATCCGATTGTTTGGTGCTCGGCAGCGCGCCCGAGCCCGAGTCCTGGGTGGCATCTGCGACGTCAGCGAGGGTGTCGCCACTACCTTGGCAAGGCGCCAACGCGAGGGCCCACGCCGCGTGACGGGCGTCGTCCATCGCGCGCAGCTTGGTTGCCTGGTAGCTCACTGCGGCCCAGAGGCTGGCGAACATCATCAGCATGAAGACCGCGACGACGGCAGCTTCGACCATTGCCGCGCCGCGCTGGCGGCGTCTCTTGCCACGGAGCATACGGCGCTGCGAGTGCAAGGGCCCTGCCATCGGGGAAGGTCCCGAAGGTGCAGGTCACGCACGCGCGGGCTGACACCCGATCGTGCTCCGCCCCGACGTTTCCCGCTGCTTCGATGCGCTCCGCTGTCACGACATGTCACTGACACCGTCGCGCGCAGGTGAGAGCGAGGGCGGCGTCGGTCACCAGTCCTCGGCTGTTCGTGGTCACCGCCTGGTGGGAGTGGCAGGCGCGGTGTAGCCTGTGGATGGAACGCCTCCTGCTTGGGGGCGCCCCTCGAAGATGCCGGCGCTCAGCCTCCGCCCTCTGGTCGTCGCCCTGGCGCTTGGCGCCGGGGGGTGTGCGTCGAGCAGCGAAGAGGACGTCGCGTCGCAGGAGCTCGCCGCCGTGAAACCGGAGCTTCGCGCGAGCGCCTGGGTGAAGCTGTGGAGCGATCTGCCCAAGGAGCGCGGCGCCCAGGCCCACTTCCGCGCGTGCGAGGGTCAGCCTTTCCGCTTCACGCTCTCGTTCCGGAACATGGGCAGCGCCGTCTGGCGCGACGAGCCGGGGCGCGGAGACGAAGTCGGCAGCGACGTCTTCTTGGAGACCGCCAGCGGGAAGGCGGATCGCCTGACGGGCAAGCCGCGGTACAGCCTTCGCTGGAACGCCAACGACTGGGTGCGCGGCGATCGGAAGGCCAAGGAGTGCACGATGAGCCGCGGCTGCCGCCGCACCCGCGCCATCCACGACGGCATCGATGCCAAGGCGCCGGCGCAGCCGGGGGTCTACAAGTCTCGGTGGCGACTCCGCGACTACAGCAAGGCGTGGAGCAACCCCCGCGGGTTCGGACCCAAGGCCGAGCTCCGCGTCCGGGTCGAGCACTGCCCCCGACCCGACGAGTGCGCGTGCAAGGTCGAGTGCTCGGACGGCAGTCGTACGAAGCTTTGGATGGTGGGCGGCAGTGACTCCGCGTGCAAGTCACAAGCGGACCTGTTCTGCCTTCCGTACGAGGCCACGGTGCACCAGCTCGAGACCTGCGGCGCGCCGGCTGGCGGAGCCGGCGGCAGCGGCGGGGCGGGGAGTGGTGGTGCGGGGAGCGGCGGCGGCGCAAATGCCGAAGAGCCCCCCGATGGCCCTGGGTATTGGATCACCGACGGCGACCTCCCGGCCGGCGGCGCAGCCGGTGCGGCGGGCGGCGGTGGCGCGGGCGGTGGAGGGTGGGGAGACGAGGACGACACTGGCATCGGGACCGACGAGGTGTCGGATGATCCCGACTACGAGTCGGATGGCTTCGACGGGGTGGCGGAGGACGTTCGCTCGGGCACGATCCCCATCGAGAAGGGGTGCGCGTTCATCGCTTCGACTCGCCCGGCGTCGACGGGGCCGCTGGTGGTCGCTCTGCTGGGCTTCTGCGCGCTGCTCCGGCGGCGCCCACGTCAGAAGGCGAGCTGAATCGCCGTCTGGACTCCGCCGCGGCGGGGCGCGATTCCCAGCCCCACCGGGGCAGGCTGCTCGTTGCTCCGGGCGAAGTAGAAGTAGGCGGCGCCGCTGAACGCCAGCGCGCTGATCGCCAGTGACACGTCCGCGGCGCCGAAGTCGGCGCGAACCGCGTCGACGTCGGCGTCGGCGCACCGGCCCTTGCAGGCGCCGAGCTCGCTGCGCCGGTCGAGGCCCCGCAGGCCGAAGTACGAGAAGCTCACCAGACCCACCGCCCCCACCCCGGCGAGCACGATGCTCACGACCGGTGGCCCCGAAGCCGACCGGGTCGGGGCAGCGCGTGGCGTGAGCTCGAGCTCGACCACTCGGTTCTTCTCACCGCCGCGGATCGTCAGCGTGACTTGCGCGGGCGCGTGCCCGGGCGACTCCACCCGGACCACCCGGTCGCCGGGGTCGACCTCGAGCGGCGTCCCGGTGAGGGACTCGGCCAGCGGCTCGTCGTCGACCGAGACCCGGGCGTCCGACAGCGTCTTGCCGGCGGACCGCGCGACGACGATCACCGTGGGCATGGCGCGGTCGACCTCCGCCAGCCAGGTCACGCAGTCTGCCCGCAAGAGCGCGGGGCATTCGGGCTCGACGCACACCAGCAGCTTGCTGCGAGCAGCTCGCAGCTTGCCGCCGTTCTTGCTGGTCTGCGCGGACTCGTAGGCGCCGAGGCAGGTCGCCTTGTCCGCCGCGCGCGCGCCGCGGGAAAGCCCAGTGACGAGGGCGAGCGTGAGCGCTCCGAGCGCTGGGCCTGCCCACCGGTTTCGAGTGCGCACGGTCGGATGCTACCACCACGCGCTGGCGGCACGCGCCCGGGTCCAACACTCCGGCTTCATCGAGAACGGCTCTGGGGGTAGAGTCCGAGCGGTATGGCCGACGTGACCGAAACGCGCCAGGGGCCCGAGCAGTCGTCGGGGTCGCGGGCGGTCGCCGGGGTCGTCGTCGTGTTCTCGGAAGAGAGCACGCCCGCCGAGCCGCGAACCCTGGCGGTGACCGCACGCCGCCGAGTGGGTCGCGACGAAGGGGCCGCCTGGCAGCTGCACGACTCACAGATGTCGCGCGAGCACGTCGAGCTCGCGCCCGCTCTTGGGGGGGTCACGGTGACCGACCTCGGCAGCCGAAACGGGACGTTCGTCGACGAGCGGCGGGTCACCGAACCGTGCACCTTCGCGGCGGTCGGCTCGTGCATTCGACTGGGCAAGACCTTGCTCATGGTGGTGGACGACGTCGAGCGCTTTCGCCAGAATCCACCCTGCTCACGACCGCCGTTGGTGGGCGGCGCACGGATGGCCGAGGTGGCTCGCGCGGTGGCCACCGTCGCGCCGTTCGGCCACCCGGTGCTGGTGCTGGGCGAGACCGGCACGGGCAAAGAGCGAGTCGCCGAGGCGGTGCACTCGGCCAGCGGCCGGGTCGGCCCGTTCGTCCCGGTGAACTCGAGCGCGATTCCGACCGAGCTGGTCGAGTCCGAGCTCTTCGGGCATTCCCGCGGAGCGTTCTCGGGTTCCCATCAAGCACGCACCGGGTTGTTCCGCTCGGCGCAGGGCGGCACCTTGTTCCTCGACGAGATCGCCGACCTGCCGCTCGCGGCTCAAGCGAAGCTGCTGCGAGTCCTCGAGACGGGTGAGGTCCGCGGGGTGGGTGAGGACCGCGCCGGCATCGTCGACGTGCGGGTGGTCTCGGCGACGAACGCCGACCTGGACGCGCTGGCCGAAAGCGGGCGCTTTCGCCCCGACCTCTTGCACCGCATCTCGACCTGGCGCATCGCGCTGCCCCCGCTGCGCGATCGCGCCGAGGACGTGCCCCTGCTCGCCGCGCATTTCCTCCCCCCCGGGGGGGCCGGGTTCTCGGTCGAGGCCATGGCGCGGCTGATGCTGTGGCGCTGGCCCGGCAACGTGCGCGAGCTCCGAGCGGCCGTGCTCACGTCGGCGGCTCGTGCCGCCGCCGATGGGGCGTCGCAGATCCTGGTGGCACACTTGCCCTCCGCGGTCGCCACCGGCGGCGCTCGCCCGGCCGCGCAGAGCCCGGCGCAAGGCGAAGACGCCGTGTTCCGGGCGAAGGTAGTGACCGCGCTGGCGCTCCGCGAAGGCAACGTCGCGCAGGTGGCGCGCGATCTCGGGTGCGGGCGCCCTTGGCTCTATCAAGAAATCAAACGCCTGGGCATCGACGTGAGCGCCCACCGCAAGCGATGAGCCGCCGCCGACTCGCTGCCGTCGTCGCGGTCGGCTCGTCGAGCGCGCTCGCGGCCTGCAACGTCTTCTTCTCGCTCGAGGACTACGCCGGGCCGGCGGAAGCCGCCTGCTCGAGCTGCGCCGCAGAGCGCTGTCGGTGCACCCCGCAGGCCCCCGCCGGGTTCGACCACGCGCGGCTCTTCGTCGCAGCCAAGGCCAGCGACCTCTGTCCGAGCGGGACCGTCGCGGGGGTGGCCATGGGGCAGGGCGCGAAGGACACCGGTTGCGCCTGCGAATGCGTCGGTCCGGCGAGCGGCTCGACCTGCGCCCTGGCCATCTACCCGAAGAAGGGCTGCACGGGCGCACCCGCGCAGCTCATCACCTCGAGCAGCTGCACACCGCTCACCGGAAGCGGGGAGCTGTCGACGGCGGTCGTTCCCGCGGCGGGCGCGACCTGCACCGCGCAGGCGGCGCCGAGGTCGCCCGCGTTCGCCGTGCGGGTGCTGGCTTGCTTGGATCAGCTGCCCGGCGACGCCGGTTGCGCCTCCGGCGAGGTGTGTGCGGCGGCGGCTGGAGCTCCCTTCGATCCCTCACCGTGCCTCGTCGCGAAGCCGGGCGCAGGTGGCTCGTGCCCTGACAACTATTCCCACAAGTACGTGTTCGCGACGGGCTTCGAGGATCAGCGCAGCTGCGACGATTCGGCCTGCTCGTGCAGCCCGCCCACCTGTCCGGACACCCAGGTGACGCTCTGCCAAGACGCCGCTTGCCAGGCCAACTGTGGACTGTCCGCCCAGAGCTTCACGAACTGCAAGGATTTCTCCGGGCTCACCCACGGGCGCGTCGACGTCGCCGGTAAGACCAGCGGCACGTGCGAGCCAACCGGCGAAGCCAAGGCGAGCGGGACGGTGAGCCCGACCGGTACCTCGGTCGTGTGCTGTCGCGCCCTGCTCGCGCAAGGCTCGTAGTCAGAAGCACTCGGGCTTCGGGACCTTCACGTTTCCGCGGTAGGTGAACGGCGGGTCGCACGGGTTCTTGCGCGCGGCCCCGACCGGCGGCTTGGCGGCGGGTTTCGCCGACGGCGCGGGGGCGGCTTCCGCGTCCGCCACAGGGGCGCGGGCGCTTGCCGGAGGAGCGCTGGCGGCGGCGAGCTCTGGGGTCGACGCCAGAGCGGTGGCGGGCGGCGAGACCGTCTGGTCCCGCCCTCGCGCCGCGAGCACGACCAGTACGATGGCGCAAAACAGCACCGCCCCGAGCAGCGAGCCCACGAGCGCGAGCCACAGCCGATCGCGCGGCGCTCGTGGCTCGGTGCGCGGCTCCCGGCGGACGGTGATCTCGCCCGCCGGCGGTGGCGGCTCGAGTTGCGCGTCGCGATGCTCGGTGGCGACGGCGGTGGCTGCTGCGCTGGGCGCGGGCGCCGGTTGCGACGTGGGGGTGCCGTGCTCTCCCGCCTCGATGCGTGCCACCCGGGCCGCGCGCTCGCGGAGCTCGGGCCCTGCCACGCGCTCTGCCCAGTCGGCGACCGCGCGCTGCGACGCCGGAGTGAGCGCGTGCTCGAGGGCCAGCGCGAAGTCCCGCGCGGTCGAGAAGCGCTGCCCGGGATCGAGGGCGATGGCCCGCGTCACCACCGCGACCAGCTCTTCCGGAAGCTCGGGGGCGACTTCCCCGAGCGAGGGCTTCGCTCCGGCGCTCACCAGCTGGAAGAGCCGGGCGTCGCTCCCGGCCTGGAACAGCCGGCGGCCGGAGAACAGCTCCCAGGCCATGACGCCCGTCGAGTACACGTCGGTACGGCGGTCCACCTCCCCGCCCGAGATCTGCTCCGGAGACATGTAGGCGGGCTTGCCCTTGACCTGGCCGGTGCGCGTCGTCGCGAGTCGCTCGGCGGCGTGCGCGATCCCGAAGTCGACGACCCGGGCCAGTCCGTCCGTACCGACCATCACGTTCTGGGGCGAAACGTCCCGGTGTACGATCTCGAGCGGAGCGCCGGTCTCGCTCTTGGCTTCGTGTGCCGCGTGCAGCCCCATGAGCGCGCCCACCAAGATGGCACTGGCGATGGCCGGCGGCAGGCGCTGCCCGGCCTGGGTCTGGCGCCGTGAAAGCTCCGCCAGCGACTCGCCGGCCACGTACTCGAGCACGATGAACAGCTCGCTCGGCAGCGACACCACGTCCAAGATCGGCACCACGTTGGGGTGCTGGACCCGTGCGGCGAGCCGCGCCTCGTCCAGAAACATGGAGACGAACTCGGGCTCGAGGGCCAAGTGCGAGTGCAGGCGCTTGACCGCCACGATGCGCGAGAACCCCACTGGTCCCACCATCCGCGCGAGGTGCACCTGGGCCATCCCACCCCGAGCGATCGACTCGAACAGCAGGTAGCGGCCGATACGCTCCGGCTCGGAGCGGGGAGAGGGCAGCGTCGCCTGGCTACTCATGCCCACACCTCGAAGGCACCGAGGCCAGCCTAGCACCGTTGCCCGAGGCGTCGGCGGGGCTGTCGGGCGACATGTCTGACACCGTCGGGCCCGTGTTCCCCGAGAAAACGGCTCGATCCAGCACCGACGGTGTCAGCGCTGGTCCGCGGCTCGGCGGGAAAGCCCGGGGTTCTCGCTGCCCTCGGACTGGAACGCCGGGTGCAAAGGGGGCCCTCATGGCCTGTCCCCGGATCGCGCTCGTTGTTCGCTGGCTCGTCGGTGTCGGTCTGGCGGCGACCGCCACCCTCGCCGGGTGCGCACTGCCCCTGGGCGACGACGCCCACGAGGCGTGCGAGCTCGAGCCCCAAGCCGTCTCGTCCGCGCCGCACGGGGTCGAACAAGAAGAGGACGTCGGAACGTCCCAGGAAGAGCTGTCGAGCCACTCGTGCAAGATGTCGGGTGCGAAGGGCTACAGCTCGGGCGACGCCTTCGAGATCAAGGTCGTCACGGTAGACGGCAGGAAGGTCGAGTGGAAGACCGCCAACGCCTATCTGCGCATGGCCGAAGCCGCGGCCAAGGACGGCGTCCAGATCCGCATCGTGAGCGGTTTTCGCAGCATGAGCGAACAAGAGTACTTGTACGGCTGCTACAAGAGCTGCAGCTGTAACAGCTGCAACCTGGCCGCCGCGCCGGGCTTCAGCAACCACCAGAGCGGCCACGCCCTGGACCTGAACACCAGCGCGGGCGGTGTGTACGCCTGGCTGTCGAAGCATGCGGGCAAGTTCGGCTTCAAGCGCACGGTGCCGAGCGAGGCGTGGCACTGGGAGTGGTGGGGCGACGACCCGGGCACCGGGCCGTGCAACGCGCCGACGCTGAAGGCCAAGCTCACCAAGCGCTGGAGCCAAGCGAAGCGCCACCGCGGCACGAAGGCGCACTACGCGGTCTGCGCCGGCGAGAAGCTGAAATACAGCTTCACGTTCAAGAACAAGGGCACCGCCACCTGGCACGACGTGGACGGACGCGGCTCGAAGGTGGGCAGCGACGTGTTCCTGGTGACGGCCAACGGCAAGCGAGACGTGCTCACGGGCAAAAAGCGCTTCTCGGTCGATCTGAACCGAAACCGGCACGTGCACGGGGACCGCAAGGCCAAGGACTGCAGCACCAAGAACGGTTGCCGCCGCACGACCTTCATCCAGGGCGGCATCGAGGGCATCGCCCCGAAGAAGCCCGGCGTCTACGCATCGCGCTGGCGGCTTCGGGACTACAGCAGAGCGTGGGGCAAGAAATCCAAGGGCTTCGGTCCGAAGGTCCAGCTGAAGTTCCGAGTCGTGAGCTGCCAGCAACCGAAGGCCGAGTGCGGTTGTCGCGTGTGGTGCAGCGACGGCACGAGCCACAAGCTCGCAGCCAGCATCCAGAGCGCAGCGATGTGCAAGTCCGTGGCGGGCACCTACTGCAAGCCCGCTGACACTCTCGACCACAGCTTCCAGGCCTGCGCGAGCAACCCTGCCGATTCGAGCCCGCCGGCCGCGGGCGCTGCCGACGAGGGCGCACCCAGCGCGTCACCTCCGGCTTCGGACGAGTCGAGCCTCGAGGGCCCCGCCGCGGAGCCTGCCGACGAGGGCCCTGCGCCCGCGAGCGGCGCCGGCGACGAAGGGGATGAAGACGACGACAACGGCATCGAGTCGGTCGACGACACCGACGACGGCATCGGCACGGACGAACCCGACGACGCCGACTTCGAAGACGATGGCTACCCGGGTCACGACGACTCCGAGGCGGCAGCCGCTGATGCCCCGGGGTGCTCGGTCTCGAGGCCGAGTGTCGGCGGCCGTCTGGGCTTCGCAGCGCTCGGCGTGCTGGGTCTCGCGTTGCTGATCCGGCGCAGGCGCCGTGGGGCCCTCGCGCTGGTCGCGCTCCTGGCGCTGGGCTGCGGGGCCCAGTCGCCGGCGGCTCCGGAGCGCGCGGAGCTCACCGGGGAGTCCCCGTTGGTCGGCATCTTCCGCGATGCCGAGGTCGAGAGCGGCGTTCCGGCAGAGATGCTGGCGACGATCTCGTGGATGCAGGCGCGCCTCAGCATGAACCTCCCGGCGGCGGGGAGCGAGGTGCACGGCGCGCCGCGCGAAGTCGGAGTGATGGCGATCGGCAGCGGAGGGCTTCACGGCCTGGACGACGTCGCGCGGGAGGCGAGCCTCGACCCGGTCGACGTCTCGATGGACCCCCGCGCGAACGTCCGCGCGGTCGCCCACTGGCTCGCCGCCGAGGCTGGGCGCCAGGGGCTCTCGCCCACCACCGCCGCAGAGTGGGCGCCGGTGCTGGTCGCCTGGGGCGGGGACGAGCTGTCGGCGGGAGTGCTGCGCTTGCTCGCGAGCGGCTGGGACGGTAGCGACGACGACGACCGATCGGTCTCGGTCAGCGGGCCCGGGCTCGACGCCGAGTCCGCGCTCGACCGCGAGGGTGACCTCGGCAGCGTGCAGCAAGCGCTGGGTTTCCCCGGGGGCAAGTGGAGCCCGGCGGCCTCCAGCAATTACACCTCCGGCAGTCGCGGCAAGTCGAGCATCGACTACGTCGTGATCCACACCACCCAGGGCTCGTACTCCGGGACGATCAACTGGTTCAAGAACCCCGCGGCCAAAGTCAGCTCGCACTACGTGGTGCGCTCGCACGACGGTGCGATCACTCAGATGGTCGACGACAGCGACATCGCGTGGCACGACGGTTGCTTCAACTCGAGCTCGATCGGCATCGAACACGAGGGCTTCGTGAGTGCGCCGAGCAAGTGGTACACGGACGAGATGTACCGGTCGAGCGCCCGCCTCACGGCGTGGCTCTGCGACAGGTACGGCATCCCCAAGGATCGCAAACACGTGCTCGGGCATTCCGAGACGCCCGACTGCAGCGACCACACCGACCCGGGCTCGGGCTGGAACTGGGGCCGCTACATGCAGCTGGTGAAGACTGGCGGCAAGGTCGAGACACTGAAGGCCAAGTCCGTGCGGAAGTGGAGCAACGCGCGGCGCCACCGGGGAAAGGCCGCCGACTACGTGGCGTGCGCGGGCGATGACGTGAAGCTGTCGCTGACCTTCAAGAACGTGGGCAGCGCCATCTGGCACGACGTCGGCGGACGCGGGAAGAACGTGGGCAGTGACGTGTTCCTGGTCACCACCAACGGCAAGCCCGACCCGCTCACGGGTCGGCGACGGTTCTCGGTCAATCTGAACCAGAACCGCCACGTGCACGGCGATCGCAAGGCCAAGAACTGCAGCAGCGAGAACGGGTGCCGCAAGACCACCTTCGTCGCCGGCGGCATGCACGCCATGGCGCCGGCGAAGCCTGGGGTCTACCACTCGCGCTGGCGGCTGCGGGACTACAGCAAGGCCTGGGGCAAGAGCTCGAAGGGCTTCGGGCCGAAGGTCGATCTCAGCTTGCGCGTCGTGAAGTGCGCCCAGCCCAAGACCGAGTGTGGCTGCCGCGTGTGGTGCAGCGACGGCAAGAGCCACAAGCTCGCCGCGAGCATCGACAGCGCGGCCGAGTGCAAGAGCGTTGCGCAGACCTTCTGTCAGCCTGCCCAGAGCCTGTCGCACTCCTTCGCCGCGTGCTCTGCCGGCGGTGGCGGGGGCGAGGCCGGGGCGAGCGGTGAACCGGGCGCTGCGGGAGCCGGCGGCGGCGGTGGAGCGAGCGCCGACACCGGAGCCGGCGGCGCGAGCTCGGGCGGCGCCGGCGGTCAGAGCAGCGAAAGCGGAACGAGCCCGGAGACCGGCGGCGCGGGTACGGCCAGCGAAAGCGAGGAAGGCAGCGAAGAAGGCGCGAACGGCTACGAGGTCGAGGACAGCGAGGACGATCCCGAGACGCTCCCGGTCGAGGACGACTCCGACTTCGACGACGAGGGCTTCGACGGCGACGAGACCGCCGATCCGGAGCACGCCGCGGGGGGCTGCTCGGTGCCTCGCGGCCGCGCACCTCTGAGCCCGCTCTTCGCGCTGTTCGCAGTCGCCGCCGTGGTCGGGGTCGCTCGTCGCGCCCGTCGGGGAGGCGGGCGATGACCCGGCTTCGCGTGTCCGCCGTCGCCGTTGCGGCGACCGCGCTCGCGGCGGTGGCCTGCAGCGCCGAGGTCGCCAGCGACGAGCCCCTCGGGCAGAGCCAAGAGGCCCTGCGCGCTCCGAAGCAGGCGTTCTGCACGATCCCGGTCGAAGGGCGCGGGAAGAAGGCGATGGAGACGGACTACATCCCTCACGTGATCACCTGCGAGAACGGGGGTGCGAACCTCGAGGCGCTGCGGGCGCAGGCCATCGCCGCGCGCTCGGTGGCGTACTACGCGATGCTCACCCAGGGCAGCATCTGCGACAGTCAGGGCTGCCAGGTCTACGGGTGCGGCGCGACGCCGACCGAGCGGGCCAAGCGCGCGGCGCGCGAGACGGCGGGGATGTACCTGGCGCATGGCGGCACCCTCACCTACGCCTTCTACGTCGCGGGCGACGCGGGAGCGTCGGCGCCGGGCTGCAAGGACCACGGCGGCGCCACCAGCCACTATGTCACCTACAACTGGGGTAAGACCGGCAAGCAGGTCGATCAGACGGCGCTCGGATACATCGGCCCGCCAGGGTTCGGCCAGAACCGCGGCTGCATGAGCCAGTGGGGCGCGCGCTGCCTCGAGAACGAGCGCGACTTCGATTACCAGCGGATCCTGCGCTTCTACTACGGTCAGGACATCACCATCAGCCGGGCGTCGGGGCCGTGCGTGGAAGACGACAAGACCCTGCGCGCGAAGCTCACCAAGAAGTGGAGCAATGCCAAGCGTCATCGCGGCAAGCCCGCGGACTACGTCGCATGCGCCGGTCAGCCTTTCGAGCTGACGTTCTCGTTCAAGAACACGGGCAGCGCCACCTGGCGCGACGTGCTCCACCGCGGAAAGTCAGTGGGCTCGGACGTTTTCTTGGTCACCGCCAGCGGCAAGCCCGACGCGCTCACGGGTCGGAAGCGCTTCAGCCTGCAGAACAACGCCAACGCCCAGGTCCGGGGTGACCACAAGGCCGCCAACTGCATCTCGAAGGACGGGTGCAAGAAGACGCGCTTCGTCGCCGGCGGCATGCAAGCCACTGCCCCCAAGAAACCAGGCATCTATGCTTCGCGCTGGCGTCTGCGCGACTACAGCAAGCACTGGGGCAAGAAGAGCCACGGTTTCGGTCCCAAGGTCGAGCTCCGCGTGAAGGTGGTCGCCTGCGAGCCCGAGCCAAAAAAGTGTGGCTGTCGCGCCTTCTGCAGCGACGGCAAGAGCCAGTCGCTCGCGGCCAGCATCTCGAGCGCCGACGAGTGCAAGGCCGTGGCCCAGACGTTCTGCGGCCCCGGCAAGTACCTGGACCACGCCTTCGCCGCGTGCGTCGGCGGGGCGCCGCCGGGGGGCACCAGCCCAGGCACCGAGGCAAGCGAGGAGACCGAGACCGAGACCGAGACCGAGAGCGCGCCACCGTCGTCGCCCGGGACAGGTGGAGGCAGCGGAACCCAGCCCGAGGCCTCGGCCCCGAGCGCGGAGCTCGAAGACGAGGAGATCGACAACGGCCTGACCCCGGACGAGGGGCCCGACGGTGAAGAAGGCGAGCCCGACGAGGAGGACGACGCCGACTTCGTCGACGACGGTTTCGACGGGAACGAGGACGGCGGCGTGATCCCCTACGAAGAAGGCTGTGCCTTGGCCACCGCTCCCGCTCGGGTGCCGGGGGGGCCCGGGGTCGCGGCTTCGCTCATGGTGCTGGCGACGCTGGTGCGTCGGCGTTCGAGCTCGAAACGAGTACACTGAAGATGGAGGCGACGATGCGTTGGTTCTTGCTGGTGCTCTCGACGTCACTCTGCGCCGCGGGCTGCGGCGGCGACGACAACGGCAAAGGCCCGCCGGGGACCGGCAGCGGCGGCGGCGGCGGTTCGCTGCCCGACGGCGGCGCGCTCGACGCGCTGGCCCCAGAGCCCGGGTCGTGCCGCAAGCTGTGCTGCGCCAGCTCCGACTGCTCTTCGGGCGAGTCCTGCGTCGCGTTCGAGTCGGCGGCGGGCACGCTCGGTACGTGTACGCCGGGTGGCGACGGCGGCGCGGCGACCGACGCCGGCTCGACCAGCGACGGCGGCGCGACCTTCCCCCCGAGCTGTTGGACCCTGAACACGCCCGAGTGCAATCCGCTCACCAACGAGTCGTGCGCCGCGGGCGGCGCCTGCGACATCGGTGGCCAGGGCGACCCCGACACCAAGCCCGTGGTGGCCTGCTACTACGACGACAACATCCAGGGCCCCGGCGAGGACTGCGACAACGTCGAGGGGCCGTTCTGCGTGCCGGGCTACCACTGCGTGCCGAAGTGACGACCCGCGGGTGAGTCGGCGGCGCTGCCGCGCGCCCCCGACCCTGCGCCTACGCCTGCACTCTGCGCGACCGATCGTTGAGCAAGGCGCGCCACGCGTCGATCCGATTGCGCGCGTGCTCGGGCCACTGCTTGCGGCTCAGCCTGCCGAGCAGGTGGGGCGTGTGGTCGCCGGCGCGGCTGCGCTGACCGAAGACCTCGGCGGCGGCCTCGAGGGACTCGTAGGCTTTGTCCGGATCGCCGCTCTCGATGTAGTACCAGGCCTGCGTGAGCAGGTAGTGCTGACGCGGTTCCGCCTCTTGCACGCTGATGCCGGCCGCCTCCATCAGTTTGGCGTGGGCGCCCGGCAGGTCGCGCCGGGCGAGCGCGATCTGGCACGACAGGAGCTTGGCCTCCATCAAACCCCAAGGGTCGCGCATCTGCGAATACACACCCCATGAGAGGTCGGCGTGGATCTCGGCCATGTCGAGATCGTCGGTGTCGATGCCGATCATCGCCAGCAGGCGCTCGCAGGCGGCGTGCCCGCGCGGAGTGCGCAAGGCCTCGAAGGCCGAGAGCGCCTCGAGCGCGCCCAGCTCGGCGCTGTAGAAGTTCATCAGCCGGTGTTCGACGTGGGAGAGCGAGGCGTTCGCCTGGGCGATGCCCAGCCGGTAGCCGGCCTTCTCGAACTCGGTGCGGGCCTCCAAGGTGAGCCGCCGGGCGCGCTCGGTCAGGCCCTCGGAGTGGTCGATCCACGACAAGAGCAGCAGGCACTGGCCGCGACCGAGGGGCTGGCCCAGCTCGGCGAAGTGCTGTTCGCCGGCCTGGATCACGCCGCGCGCGCTGTCGTAGTTGCCGAGCAGGTAGTAGATCTCGCCGAGCACCGCTTCGCACTGGGCCATGCCCAAGACGTGCCCCAGCCCGGTGAAGATCTCGTGGGCACGGGTGGCGAGCTCGGACCCTTCGACGCTGTCGCCCTTCTCGGAAGCCAGGTGCCCCAGCAAGCGGAGGCAGTTGGCCTGGTTCTCGCTGTCGCCGATCTCTTCGAACGCGGCGCGGGCGATCTCGGCGTGGGTCGTCGCCTCTTCGGGCTTGCCCAGGTGGCGCAGGGCCTCGGCGGACCACCGGTGCTTGAGCGCCAGGTCGCGACCTTGCAGGTGGCCCTTGAGCAGCTCGAGATCTCCGAGCGTCGAGAGGGGCTCGCGCGCGTTGTTCCAGGCCGTGGTCAGCCAGTCGAAGATCAGCTTCGCGGCCAGCTCGGGCTCGTTCGCGTAGAGCATGTTCGCCGCGCGCTGACGCACGATGCGGCGCTGATTCGCCAGCGGGTGCACCGCGAGCGCCTCCGAGGCAGCCACGAAGATGTCACGGGCATCGGGCCGCTCCATCAGCTGCGAGAGCAGGTGCTCTTGCAGCAAGGCGTGGGGCCAGTTGTAGCGCCCGGCGCCCCGCGGCAAGATGATTTCGGCGTTCTGCAGGCTCACGATGGCGTCGTCGGCGGCCAGCCCGAGCTTGAGCAAGAGCTGGTGCAGCACGTTGCGGCGGATGTCGCCGCCCAGGGTGGCGGCCGCGTAGGCCCCCAGGCGGTGCGCCTCGGGCATCACCTTGATGCGGCTGTCCCACAGCTCGGCCGTGGTCTGCGGGCGAACGCTGAGCACGTCTTCCGGCACGCGGTAGACGCCGTCCTGGATCTGCATGTTGCCCGCCAGGGCCCAGGCGTGCAGCTGCTGCAACGCGAACAGTGGGTTGCCCCGGCTGCGGCGCGCGGCCTCTTGCACCGCCGAGTCGTCGAGGGGCAGCGAAGCGCGGAGTAGCGCGGCGGTGGTGTCGGCCTCGAGCGGCTTCACGTCGATCACGATGCCGTTCAACGCCTCGCGCAGCTGCCGCAGTTGCTCGGCTTGCGGCGTTCCGAGTTGAACGTCTTCGGAGCGGACCGTGGCCACCATCACGATCCGCTGATCGGGCTCTTCTTGATGGACGCGGAGCAACCCCTCGAAGGTGGTCTGGCCGGAGTTGTGCAGGTCGTCCAGGAAGAACAGCAGCGGACGCCCCCGCGCAATGCGGCGCAGCGTGTAGCGGATGACCAGGCGGCGCGTCTCGAAGCTGTCGAGCGTGAAGCGGATGCCGCTCGGGCCGACCGGCTGATCGGGGGCGAGGGGCCGCACCCACTCGGCAGCGCCAGCGACCCACGCCCGGCCGTTCTTGTCTTCCGAGCTGACCCGCCAGCGCAGGAGCAACGATTTTTCGATGGTGTTGCGATCGGCGCGCTCGAAGTTGAAGTACTGCGTGACGCCGCCGAGCATGCCGTCGAGCGGGCTCCGCAGGCGGCGATAGCGGGCCCTGAGCGGGATCATCGTGCCCTCTTCGTGGACGACCTCGCACAACCACTCGGCGATGCGGCTCTTTCCGACCCCCGCCGGTCCGACCAAGATGATCAGGCGGTGCGGCTCGCCGATGCCCTCGATCACCTCGTCGCAGACTTCACGCAGCACGTGGCGCACGTCGTCGCGGCCGACCAGCGGGCTCGGGCGGATGCTGAGCAGCCCCGGCGCCCGCTGAGGGGCGGCGGGGGCCAGGGCTTCCACCTTGCCGCGCGGTGGTCCGGTCTGGCGCGTGGTGGGGGCCGCGGGGATGGCGGTCTTGTGCGGCAGCGCGGGGAAGGTGAACACGCTGGCATCGACGTCGGGCTCTGGACGCCACGCGCTCCACGCGGCCCGAGCCTCCGAGGCGAACTCCCAGCGATCCCAGGGGCGCTTCGCCAAGAGGCGCTTCACGAAGGCAGTGACCTGCTCGGGGGCCTGGATGGCCAGGCGCAGCTCGGGCACCTTCTCGAAGGCGTGCAGCCGCAAGAGCTCTTTCGGGTCGCCGCTGAACACGCTGCGCCCCGAGAGCAGCTTGAACAAGATGCAGCCGAGCGCATACAGATCGGTCGCACCACACACGTGGTGCATCTCGTGTTGGATCTGCTCGGGCGCCATGTAACCCGGCGTGCCGGCGCCGGCGTGGGGCGCAAACTCCATGGGTTTGGCGCCGTCGAGCCGCTCGTCGTGAGGATCTTGTTTGAGCCATGCCAGACCGAAATCCAAGATGTGGATCTTCGGCGGGTGCCCGGGCACCTCTTCCACCAGCACGTTCGAAGGCTTCAGGTCCCCGTGGATGATGCCGCGGGCGTGGGCTTGTGCGAGCGCACCCAGGATCTGATCGAGGATGTGCCAGATGAGCTCGAAGCGGTTGGCCGTCTGGGAGAGGTCGTGGAGCGAGATGCCGCTCACCAGATCCATGGTCAAGAACGGGGTGCCGTCCTTCAGCTGGCCAAAGTCTTGGGCGCGCACGATGCACGGGTGGTCCAGGGCGGCCAGGGCGCGCGCCTCTTTGTAGAACCACATGATGTATTCGGCCGCGAGCTTGCTCTCGGGCGGAATCACGCGCTTGAGCGCGACCTCGTGCCCGGTGGCGACGTCTCGGCAGCGATACACGATGCCCATGCCGCCCTCGCCCAGCACGCTGATCACTTCATAGCGATCGGCGAGCAGGTGTCCGGGCAAGACCGGGCTCGGCGTGCCGAGCGGGGTGATCTCGTGGAGCGACACGCTGAGGATCGACCCCTCTTTGAGCGACGCCGCACTGGGGATGCTGGGCGGCGCGCTGTCGCGATCGACCTCGGCCTCGGTCTCGACCGGCGGCGGGTTGCCCGAGAGGTGCGACGCCGCGTGGGGCACGCCTTCGGAGGACGGCAGCGAGCTGTCCGGCGGCGCAGACGCGCGCGGGATCGACGTCCCCGCCGCTGACGCGGGCTTGCCCTGCGGGTCGCCGCCGTTGGACATCGCTTCGCTCGCCTCTCAGACCACTAGCAGACCCGCAGTCGTCGCGGGCTCCGTCGGGCAACCCGTGAGCGCGCGAGTGTATTCATCGAAATCCCCGCGTCGAGAGCCGGGGCCAAGAACCCAAGCCTAGAGGATTTCCTCTGTGCTTGCCATGACTTGTCGCACTGGGCTCACGGAGCCCCCGGCCGCTTGCCGGCTTTCCGCGAAGCGGGAATGCGCCTATGCCATGCCCACCATGACCGCGGCCCGTGCGCACCACGAACCCACCCTGTCCCAGACCGACCCCGAGATCGCCCGCCTGATCGCCGACGAGGAGATCCGCGAGGGCGACACGCTTCGCCTGATCCCCAGCGAGAACTACGTGTCGCGCGCGGTGCTCGAGGCGACCGGGTCGGTGCTGACCAACAAGTACTCCGAGGGTTACGCGCGCAAGCGCTACTACGAAGGGCAGCAGGTCGTCGACGTCGTCGAAGAGCTGGCGATCGCCCGGGTGAAGCAGCTGTTCGGGGTCGATCACGTGAACGTGCAGCCCTACAGCGGCAGCCCCGCCAACCTGGCGGTCTACCTGGCCTTCTGCCAACCCCACGACCCGATCATGGGACTGGGCCTTCCCGCTGGGGGCCACCTGACCCACGGCCACGGCGTCAGCATCACCGGCAAGTACTTCAAGAGCGTGCCGTACGGGGTGCGTGAGAGCGATCAGCGCATCGATCTCGATCAGGTGCGGGCCCTGGCCCGCGAGCACAAGCCCAAGATCATCTGGTGTGGCACCACCGCCTATCCGCGCACCTTGCCCTTCGCGGAGTTCCGCGAGATCGCCAGCGAGGTCGGCGCCAAGCTGTGCGCCGACATCGCGCACATCGCGGGGTTGGTCGCCGGCGGAGTGCACCCGTCGCCGGTGGGTCTGGCCGACGTGATCACCACCACTACCCACAAGACCCTGCGCGGCCCCCGTGGCGGCATGGTGATGTGCAACGAGGCCTTTGCGAAGGACATCGACCGCGCCGTGTTCCCCGGGCTCCAGGGCGGGCCCCACAACCACACCACCGCCGGCATCGCGGTGGCCGCCAAAGAGGCCCTGACGCCCGAGTTCAAGCTGTACGCGAAGAACGTGGTGGACAACGCCAAGGTGCTGGCCGAAGCGCTGGCGGGCCGCGGCTTCCGCCTGATCACGGGCGGCACCGACAACCACCTGGTGTTGCTCGACCTGACGCCGAAGAACATCTCGGGCAAGGTCGCCGCCAAGGCCCTCGACCGTGCGGGTATGGTCGGCAACTACAACTCGATCCCGTTCGACCCGCGGAAGCCCTTCGACCCGTCGGGTCTGCGCATCGGGACCCCGGCCATCACCTCTCGCGGCATGGGCAAGGACGAAATGCTCAAGCTCGCCGGCTGGATGGATCAGGTCGTGGCCGCCGCCGACGACGAGAAGCTGCTCGATCGGATCGCCGGAGAGGTCAAAGAGCTGTGCAAATCGTTCCCCGCTCCGGGCATTCCGGTGTGACCCGCATGTCGCGAGGGTGCGCTGCCGCCGCCCTGCTGCTCGCCCTGGCGGGTTGCGCAGCCGAAGACGAAGCGTCGTCCGAGCCGTCCTTCGTGGTGGCCACCTTCAACACCGGCACCACCGAGAATCTCGGACAGGCCTCTCCGGGCGATGGGTACGGTCCGGAGCAAGCGAAGCTCTCCGACCAGTACTATGGCGACGGTCTGGCGTGGCGCGAGGTGATCGACGACACCCGAGCGTGGTTCGAAGATAGCCCCGTCGACATCGTAGGCTTTCAAGAGATCTTCCATCCGGGTGACTGCGCGGGGGTGCCCCCAGAAGCGAAGCCGGGGTTCGTGTGCGAGACCTGGAAGGCGGGAGACCCCACGGTCGTCCAGGCCGTGGTCGGCGCCGGCTTCCAGGTGGCGTGTCACCAAGGTCACGACGACAAGTGCCTCGCCGTCAGAAAGAGCTTCGGCACCATCCAGGGTTGCGCCGGCGACCTGTGCCTCGGCGGGCTCGGCGGGGCCGAGGTGCCAGGCTGCGGGAAGGGCTCGCGCCTCGGACGCGCGGTCATCGAGCTCGCGAGCGGCGGCGCCATCACCGTGGTCAACGTGCACGGTTCGTCCGGCATCGAGCAGGGCGACCAGGACTGCCGGCTGAAGCAGTTCGAGTTGGTGTTCGTGGACATGGGGGAAGGCGCGCCCGCGGCCAGCGGCGAGAAGAACATCGTGCTCGGCGACTTCAACACCGACCCGGCGCGGATGGCGGACACCGACGAGAGCGCGGCGCTGCTCGCCGCGCAGGCCGGCCCAGGCAAGAAGCTCGGGTTCTTGACCGCGGTGGGGACCGACGCTCCGGGGACCTACGCCGCGCTGTTCAACATCGACCACGTCTTGAGCGACGCGTTCCGCGGAAGCTGCTGGGTGGCGGGCGTGACAGACGGGCACCCACCGGTCAGCGAAGTCGCCTATTTCGACCACAAGCCCCACGTGTGCCGCTTGCGCGCACGCTGACGGCACTCGCCCCACACCTGCGCACTTCCTCCTTCTCATTTTCACGAGCCGGGGCAGGCGGGCAGGGCGCGGCCGTATTTGCTGGGTCGAGTTGAGGTAGTCTGAAACTAGCACCCATGCGCTCGGGCTCCGTTGCCACGCGTCTCCACAAGGTCGGGGACTATCTCGTCGAGCGACTGCTCGGCGTCGGCGGCATGGCAGAGGTCTTCGTGGCTCGGCGCGACGGGCCCCACGGGTTCTCGAAGCGTATCGCGCTCAAGCGGATACTGCCGCAGCTGGCCCACGACCCGCGCCTGGTCGCGATGTTCTGTGACGAGGCGCGGATTCAGGCGGCGCTCAGTCACCCGAACCTGGTGGAGGTCTTCGACTTCGGTGAGCACGACGGCCTTCCGTTCATCGCCCTCGAGTACGTCGACGGGATGTCCGGCGCCGAGCTGATCGGACGCGTGGCCGCGAGGCGTCGCACGGTCGATCTGGCCGCCGCGCTCACCGTCGCGCGCGAGGTGGTGCAGGCGCTGGCCTACGTGCACGAAGCCGCCGACGACGACGGTCGCCCCTTGGGGATCGTGCACCGCGACGTGGCGCCCAGCAACATCCTGATCGGTTGCATGGGGCAGGTGAAGCTCGGCGACTTCGGCATCGTGCGGTCCACCTCGATCGACGCGCGCACCGTGCCGGGCGAGCTCAAGGGCAAGGTGGGCTACGTCTCGCCCGAGCAGGCGCTGGGCATGCCCTTGGATGGGCGCAGCGATCTCTTCTCGCTGTCCGTGGTGCTCGCCGAGCTCTTGCTCTGCCAGCCGCTCTTCTGCGGTGAGAACGAGCTCGAGGTGCTCCAGAGCCTGCACGGCGGCAACCTGCGCCGCCTGCGCACCGACGGCGCGCACATCCCGCCGGTGGTGCGGGACATCTTGTTCAAGGGCTTGGCACGCTGGCCCGAGCAGCGCTTCCAGTCGGCCGGCGAGCTCGGCGCAGCGATCGACGCCGCGGCTGCCGAGCTGGGGCTCTCGCTCGGCGCCCACGTGCTCTCCGAGTGGATGGCCGACCTCGGGCTGGTGGCGCTCTCCAGCGACGTGCAGCAGAAGCCGGTCGAGATGCCGCGCCGCCGGCGGCCGCCCAGCGAAGAGTTCCTCGAGACCGTCACGCTGACCGCGGGCGAGAGCGAAGCCCCGCCGGCGTCGATCGTCGACGCGATTCGCGAGCTGTGCCCCGACAGCGACGTGCCCGACCTGCTCGCCCACGCGGTCAGCGTGCCGGCCTCGGCGGACGTCACCTATCGCGTCCAGCGGCCCGGCGGTGCGGTGCTCGGGCCGTTGCCGCTCTCGGGCGTGCTCGAGATGCTGGCCACCGGCAGGCTGTCGATCGACGGAGCGGTGTCGCGCAACGGCGCGGCGTTCTTGCCGGTGCCCAGCATGTTCGAGCTCGGGCGAATGCTGGCCCGCCCGGCCTATCGCTTCCACGAGCCGATTGCGCTCCAGACCCAAGAGCGGTGGGCGGTTCGCCTCGAGCACACGCCGAGCCTGGTGTTCGACATCGCGCGGCGGCAGCGCACCGGCATGCTGTGCGCGCGGCGCGGCAGCGAACAGGTGCGCTTGTGGTTCGTGGACGGCGCGCCGGTGTTCTCGTCGTCGACCGACCCCCGTGACCTCTTGGGCGCGCGTCTGGTCGAAGCCGACGGGCTGCCGGGCCCAGCGGTCGAGCGGGCGGTGGCGCAGGCGTGGCGCACCGGTAAGCTGGTGGGCCAGGTGCTGGTCGAGCTAGGCCATTGCACCCGCTTGCGCGTGGACCTGGCTCTGCGCGAGCAGGCGTGGCGCCGGCTGGTGTCGCTGTTTCGCTTCCGGATCGGCGAGCTCTCGTTCGTCGGCGGGGCCCGACACGGCGAAGACGCGCTGGAGATCCCCCAGCCGTTCGCGTTCATCGGCTCCGCGCTATTGGCCGCGTACGCGCCGGACGAAGTCAAGAGCGTGCTCGAGACGGTGGAGCGCGCGGGCACCCTGCACGTTGCCGCCGACCCCGTCGAGCTGCAGCGCTCGCTGGTGTTGCCTCGCGAAGAGGCGCAGGTGCTGGCCGCGGCGGGCGCCGGGGTTTCGCTCCGCAGCCTGATGCAAGTGGGCGTCCGTGCCGGGACCTTCGACCCACGCGCGGCGCGGCGCGCGGTGCTGGTCGGGCTCGCTTCGGGCGCGCTAACCTGGCAGCCCTGACGACCTCTGAAAGTCGAAGACCGAGCCCAGCTCGAGCAGCGAGGTCAGCTCGTCGAGGGCGCCCAGGCACTCGGTGTAGAGGGCAGGGTCGGCCAGATCGTCGAGCGACAGCCGATCGCGATAGTGCTTCTCGACCCACTTGCCGAGCTCGCGCTCCAGGGTGTCGTCGAGGAAGACCCGGCCCCGCACCGCCGAACGCTCGGCATCGGTGAGGGGCACCGCCAGTCGCAAGCAGGCCGGCCCACCGCCGTTCTTCATCGAGGCCGAGAGGTCGACCCATTCGACGCGATCGACGGGGGTGGGCTCGGCGACCAGGCGGTCCAAAAAGCGGCGCGTGGGCTCGCAGCCCTCGGCGTGTCGGGGCGCGACCAGCACCATGCGGCCCCCCTCGAGCACGCACAACTCGCTGTTGAAGAGATAGGTGGCGATGGCCGCGTCGAGCGGGACCTCGGCTTGCCGCGCCAGCGCCACCACCAGCTCGCCACCGAGCCGCGCTCGCAGCTCGTCGATCACCTTCTCGGCGTCCACGAACGCCCGCTCGTGCAGCATCAGGAACCGATCGTGTCCGAACGCCAGGACGTCGGTGTGGAAGGCGCCGGCGTCGATGCCCACCGGGTCTTGCTGCGGAAATAGCGCGACGTCGCCGCCCAGGCCGTGCAGCCGCGCCAGCGCGCGGCTGGCCTCGAGCGTCTGCCGAGCCGGGTGTCTTGCCGGCGTCGGCACGTCGCCGCGAGCGCTCTTGCCCCAGCAGAAGAGGTGGGCGGCGCCCCGCGAGGTCGAGAGACGGATGTGGTTCGCCGCACCCTCGTCCGCCCACGACTCGCTCGAGGGCAACGGAGCGTGCACCACGAAGTGACGCGCGTCGGCGAACAGGGTCCCGAGGACGGCGTGCGTGGTCGGTGCCTCGAGGCTACGGTGGAAGTTGCTCGCGAGGTTCGCCACCGTCAGGTGCACGCGGCCGTCCGGGGTGTCGCACGACGGCGCGATGGTGGCAGCGTTCGCGGTCCACATCGCCGATGCGCTCGAGGTGAGCTGCAGCGGGCGGCCGTCGTCGGTGCGCGCCGCGCCGGCGATCACCTCACGGTCCGAGCCCGAGAAGCCCAATCGGCGCAGCGTGCCCAGGTCGGGTCTCGGCTGGGGCGGCAGCACCCCCTGCGGCACGCCCAGCCCGCGGATCAGGCGCATCTTGGCCAGGCTCTCGAGGGCGGCGGCCTTGGGATTGCCGACCTGCCCGGCGTGCGCGCTGGCCGCGACGTTGCCCGGCGACAGCCCCGCGTGACAATGGGTCGGTCCAGGAAGGCCGTCGAAGCAGGCGATGCGCGGCATCACCGTCGACCATAACCCGGCCCGGCTCACCTCAGGCGTTCGAGGGAGTTTTCCAGGTCTTCCCAGCTCGACACGCGATCGAGGCGCGGGTGGATCACCGCCACGCTCTTGGCGCGCTTGCCCCCCACCCAGACGCGCAGGTCATCATCGCTCTCACCCAGCAGCCACTCCAGGTCTTCGTTGACCAGGTCGAGCTTGGCGCTGGCCGACACGCTGATCCCGACGGCCTTCGCGTGGGCGCGGCGCGCCGCGGTCACGATCTGATCCGGCGGGCAGTCGGTGCCCAGCATGCGTGGGGTCGCGCCCGAGAGCGCCAGGTACAGGGCGGCCATTTCCATTCCCAAGGCGTGCTGCTCCCCCGGCAAGGTCGCGAGCACCACCACTGGATCGCGCATGGTGCCTTCGTAGCTCGAGTGGAGCAGGCGAAGCTGGGTCGAGAGCGCGGCGCTGAGCATGTGCTCGTGGCGGATCTCGAGGTCTCGGACGGCCCACGCCTCGCCCACGCGCTCGACCAGCGGCGCGCACACCTCGACCAAGAAGCGCTTGGCCCCGAGCGTCGCGATGCTCTGCTTGAGCTCGACGATCAACCCCGGCAGGTCGTCCCGCTCCAGGCGCAGCATCAGCGAGTCCACGGAGGACGGCGACGCGCCCGTCTTGAGCCCCGTGCTGGCCGTCGACGCGAGCAACTCGGAGAGCTCGTCCCGCGAGCGCGTGACGACCTCGCCGGCGCGGTAGCCAGCCTTGAGGGTGCGCGCCACCAGCATCAGCCGCTCGACGTGCTCTTGGGAGTAGACTCGCACGCCCGCCGGGTTGCGCTCGGGCTTGGGGAAGCCATAGCGGCGCTCCCACATCCGGAGGGTGTCGGACGACAGCCCGGTCAGCCGCGAGGCGACTCGAATCGAATAGCCCGCCCGGGCCCCATTTCCGGCGACTTGCATGACTCATGCTCGCTTAGGTCCGCGCACCCCACCGTCAAGCCGGTTTGACCCCGATGGGAGCATCGGGGAAGCTCTCGGGGATGCGCTGGCAGTGGCTTGCCGCGGGGATCGCGGTCGTTTGTGCCGGCGCCTGCGGCGGTGGCGAATCGGCGGACGAGGGCTATTCCGGCGGAGGGGGCGCCCCCGCCGGGGGCGGGGGCCCGAGCGGTGCCGGTGGCACGGTCGCCAGCGGCGGGGTTGCCGCTGTAGGTGGGAAGCACGACGCCGGGAGCGACGCGGACGCCGGGAAGAAGCTCGGCCCCCCCTACCCGGTGGTGCTGGCCCACGGTTTCTTCGGCTTCGAGAAGTTCGCGGGGCTCGATGCCGTCACCTACTTCTACGAAGTGAAGCAGGCGCTCGCCGCCCAAGGGGAGATCCATGTCTTCACGCCGGCGGTCGACCCATTCAACGACTCGACCTCCCGCGGTGCGGAGCTCGAGGCCGAGATCGAGAAGATCTTGGCGCAGACCGGCCACGCAAGAGTGAACCTGATCGGGCACTCGCAGGGCGGGCTCGACGCGCGCGTGGTCGCGCACGACCGGCCAGATCTGGTCGCCAGCGTCGTCACCATCGCGACCCCGCACGGCGGCACGCCCATCGCCGACGTGCTCTTGGGCCTGGTCTCCGATCCCGGCACCCAAGACCTGGTGGACTGGCTGGTGAAACAGATCGGCTATGCGCTCTGGGACAAGGCCGGCAAGAAGACCTCGATCTGGAAGCCCCTCGAGCTGTTCTCGAAGGCGGGTATCGCCGCCTTCAACGACAAGTACCCCGATCGCGCGGCGGTTCGCTACTGGTCCCTGACCGGGCGAAGCGACTTCAAGCTCGCGGAGTCGGACTGCAAGCCCGATCAGGCGGTCTCGTTCATCGACCAGTGGAAGCTCGAGGTCGACCCCGTGGACGGGCTGCTCGCGGTCACGGAGGCGTACCTCGACGGTGGCCTCGGCCAGCCCGACGCGAACGACGGGTTGGTCCGCGTCAAGGACGCGCGGTGGGGCACCTTCCTCGGGTGCGTTCCCGCCGATCACCTGGACGAAGTGGGTCAGCTCTTCGGCGACTCGCCCGGCCTCGGAAACTCGTTCAAGCACAAGCCGCTGTACGTCGAGCTGGTGAAGTACCTGCGCGCGCAGGGGTTCTGACCGAGCTGCCGTTCACACGCCCGTGAGCACCACGTCGAAGGTCACGTCGTACTCCTTCTTGCCGGTGGCGCCGATCGACGCGACCAGCGGGCGAACGAGCGACGCCTTCACGAAGGCGTCCGAGGCGATCCACGGGTCGCCCTCGAAGTAGAGCTGGGTCGTCAGCGCGACGCCGTCGGCGTGGCTGACCTTGTAGTGGACGTGGCGGGGGCGATAGGTGCTGCCGTTCAAGTACAGACCAGGCAGGATGGTCGTCAGCTCGTAGCGACCCTGGTCATCGGTCTTCACCCGACCACGCAGCACGAAGCCGGTGTTGTCGTACGCGCCCGAGTCGTCGGCTTGCCAGATGTCGACCACCGCGCCGGCGAGCGGCGTCTGGCAGTCGCAGCCATAGACGGTGCCCTGGATGCGCAGCGCGGTCCCCGTGCTGCCCTCGGTGATGTCGGAACGGAAGGGTGCGTCGGCTTTGTAGAACGGCCCCAAGATGTTGTCGTCGGTGACCGCGCAACCGGGGGTCGGGCCGAACGCCTTGCACTGTGCGAGGCCGCCACCCGTGCCTGTGCCCGCGCTGCCGCCGGTGCTCGAGGTGCCGCCGCTGCCTCCGCCGCTCGTGCCGCCGGCGGGCCCGCCCCCCGAGCCGACCGGCGTGGTCGAGCTCGACTCTTGGCTTCCACCGCATCCGAGCGCGACCACACTGCTCGCGACCGCGCCCAGGGCCGCGCGACGACTCACGGTCTTCTGGGTCGACATGCCGGAAGCATGGGACCGGCGCGCGCCGACGACCATTGGAATGATTGCGAGCCTTCGTTGCGGCAGCTGGGACGATCAGCGGGCCCGCGGGTCTCGTCGCTTGGCCGGCCGCGGGCGCGGGGCGGGGCCGCCCCGGGGGGCCTCGCCCAGGGCGCGTTCGACCCGCGCGATCACGTCGGCGGTGAAGCTCGACTGCGCGTCTTCCGCCCGGCACGCCGCGAACACCTCGGTATCCGGAACGGGCCTCGGGGGCAGCCGCCAGAGGCGGCCTGCCCGAAGGTCGGCGTCGGCCACCACGTCGGGCAGCACGCAGACGAACCGCCCCGAGAGCGCCACCCGCAAGTTCGTCGAAAGCAGGGTGATCTGAAACCCGACCTCGCGCGGGACCTGCACCGGCCAGCCGTCCATCGGCGTGCCGCGATCGCCGATGGCTGCCACGCTGAACGCGTGCTCGGTCGAGGTCGCCAGCGAGACCGAACGCGCCTGAAACAGCGGGTGCCCCTTGCCGCAGTACAGCGAGTTCCGGAGCGCCCCGATGCGACGGCACTCGATGCCCGGCAGGGTCGTGGCGTCATAGTAGAACGCGACCTCGACTTGCCCGCTGGCGAGCTGGCGGTTCGCTTCCTTCGAGGGCAGCGTGGTCATGCAGGGTACGACGGCAGGGTGCTCTCGCTGCACGTCGAGCAGCGCGGGCAAGACGAAGTAGTCGGTGAGCACGCCCAGCGACGCCACCCGAAAGCTGCCGCTGAAGTCGTGCTCCAGCACGCCGTGCATCGCGTGCTCGAGCGACGTCACGCTCCGCCGGATTGCCTCGAGCAGGCGGTGGCCCGCGCGATTGAGCGTGATGCGGCGCGAGCCGCGGATGAACAGCTCTTCACCCAGCGTCTCTTCCACCAGCTTCACGCTGCGCGACAGCGCAGAGGGGCTGACGCACAGCCGCTGGGCCGCCGTCGGCAGGTGCTCGGTCTCGGCGACCGCGCGGAACGCCGGGATCCAAGGCCAGATCCGCTCCAGCTTCTTCGCGGTGTCGTCGCCGCTCACAACGTCTTGGCGTTCCTCGCGGACTCGACGGCCTTGTCGAGGGACCGCGGGCTGAACCCGACCAAGAGCTGCCCCATCACGTCGATCACGGGAATGGACGCGCCGGTCATCTTCACCCGCTCGAGCTTCTTCTGCATCTCGGCCTGGGCCGCGTCGTCGGCGTCCACGTCTTTCTCGACCACCGTCACCCCGCGCTGCCGCAGGTAAGCGGCCGCGTCATGGCACGGCTTGCACCACTCGGCGCCATAGACGATTGCCACGACCTTGCTTCCAGCGACCTTGGGCGCCGTCGGCGCCGGCCCCGGCCCCGCCGAACCGGAAGCTGCGGCCGAGGCGGGCGCCGAGGCGCTGGGCGGCGGAGCCAGCGCCTCGAGGCGAGCCTTGCGACGGCTCGCGCCCTTTTCGTCCCACTCGGTGCGGGCGATCACCTTGACGGGGTACGTCCCGTCCGGGTTCTTCTTCGACAGATCGGCCACGTAGACCAGCTTGCCGGTGCCCTCTTCGCGGGTCGAGCTCACTACCCGCACCTCTGCGCGCCCCGCCTCGGGGACGTCGGCCACCTTCTGCACCACGTGGAAGTCGCCCTTGTCGTCGATCCAGGTCAAGAGCAGGCTTGGGGTGTCGTCCTTGACCTCGAGCGGGGGCAGCTCGTTCGCGGTGGGCTTGGCGCCGGTCGGGTCCTCGCCGCTCGGTGCGGGCTGCTTGTCTTTGCAGGCGGGCGCGATGAAGAGCGGGAAGCAGCACAGGAAGAGCAGCAAGACGGCGCGCCAACCGAGCTTCATGCCCGAGTTCTAGATCACGGGCCGCGGGTCGGCGAAGGTTTCGTCGATTGCGGGGCTTTCTTGCGGACCCGCCGCTCGCCGCCACGCATCGGTGGCTGCCTCGACGGGCCCCACCCATTCCCGATAGGCTGTGTCGCGCATGCGGCGCACGGTCTTCACCGCTCTCGTCCTGTTGGCCTTCTCGTGCGGCGGTGACGGCGACTCGGGGCCCTCGAGCAGCGGTGGGGCCTCGAACAGCGGTGGGTCGATCAACAGCGGCGGGGGCAGCGGCGGAAGTGGCGGAAGTGGCGGCAGCACCACTGGCGGAAGCGGCGGCAGCGGCAGCGGCGGCGGTGGAAGTGGCGGCAGCACCACCGGCGGCGGCAGTGGCGGCGGCGGCGGCGGCAGTGGCGGCAGTGGCGGTGGCGGCAGCCCGACAGGGAAGTCCCTGCGCTTCTACGGCACCGGTCAGAGTGACGTCGACCGCGTGAAGATCCGGATTGATGCGCCCGAGGTGCCTGCCGACATCGGCAAGGGTGACTTCACGATCGACGTCTGGCTCAAGGTCGCGGCCGGCGAGAACAAGGCCGGCAACTGCGTTGCTGGCGGCGACGGCTGGATCAACGGAAACATCATCCTCGATCGCGACGTCTTTGGCGCCGGCGATTACGGCGACTTCGGGCTGTCCCTGTTCGCGAACGGGCTCGCCGTGGGCGTGTCCAAGGGCAACAGCGGGACCACTCTCTGCGGGTCCGCGAACCTGCACGACGGCAAGTGGCATCACGTGGCGGTCACTCGCTCGACCGCGACCGGGCAAATCCGTTTATACGTCGACGGCAAGGCGGACGGACAGGCCAGCGGCCCCACCGGCGACGTGAGCTACAAGAACGGACGTTCCACTTCCTATCCGAGCTCCGATCCATTCTTGGTGATCGGGGCCGAGAAGCACGACGCAGGCTCCGCGTATCCGTCCTTCGCGGGTTGGGTCGACGAGCTCCGGCTGTCCAACACTGTGCGCTACGCGGCCCCGTTCACCCCCGGTCTCGCCGCCCACAGCCCGGATGCGCAGACCGCCGCGCTCTACCACTTCGACGAAGGCAGCGGCACCCAGCTGGGTGACAGCTCGGGCGCGACCGGCGGCCCCTCGCACGGTGTCCTGAAGGTCGGCGGCCCGAAGGGCGGACCGATCTGGAGCACCGAAGTCCCCTTCTGACTCGTGTCGGTGAGCGGACCTGCCCGTCGAGCGCCGGTGCGCGTCCGCCTCACTCCGCCGGCGGAGTGGTGTGTCGCTCGCGCACGCGCAGGGCCCACTGAGCCGCGCTGCGGATCGACTCGGCCAGCCCGAGGGTGATGTACACGCCGAGCAGCCAGACCAGCACGAAGTGGGGCTTGTAGATCTGGCTCACCGCCAAGCTCGAGCCCATCACGAAGAGCACGAACAAGATCGTCCCGACGTTCGGGCTGAGGTCCTTGAACGAGCGGAACTTCACGTTCGAGACCATGAGGAGCGCCACGACCAGCGTGATCGCGAAGAACGGCACCGTGTTCTGCTCGGAGCCCAGCGCGCCGCCCACCGCCGAATCGGCCACCGCCAGCGAGATCAACACGCCGGAGGCCGGCGGCGAGGGGAGCCCCACGATGTACTTGCCGGGCTTGACCGGGGCGCCGCTCGGCGCCGACGACAGGACGTTGAAGCGAGCCAGGCGCGCGGCCGCGCAGGCCACGTACACGAAGGCGACCAGGAGGCCCGGGATCGGGTGGCGGTGGAGCACCCACTGATAGACCAACAGCGCCGGAGCCACTCCGAACGAGACCAGATCTGCCAGCGAGTCGAGCTGCAGGCCGAAGGCGCTCTGGGTCTTGGTCAGGCGGGCGACTCGACCGTCGAGCAGGTCGAACAGCATGGCGAACAGCAGCAGCACCGCGGCGCGGTGGAAGTCCTCCGCCTCGGCATTGGGTTTGGCGCAGATGCGGATGGCGTTGAAGCCGCAGAAGACCGCGGCCATGGTGATCATGTTCGGAAGGATGAACAGCGTCTTCCGCAGATCGATCCGGCGCCGACGCTCCCCAGGCTTGCGAACCCTCGACTTCACGCTCCGACCCTAGCTTCGGCGCGGCGCGTCGTCCAGAATGCGGTGACGCGCGGCGGCTCGCCCTCTCGCTCACAACATTCGTGCCACGACCGAACCCCGGAGTTTTTGGCCCTCCGTCGCACCGAAACCTAGACTTCGCCCGATGCGGAGTCCCATGCCCAAAGCCGCTTGGTTGTTCCTGGTCGCGTGCGCGGCGCTTTCGGCCGCCTGCGGCGGCGGAAACCGCGAGACCCTGGAGAAGAAGATGTCGGGACTCCAGGACGAGGTCACGCGCCTTCAGAACACAAACGATCGTCTGGCCGAGCGGGTCCAGGCCCTCGAAATCACCTCGATGCGCGCGGGCCCCGCAGGCGCGGGCGCGGGCGCGGGCGCAAGTGCCGCCGCGCCGGTGCAAGAGGAGAGCAGGGTCGCGCGGCCGACTCTGAAGGTGGTGAAGATGGGACCCGGGACTACGGCGCCGGCGGCGGAGGCCGAGGTCGAGCCGGAGCCCGCCGACGACTCGGGTCCGCGCCCGGTGATCAAGGACCACGGCGGTCCGGCCGGGGCTCGCGCCCCCGCCTGGGCAAAGCCCCAGGCACCACGTGCCGGAAGCCCGCCGATGGGCCAGAATGCTGGAGCTCGCCGACCCGCTCCCCAGGGGACCTGATGATGCGCAAAGGACCGAAGGTTTTCTGGTGCGTCGGGATGCTGATCGCCGTGGGCCTGGTGAGCCCCCGGGCATTCGCTCAGGAGACCGGCGGCGGCGCCGGCGGCACGCAGGTCCAGACCTCGCCGGGTCAAACCACGGTGACCACCTACAGCACGCCGCCCCCGGGCTTTCCTCAGCCGGGCGCGGCGGACCCGAATGCGCATCTGCCCTCGAGCTCGCGCCCGACGTCGGACACCAACAAGGGTGATGGCTTCGACCTGGGACGCGGCTCGGGCGGTGGCGACAGCGTGCGCGGCAACAAGGGCTCGGCTGCGATCCTGGGACGCGGCGGAGCGCTGCGGGTACCGCCGTTCCACACCGTGCGCCGCGGCGACACCCTCTGGGATCTCTCCGGCTACTACTACGGCAACTCGTGGGGTTGGCCGAAGGTCTGGAGCTACAACCCGCAGATCTCGAACCCGCACTGGATCTACCCCGGCGACCAGGTGCGAATGAAACACGGCGCCGATCTGCGCGACGCAGCCGGCCCCGGGGACGGCGGCGGGCTCAGCGACCGGCGCTCGGCGGTTCCGCCGGACACGGTGTTCCTGCGCCGCGCCGGCTTCATCGAAGATCCGCGGCGCCAGGTGAAGGGAGAGCTGATCGGGTCGCGCGAAGACCAGATGCTCCTCTCCGAGGGCAACCACGTCTACGTCCAGATCAAACCGGGGGTCGAGGTCGCCATCGGGCAGAAGCTCACCGTCTTCACCCCGGTTCGGAAGCCTCAAGCGGTGAAGGGCGCGCGACGTCCGCCGGGGCAGATCATCGCGATCAAGGGCCAGGTGAGGATCGACCAGTGGGACGAGAAGAAGCGCCTGGCTCGCGGCACGCTGATCGAGTCGACGGACGTGGTCGAGCGCGGTGCGCTGGTCGGCGACGTCGGCCGGCGCATCGACGTGGTGCCGCCGAAGCCGTCCCGCGTGAACCGTTGGGCCCGCGTGCTGACCAGCATCTACCCCCACGAGATCATGGGCCAGCACCAGCTGGTGTTCATCGATCGCGGGACCGACGACGGGCTCAGCGCCGGCAACCGCCTGTTCATCGTCGCCAAGGGCGACGCGTGGCGCACCTCGCTCAAGACCGCCACCAACACCGCGCGCAGCCGGATGAAGATGGAGGTCCCCGAGTCCGCGTCCTACGAGACCACGCCGCTCAAGGGGAACGAGAAGGACTTCCCCGAAGAGGTCGTGGGAGAGCTGCGAGTGCTCCGGGCCACCAAGTACAGCTCGGTCTGTCTGGTCACGGCCTCGCACCGCGAAATCGAGCCGGGCGACCGGGCCGTGGCGCGCAAGGGGTACTGATTTCCCCGGAGTTTCTCCCGGCGGTTGCCGGGCGCCGCCGCCCGCCGTAGAGGCTACCCTGCTCCCGACGTATAGATCGGGACCCTGGCATGAAAAACCGCGTGTTCTTCCCTCAGCGAGCCCTCGACTCGTGGGTCGGGGCGGATCGCGTCGACCTGATGGGTGGCGAGCTGGTCATCAAGGGCGAGGGCCGCAAGTACCGAGTCGTGGAGGCCGTCCGCGTCTTGGCCGAGGTGACCGGTGGCGTCGACGTGCACGAGCTGGTGGGCAAGGTGAAGTCGGTGAGCTTCCTGACCGAGCTCGGGGCAGAGGTCTTGGACACGTCGATGGTGCTCGGAGAGCTCGCCTACGACGTGGTCCCTGGGTTCTCGGGCACCCCCATCGGGAGCTTCGAAGAGCATCGGGCCACGAGCGTCCCCCCCGTCGAAGGGCCGGCGTCGAGCAGCGACGAAGAGATGCTCGCGACGTACCTGGCCAGCCACCTCGAGTGAACATGGAAGGGATAGCCACCGCCGCGTTCTACCTGGGAGCCGCAGCGTACGCAGCCGCGGCCGTGCTCTTCTTCCTCGACCTGGCGCGCCGCGAAGGTTCGTCGGCCGCTGCCGTCGTGGCGCCCGTGGCGCTCGGGGTCGGCGCGACGCTGCACGCGGCGCACGTCGTCACGGCGAGCCTGTTTTCGCGCATCTGTCCGGTCGAGTCGCTGCACTTCTCGCTCAGCCTGTCCGCGCTGATCTTGGCCGGCATGTACCTGATCTTGCGTACGCGCTTCCGGCTGCAAGCCGTGGGTGCGGTGGTCGCGCCGCTGGCCCTCACCTTCCTGATCGGCGCGCAGTTCGTGGGCGCCGAGCAGCACTCGATCACCGGCGTCTCGAGGCTCTTGCTGATCTTGCACATCACCGCGAACCTCGCCGGGGTCGGCTTCTTCTTGCTCGCGGGGGCCGCCGGGGCATTTTATCTGGTGCAAGAGCGCAGCCTGAAAGAGAAGCGCCCGACCTGGCTCACCGCGAAGCTGCCGCCCCTCGACGCCCTGGACCGCACCGAGCACCGCCTGCTCTTGACCGGCTTCCCGCTGCTCACGCTGGGCGTGGTCACCGGCGGCTTCTTCGCCAGCCGTCTCGGCCCAGCCGGCGGCGCCGAGCTTCTGCGTTCGGCGCTGGGCTATGCCACCTGGATCTTGCTCGCGCTGGTGCTGGTGATGCGGGCCGCTGCCGGGTGGCGGGGGCGCCGCTCGGCCTACGGCACCCTGGCGGGCGTGCTGTGCGTGACTACGGTGATCCTGCTCTACGTGATCAAGAGCACCGGAGCCAGCGGATGATCGTGGTCGCCGGGCTCTCGCACCGCACCGCGCCCATCGCCGTGCGCGAGCGCATCGCCCTGCCCAAGGCCGAGATCCCGCGGGTGCTCACCCAGTTCGTGGCTCGACCCGCGATCGGCGAGGCGATGCTGATCTCGACCTGCAACCGGGTCGAGCTGATCGTCGCCGGGAAGAACGGGCCCGCTTCCGAGCTGTCCGCTGTCGGGCGCGACGCGGTCGAGGGGCTCGCGGCGCTGGCCAGCGGCGTGCGCCAGCACCTGTACGTGCACGAGGGCGTCGATGCGGTTCGGCACCTGTTCCGGGTGGCGTCGTCGCTCGACTCGCTGGTGCTGGGTGAGCCCCAGATCCTGGGGCAAGTGAAAGACGCCTTCGAGACCGCCCGCGTCGCCGGAACGATCGGCGGCTGTCTTCACCGCACGGTGCCGCGGGCGATCCGCGCGGCCAAGCGCGTGCGCACCGAGACCCAGCTGGGGGCCGGTCAGATCTCGGTGCCGAGCGTCGCCGTCGATCTGGCCCGGCAGATCTTCGGCGATTTTCGGGGCAAGACAGTGGTGCTCTTGGGCTCGGGCGAGATGGCCGAGACCGTGGCCAAGCTGCTAAAGACCGCGGGCACTCGCCTGCTGGTGGTCGGTCGGAACGAGGCGCGCGTGGGCGTGCTGGCGGCCGCGGTCGGCGGCGAGCCGCGGGGCTGGGCTGATCTGTCCGCCGCGTTGACCGAAGCCGACGTGGTGATCACCAGCACCAGCGCGCCCGGCTTCGTGGTCGACTACGACACCATCCACGGTCTGCGCCGGAAGCGCCGCGGCCGGAGCTTGTTCTTCATCGACCTGGCGGTGCCCCGCGACATCGATCCCAAGGTCGAGAGCCTCAGCGAGGTGTTCCTCTACAACATCGACGACTTCGAGCGGGTGGTGGGCGAGACCCGCCAGAGCCGGGCCCGCGAGGCCCAGCACGCCGAGCGCGTGGTGGTCGAGGAAATGGCCGGCTGGGAGCGCTGGGCCGAGTCCACCCAGGTCACCCCGGTGGTGGTGGCGCTCCGGGCCCGCTTCAGTCGCCTGCTGCACGCCGAGCTCGACAAGAGCCTCAAGGGTCGACTGAAACACCTGGGCGACGAAGACCGCGCGGCGCTCGCGATCATGCTCGACGCAGCCCTGAACAAGCTCTTGCACGCGCCCACCGCGCACCTGCGCCAGGTGGTCACGGACAAGGACTTCGAGAGCTATCGGGTGGAGCAGCTGATGAATGCCGTGGCCGAGCTGTTCGAGCTGGACGCCGAGCCGGTGAGCGTGCCATCGACGCCCTCGCGGCCGGCTCCGGCCCCGGCCCCCGACGCCGAGGGGGCGGAGCCGTCTCGACGCCGCGCCACGGGAACCAACGGAGAATGACCACCAAGCTCATCGTCGCCACGCGCAAGAGCCAACTCGCGCTCGCGCAAGCCCGCGCCTTCATGCGCCAGCTCGAGGCCTGTCACCCCGGGTTGACGATCGAAGAGAAACACGTGGTGACCACCGGCGATCGGATCCAAGACCGGGCGCTGTCCGAGATCGGTGGCAAGGGGCTGTTCATCAAAGAGATCGAAGAGGCCATGCTCGAAGGCAGCGCCGACGTCGCCATCCACTCGCTCAAGGACGTTCCGGCCGAGCTGGCGCCCTCGCTCACCATCGGGTGCGTCCCCGAGCGCGCCGATCCCCGCGACGTGATCGTGTCGCGCACCGGCGGTCGGCTCGCCGACCTTCCCCCGGGCGCGAAGCTCGGCACGTCGTCGCTCCGCCGCAAGGTCCAGCTCGGTGCGGCCCACCCGGGTCTCGAGATCGTGCCGCTGCGAGGCAACGTCGACACCCGGCTGCGCAAGTGCAGCGAGGGCGTGGTCGACGCGATCGTGCTCGCGCGCGCGGGGCTCTTCCGGCTCGGGCTGGCCGATCGCGCCACCGAGGTGCTCGAGCCCGAGGTGAGCTTGCCCGCGGTGGGGCAGGGGGCGCTGGCCATAGAGATGCGGGCCGGCGACCGCGCCACGCTCGAGCTACTCGCACCGCTGGCGCATGCCGAAACCGCCATCGCCGTGGCGGCCGAGCGCGGCGTGATGCAAGCGGTCGAGGGCAGCTGCCAGCTGCCGGTCGCGGCCTACGCCGTGCGCACGGGCAGCGAGCTCTGGCTCCGCGCGCTCTTGGCCGAGCCCGACGGCTCGCGCCTGCGCCGACGCGAGGCGCGCACCGCGTTCCCCCGGGACGAGGCCGAGGCTGCGCGCTTCGGCGTCGAGCTGGGCAGCGCGCTTCGGGCCGGCTGATGTTCCGGCGCGAGGTCGGGCGTGCGCTCGAGCGGGGAGCGCTGCGCGGACCGACCGCGCTCGCTCTCTCGCGCGTGTGGGCACGCTTCGCCGACCCCGTGCGTCCGGTGAGCTTGCCGTCGGGGGTCCACGTGATCGGGGTCGGTGGCGCGACGCTGGGGGGCTCGGGCAAGACGCCGGTGGTGCTGGCGCTCGCGCGGGCGCTCTCGCCCCGGGTGGCCGTGGTCGCAACGCCCTACGGCGCGGCCCTCGGCAGCGCGCGTCGGGTGCGCGCGGACGATCGGGTCGAGGTCGTGGGTGACGAAGCGCTCTGGCTTGCGCGAGCGCTGGGCGACGTGCCGGTGATCGTCGGCAAGAACCGGAGCGAGGCGATCGCGCTGGCCGCGACCCACGCGCCCTGCGTGATCGTCGACGGGCTGCTCCAGGCACGCCCGGTGCGCGTCGGCTGTTCGCTCTTGGTGCTCGACGCGGACGCGCCCTGGGGCGCCGAGCGCTGCCCTCCGGCGGGTGATCTGCGGGCTGGTCGGCAGCGAGTGTTGGCCGCGGCGGACGCGGTCGTGACGACGGGCCGCGTCGGGGCCCCAATTCCGGTGTTTCAGTTCGACACCGGCGTCGACGGCGCAATCGGTCCGGGCGGCGAGCGGGTCTCGCTCGGGTCGCTGGGCGGCCTGCGCCTGGGGTTGGTGCTGGCCATCGCGCGACCCGAGCGGGTTCTCGGGCAGCTGAGCGCGCTCGGCATCTGCCCCGCCGTCGTCGAGCTTCACGCCGACCATGCGCGCATCCCCCCGCGCCGCGCGCCGGTCGACGCTTGGGTCACCAGCGCAAAGTGCGCGACCAAGCTCGGATCGCACCGCGGCGGCGTGCCGGTCTGGGTCTTGGAGCACCGCGTCGTGCTGCCGTCGGGGCTCGTCGCGCTCGCGTCGCCGCCGACTTCGTGACAAGCTTCCGGCTCCTTCGGGCCCGAAACAGGAGTGCCGCGATGTCTCGCGTTCGGCTGAGTGTGTTCTTCGCTTCGATGTTGGTCGCTGGCTCGGTCGTGGCGGCGCCCGAGTATGCGCGGCTCTCGTACACGGCGGATCCCCAGACCAGCATGGCGGTGACCTGGAACACCACCACGGCGTCGGCGGCCGAGGTGCAATACGGCACCGCGTCGGGCGCGTACACCAAGACGGTGACCGCCAAGTCGACCCAGGCGAACGCCGGGCTCGGTTACATCCACGAGGCCGAGCTGACCGGGCTCACGCCGAGCACCAAGTATTTCTACATCGCCGGCAGCACCGCGGGCGGCTTCACCACCGAGGCCAGCTTCACCACCGGGCCCGCGGCCGATCCGAGCTGCGGCAGCGCGAAATTCGCGTTCTTGGCCGACAACCGCCCCGACCCGATCTTCGGCGGCGGTGACAACTGGCCGCAGATCATGGCCCAGGCCGCCGCCCACAAGCCCGCCTTCATGCTCAACGGCGGCGATCTGGTGATCGACGGCGACAAGATCGATCAGTGGTTGAAGCTCTTGGGCTGGACGTCACCGGTGGCCAAGACCATCCCGTTCATGCCTTCGATGGGCAACCACGACACGGGGCCCGGCTCTGGCGACGGCGCGAACTACAACCAGATCTTCGCGCTGCCGCGCTCGACCGGCGCCAAAGGCAGCAACACCGAGGACTACTACTTCTTCACCTACGCCAACGCGATCTTCGTCTCGCTGTCGACGGACAGCTTCAAGGGCGGGACCATCCCCTTCGCGGACCAGGCCGCGTGGCTCGACACGGTGCTGACCCAGAACCCCAAGAAGTGGAAGTTCGTCTACTTCCACAAGCCGATTTACACCACCAAGTCGTCGTTCTCGATCTCGCACCCGCCGAACGAGGCCAACCAGAACGCCGCGCTGGTCCCGATCTTCGACAAGCACCACGTGGACGCGGTGCTCACCAGCCACAACCACTGGTACGAGCGCTTCGAGCCCAGCGCCTGCGCCACCAAGGGCACGCCCGGCTCCGCCAACGCCTGCTCGGTGGGCGCCACCAACTTCGCGGGCGGCACCGTGTACTACGTGAGCGGCGGCGCGGGCGCGTTCACCATACCCAAGCTGTTCTGTGGCAGCACCGCGGGTCGCGCCAAGTGCTCCGACGAGCACCACTACTTGTTGGTCGACATCCAGAACGACACGATGAAGATCGAGACCTGGGGCGCCAACCCGCAGCCCAACACCGTGATCGACTCGATCACCATCAAGAAGGGCACCGAGGTCTGCGGCGGCCCCCCCGACGGCGGCGTCGGCGGCACGGGGGGCTCAGGCGGCAGCACCGGCGGCTCGGGTGGCGCGACGACCGGCGGGGGCGGCTCGAGCGGCGGCAGCGCCGGGAGCGGCGGCAGCGCCGCGGGCGCGGGCGGCAGCGCCGGCACGGCCGGCGGCGCACCCGACGCTTCCGCGGGCGGCTCACCCGGTGGTGGCGGGTCGAGCAGCGGCGGCGGCTCGAGTGGCGAGTCCGAAGACGACGGTGGGTGTGGTTGTCGAGCGGCAGGCTCGACCTCGGCGCCCGCGGCGTGGGTGGTGCTGTCAGGGCTGGCGTTCGCGGCTGCTCGGCGCCGTCGGCGGCGCGCCTGAGGTCGCCGGCAGCTGCTCGAGCGCCGCGAGATCCACGGCTTTCACCTCACGGGTTCGCAGCTCGCTCGCGATCCGCTCCAGCTCTTTCGCCGAGTGCTCGCGCCGCATCACCACCCGGTGCCCGAACAGATCGCCGCCACACGTCTTCGGGTCACTGGTGCGCTGGCAGTGAGCCACCAGCTGGGCGCGAGTGAGCTTGGCCTCGAACTCGTGCTCGAGCTCGGCCTTCAAGGCCTGCCCCAGGGCCGCACGCACGGTCGCCCGCGCGCCGGCGCTCTCGCCCACGCGCTTCGCCTCCTCCGCGTAGAGCAGCTCGGGGACCAGTCGTGTCTGGACGAAGCCACGCGCCACTTCGGCGCCCGTCTTGCCGTAGCTCGAGCGCTCGAACTCGTGCATGCGGCCCAGGAGGTAGCGGAGCTCGCTCTCTCGCACAGTGCTCGCCCCGACCTGGACCAGTACCGGGTCGCTGCCGGCGTCGGTCGCGGTCGAAGGGCCGTGGACGCCCAGGACGAGCAGAGCGACCGGGAGGAAGGCTCGCAGACGCACCGCGGCAGGGTAGCAGGCTCCCTTCTCCAAGGGGGGTCCATTGCCCCCCCGACCCCGTGGTAGGCTGCGCGCCATGTTTCTCCGGCGCTCACTCTTTCCTCTGATTCTCTCGGTGGCCGTGGCGACTCCGCTCGCCGTCGGCTCGCTCGGCTGCAACGGCGCGCCGCCGCCCAAGACCGCGGCGGTGAAGGCGGGCGACATGCCCGAGGGCGGCGATTGGACCGGCGTGTACTACGACCAGACCAACGGCTACCTCCACATGATCAAAGAGGGCGACACCGTCAGCGGGAAGTGGCGCACCACCTCCGGCGACGCGTGGGGCGAGCTCAGCGGCAAGGTCACCGGTGACCTCCTCAAGTTCGAGTGGAAGGAGCACCGCATCGGCATGGTCGGTCCCTCTGCCACGCGCTCGGGCCGCGGCTACTTCAAGTACAGCGCGCCGAAGGCGGACGAGGCCCACTTGATCAAGGGCGAGTGGGGTCTCGGCACCGACGAGACCGGGATGAAGTGGGACGGCGTCAAGCAGCTGAACCGCAAGGCGGATCCGAACTCGGTGATGCCGGACGAGATCGAAGGTCGCGGTCAGGGTGGCGGCTGGGACGACACGCCCGGCGGCAAGCCCGAGGGTGGCGGCAGCTCGGGCGGCGACAAGGGTGGCAGCGAGAAGAAAGACGGCGACCTCCCGCCGGCGATCGAGTGAGCTCGATGACGCCGGAAGCAGTCACGGGCATTCAGTTCGAGGAAGCTCCGATTTTCGAGCGCGGCGCCCCCGGGCGCAGCGGCACGAGCGCCAGCACGCTGGACGTGCCGCCGGTCGATGTCTCGCGCGCCCTCGGGTCGCTGGCACGCAAGGCGCCCGCCGGGCTTCCCGAGGTGAGCGAGCCCGAGGTGTTTCGCCACTTCGTGCGCCTGTCGCAGTGGAACTTCAGCATCGACACCCAGTTCTATCCGCTGGGCTCGTGCACCATGAAGTACAACCCCAAGGTGAACGAGTGGGCGGCGCGGCTCGAGGGCTTCGCCAAGCTGCACCCGCACACGCCCGATCACCTGGCCCAGGGCGCGCTCGAGGTCATGGTCGCTCTCGAGTGCCTGCTGGCCGAAATCGCCGGCATGGATGGCGTCAGCTTGCAGCCCGCCGCCGGCGCCCAGGGTGAGCTCACGGGCTTGATGATGATCCGCGCGTTCCACGAGTCGCAGGGGCGCTCGCCGAAGAAGATCTTCATTCCCGACAGCGCCCACGGCACGAACCCGGCAAGCTCCACGCTCAACGGCTACGAGTCCGTCGGGTTTCCGGCAGGCAGCGCGGGCGTGGTCGAGCCCGAGACCCTGGCGCGCGCCCTCGAGGGCGCGGGCGACGCCGTCGCGGGTCTGATGCTCACCAACCCCAACACGCTCGGGCTCTACGAGAGCGCCATGCCCAAGCTCACGGCGCTGGTCCACGACAAGGGCGGCCTGGTGTACGGCGACGGCGCGAACATGAACGCGGTGCTCGGTCGGGCGCGTCCCGGCGACATCGGCGTGGACGTGATGCAGTACAACCTGCACAAGACCTTCACCACGCCCCACGGCGGTGGCGGCCCGGGCTCGGGCCCGGTGGCCTTCAAGAAGAAGCTCGAGGCGTTCCAGCCGTCACCGGTGATCGTGAAGCGCGGCGAGCTGTTCCGCGTCGACTACGATCGCCCGAAGAGCATCGGCCGAGTCCGGTCGTTCTTCGGCAACTTCGGCATGATGGTGCGCGCCTACACCTACATTCGCGAGCTCGGGCCCGAGGGCCTCCGCGCGGTCAGCGACCTGGCCGTGCTCAACGCCAACTACGTCGCGGCCCGCCTGTCGCAGGTGTTGCCCATTGCGTTTTCTACACCGTCGCTCCACGAAGCCGTGTTCACCGATCGCGAGCTCGAGGCCGAGACGGGCGTGAAGACCCTGGATCTGGCCAAGCGCCTGATCGACTACGGGTTCCACCCGCCCACCGTGTATTTCCCGCTGGTGGTGCGCGGGGCGCTGATGGTCGAGCCGACCGAGACCGAGACCAAACAGACGCTCGATGCGTTCGTCGATGCAGTCACGGCCATCGTGAGCGAGGCGCGCGCGACACCCGAGCTGGTCAAGGGTGCGCCCCACAACACCCGGCATCGTCGCTTGGACGAAGCACGGGCAGCGCGTCAGCCCCGCCTGCGGTGGTCGAGAGAAGCCTGAGTCGGACCAGGCGCGTCGCGGCGGAGAGGGAGGGATTCGAACCCTCGGTACCCTTGCAGGTACACATGATTTCCAATCATGCACCTTCGGCCTCTCGGTCACCTCTCCAGGTGGGGACACCGGCGCGCGAGCGCTCCGGTCTCCGAGACGCCGATGCCGTGTCGGTTCACCCGAAGGTGCGCCGACACGACCGACGACTCAGGCTCGCAGCGGAGAGAGTGGGATTCGAACCCACGGTACCCGTAAGGGTACGCCTGATTTCGAATCAGGTACCTTCGGCCGCTCGGTCATCTCTCCGCGGCGGACTTTGGCAGCCGATCCGCGGTCTGTCAACGCCCTTGCAGGGCCTCCGCGAGCCGTGATTTATGGGGAAAAGGGCCGTGCGTCCGCGTCGAACTTACAAGAAGAGCGAGGCCAGCCGGCAGCAGGTGCTGGACGCGGCGATCCGCGCCCTGGCCGAGAACGGTTCTGCCCGCACCAGCGTCGGCGACATTGCGGAAGCAGCGGGCATGAGCAAGGGCGCGGTCCACTATCACTTCGAGAGCAAGGACGACCTGATCGCGCAGGTGCTGGTGCGCTGCGCCGAGGTGATGCGGGAGCGGGTGCGCGCCGCCTGGGACGCGCCGGGTGAGCCCCAAGAGAAGGTCCGGAGCGCGCTACGCGAGATGCGCGCTGCGCGGACCCACGGCAGCGCCGAGCTCCGCGTGCTGGCGGATCTGATGGCTCAGGGCATCCACGACCCCAAGCTTCGAAAGGCCTTGTCCGTGATGTTCGAGGCCAACCGCCAAGAGGTCCATAGCCACCTCGAGCAGAGCTTCCGCGAGCTGGGGATCACTCCTCGGATCCCGGTGCACGTGCTGCCCCGGCTGGTCATCGGAATCCTCGACGGGCTGGCGCTCCACGACTTCTTCGATCCGATGAGCCCCGTGGACGAAGAGGTCGTCCAGTCGGCTCTCGAGAGCATCGCCCTGTCGCTGATCGTCGGCTGAGCTGACCCCGCGGCCCCCGCTGTGGTCGGAGCCCTCCGTGATCATGGCGGAATTTTGCCCCATTGACACGGCGCGCAAGAATGCTTAGAAAACAAACCAACCGGCCAGTTTTTATTGGAGGTCAGATGTTTGACGCGATTTTCAGCAGTCTGGGGCCCGTGGGATCGGCAGCAGTGCTCGTCGCCATGGTCGCGCCCGCGTTCGCGGTGGTGGCTCACGAGACCGCGCGGTTGGCTCGCCCCAAGCTCGGTTCTTTCCGGGTCTCGCTGGCGGGGTGGCGAGGGTTCGGGCGCGTTGCCTACGGCGCGGGTCAGGGCGATAGTGCGCGGCGTGATGCGTCGGGGCAAAGTCGTCCGCTCATTCCTGGCCTGCTCGAGTTTCTGCGCGTTCGCGTGGGCGCAAGTGCCTCCACCGAACGTCGCACCCGGTAGCCCACCGCCGCCCGAGGGCGGCGAGAAGAAGCCCGAGGGCGAGTCGCCGCCGAGTGCCGCGCCGGCACCCGGCACACCCGCGGCGCCCGTCCCAGGCGCACCCGCGGTTGCACCGGTCCCGGTTGCACCGGCCGCGCCGCCCGAGCCCGCACCGACGCCCGCAGCCGAGCCCTTGCCGCCGCCGGTGCCCGCGCCGGTGTTCGGGCCCCCGGTTCAGCCCGCGTTCCCTCCGGGCGCGATGGACGCCTCGCCCGACGACGAGCGCACGCAGCCACCGCCAGAGACGACCCTCGCCCTCGAGCTCGATGTCGGAGTGATCGGCCGGCTCGGGGGGAGCAGCGACTACGATCTGAGGCGCGACCAGTCGAGCGGCATGGTGTTCGGCCCGAGCGTGTGGTTCGCACCCGCGCGCCTGTGGTCGGTCGGTCTTGCCTACGAGCACGCTACGCTCGGCGTCGACCGATCGGAGGCTGCCGCGAACACGGTCGACGTGAAGCGCTCTCTCGGCGCGGTTTGGGTTCGGGGGCGCGCGTACCCGTGGCGCACCGACGACGTCGGGCTCTACGTGGGTCTCGGGCTGGGCGCGTCGTGGCAGACCGCGCGGGGCACCGGGACGCAGGCCAACGGCGACTTCGTGCAGCCCTCGCGGCCGTTTTCTTGCAGCGCCACCGACGGTCCCGGCTTCGCCCTCGGCGGGGGCCTCGGTCTCGACGTGGACATGACGCGCAGCCTGGCGTTCGTCGCCGGCGTGGACGCAGCGGCTCACCGCCAGAGCGGCGACACCATCGAAGGGTGCGCGCCCGGCTCTGGGTCGATCACCGCGGTCGGCGCGCGGCTCGGCTTCGCGTACCGCTTCGACCTGGACGACTCGCCGAGCTCGCCCCCGGCGCGCGTGGGCTACGCGCGGTAGTTCGGCGCCTCTTCCGTGATGATCACGTCGTGCACGTGGCTCTCTTTGAGCCCGGCACCGGTGATCCGGATGAACTTGGCGTTCTTGCGCAGCTCACCGATGGTGCGCGAGCCGGTGTAGCCCATGCCCGACCGCAACCCGCCCACCAGCTGATCGATCACCGAGCGGAGCGAGCCGCGATGCGGCACGCGCCCCTCGATGCCCTCGGGCACGAGCTTCTCGTCGGCCGTGCCCGCCTGGCCGTAGCGGTCTTTGCTGCCGCGCTTCATCGCGCCGAGCGACCCCATGCCGCGGTACACCTTGTAGCTGCGGCCCTGGTAGAGCACGAGCTCCCCCGGGGACTCGTCGGTGCCGGCGAAGAGCGAGCCGATCATCACCGACGACGCCCCCGCGGCGACGGCCTTGGTGACGTCGCCCGAGAACTTCACTCCGCCGTCGGCGATCACCGGGACGTCGTGGCGGTCGGCGACGCGCACGCAGTCGGCGATGGCCGTGATCTGCGGCACGCCGATGCCGGCGATGATGCGCGTGGTGCAGATGCTGCCCGGACCGATGCCGACCTTGACGGCGTCGACGCCGGCGTCGATCAGCGCCTGGGTGGCCTCGGCGGTGGCGATGTTGCCCGCCACGAGCTGCACGCCCGGGTGGCGCTGCTTCACCGCGCGCACCGCCTCGAGCACGCCACGGGAATGGCCATGGGCGGTGTCCACCACCACCAGATCGGCGCCGGCCTCGATCAGCAGGTCGGCCCGCTCGACGCCCTCGGGGCCCGGACCGATGGCCGCGCCGACCCGCAGCCGCCCGCGATCGTCCTTCACCGCCGACGGGTTCCGCTCGGCCTGGAGCAGGTCCTTGATGGTGATCAGGCCCACCAGCTTGCCACCCTCCACGACCAACAGCTTCTCGATGCGGTGCTTGTGCAAGAGCTGGCGCGCCGCGTCGTTGCTGACGCCCGAGGTCACCGTCACGAGCTCCGTGGTCATCAGCGCGCTCACCGGCTGATCGAGGTTCTTCTCGAAGCGGATGTCGCGAGCCGTCAGGATGCCGACCGGGGTGTCCCCCTCGACCACCGGCACGCCCGAGACGTCGTGGTCGTGCATCACCGCCAGCGCTTCGCGCAGCGACTGCTTCGGCCCCACCGTGACGGGGTCGGTGATGATCCCGCTCTCGGCGCGCTTCACCCGATCGACCTCGGCGGCCTGGTCGCGCGGGGGCAGGTTCTTGTGGATGATGCCGATGCCGCCCTCGCGGGCGATGGTGACCGCCGCGCGGGCCTCGGTCACCGAGTCCATGGCCGCGCTGACCAGCGGGATGTTCACTTCGATGCCGCGCGTCACGCGGGTCTTCAGGTCCACCTGCGCCGGCAGCACCTCGCTGTAGGCCGGCACCAGCATGACGTCGTCGAACGTCAAGCACTCACGAAGCTCACCGTCGAGCATGCGGCAGCATACCCTCGCCCACCGCGTCTCGGAAGGACCCAATGCAGCCGCCTTCTCGTCGACGGGGAAGCACGGTACATTTCGTGCCGCCAGTCGGGAGCCGCAGATGAAACGAGCGTCGTGTCTCTTGGGGATTGCACTCTTGTCCACGGGTTGCGGCGGCGAGGACCGCGGCGACCGGCCCGAGATCGCGCGCGCCCATGCGCGAGTCATCGATGGTCAGGTGGACGACAGCGACAAGGCCGCGGTGGGTCTGGCGATCAACATCTTCAGCTACTTCATGGGTCACTGCAGCGGTACGCTGATCGCGCCGAACCTGGTGTTGACCGCTCGGCATTGCGTCGCGCTCACCCAGGGCGGCGGTCCCCAAGGGAGCGTGATTTGCGGGCAGACCAACTTCTCGAACCCGCCCGGCGGCTCGGTGTTCCGCGTCACGACCGAGACCGTGCGCCCGCAGAAGGACGGTCCCGAGTTCTACAAGGGCACCGGCACGCTGGTCGTCCCGAAAGACTCGACGGACATTTGCGGGAACGACGTGGCGCTGATCCTGCTCGAAGGCGCGGGCATCCCCGCCAGCGTCACCAAGCCGATCATCCCGCGCATCGACTCGCGCCCCGCCGAGCTCGACAAGTACTCGGCGGTCGGATACGGGCTGACGGACCCGAACAACCAGGATTCGAGCGGGACGCGCATGCGCCGGGACGGGCTGGAAGTGAAGTGCGTCGGGGACGACTGTGGCGGCCTGACCAGCGTGAAGCCCACCGAGTGGCAGGGCGGGCCGGGGACGTGTTCCGGAGACTCGGGGGGGCCGGCGCTCGACGACAAGGGGCGAGTCATGGGCGTGCTGTCGCGGGGGCCGCAGGGCTGCGGGGATGCGACGTATGGCGACGTCAGCCAGTGGAAGGACATGATCATCGCCACCGCGCTCGATGCCGCGGCAAAGGGCGGATACGACCCGCCGTTCTGGGCGAAATCCGGCGTCAGCTGGCCGCCCCCGCCCGAGCCCGATGCCGGCGCTGACGCCGGTGTCGACGCCCAAGGCCAGGCATGCGGGGCAGGTGCCCCCTGCCCGGGGGGCTACTCTTGCTACGCCGCGAGCGGCGGCGACACGGGCATCTGTGCGGCGGCGTGTGACCCCGCGTCGCCCTCGTGCGGCTCGGGCACGCATTGCGAGCCGAACCTGAAGGTGTGCGTGCCCGAAGCCAAGGGCGACGATTCGGGCGACGACGGCGGGTGCGCCATCGGCGGCCCGGCCCGCCCCGTGCCGTGGGTGGTGGGGGCGCTGGTCGCGGGCCTGGCGCTTCGGCGACGCCGCCAGCGCTGACGCTCGAGCTCAGCGCAGCTGGAGCTTCATCGCGGCCTGCTCGCAGACCGGCTCACAGGCGGGGCCGTTGGGCTGCACGGTCTGGAACGTGGGGGTGAGCTGGGCGCTGGCCTGAATCGACCCCTGGTGCTCGATGGCCAGCGACACCTTGGTGGCCCGCGTCGCCTTCGAGCTGAGCCCGGTGATGGCGTGTTGGTCCGTCGGCAGCGCGCACCCGCTCTCGGCCACGGTCAGCGACGCGTCGCTGCAATGGAACGTCGGGCCGCGCTCGCAGGGCTCGAGCGGCAACTTTCCCTCGCAGCTCACCGACGCGTCGTCGACCTTGAGGGTGAAGCGATAGGTCCCGTGCGGCCACGGAGTGGCGCGCCGAAGCTCGAGCTCGAGCCCGCTGGTGCACCCGATGGTGGTGCAGGCTTTGGGCGCGGGTGCGGGGCCCGCCGGCGGCGGCGCGGCGGGGCCCCCGCAGCCGAAGAGCGTCGAGGCCAGACATGCAAGGAGCAGGTGTCTCATGGGAGGCACGCCCATTACTCGATCGGGTGCGTCCCGAGAAGACCGGCTAAGCTGGAGCCGTGACCGACCACGACCATGTCCACGACCCTGGCCACGGCCACGGTCACGGCCACGGTCACGGTCACGGCCATGGCCACGGCCACACCCACGGGGCGGCGCCCTCCCGCGCGCTGGCCCTGGCGCTGGCTCTGACCGGCACCTTCATGCTGGTCGAGCTCGTCGGCGGGCTGGTCAGCGGCAGCCTCGCGCTCTTGGCGGACGCGGGGCACATGCTCGCCGACGCGGGCGCACTGGCCCTGGCCCTCGCGGCGCAGCGCTGGGCGCAGCGCCCCCGGACCGAGCGCTCGACCTTCGGGCTCCGGCGGGCCGAGGTGCTCGCGGCCTTCGTGAACGGCATCGCCCTCGGCGTGACGGCGCTGTGGGTGATCAAAGAGGCCGCCGAGCGCTGGTTCGCACCGTCGCAGATCCGTGCCGACGTGATGCTCGCCGTCGCCGGCGCGGGCCTGGTGGTCAACCTGGCGGTCGCGGCGGTGTTGATGCGTGCTCAGCGCGAGAGCCTGAACGTGCGCGCGGCTTTTGCTCACGTCGCATCGGACGCGCTCGGCTCCGTCGCGGCCCTGATCGCCGGCGCGCTCGTCCACTTCTTCGGCGTGACCCGCGCCGACCCGGTGCTCTCGGTCGCGATCGCCGTGCTGGTGGCCTACAGCGGCTGGCGGGTGCTACGCGAGACCACCAGCATCTTGCTCGAGGCGACGCCGAGCCATCTGAACGTGTCGGCCATCGAGGCGACCATTCGCGCTTGTCCCGGAGTCGTCGACCTGCACGACCTTCACGTCTGGCGCATCTCCGATCGCTTCGACGCGCTGACCGTCCACGTGACGCTGGAGCGCGGCGCGCACGGCGTCGAGGTGTGCCGGGCCGTCGCCGACGAGCTGAAGACCCAGTTCGGGCTGGCTCATGCCACCATCCAACCCGAGGCGCCCCCACCCGACGCCGTGGTCGTTCTGCGCGCCAGCCGGCACGGCGCGCCGATCACCAAAGCCGGCTGAGATCCCCGGAATTTCGCCCACACCCCGGTGCCCCGGCGGCATGGTACGGTATCGGTCCGATGCTGAAGACGGACGAAGATCTCGAGGGGATTCTGAGCAAGCTCGGACGAAGTTTCGAGCGCATCGAAGGCGGCACCTTCTTGGTCGCGGTCGGGGCGGGGTCCGCCCCCGTCGCGCTCAGGATCGCGGCGCCGGTCCTGGTGTTCCAGGTCGCCATCGGCGACGCGCCCAAGGGCGACACTGCGCTCGAGGCCAAGGTCTTCCGCAAGCTGCTCGAGTTCAACGCCGGCGATCTCATGCACGCCGCCTACGCGCTCGAAGACGGGCGCATCGTGCTGATCGCCGCGCTCGAGCTCGAGCACCTGGACGACAACGAGCTCGAGGCCGTGCTCTCGGACATCGGCATGGCGCTCTCGAAACATGTGGGCGTGCTCCGAGAGCTCACCAAGAAATAGGCCTGGCTGGAGTCACGACCATGGGAATTTTCGCGCGCCTTGCCCGACTCATCAAATCCAACCTGAACGATCTGATCAGCCGCTCCGAAGACCCGGAGAAGATGCTCAACCAGATCGTCATCGACATGAGCGCGCAGCTCATCGAGGCGAAGAAGCAAGTGGCTTCGTCCATCGCCGACGAAAAGCGCCTGGCCAAGCAAGCCGAGCAAGAGGCGGCCACTGCGGCCGAGTGGGAGCGCCGCGCGATGATGGCGGTGCGCGCCGGGGACGACAACCTGGCCAAAGAGGGCCTGGCTCGCAAGAAAGAGCACGAGCAGCTGGCCGAGCAGTACAAGGTGCAGTGGCAGAAGCAGAAGCAGGCCGTCGACTCGCTGAAGCTCGCGCTGCGCGCGCTGAACTCGAAGATCGAGGAGGCGAAGCGCAAGAAGAACCTGCTGATCGCCCGGAAGAAGCGCGCCGAGGCCCAGAAGCAGATTCAAGAGACGATGAGCGGGCTCAAGAACGCGAGCGCCTTCGAGGCGTTCGACCAGATGGAGCAGCGCATCAACCAGATGGAGGCCGAGGCGGAGGCCGGGGCCGAAATCGCCGAGGAGTACAGCGGCGACGTGCTGGCGACCAAGTTCGCCCAGCTCGAGCAGACGGCGGGTGCGGACGGCGACCTCGAGGCGCTGAAGCGCAAGATGGGCGTGCTTCCACCCGAGGCGCCCCCGGCACCGCGCGAGGCGGTGCGCGTGGAGCACAAGGAAGAGCTGCCCGAGCTGGACGCCGCCGAACAAGAAGAGCTCTCGCGCGCGCTGGCCGACCTCGAGGCGCAGGAGCAGGCCGAGCTCCGAATGAAGCGATGAAACCCGCAGCCTTCGTCCTGGCGGCGGTGGCCGTCGCCAGCATCGCCTCGCAGGGGTCGGCTGCCGGCCGAACGCTCGAGGCCATCCCGATGGCCGGAGCAAAGATCCGCATCGACGGCGACCTGCGAGAGTGGCCCGGCAAGATGACCGACCTGACGCAGGTCATCCAGGGCTCCTCCGACGCCGCGTCGGGGCACGTGGGCTACGACGACGGGCACGTGTACGTGGCCTTCCGCGTCTCGGACAAGACGCTGGTGCGCACGGCGAGCTACGGCCCGACCGAGGACCACGCCTCGCTGGTGATCGCCTTTCCGACGGGGAAGGGCGGCTTCGTCACCGAAGAGCTGCTCTTGTTTCAGGGCGATCCCGGGAAGGTCGGCGGGGCGGTGCGCGCCAAGTCCGGCGCCGTGACCGGCGCAACGCTGGTCGAGGCGCCCAGCAAGTCCGGCTTCGTGTTCGAGGCCAAGATCCCGTGGAGCGCGTTCTCGAGGGCCGGCACCGTTCGGGTGGGGCTGCGGGGCGCTTTGCGCTACACCGACTCGGACGCTGCCGGGTCGGTCAAGGGCGTGGTGGGCACCGCGGGCGGCAGCGGCGGTTCCATGCCGCCGCTCTTGCTCGAGAACGAGCAGGGGCTCGACAAGAGCTTGATCCGAGCCAAGGGCCTTCCGGTGAGTCCGGCGCGAGAGGCGTACGGTGATCTGTCGGGTGACAAGATGCTCGAGCGGGTCGCTGTCTACGGGGGCTATCTGACCATCACCGGCCCCCGCTATCGCGGCGGCAACCAGTTCTACTTCGGCGAGCTGGGCGTGTCGGACGCCAGCATGGTGACTCGGCTCGAGCTTCGCGACTTCGACGGGGACGGGAAGGACGACATCTTGATCCAGAAGCGCATCGGCGCTTCCGACAAGTACCGCGAGATCGTCCAGGTCTTGAAGATCGGCACGGAAGACACGCCCTGGGCGGCGTTCTCTCACGAGGTCGCGATCGTCACCGAGAAGGGCAAGATCCAGAACGAGGTCAGCCTGGGAACCCGTGGGAAGCTGCCCACCCTCGAAATCGCGCAGGGCAAGGCCGAGGGCTTCGAGCCCGACACCTACGCCGAGCCGGTATCGGGCGACATGCCCGGGGCGCTCTTGCCGTGGGAGAGCGTGAAGTCTCGGACCTTCCAGTGGGACGGCAAGCAGTTCGGAAAGATCGGTGAGGGTTCTCAAGCGGGCAAGCCCGCCGGCAAGAAGCCCGGCAAGAAGCCGGGTGAGGCCGCGCCCGCCGGGCCGCCGCCGCCGCCCGCCCCGCGCCCGCCGACGGCCGACGAGATGCTCGATCGGCTCTACGCGCTCTATCGAAAAGACCGCAAGCTGGGCACGAAAGCGCCGCGCTTCGACTTCGTGACGGACGTCGCGGGGGGCTCCGAGACCGAGCGCGTGCTGGTGCACGACAAGGACATCGTGGTGTTCGGCAAGGGCTACCGCGCCGGAACCACGTACTCGTTCATCACGATCGGGGTCGCAGACCCCAAAGACATCGTCGACGTGACGGCCCGGGATCTGACCGGTGACGGCAAGGCCGAGATCATCGTGCGCGGGCTGCTCCACGCGAAGGCCAGCAAAGAGCTGGGCGGAGACGTCGTCGATCGCTATGCGCTCTTCGTCTACCAGGTGACCGACGGCGGCGTTCGCCGGGTGTTCGCCGCCGAGACCGGGCGCGCGCTGAAGGACAACCGCGTGATCGGGACGGTCTCGTTCATCCCGAGCAGGTCCGGCGTCCGCATCGAGCTCCGGGCCGGTCGTGCCGTCGGCTGGACCGACAAGACTTATCCCTTCCCGCCGGACACGACCGCGGCCGGTGGGCTCGAGCCGCTGCTCTTGCCGTGGGGCGACGGCGGCTCGCGCAAGTACGAGTTCGACGGCAGCGCGTTCGCGCTCAAGTAGCGCGGGCCCCGCCGCCGTCGAACGCTGGGTCGGTTCAGGGTTGGCTCTGGGCCGAAGCCCGGCGCACCGGGATGATCTGCACCCGGCGGCTCGCGCCCTCGCCGTCGCTCTTGGTGACCACGCCCTCGAACTTGGCCAGCGCCAGGTGCACCACCCGGCGGTCGCGCGGGTTCATCGGCTCGAAGGTGATGATCTTGCCGAGCTCCACCGCCTGCTTGCCGAGGCGGCGCGCCATGCTGGCGAGCGAGCTGTCGCGGCGGCTGCGGTACCCCTCGGCGTCGACCAGCACGTGGCGCTTCTCGAGGCCCGAGCGGTTGACCACCCGGTGCGTGAGGAACTGCAAGGCCATCAGCACCTGACCCTTTTTGCCGATGATGCGCCCGGCGTCGGGGCCGGCGATCTCGATGTTGATCTCGGGGCTCTCGTCGTCGTCCTTCGGACGGAGCAGGCGCACCCGGCAGTCCATCTCCATCTCTTTGACGACCGTGGCGACGAACTCGAGCGCCTGGAGCGCCCTCGGGTCGTCGTCGGGGACCCAGTCCGGGCCCCCGTCGTCCTGCCCGCGTCGCGGCCGGCGGCGCGGTGCGCCGTCGTCTCCGCCTTCGGACGCCTCGGCGGCGCCGTCGCCGTCGCCGTCCTCGTCACCCTCTTCGTCTTGCTCGTCGTCCCACTCTTGGTCGAGCTCTTGCTCCACGTCGCTCATTTGACAGGCCTTTCCATGGCAAGAGTGAAGCGAGCGCGTCAGCTGCTCGCCTCCTCCTTGATCTTCACGCCGATCTCACGGCTTTTTTTTTCTGCCTCGCTCTTCAGCGTCTGGCGGCGCACGTAGCTCTCGACGATCTGCTGCTGCGCGATGGTCAAGAGGCCGTTGGTAAACATGTAGACCCCGAGGCCCGCCGGCAAGAACAGCATGAACACCGTGAACATCGCCGGCATGAAGTACAGCATCATCTTCTGCTGCATCGGGTCGCCCTGCATGGGCATCAACTTCTGCTGGGCGAAGTTGGTGGCGCCGATGATGAACGGCAGAATGAAGAAGCGGTCAGGCTGGGACAGGTCGGGGAACCACAGGAAGGGGATGTTGAACAGCTCGACCGCGGTCTGCAGCGTGGTGTAGAGCGCGAACCACACCGGCATGCTGGCCATTTGCGGCAAGCAGCCCTTGAGCGGATTGACGTTGTGCTTCCGCCAGAGCTCCATCTGGGCGAGGCCCTTGGCCTGGGCATCGTCCTTGAACTTCTCGTTCATCGCGTCGAGCTCGGGCTTGAGCTCGCGCATCTTGATCATGCTCTTGATGCTGGGCACCGCCAGGGGGAAGAGCAGCACGCGCGCGGTGATCGTCAGGATGATGATCGCCAGCCCCCAGTTCGGCAGCACCGAGTGGACCTTGAGCAAGAACGCGACCAGGACCTTGGCGATGACGCTGAAGAAGCCGAGATCGATCAGCTCGGTGAGGTCGCGCTTGCCCCCGCCGACCGCCGCCAGCGCCTCGCGCTCTTTCGGACCCACGAAGGTGAGCACGGCGTAGCGCGCACTCTCTTTCGGGTTCAGCGTGACCGCCGGGTAGGCCAAGCGCGCGCGATACATCGCGCCGGCCTTCGGGTCCTTGGCAGAACCCCAATGTTCGATCTGCAGCTGGCACGTCGGCTTGCCGTCGCTCGGCGCTGCCACCGGGACCAGGGCGTGGGAGAAGTAGGCGTTCGAGACCGCGGCGTAGGCAGGGTGCTGCTTGGTCTCGTACCAATCGCCCGCGTTGAGCGCCCCCGAAAAGGCCTCGCCCTTGAACTTGTCCGGCTCGAAGTCCGGCGGGCGCATGCGGGTGGCCTTGTTCGCCTCCGAAACGCACTCGACGTGCGTGATGAACGGGCTGACCCGGAACATCCCGCTCTCGACCTCGGCGTTCGTGCGCCAGGCGTCGGTGTGCACGGTGAGAGCGTGCTTGAGCTTCTGCTCGGCCAGGTTGGTGATCGTGGCTTCGGCCTCGAGCTCGTACGGATGCTCGGTGGTGCGGATCGTGCGCCGCAGCTCGACCTTGGCGTCGCGATACACGAGCTCGCACGTCTTGCCGTCGGCCTTGATCAGGTCGTAGTCGACCTCGTCGAAGTCGACCTGCCAATCGTCGGCGGGGTGGAAGCGCTCGTTGCGGAAGTGGAAGCGAAGCTGGCGACGGAGCTCGACGTCGGGCGTGGTCGCCAGATCGATGGACTGGCCCTTCTGGCGGTACTTGGCGGTGACCAGGTAGAAGTGCTTGAGGGACGCGCCCTGGGTGCTCAGCTGCGCATGGAAGCGCGGGCCCCAGAGGTCGCACAGCTGCTCGGGCTTGCGAGTCGCCGGAACCACCTTGCCCTCGAACTGGAGCGGTTGCCGCTCGGAAGCCTTCTCACCGAACAGCTTCGGCAAGAACAGGACCGCCAAGAGCACGGTGAGGCCGATGAAGAGCCACCGCGCGATACCGCTTCGTTCCATGTCGTGCTTCTGGGGGCGAGGGGGTGCTTCGAAACTCAGGCGGAGTCCGCCGCGCGATCGCGCCGCTCGGGCGCGCCACTGCCGGTTGGGTCGGCGGGAGGGAGTGCCGCATCGGGGTGGCCCTCCGGCAGAGGTGGCGGATCGTATCCCCCTGGATGAAACGGATGGCAACGAGAAAGGCGCTTCACCGTCAGCCAGCTGCCCTTGGCCGCCCCGTGGAGCTCGATGCAGCGCAGCCCGTAGCGGGAGCACGATGGGTGAAACCGGCACACGTTCCCCAAAAACGGGGACAGCACGATCTGGTACGCGCGAATCAGCAGGATGAGCAGCCGCGCGATCATGGGCCCCGGGAGTCTCGCGCCTTTTCCGAACCCCCGCCAGCCTTGGCGCGTCGGCGCTGGTCGGCCCGCGCATCCGTCACCCGCCGCGCGATCACCGCCGTCACGCCGCGCAGCTCGTCGATCACGCTCTCGAGCTTCGAGTCGCCGGTCGAACGCTTGGCGATCACCACCACGTCGATGTCCGTCGGCCAGAGCTCTGGGGTCTGACGAAATGCCGCACGAATCAGCCGCTTCACGCGGTTTCTCACCACCGCGCCGCCGACCTTGGTGCTGACGACCAAGCCCAGGCGCGGGCCGTGGTCGTCACCGCGCGCGTACAGCAAGATCGCGAAACGCGGGGTGTTCACCCGCCGCGCCGCGCGCAGGATGTCCTGGTACTCCGCCCGCTTCCTGACCCGTGAGGCAGGCGGGAACCGACCGAGAGGTCGGGGCACTACTTCTTGTAGGTGGAGACGGCGAGACGCCAGCGACCCTTGCGGCGGCGGCTCTTCAGGACGTCGCGCCCACCCTTGGTGCTGTTGCGCTTGCGGAACCCGTGCGTGCGGGAGCGGCTGGTGTTGCTCGGCTGGAAAGTGCGCTTCATGACGGTACCCGCTGGTTTTCGGTTGGGTCGACCTCGACCGGTCGGGACTGGGCCCGGGCGTCGAGGGGCCGGGAGTCAGCCATGGGCCGGACGACTAGTCAAGCTCCCGCTGGCCCCTGGACTTCCGAGCAGCCCCGCTCGGGGGCTTGCCCGAGGCGGCGACGGGTGATAGTTCGTCGCCTCCCATGCGAGACAACATCCGCCTCGTGTCCTCCGCCGGCACCGGCTTCACTTACTACACCACCAAGAACAAGCGCACCCAGACTTCGAAGCTCGAGCTGAAGAAGTACGATCCGGTGGCGCGCCAGCACGTGGTGTTCAAAGAAGCCAAGATGCCGCCTCACAGCAAGTGAGACGATAGCCCGCTCGCGCAGCGCCGCGAGCCGGGCGTTTCCGTCTCGGGGGAATGGGTCGAGGTGCGTCCGGCTGCCGCCGGCCCCCGGCCATCGGCTGTGGCATCCGGCGGGTGGCACGCCGCCGCCTCGGCCGCGGCTCCGGATCGGAACCGCGGCCCTTGCCGTTTGCCCTAGTGGGCTTAGTCGCCGCTCAGGATCTTGAACTCGACGCGACGATTCTTCGCGCGCGATTCCTTGCTGTCGTTGGGCACCAGCGGTTTGGTCTCGCCGAAGCCCTCGCTCTCGAGCCGCGATTGGGCGATGCCCTTGCTCGTGAGGTACCGCATGCAGCTGGCCGCGCGGTCCTTGCTGAGCTTCATGTTCATCGCGTCGGCCCCGACGTCGTCGGTGTGACCGTACACGCCGATCTTGAGCGCGGGCCGTGCTTTCATCAGCGCGACGACCTCGTCCAGGATCGGGTAGCTCACCGGCTTGATCACCGCCTTGCCCGTCTCGAACTGGATCGGCTCGAGCAGCGCGACCTCCCCGTCTTCGGTGACCTTGGTCAGCCCCGGGCAGCCGTTCTTCTCGGCGTTCTTGTTCTTGAGACCCGGCTCGAGGGGACAGCGGTCCTCTTGATCGGGGATCTTGTCGTTGTCCGCGTCGTCCTCGGGGCAGCCGTCCGTGTCCTGGATGCCGTCCTTGTCCTCGGGGTTGTCCGGGCACGCGTCGGCGCTGTCGGGAATGCCGTCGTTGTCCCGATCGGAGCCGACGGGGCAGCCGTCTGCGGGCTCCGGCGGCTTGCCGTCTTCCGGCACGTCGGGGCACTTGTCGATGTCGTCGGGGTATCCGTCCTTGTCGCGGTCCATCGCGTAGTCCTCGACGTCGGGACGGACCCGCACCTTCTTGGGGGGCGACTTGGGATCGAAGTCGGTGAGGTTCACGTAGTGGCCGATCGAGGCCAAGACGCGCAGGTCGGGCGCGCCATAACCGCCGGTGAAGCGGGTGCCGGCCCCGACCATCGCCCAGGTCTTCTGCTTCTCGCCCAGGGCGAACCGGCCCTGCGCCAGCCACTCGAAGGGGGTGTTCTTGCCCTTGAAGGCGCTGTCGCTGGTCAGCCCGGTCGAGCCGAAGACCTCACCACCGATCCGCACGCGCCCGCTGCGCATGGGAAAGTAGATGCCCGCGGCGGTGCGCATCTCGCTGGCGATGGTCAGAGCACCCTTCGACCCGCCAATCGAGCGCTCGGGTCGGAACTGAGGGCCCAGGTGGCCCGAGATCAGGAACTTCCCCGCGTCGTATTCGGTGTTTCCGAAGAACCAGCCGGTGGTCTGGTTGTCACCGGTGAACGACTCGGGATCACCCGTGGGCGCCCAGAGGCCGCCGCCGAAGCCCAAGCGGAACTTCCGGTTGTTCGACTCGTGGGCCTTCACCCGGGCGTCGAAGCGCAGATCGTGGATCGTGACCCGCCGCACGGCGAGACCGTCGCTCGAAACATTGTAGGCCGACGGGTCCTCCCCGGTCCACTGGTAGAAGGCGATGGGCAGCGCCACGTTGAAGCTGGCGCGGCTCGCGAGCTCCATACCCACGCTCAGGTAGTCGATGATCTGCCCCTGCACCGGGTTCTGGATCTTCTCTTGGGTCGTGCCGTCGTCGGTGACGGTCGAGTCCCGAAGCGGGTTGAGCGAGAACCCCAGGGCCATCATCCCGTAAAACCGCGTCCGCTCGGCCATGTACGGCCGCCAGACCATGAAGCCGTCGTCCGGCGCGCCGGAGATCTGGGCGCGGTCGAGGTACCAGACGCGGGTTTGGGCTGCTGCGGGAGCGGCCGTCCCGAGGGCAGCGAGCCCCAGCCCGAGGGGCAAGGCCCGCTTCGCGAAACGGGAGCCGAAGGCACAGAGCGAATGGAAAATTTCCAACATGCGAACCCCGGCGGAAGCTACCCCGCCGACCCCGCCATTGAAAGCCCGAAACACTGCGTTTGGCCGATCTCAGCGCAGGTCAGCGAAGACTTCGGTCACCCAAAGGCCATCCGGACCGGCCACGGCGGCGAGGCCGACCGAGTCGTAGCGCCGCTCGAGGAGGTTGGTTCGGTGAGAGGGGCTCGCCCAGATGGCCCGGTGGGCGCGGGCCGCGTCCGCCGCGCGCGCGACGTTCTCGCCGAAAGCGGCAGGTTCGAGGCCGATGGCTTCGAGGCGAGCTTTCACCGAGCCCTTGCCGACGTCGTGTCCCAGGACGCGCGCGTCGCGCATCGCCTCTGCGTGCACGAGCGCCGCGCGATCGAGCTCGGCGCTTCGCGAGAGCGTGCCGAGCCCCTCGGCGCGCCGCGCGGCGTTGATCATCGCCAGCAGTGACTCGGTCGGATCCGCGTCGGCGCTGCCGGCGGCTTCGCCGGGCGCCCGCTGCGACGAGAACGCTCTGGGAGGGCGGACGTCCGCGTGCACGTAGGCTTCGAGCACGGGGCGAGGGCCCCGGTCGACGTCTGCCAAGACCTGGATCAACCAGGTGCCCGGGCTGCTGGGCGCGAAGCGCGCACGGACCACGCCGTCATCGAGCGAGGTCGGGATCGGACGAGGGGCGCCGCGTGGCCCCAGCACCACCACCTTCGCCGCGCGCGCGGGGACGAGCAGGCTCGCGGTCAGGTCGAGCCACTGCCCGGTACGAACCGCCTGGGGTACGCTCTTCAGGTCCGCCAGCGCGTCGACCGCGACCATCGTCACCGCCTCGCGCCCCTGCGCCTTCGAGTGGGCCACGCCACAGCTGCGCACGCCGCCGTCCCCGAAGCCGGCGAGCCAGCGCCGCGCGCGGGCGCGGGTGTCTTCGGCGTCGAGCGCCGAACCCGAGTAGGACCAGGCCCGGGGCCATACGTGGGGGGAGCCGGCGGCCCGGAGCTCGAAGGCCAGCTCCGCCGGCTCCAGGGTCCCGGCGTCCAGGCGCGACGCCAGCCGTGCGGCGACCCGATCGAGCGTTGCGTCGCCGCGCGCGCACGCGGACGCCACGAGCTCGGCCAGGCCCGTGGCTGTGCTCGGGACCGGCGAACGAGTGACGGGCACCCACGGAAGCGCGCCTGCCGGCGGCGTGGGCGCAGGTGCGCTGGAGGGAGGCGCAGCGGCCGGAGGGAGCGGCGCCTCGGTGGGAGAGCACCCGGCCAGCACGAGGGTCAGGGCGAGGGGCGATCGCACGGCGAGGCAGGGTAGCAGGACCGACGGATCTCCGCGGGTTTTGCCGCGAAGTCGACCTGCCCGAGCGCCGCTGGTAGTCTGCCCAGTGCCCGAGCGCGCATGAGCCGGATCTCGACAGCGGCGAAGGTGGGACTTTTCGCGATCATCACCGTGGTCGCGAGCGTCTTCATCTATCGCTTCGTGAGCAAGCAGACCGCCGGCCAAGGCGGCTACGTGGTCTGGGCGCTGCTCAACGACGCCACCGGCGTGCCGAAGAACTCTCAGGTCAAGGTCGCGGGCATCCCCATCGGACAGGTCGAGAGCATTCGGCTGCAAGACGGCAAGGCGCGGATCGACATCCGCATCCGGCCGGACGTGCCGCTGTACGAAGACGCGGCCGTGGCCAAGGTGAGCTCGAGCCTGCTCGGCGAGTACTTCCTGGCGGTCGCGCCTGGCACCGAGGGCAAGCCCCAGCTCCAGAACGGTGACCGCATCAACGCGGTGGTCGAGGCGGCGACCACCGATCAGATCTTGAAAGATGTCGCCGACATCACCAAGCAGGTGAAGAAGGTCGCCGACAGCCTGGCCGGGTCGATCGGCAGCAAGAAGGGCGAAGAGAACCTCAAGGACACGCTCCAGAACCTGGCGGAGGTCACCGAGGCGCTGAACCAGACGGTCCGGGAGAATCGCGGCTCGATCAAGAGCATCCTGACGAACGTCGAGCGCATGACCAACAAGGGTGAGCCCGAGGTCGAGCGCATCCTCGAGAACGTCCGGGTCGCGACCAAAGACGTGCGCGAGCTCTTGCACAAAGGCGAGGAAGGGCAGGGGTCGCCCGGCGAGGTCCGACAGGTCATCGAGCGCGTGAACCGAGCCAGCGTCGACCTGGAGAAGACCCTCTCGAACCTGGAGAAGGTCACGGGCCGAATGGAGCGCGGGGAGGGCACCCTCGGGCGTCTGAGCAAGGACGAGAAGCTGATCAACGAGGTCGAAGGCGTCGCGGAGAACGTCGGCGAGTTCGTGGGCGGCATCAACCGCCTGCAGACCATCGTGGCGCTGCGCACCGACTATCAGTTCTTGACCAGCACGGTGAAGAGCTACGTCGAGCTGCGGCTGCAGCCCCGCGAGGACAAGTACTACTCGATCGAGGTGGTGAACGACCCGCGCGGCCTCACGCGCTTCGAGCAGATCGACGTCGATTCGACCAACCCCAACGACCCGCCGCACTACCGCGAGGTGCGCACGGTGACCACCAACTCGTTCCGGTTCTCGCTGCAGTTCGCCCAGCGCATGGGCCCCTTCGTGGGTCGCTTTGGCATCAAAGAGTCGACCGGGGGCGTGGGCCTCGACACGCTGCTCTTCGACGATCGGTTCGAGGTCCGGCAAGATCTGTTCGGCTTCGGCGAGGTGGTGCTGCCGCGCTGGCGCGTGTCGCTGGGCTACGAGTTCGTGAGTCGCCTCTGGCTCTTGGCGGGCGTGGACGACATCTTGAGCGCAGGCCGGCGTGACTACTTCATCGGTCTGCAGTTGAAGTTCAACGACGACGACCTGAAGACGATCCTGCCCTTCGCGCCCAGCCCGTGAGGGCGGGCTCCGGGCCGCGTCAGAACTCGACCCAGCCGATCAACTTGGCGGCGACCAGGGCGGCGTGCGCCTCTTTGTCCCCGATCAGGCGCTCGCCGGGGCGGGGCGTGGTGATCCGCGCGACGGCCTCGGTGACCGAGAGCCGCAGGGTGGCCAGCGTCGGCAGCATGCGCAGCGAGACCGGCGCGGTGCCGGTCTCTGCCGTGTCGAACGCCGCGTAGTGCCTCGGCCCGGGAACCAGCGGGCCGTCGCCCTGGGGCAAGAGCGAGCGCGGATCGCCGTTCGACTGCACGATCGCGCCGGCCATCATCGGGCTCGACAGGTCGAGGTCGAGCGGGAACTCGACGTGGCCGGGGTCGGTGCCTCGATAGAACACCACCGAGCCGCGCTTCCAGCCGCAGAGCGCGGCCACGCGATCGCGACCTTGATCGCGGATCGCGCGGAAGATGTCCATGGCCTCGACGAACCCGAGCCCGATCAGGGTGTCACCGAGCCGGCCGCCGAAGCGCGAGAGCGAAGCGAGCGCCTGCTCGAGCTGCTCTCGCGACAGCGCCTGCCGGCGCACCAGGTACTCGCCCAGGAGCTCGGTCCGGTCCGTCGAGGCGACGTGGTGCAGGCGGCCGGCACGCAGGTAGAGCTCCTTGCGCTGGGGTGCGCCGGTGCGATCGGCGCGCTCGACGAAGAGCGCGCCGGTCTCGCGTTCTTGTCGCATCTTGGCCAGCACGGCGAGCATCGGCGTGTCCGAGAGCAGCGCCCGGTAGTCCGGCGTTCCGGGGGCGTGCAGGTCACGTGTGGTCTGCGTGGTCGACGGCAAGAGGTGACGCGAGAGCTCGGCGTGGTCGCGGATCTTGCAGTAGGCGCCCGCGCCGAAGGCCACCGCGTCGTCCCCCGTCAGCTCGCCCGTGGCCACCAGCTCGAGCAGGCGCGGCAGCGAGATGCCGTCGAGCTCGCGGCCGTCGGTCCGGCGGACGCGCGACACCTCGACGCTCTCTCGGGCCCGCGCCTCGGGGTCGGGCGCCAGGGCACGCGGCGCAGCGCGCGCCGTGGGGCGCGCCGCGAGCGCCAGAGGGGGCACCGACTCGGCCATGTCCGGGTTCGGTGTCATCCGGCGAGCGACGGCGCGCATGCGATCGACGCTGTCCTTGATCTTGCGGGCGAGCTGCTTCGAGTCCGACGCCTCGCGTACCAGCTCGGCCAGCTCGGCCCGCGCGGCGGGGGTCTCGAAGGGCTGAAGGGCGTCTGCCAGGTCGGTCGCGGTCTGGAAGCGATCGCCCGGCGCACGCGCCAGGGTCTTCTCGCAGATCGCGAAGAAGCCGGGCGGCATCCGTCCCGCCTGGGCGCGCAGCGGCTCGATGTTCGCGTCGCGGATGGCGAGCAGCACCGCGAGCTGACCGCTGCCCGGGAACACGCGCTCACCGAGCACCATCTCGCCCAGAATCGACCCCAGCGCGAACAGATCGGCCCGGTGGTCGAAGGGCTCTCCCGCGATCTGCTCGGGAGCCAGGTAGCCGAACTTCCCTTTGAGCCCGGCGTCGCGCGAAGGTGGGCGTAGCTGCTCGCTGACCCGTGCGATGCCGAAGTCCCCGAGCTTCACGTCGCCGTCCACGGAGAGGTAGACGTTCGACGGCGTCACGTCGCGGTGCACGATGCCGAGCGCCACGTCGTCGCTGTTGCGGGCGGCGTGCACCGCCGAGAGCGCAGCCGCCATCGCGCGCGTGACGTAGACCGCAGCGCCCAGCGGCAACCGGCGCTGTTCGCTCTCGAGGTGCCGCAGCAGCCGATAGAGGTCGACCCCTTCGATGTACTCCATCGCCAGGTACGGCTCGCGACCGACCATGCCCGCACCGAACACCACCACCACGTTCGGGTGCGAGATGGCGCGGTTCAGCTCGGCCTCGTGGCTGAGCACGTCGAACTGGTCCTCGTTCTTGTCGGTCAAGAGGCGCTTGACCACCAGCTTGGGCGCGGGCACCGTGCCGGTCTTGGGCCGAGCCAAGAACACCTCGGCGCTGCCACCGACGGCGAGGCGCCGTTCGAGCACGAAGGGGCCGAACGGCGTGGCAGGTTCTTTCGTGTCCCTGCTCATCCGAGTTTGGGCATTATGCCGCCCGGTCAGGCGCCACGGCTACCCGGTCGGCGAGATCGGCCTGAATTCGCACGGGTTCTGCGCTAGAGATCCGCGTCGCATGCGCTCGCCATCTGCCCTTTCCCGGCTCGTGATCGCGGCTCTGGTCTGCCTGGCGGCGGTCGCGTGCAAGCGCGCGCCAGCCACGCCGGCGGGTGCGCCGAGCACGCCGACCTTGCGCATCTTCGTGGTCACCAGTCTGGCCGGCGCGCTCGAGCCCTGCGGCTGCGTCAAGGACATGCTCGGCGGCATCGACCACGCAGCGGCGTTCATCCGAAGTCGGCGCGATTCCGCGTCGTCGACGCTGGTGCTCGCGGCGGGCCCCACCTTCTTCATGGACCCCGCGCTGAAGACCGACCAGCGGTCACAGACGCTGTGGAAGGCCGACGCCATCGCTGCCTCGCTGGCGGACGCCAAGCTTGCGGCGTTCACCCCCGCGGTCAACGACTGGGCCGGCGGCGCCGACGAGCTCGATCGGTTGCGCAAGCTGACCGGTGCGCCGCTCTTGGCCGCCAACCTGAGCGGCCAGACGGGCGGCGCCGAAGGCGTGAAGATCGTCGAGGCCCAGGGGCACAAGGTGGGCATCGTCGGCGTGGCCGCGCCGCTCGAGTCGGGCAAGGCGCCGGCCGGGGTCGAGGTCGCCGACGCGCGGGCCGCGCTCGAGGCCGCCAAACCGAAGCTCGACGCAGCCGGCGCGGGCATTCGCATCGCGCTCGTCGCCATGGCCCGCGGCGACGCGATGCGGATGGTCGACGCCGTGCCTGGCTATCAGCTGGTGATCGTCGGAAAATCGGTCGATCGCGGCGAGGTCAACGACGCCGAGACCCCGCCCACGCTGGTCGGCGACACGCTGGTGGTGCAGACGCCGAACCACTTGCAGGGCGTGGCGGTGGTCGACCTGTTCGTGCGTGGGCAAGACCTGCGCTTCCAGGACGGGTCGGGCCTGGGGCGCGCCGAGAAGCGCGAGACGCTGCGTCGTCGCCTGGAAGATCTCGACCGCGCGATCGCCGAGGCGGAGCGGCCCGGCAGCAGCGTGCGCCCGGAAGATCTGGCGGCGCGCCGCAAGGACCGCGACGCGGTGAAGCGCGAGATCGAGCAGAACGGGGCGCCCGAGCCCCCGGCCGCAGGCAGCTTCTTCCGCTACGAGCTCGAGCCCATCCGCGAGGGCCTGGGTACCGACGCAGCCGTGAGCGAGCGCATGAAGAGCTACTACAAGCGCGTCAACGATCACAACCGCAACGCCTTCGCCGACCGCAAGCCCGCGCCGGTGTCGGCGGGCAAGAGCGGCTTCTTGGGAGCGGAAAAGTGCGTGAGCTGTCACGGTGAAGAGCACAAGTTCTGGCAGAGCACCAAGCACTCGGGGGCCTACGGCCCGCTCGAGATCGAAGAGAAGCAATTCAACCTGGACTGCGTCGGCTGCCACGTCACCGGCTACGACAAGCCCGGGGGGGCGACCGTCACCCACGTCGACGGGCTGAAGGGCGTGCAGTGCGAGGTGTGCCACGGGCCGGCCTCGCGCCACGCCGAGGCGCCCAACGACAAGACCCTGATCGTGCGGGCGCCGCCCAAGTCCCTGTGCGCCTCGGAGTGTCATCACCCGCCCCACGTGGGCAAGGACTGGAACGTGGAGCAGGCCTGGCCCGGTGTGTTGGGGCCCGGTCACGGGCGCTGATCACGGCAGCGCGGTCGAGAGGAATTTCCCGCGCCGATAGCTCGCGACGTAGACCGCCGCGAACGCGACGTAGGTCCAGGCGATGACCTGCCACAGGCGCTCGAGGGGCAGCCCGAGGCCGAACACCACCAGCCACGCGACGGGCAGCTGGAAGGCGAAGACCACCGCGCTGTCGAGCCCCAGCGTGAGCTTGGTGGCGCCCGCGCCCTGGATCGCGGCGCCCAGCACGATGCCGATGCCGAGACCCACGTAGCTGAAGCCCACGGCGCCGACGTAGCTCACGCCGATCTCGATCACCCTCGGGCTGTCGTCGAAGAAGCCGACGATGTCGCGTCCGTAGGCGCGGTACGCCACGGCGAGCGCGGTCATCATCAGCGCGTTGTAGAGGGCGGCGAACCAACCCGCGTTGGCTGCCCGGTCGGGACGCGAGGCACCGAGGTTCTGTCCGACGAAGGTCTGCGCGGCGCTGCCCCAGCCGAGCCCCACGAACAGCGCCATGGTCTCGAGTCGGAACACGATGCCGAGGGCGGTGGTGGCGGACTGGTCGCTGGCGGTGGTGTAAGCGCGCGCGACCAGCGAGTGGATCACCAGCATCGCCGCGATCCGGACCACGAGCTGCGTGCTCGACGGCCAGCCCACGCGCCAGAGCGACGAGATCGCGCGCCAGTCGGGCTCGACCCGCGAGTCACGGCGGAACAGGCCGAAGCGCCGGATCAGGATCACGCCCAGTGGCACCAGCACGACGACCCGCGCCAGCACCGTGGCCCACGCAGCCCCCATCAGCTCCATGCGAGGCAGGCCCAGCGCTCGGGCGATGGGTGGGCCCCAGCCGAACCCCGGCGGCGCCTCGCCGGGGCCGTACACCAAGAGCACGGCGAACACGAAGTTCACCACGTTGGCCAGGACCAACAGCGAGGCCGGGGTCTTGCTGCTGCCCAGGGCCCGCTGCAGCGTGGTCAGGTGCAAGAGCAGGAAGATGGTGAAGCTGCCCCCGAGCATCACCGTCAAGTACGCGGCGCCCAGCTCGGCCACGCGCCCTTTGGCGCCCACCACGTCGGCGATCAGCACTCGCGCTCCGAGCACGCCCGCGAGGCCGAACGCCAGGCTCAGGCCGAGCACCAAGAGCAGGGACTGCCACGCCGCCGCCCGCACCCCGGCCGCGTCGCCCGCGCCGTGTCTTCGGCTGACGACCGCGCCAGTGGCCACGCTGAGGCCGTAGCTCACGATGGTGCCCAGGGCAGCGAGCTGATCGCAGATTCCGATGGCACCAAGGGCCGGGCCTGCCACCCCGTGGGGCAAGCGCGAGATCAGGTAGGCGTCGACCAGGTTGAAGGTGACCTGCAGGCCCATGCCGAGCGCCAGGGGAGTGCCGAAGCGCGCGACCTCGACCGGGACCGACCCGCGGCGGATGCGCTCACTCATCCTTGGCCCTGACGCGCTCGAAGCAGGTGTCCGGAACCCGGCGCTTCTTCCGGACCAGCGCCGTGGCCTCGACGAACCGCGCGGTGACGGGGTCGTGATACCCGCTGGGGGTCCCGGCGCCGGCGTACCAGCGCGCCACCCGCGCCATCAAGAGCTCGCGCACCCACTTTCCGACGAGCGACGCCAGCATCACCAGCGGGTCCGAGGCGTCCGCGTCGCGCACGAAGTGGAGCTCGCCCAAGCCGGGAAAGCGGTAGGCGCTGTGCTCGCGCCGCTGATCGAGCACCACGTGCAGCCGACCGCCGAGCGGCCCGAAGAACCGCGGGTAGTCGGCCATGCCGCCGACCTTACCGCAGATCGCCACGACGTCGGCCCCGGCCCGCGTCCGGTGCGAGAGCACCAGAGCTTCCATCGCGTGCAGATCGGCGACGAAGCGGTTTCGTCCGGCGGCCAGGGCCGCGTTGAGCCTCTCCGTGCAGATCACGCTGCTCTTGACCGATTGCACGTCGACCCCGCGCTGCTTCAGATCAGCGCGGACCCGGACGGCCTCTGCCACCAGCTCGGGCTCGGCGCTGAACGACTCCCCACGGCCCGTCCAGCACTGATCGCGCACGTGGCCCGGGCAAGGCGCTTGGAGGAGCTGGCCGCCCTCGAGCGAGAGCCGCGAGAACACCGCGTCGGGGGAGGGGGCCTCGGCGCCAACCAGCGCGCGCGCCCACGCTTCGCCCAGCGCCACGTCGTCGTGCGAGACGCGCTGCTTGCTGTCGCCGATCAGATCGGCGATGCGCTTCGGCAGCCTCCGGCCCAGGAGCCGCGCGCCACTCGCGTCGACCTGGGCGAGCACCGCCGTGACCACCATCGGTCCGAGCCGGGCCCCCAGCCCGTTCTCGTCGACACCGATTCGAAAGGCGGCGGACACGGGCGGGAGTGTACCCCAGGGAGGGCGAAATCAGCCGCCGGCCACCGGAGGGATCACCGCGATCACGTCGCCCGCGGCGATCGGATCGGGCCCGTGGGCGAAGGTCTCGTTCACCGCGAAGCGCACCCCGCCGAGTCGCCCGTCGAGCAGCGGGCGTGCTCGGATCAAGCACCGGACGAACCCGTCGAGGTCGACGGCCTCGTCCGGAAGCTCGAGCTCTTCGTCCGGGATGCCGATCAGATCTCGCACCCCGGCGAAGTACAGGACACGCACGCGCTTCACCGCTTCTGCTCCAGGTACTTCTGCAGGCCGTCGCTGACGCTCAGCAGGTTCGGAGTGATCTTCTTGACGAGCAGGTCTTCGACCGTCGAGGCGACCCGCTTCGAGAGCAACTTCGGCACCCCCTTGAGCTTGCCTCCGTCGATCGTGAGCGCGCCGCGGATCTCGAGGCGGGTGCCGCCGTCGATCTCGACGAACCGGTTCTTGCCGGCACAGTTCACGGCCTCGGTGAAGGCGTGCGTCTCGATCCGCCAGTCGCAGGCCCACTCCGCCTCGTTCCAGGTGGCGTAGTCCGACCAGCTGAGCATGCTCTCGCTCAAGAAGGCGCGAGCCGCCGCCGGGATCTCGCCGCCGCCGTGCCACTGGTTCAAGAGCTCGGTGACCGAGCCGCGGTCCTGCCGCCGCTCGACCTCGATCCGGCGGATGTTCGGCAAGAACTCGACCAGGTCGGCCAGGTGGTCGCGGTACGCCGCGAAGACCACCGGTCGGGGAAAGAGCAGGCTGGCGTCGGCGGTGAGCAGCATTCAGAGGCCGTAGGCGAAACCCAGGGATGGCGCAATCACCGGCGCGAAGGTCGGGAACATCGCGCGGCCGGCGACCTCGATCACCATCGAGGCCTCGGGCGACACGGCGTACTGCACGCCGACGCCGGCGCCCGCGAAATAGGGACCATGGATCTTGTAGGCATCGAGGGTGAGCTTGCGGAAACCGCCGGAGCCGTCGTCTTCGACCACCTCGGTCGAGAGCTTCGCGGTCGCCTCTGCCATGCCTGCGTTGGCCATCACGTAGGGGCGCACCCCTGCGCGGCTGAAGGGATCGCTGCCGAGCCAGTAGGCGCCGCGCGCCTCCGCGTGCAGCGGCATGAACGCCTTGCCCCCCGGGCGCTCGGGCGAGCCGCCGAAGGCGTACCCCACGCGGGCGCCCAGCGTGAGCTGAGTGCCGATCAGCCGCTCGTAGCCCAAGAGGGCTCGCATCGAGCCGAGGGCGACGCCGCCCTTGGCGGTGTTGCCGTTGCCCTTCACCGGGGTGCCGGTGTAGGCCACGTTGCCCTTGAAGAAGCAGGACAGCGTCTCGTCTTGCTGGGCCTTCGGGCTGCAAGCATCGGACAGGCTGGACATCACGGTGAGGTCTGGAGAGAACGCGAGCGTGAGCCAGTTCCGCTTGCGGGGCGTCGTGTCCGGTTTCTCTTCGGCCTTGGGTCTCTCGAGGCTCGACTCGTCGGCGCACTGGAGGTTCACGCACACCTTGGCGCCCGGGCAGTCGTCGTTGGTCTCGCACGACAGGCCCTGGGCCGGCCGCGGACACGCCTCGGGCGGCACGCTGCCCGGCAGCGAGGGTTGGCGGCCGCTGATGGCCGACCTCAGCTTGACCTTCCGCGGCTCGTCGCCCGACCCGGCGCTGGCGACGCGGTCCAGGTTCGAGTCGAACGCCGTGACGTAGTACGAGAGGGTTCCGGTCTTCTGGACGGCGGCGCAGGGAATCAGCCCCCCGAAGCCGCCCTTGTGCTTGGCGAGCGAAAGCTCGCGCCACTCGTCGTCCGACGGGCCCTTGTAGCGCACCACCACGCGGGCGACCTTCACCCCTTCGGGTGCCTCGACGAACACGGGAACCGGGTGGAACGTCGCCTGCTCCGTCCACGGCTTTTCGTCCAGCACGGCGACGCTGCCACCGCCCGCCGGGGGCGAGGCGTCACCGCCGCCCTTGGTCTCGGCTCGGGCGCGGTCGAAGTCTTTCTGCACGTCCGTCGTGAGATAGGCGGCCTGGGGTTTGGCCTTCGGATCGGCTTCGAGCATCTTCTTGAACGCGGCCACCGCGTCTTCGTGCGCCGAGAGCCCCGCCGAGTACACCGTGCCGAGCGCCCCGTAGACGCTGGCGAGGGTCTCTTTGCTGCAGGCCTTCTCGCAGCCGGTGAGCGCGTTGCGCAGCTTCGCGACCGCGGTCGTCATGTTGGTCGCGAGGTAATCGTCTTCCATCGCCTCGCGGATCGCCTTCTTGGCCTGGTCGTCCGCCTTTCCGGCCTGGGAAAGCGGAGCGAACAGCAAGCACGCGGCCAGCGCCGCGCGGGCGACTCGCGCCGAAGAGAGGTGCACCATGGGTCGGGCGAATGGTAGGTCAGTTTTGGCATTTTTGGCAGGAAACCTGGCGTGCTAGAAGCGTGACCGGCGGAGGAACACGATGTCCGGCGAAAAACGCGCACTCGGTTTGGATGTGTACATCGCGCTGGCTGCGGTCGGCTGGGCCGACGGAAACCTGGATGCGGACGAGGCGGACGCCATCGTCCGCATGGCCACGGAAGAGGGCCTGGGACTCTCCGACATCACCGAGATCGAGAAGGCGACCAAGTTCCCCGTCGACATCGGCGAGATCGATCGGCGTGGAATGTCGAAAGAGGACAAGCTGTTCGTCTATGCCGTGGCCGCGTGGATGACCTGGCTCGATGGCAACGTGAGCGAAGACGAGACAGCCGCGCTCGCGCGACTGGGCGACGCTCTGAAGATCCCCGACCGGCCGCGCGAGCACGCGGACGCGATCATGCGCGAGGTGGCCCACCAGTCGGAGGACATCCGGCCCCATCGGTTCGACCTGGGAACGCTTCGGCGAATCATCCACGAGCGCCTGACCGACGCCCAGACGGCCCGCGCCGCCGAGCCCACGGAGAGCTGAGCGGATGAGGCGCCGCGCCACCTGGCTCGTGACCGCGCTGGCCCTGGTCGCCTGCAAGAAGGATCCCCCGCCGGCGCCGGCGGCGACCAGCGCAACCCCGGGGCCGGCGGCGTCGACGCCCGCACCGTCGGCGCTGGCCGCGAGCGCCGACGCGCCGCGCTCGGGCGCCGAGAGCGCCGGCGTCGTGCGCCTCGAGGCCGAGGTCGGCGTGGGGGACGAGCTCGGGTACGCCGTGGCCACGGCCGACGACCGCGCGGTCGTGACCGCGTACAAGCGCAAGGGGAAGACCGACGAGGCCCACCCCGGCTCGGTGTTCGTGTTCAAGCTGGGCGCCGACAAGCCGGTCCGCGAGGCCGAGCTGACGGTCGACGGCTCACATCAACTCGGCAACGCGGTCGCGTTCGACGGGAGCGTGCTGCTCGCTGGCGCGCTGTACGACACGGGCAAGGCCGCCGAGACCGGGGCGGCGTACGCGTTCTCGAAAGAAGCCGCCGGCTGGTCCAAGGCCCAGAAGCTGTCGGGCGCGGACTCGAAGGCGGACGACTCGTTCGGGATCGGCGTGGCGCTCGGCGGCGGCGCGCTGGTCGTCGCAAACAGCCGGGAAGACGGCGGCTCGCTCTACACCTTCGAGCGCGACAAGGTCGGCTTCGTCCCGAAGAAGCCCCTGCCGTTCCGCCACCAGAACGGGCCGGCAGAGGCCATGGCCGCCAGCGGCGATCTGGTGGTCGCGGGCGCACCCTATTCGGGCAAGCTGTCGGAGCAGGGCCTGGCCTTCGTGTACCGGCGCGACAAGGGGGCGCTGACTCAGGCAGCCGAGCTGGTCGAGCCCGACGCCGCCGAGACCAACCACTTCGGAAGCTCGGTCGCGGTGGGGAAGGCGACCGTGGTGGTCTCGAGCGAGAAGCAGCTCACCGTGTTCACCGAGAGCGGCGGCCAGTGGAAGCTGGCGCAGCGTTTCACCCCGCCGGTGACGACCGGCCTGGCGGACGCGCCCCTGGCCCTGTCCGACGACCGCCTGGCGGTCGGGTTTCACCTGGTCGATGCGGGCCGTGTGCTGCTCTACAAGCGGCAGAACGGCGAGTGGAAGCTCGAGCGAACGGTGACCGCGCCGGACGGCAAGAACGAGGACTGGTTCGGATACTCGGTGGCGCTGTCGGACAAGCACCTGGTGATCGGCGCACCGTTGGCCGCCGAGCGCACCGGCGCGGCGTACCTGCTCAGGTTGTGATCACCCCGCGGGGCGCGGCTCAGTTGCAGCGCCAGATGTGGTTCGGCAGAAAGCTCGACTGCGAGCAGGTCTGGGCGCCGTTCGTGCACTTGCCGCCGTTCGGTTTGCAGATCTCGCGCTCCCACTGGCCGCCACAGGTGCTCTTGCACTGCAGTGAAGTGTAGGCGTTCGCTGCCTGCGAGAACGTGCCGCAGCACACCTGACCGCCGCTGCAGTCCTCGGGGCCGTCGCAGCTCACTGTGGTCGCGTCGCAGTTCGTGCCGGTGCACGCGCAGGCCGTGCCCTTCGGGGTACAGTACTCGGCGCCGGGGTTGAGCAGGCAGCAGTTCTGGGTCGGCGAGCAGATCAGCGTCGACGGTGACGTGTCGCAGTAGACCTCGCCGACGATGCCGCCATCGGACGACGTTCCGCCGACGCCCGCGTCGGTGATGCCGCCGGTCCCGCCGGTGGCGGTGCCGCCGGTGCCACCGATACCGCCGGTGCCACCGATGCCGCCGGTGCCGCCGGTGCCTGTGCCCCCGCACTTGGTCGGGGTTCCCACGCCGAACTGGGTCGGATCGACGCAGCCGACGCCGACGAAGGTGTCCATCACGCCGCACATGCCGGTGGGCTTGCAGCAGCCCTGCAGGGTGAGGCCCTGAATGCTCTGCGGCGGGCAGGTGGGGTCGAGCTTGCCGGCTTGGCCGAGCTCGATGCAGGTGCCGCTGCCGATCAGGCTCGAGCTGATGCCGCACTTGGTGCCGACGCAGCACGAGTCGACCTGCCCGATGGGCACGCTGGGGGGCGGGCACACCTTTCCGCCGCACACCACCGGACCGGTGCCGCCGGTCGCTCCGGTGCCCGCGACGTTCCCCGTGCCGCCGGCGCCACTCGTGCCCGCGGCGCCGCCCATGTTGCCGGTGCCGCCGTCGGTGATGCCGCCGCCGGTGCCGCCGGTGATCGTGCCGCCGGTGCCGCCGGTCGCGCCTGCGCCGCCGGTGCCGCCCACGCTGGCATCAGGGCCCTGGAATCCGATGTCCGTCACACCGCCGCAGCCGACGAAGACCACGACCGGAGCAGCGAACCAGAGAAAGCCGACACGAAAGCCACGCATCTCGACTCCATGCGAGCGGGAGGAGGGTGGGGCCGCGCTCGCGGCGGGCAGGTTACGCCAGAAGCTCGGTCTTTGCGACGGGGTAGCCGCTGGGCCGCTGGACCGCGTAGGAAAGCGCCAGGATCTCGATCAAGACGGCCCGGTAGACCTGGTGGACGTCGTCCACGTCGACCTCGTCGGCGTTGGCCTCGAGGGTCGCGTCCACGTGCTCGTGGACGAACTCGACCAGATCGGGTTGCTCCATCCCGATCACGTCGTCGCTGTCCAGCGCCTCGGCGGGATCGGCGCGGCGCAGCTCTTCGTCCAAGGTGAGGAGCTCGTCGGTAGCCAAGAGCTCGTCTTCCCGGATCTCGGAGACGTGCTCGCCGTGGACCCGCTCGAAGGCGAGCCAGACCGCCAGCGCCAGGAAGTACCCCAGCCCCAGCGCCGTCTCGTCCAGCGGTTTGCTCAGCGTCTCGGCGACGCGGGCGGCCAGGGCCGGCTGCAGCCGCTCGAAGCGCTCGAAGGCGGCGTCGAGCTGCTCGCGGGCAGCATCGTCGTCGTCCGCCAGGCTCTCGCGCACTGCGTCGAGCGCGTGGGTGGGCACCTTCGCGTACGACGGGACCGGGCGGATGGCGGAGCTACGAACCCACACTCTGACTTTGGTTCTAGCACGCGGGCGGCGGGTGCAACCCGAAAATTGCCAGGCGGACGCTTGTCTTCGCCCCCGCCTTCGCAGAGATTCCCGGTGCTTCGCCGAGGCTTTGCGCGTGGTGACGAACGAAGGGAACACGGGGTCGGAAGGGGATGCTCGCCGGCCGCCGCTCGCACGGCGCCGGGCTGCCATCCTCGCGCTGGTGTTGCTCGCCCTGCCGCTCGTGCTCGTGCTCGCACATGCGATCGATCGAGCGCGTCACTCCGATCGCGCGCTCAGGAACGTCTGGCTCGGCGACGTGAACGTCGGGGGGATGAACGCGTCCCAGATCGAGGGGGTGGCCCGAGAGCTGGAGCAACGACTCCGCGGGCAGGCGCTGGCGCTCGAGCTCCGCGGCTCCGCGGTCGAGCTTCGACCCGAGACGGTGACGCTTCGTCTGGACGCGCCGGCCACCGCGACACGCGCGATCGCCCACGGCAAGCCCGGTGGCCTGTGGGTCGGGTTCCGGTTCTGGTTGGCTCGGCTCGGGACCCCGAGCTCGGTCGCGCCGGTCATCGAAATCGACCACGCACCCCTGCCGGCGCTCTACGAGGAGTGGGAGCGGCGTCATCTGGACTTGCCCTTCGGCGGCGGGGTGAGGGTCGCGGCGGGGTCGGTCAGCGCCGATCCGCCGCGGCGCGGGCGGGTCATCGACCGCGATCGGGCCAGCGACGCCGTTCTGCAGGGCTTCGGGAGCTGGCCCCGGGCCAAGGTGGTGGTTCCGCTGGTCGAGCGGGAGCCGTTCACGGTGGCTGGCGGTGTCGACGCAGCGGTCGAGCAAGCGACGCGCATCGTCAGTGGTGCGCTGACGTTGCGCTCCGACTCGGGGCTCGAGCTCCGGCTCGAGCGCGACGACGTCGCGCGGGCGCTGCAGAGTCGGGAGCCGACCCCGGCGGAGCCGCGAGTCGTGCTGTTCTTCGACCTCGCCGTGATCGAAGAGAAGCTCGCGCCGCTGCGCGACAAGCTCGAGGCGCCGCCGCGGAACGCGCGCTTCGTGGTCGAAGGCCGCGATCAGATCCGCATCGAGCCCGGAGCGAGCGGCACGGTGCTCGCGGCCGACAAGGTGGCTCGGGCGCTGATCGAAGCGGGGCTCTCGAGCACCCGAAGCGCCGGGCTGCCCCTCGAGACCGGGGCCCCGCCCGAGGTGACGACGGAGGCGCTCGAGGCGCTGAAGATCACCAAGCTCGTGGGGCAGTACACCACCCACCATCCGTGCTGCCAGCCCCGGGTCGACAACATCCATCGCATCGCCGATCTGCTTCGCGGCCAGGTGGTGAAGCCCGGCGAGACCTTCAGCGTGAACGCCTTGGTCGGCCCGCGGACGGCCAAGAGCGGCTTCAAGCCGGCGCCCACCATCGAAGAGGGCGAGATGGTCGACTCGCTCGGCGGCGGCGTGAGCCAGTTCGCGACCACGCTCTTCAACGCGCTGTTCCTGGCGGGCTACGACATCGTCGAGCGCATGCCGCACACGTTCTGGTTCGCGCGCTACCCGATGGGGCGCGACGCCACGCTCTCGTGGCCGAAGCCCGATGTCGCCTTCAAGAACGACAGCGACGCCGGCGCGCTGCTCTGGACCGAGTACGGCGACGACCACATCACGGTGAAGGTGTTCGGCGACACCGGCGGGCGGAAGGTGCGCATCAAGGTCTCGCCCCAGCAGAACCTGGTCAAACCGCCGATCGAGTACATCCCCGATTTGACCCAGTCCCACGAGAAGGACAAGACGATGGAGGGCGGTCAGATCGGCTGGACGGTGTTCGTCACCCGCGAGATCGAGCTGCCCGGCGGCGCCAAGAAGGAAGAGAAGCGCAAGGTGGTGTACAAGCCGCGCACGCGCCGGGTGGTGGTGCACCCCTGCAAGGTGCCCAAGGGCGAGCCCGGCTACACCGGGGAGAAGTGCCCGGAGCCCGACGGCGGAGCGCCCGAAGAGTGACCGGGCCAGGGTCGCCGGTCAGCCGTCGTTGCCGATCACCCGGACCTGCGCGGCCTGCACCCAGGCGCGGGTCGTGCCCCACTCGACGCCGAGCAGCTCGTTGTTGCGCTCGTGCACGAACAAGCTGGCGCCCTCCGGCATGCTCAGGTGCTCGGGCTCGCCGCCCTTCTGGACCAGCGGTTTGCCGGCCTCGTCGAGCAAGCGCGCGTCGCTGGCCACCACCACGGCGGGGCGCGACGCCACGCGGAAGTGCCGCGCGGTGAGCGCCAGAGCGCCGCATGAGACGAGGAGCGCGCCGCCGATGCTCGCGGCGGTGCTCGCCGCCAGGCGCCGCCGGTCGCTGCTCGACAACCAGCGCAGGGCGAGGCCCACGCTCGATGACAGCGACCCGAGCGCTGCCAAGAGGGCCCACACGCCCTCGGGAAAGAGGCCCACCACCGCGCGCGGCAAAGAGGTCTTCGCGACCACCGGCTCTGCACCCTCTCGTGCCCGACGCCGCGCGATCTCGCCGCGCACTTGCTCGAGGGCTCGCTCGGCTTCGGCGTCGCCGGGCCGAGCGAGGAGCGTCTCTTCCAGCGCGGCCACGGCGCGACCCAGGTCACCGGGGCGTGCGTTCTCGGAGCGCGCGCGTTCGACGTAGGCCACGGCGCGGTTGAAGCTCGCGTCGGGATGCGAGAAACCGCTGTCGGCCAGGGATTCCAAGCGATCGATGGCGTCGTCGAAGGCCCCGCGCTCGAGCGCGGTGACCGCCTCGGCGAACGCCTTCTCGGGCGCGGCCTGAGCGGCGCCGTCCGCCGCCCCGGGCGCGAGCGCGCCTCCGACGAGCACCGCCGCCCAGCGCTTCATGCCGCGCGCCCCAGGGAACGCACGATGCGGGCTCCGCCCTCGACCAGGTCTTCGGAGCTCTGGCTGCCTGCCGAGCCGGTGAACCGAAGGTCGTCGCAGCGCTCGAGCAGCGTCACGATCTCGCCCGCCAGTGCCGCGCTGACGCCGTGTGACGCGAGCTCGGACCCGAGCTCGCTCTTGAGCACCGCGCGGGCGCGGAGCCCGGTGGCGCCCTCGACGGCGAGCAGCACCGCCCGCTCGGCCTGGCTCGCGGCCGCCGCCGCGTCGCTTCGTTTCAGCGCGGCCCGCGCGTCGCCGAGCGCCTGCTGCGCCAGCGAGGCGTGGCTCTCGGCCTTCTGTCGCCACCGCGCCGACAGTCGCTTGCCGAAGCGCTGCCCGGCGCCGGCCAGCACGACACCCACGGGCGCCAGGAAGATCGCCAGCCAGAACAGCCGGTGGTCGCTGAACACCAGCGCCCCTCTCCCCGGGTCACCCAGGGTCTTGCGCAGGCCGAGCACGCCGGCGAGGGGGTCGTCCTTCGCGGGGAGCTTGTTCGCGAGGTTGCCCGGCTTGACCCGGATCGAACCCAGGGTGGCCTTGGCCACGTCGTACGACTCGCGCTCGGGATCCCAGTAGGGCAGCGTGAGCTCGCCCAGGTCGACCTCGCCCGCGGTGTCGATGCGAACGACGTACGTCAGCTTCCGCCAGCCGCCCACCCTCGAGCCCCGCGGCTCGATCTCTTCCACCGTGGTGGGCTCGAGCCAAGTGACGCCGGTGCGCTGCGGCGTCTTGAGAGCCAGCGGCAGGTTGCCGGTGCCCTCGAGCTTCGCGACCACGCTCACGGCGTCGCCGGCGGTGATCTCCCGCGGCTCGACGTTGGCGCTGAGCGCGAAGCGCCCCACGTCGCCCGGTTTGTACCCGGCGGGGCGGCCGGCGGTCGGGGGCTCGATCACCTCGATGGTCAGCGGCGCGCTGTATCTGACCAGTCCCTTGTGGGCGGCCGAGCTCGGGTAGCCTCGGCCATCGAAGCCCAGGCGCATGGCACCGATCGTGAGCTTGCCGGTGCGGATCGGGAAGAGCGCGAGCTCGCGCACCTTCTTGGCGTGCCAGGTCTCGCCGCCGATCGGCACGCGATGCAGCGTCTCGGTGTACGAGTTCTCGAGGACGGTGTGCGCCAAGAACGACTCGCGGCTCGGCTCGGAGGTGTTGGTCTCGCGGAACGGACCGCGCGAGCCGTAGGCGAAGATCTTCAGCGTGACCTGCTCGCCCATCACGACCTTCATCGGGCTCGCCACGGCGCGGAGGAAGGCACCCGGCTCTTCCGCCCGATCGACCTTCAGCTCGTCGGGGAAGGCGGGCAGGTCGGCGGGCGGGTCGTCGCCGCCCAGCGGGAAGCCCGGCAGCCCGAAGCCGAAGGGGTCGAGCGGGTCGCGATGGCGCGGGCGTGTGCCCGAGCCGGCGGCGACCACCTCCACCTCGACGGTGTCGCCGGTCACGCGCCGCGCGCCGACCGTCACGCTCGGCGGCCCGATGCGATAGCGGCCTGGTCTCTGGGCGACCAGCGTCCAGGTGGCGCTGATCCCGAAGCGCTGGAGAAAGCTGCCGCCTTGCAGCGTCACCTGTTGCTGCATGGCGACGCTCGGACCCTGCACGCTCACCCCCGTGGGGGCCGAGAGCGACGGGCTCTGGGGCAGGGACGTCCCCTTGTCGGTCATCGCCGTGAGCGTGAGCGTGAAGGACTCGCCCACCTCGACCCGTCGGCTCGAGACCTGAGTCCTCATCGACGCGACGGGCTGGGCCGCGGACGGGGACACGCCGAACAGCACCGCGAGCGCGAGCAGGACGAGCCGAAGGGCCTTCACTTGTCCTCCATCCCCGTGCGCGGTTGGCGCTGCAGGGCGCGGTTTCTGGCGGCTTGCTGCTGGAGGGTCGGCGCCCGCTCGAGCATGTCGAGCATGCGGTCGTCCTGGTTGGTGGTGGGGCTGGGTTGCTGCTCGGGGGGCGCACCCGCATCGGGGTGATCCTTGGGTTCGGCGCCCGAGTCGGTGCCCGCTTCCTTGCCGCCGTCCTGATCCGAATTCTGGCTGCTTCCGTCGTCCCCGGCGTCGGGCCCGCTGTCGGTGCCGCCGTCGGGGCCGCCGCCGCCGTCGCCCGAGTCGTCCCCGCTCTCGGGCGAGCCTCCGTCGCCGCCCTCCGGAGCCGAGTCTTGGCTCGCGTCGCTCGAGTCGGGCTCGGAGTCCTGGCTGCCGTCGCGGCTCTCTTCGTCCTCGGCGCGGCGGAGCGCTATGGCGCGGTTCCACGCCGCGTCGCGCCCGACCTCGTCGCCCGCGTCGTTCGGCAGGCCGGGGACGAGCTTCAGCCCACGATCGTAGTGGGTGACGGCCGCGCGGTAGCGCCGTCGCAAGAACTCGAGGTTGCCGGCGAGGTAGTGGGCTCGCGCGCGCAGATCGATCGGGACCTCGTGGTCGAGCGCGATCAGCTCCGCGATCTTCAGCGCGCAGTCCACCTGATCGCTGCGCTGGGCGAGCTCGGCTTCTTCTTGGGGCGAGAGGCCGGCATCACCGGTGATCACCTCGTCACCGAAGCGCTTGCCGAAGGTCTCGGCGATCTCGAACAGCCCCAGGCCCAGGTCGAAGGTCGCGTTGGACCGGCGACGCAGGCCTTCGTGGGTGCTGATCTGGCCCTGCTCGCACTTGCCCGTGGTCAGGTACTCGGCGAGCAAGCCGACCGCGGCCGCGGCGTCGCCCGCGTCGAGGGCGACGATGGCCTCGTTTACGGGGGGCGCGTTGCGCTCGAACAGGCGATCGGAGGCACCGTCGCACCCCAGTGGCAGGGCGAGCGAGAGCACTGCGCCCGCGCTCACGGCAGCCAGCGCCTTGCTGCGGCGCCGGCGCGCCTTGTGCCGGTGCGCCGGCGGCGGCAGCTGGGTCGGCCGCGGGCGCCGAGGTGTCTCGGGGACGAAGGTCTCGAGCAGCAAGAGCAAGAGGGACAGGCCGAGCGGCCAGAGGTAGACGTCGGCGTAGACCGTCTCGACCCGCTCGCTCAGCTCGCCGGTCATCATCTTGCGCAGGGCGGCGGCGATGGTGCGAAGCCCGGTGGAGCCCGCCTCGCTGCGCGCGACGTTGCCGCCGGTCACCTCCGCTATCTTGCCGAGCTGGGCCTCGCCCGCCGCCGACAGCTGGGTGGTGATCGGCTTGCCTTCGGGGTCGGTACGCCAGCCGGTGATCTCGCCGGCCTCGTTCACCTCGGGCAGCGGCTCGGGGGTGCGACCGCCGATCTGCACCACGTGCACGGTGACGGAGTCCTGGGCCGCGGCCTGGGCCACAGTCACGGGATCGCCCTCCAGATCTTCTCCGTCGGTGACCAAAACGATCACCTTCTTGTGGGTGCGCGAGAGCGGATCGCGCGCGAAAAGATCCCGGGCCGACTCGAGGGCGCGGGCGATGGCCGTGCCCCCGACCGGCATGTCGTTGGGCGACAGCTGGCGGAAGAACTGCGCCACCGCGCCGCCGTCGCTGGTCATCGGGAAGGCCATCGGCTCGCCGGCGAACGCCACCGCCGCGAAACGAGCGCCCGGCAGGTCCGCGATCAGCTGCGCGACCTCGGTCTTGGCGCGGGCGGTGCGCGAGGGCTTCACGTCCCGGGCGTGCATGCTCTTCGAAAAATCGAGCACGACCACCACGTCCAGGTTGGTGGCAGGGATGATGCGCGTGCCGCGGCCATACTGCGGCTGTGCGGCGGCCAGGAAGCCGAAGGCCACTGCCAGCACCAAGAGCACGCCCTTGAACGCCCGGCGCCCGCCGGGCTTGGCCGTGAGCAGGCCCTCGACCAGCCTCTCGTCGCCGAAGCGGCGCACCGATCGGACCAAGAAGACGCCGCCGGCCACGAGCAGCACCGCCAAGACGAGGGAGAGCCCCGTCCCGAACAGCCAGAGCGGCTGGGCGAACTTCACGGGAACCTCCGGAGGACGAGCGCGCGCAAGATCGCGTCGAGCGCGATCAAGAGCACTCCGGGCAGGAGCAAGAAGCGGTACATGTCCTCGAAGCTCGAGATGCTGGCCTCGAAGCGGGTCTTCTCGAGCTTGTCGAGCACGTCGTGGAAGCTCTCTTGCAGCTTGGCCGCGTCGCTGGCCACGTAGGCCTCGCCGCCGGTCTCGTCTGCCAGCTTCTTGAGCAACTCCGGGTTCACCGGGAAGGGCACCGTCACGTAGCGGGGTTGACCGAACAGATCGAAGCCGTCTTGCACTTCGGCGGTCTCGCCGCTGCCGATCTGGATGGTGAACAGCTTGGCGCCCACCAGCTTGACCAGGTGGGCGGCGTATTCGGGTGCGATCTGCCCGGCGTTGTTGTCGCCGTCGGTGAGCAGCATGATGGCCTTGCTCTGGGCCTGACTGCGCCTGAGGCGCGCGGCGGCCACGCCCGTGGCGTCGCCGATGGCCGTGGCGCTGCCCTCGATCAGCTTGAGCTCCATCTTGGAGACCAGCGCGTCGAGCAGGTGATAGTCCAGCGTCGGCGGTGAGAGCACGTAGGCCTCTTTGCCGAACACCACCACGCCGATGCGGTCGGTCTTGCGCCTCGCGATGAAGTCGCGAATCACGGCCTTGGCCACGTCCAGGCGGGTGGGGCGAATGCGTCGGTCGCGATCCCGGGGCATGAACTTGGTCAGGTTCTCTGGCACGTTCTCGATCACGGCCTGCATCGAGCCCGACAGGTCGAGCACCAGGACGATGTCGATGCCCTTCTCGTTCGAGGTCTCGGGCCGAAGCGTGTTGATCGGTCGGGCGAGGGCCAGGATGAACAAGGCGAACCCCACCGAGCGGAACACTCCAGGGACGTCCCGCAGCCACACGTGCCAGCCCACCGGCCCCACCGCGAAGGGCGCCAGCGTCCCGATGCGCAGGCGCGGGATGCGGCGGTCTTCTCCCCAGGTGGAGCGCCAAAACACCACCGGGACCAGCACGAGCAGCGGCAAGAGCCACCAGTTCTGCCAGCTGGCGCTGACCAGCTCGGGGCCGCGGGCGACCGCCGGATAGGCCAACCCCGCGGCCAGGGCGATCACCATCGCGAGCGCCACCAAACCGACGCGCTGCCAGACGCGCGAGCGCGGGCGCGACGGCTTGGAACGCGGGCGCGGGCTCCGCCCAGCGGTCGGGGTCGGCTGCCCGGTCATGGCGCTCGGGCTCCGTCACCCGCGCCGGGCCCAGCGGGGAGCACGGCGGGCAAGGGCGGGGGTTCGGTGAGCAGCGGCACGGTGCGTCGCACGATCGCCTCGGCGCGCTCCAGGGCTTCTTTACACTCGTCGGCGTTGGGAGTCAGGCGCGCGAACTTCACCAGATCGGCGTGGCGCAGGGACTCTTCGATCTCGCCCAGCACCGAGATCGGCGGGACCACTCGCTTGAGCACGCTCATCATCTCGCGGGTCGTGCTCTCGAGCCCGTCGAACCCGTAGCGATCGCCGCAGTATTTCCGCAGAATGTGCGAGACCAGGTCGTAGTGCTCGCTGAAGCGCTCGCCTCGGATCAGCTCGCGCGCGCGCAGATCGCCGAGCTCTTCCATCGCGACCTCCCAGGGGGGGCGCGGCGGCGGCGGCGGCGGGACCGGCTTGGGCCGCGCGCGCCAGCGGCCGATCAGCCAGGCCATCAGCGCGCCGACCACGAGCGCGATCGCCGCGACCATCGCCACCTGCTGCGCGGCGGTCCAGACCTCGCGCTGCGGCCGCGGCGGGGGATTTTCCTTGGGCTTCGCGTCGGGGGTGCTGGCGATCGGATCTTCGACCACGATCCGGTGCGGCGCGGTGCACAGCGTGACGATCTCGCCGCTGGCCCGCGCGATCGCGATCGGCAGTGGCGGCAGCTCCATCTCGGTTCGGCCCGGCTTGGGCGGCAACGCCACGACCGGGACCTTCACCGTGCTCTTCGCCGTCTCGCCGCTCCGGACCACGTCGATGCTCGGCCCGGCGCCCCCTTCCGGATCCGGCAACGCGAAGCCGGCGCGCTCCAGCGCTCGCGCCGCGTCACTCTCGAGCTCGATGCGGAACCCGCTCGGCAGCACGGTCTCGCCCTTCCCGTGCTCGACCACGACTTCGAGGGTGGACGCCCAACCGCTGGTGCCCTTCTCGGGGAAACGCTCCTCGAGCTTGGGGCGCGGCTTGCCCTCGGGCCAGCGCTCGGTGCAGGTGCCCGTCACCCGCTCGATCGAGCCGGCGTCCACGCCGCCGTCCGCGAGGGCCACCGCGGACCAGCCGACGATCAGAGCAACGAGCCGCGCCGATCTCACGGCCGGACCTGCCTCCGGCCCAGTGCGCTCACCACGTTCATCCCTGCGAAGCTCCTGGGAAAAAACCGGCGCTTGCTATAGCTCGACCCGCTCGCAAGAGACAATCTCGGCACCACCCCTATTCCGACGTATGGCCTGGTTCACGGGTTTCCGCCCGAAGGCTAGCATCAGCGGATGCGTGGCCGACTCAGAGCGGAGCTGGGGGCCCGGGGCTTCCGGCTGCGGGACCCGGTGGGGAACTTCGCCCTGCTCCGCCTGATCCAAGCCGCCCCCTTCTCGCTCCCGTCCGCCTATCTGGACCTCTTGCGGGCCACCAACGGCGGGTCCGGCGTCCTCTCGGGGAAGGGGACGGGGCTCTACCTGACCGCGGCGGAGCAGGTGATGAGCGAGCACGCAGGCTGGGGTGTCGACGAGCATGCGCCCGATCACCTGCTGTTCGCCTCCGACGGCGATGGCGGGTTCTACCTCTTCGACGAGGCCGGACGGGTGCGCAGCTGCAAGAGCTCCGAGGTGGGTTCGCCCGAGAGCTGGCGAACGGTCTTCGAGCGCTTCGAAGAGTTGATCGCAGCGCTGGGATCCGCGGGCTAGCCCTTCAGCGCCGCGCGCGACGGGCCCGGCGCGCAAACAGGTCGCGGAGGGGCTTCACGTAGGGTTGGTCGGTGCGAATCACGACGTGGTCGAGGCCCAGCTTGTGGAAGACCTTCACCTGCTCGGCGCGCGCCGCTCGCATGTGGTGGGCGTAGTGCGCGCGCACGCGCGCGTTCGAGGTGTCGACCAGGACGCTCTCGCCGGTCTCGAAGTCTTCGAAGGTTGCCAGCCCCACGTCCGGAAGCTCTTCGTCGCGCGGATCGACCAGCATGCACGGGATCACGTCGTGACGGGCGGCGGCCAGCGCCAGCGTGCGCTCGTAGCCGCTGGTGAAGAAGTCCGAGAGCAGGAAGGCCACGCTGCGCCGACGTGCCACGTTGTAGAGCGTCTCGAGGGCGACGGTGAGATCGGTGCCGGTGCGCTCGGGCTTGGCTCCGAGGATCTCTCGCACCACGCGCATCACGTGCTTCTGCCCCTTCTTGGGCGGCACGATCTTCTCGACCTGGTCGCTGGTGAGGATCAGCCCCACGCGGTCGTTGTGCTTGATGGCCGAGAACGCGCACAGCGCAGCGACCTCTGCCGCCAGGGCGGCCTTGCTCGAGCGCCGCGTGCCGAAGCTCTCGCTGGCCGAGAGGTCGACCACCAGCATCACGGTCATCTCGCGCTCTTCGACGAAGACCTTGACGTAGGTCTCGTTCATGCGCGCGCTGACGTTCCAGTCGATGGTGCGCACGTCGTCGCCGGGCTGGTACTGCCGCACCTCGCGGAACGCGAGCCCCTGGCCCTTGAACACCGACGTGTAGTTTCCGGACAGCTGCTCGGTCGCGAGCCGGTTGGTCGTGATCTCGATCTTGCGCAGGGCCTTGATCAGCTCTTTCGGGATCATCCGAAGAGCTCCTGCCGGGCCGCCTGATACTCGCGCCTGAGGCGCGCCACCAGCTCGGCGGCGCCCTGCACCTGGTGAATCGCGCCCACGCCTTGCCCGGCGCCCCAGATGTCGCGCCAGGCTTTGCTCCGGCCCGATCCGAAGCTCATCTTCGAGGCGTCGCTCTCGGGCAGCGCCGCAGGGTCGAGCCCGGCGGCGACGATGGACGCGCGCAAGTAGTTGCCGTGCACGCCGCTGAACAGGTTGGTGTAGACGATGTCCGCGGCGCTCGCCTCGACGATGGCCGCCTTGTAGGCCTCGGTTGCGTTGGCCTCTCGGGTGGCGATGAAGGCCGAGCCCACGTAGGCCAGATCGGCTCCCAAGGCCTGGGCCGCCAGCACCGAACGCCCATGGGCGATGGCGCCGGCCAGCACCAGGGGCCCCGACCAGAACGCTCGGATTTCTTGCACCAGCGCGAAGGGTGAGAGGGTTCCGGCGTGCCCGCCGGCGCCCGCCGCCACGGCGATCAGTCCATCGGCGCCCTTCTCCAGCGCCTTCTTGGCATGGGTGATGTGGATCACGTCGTGCAACACGATACCGCCGTAGTCGTGAACGGCCTGGTTCACGTCCTGTCGGGCGCCCAGCGAGGTGATCACGATTGGGACGCGATGCTTCACGCACAAGTCCAGGTCGTGGCTCAGCCGGTCGTTCGACTTGTGCACGATCTGGTTCACGGCGAAGGGCGCCGACGGCGCTTCCGGGTGGGCGGCGTCCCACTCGGCGAGCTCGCGCGTGAGGCGGCCGAGCCACTCGTCCAAGAGCTCGGGGGGGCGCGCGTTGAGCGCGGGGAACGCGCCGACGATCCCGGCCTTGCATTGGGCCAGGACCAGCTCGGGGGTGGAGATGATGAAGAGCGGAGCCCCGATCACGGGGACCGAGAGCCGACGCTCGAGTAGCTGGGGCAAGGTCATCGAACGGAAGGCCCGGGAGGCTAGCCCGGGGCCAGGGTGGGGGCTACGCCCGGTCGCGCCCCGCTGGATCGAGACCGGGGGGCAGCTCGCAGTGCTCACCAGCGTAGAAGTCGCGGCATGAAGCACCGGTACCTGCTCGCGCTGGTCATGGGTCTCGCTTGGGGCTGCAGCTCGGGCGGCGGCGGGGGCGCGGGGGATGCGGGCAACGATGCTGGGTCAGGCGGCGGGGGCCAGGCAGGCAGCGGGGGTCAGGCCGGCGGCGGTGGGGGCCGGGCAGGCAGCGGCGGGGGTACCGGCGGCTCGGGCGCTGACGGTGGGTCGGGTGGCAGCGGAGCGGGTGGGACGAGCGGCGGCAGCGGCGGCGTCGGTGGCGGTGGCGGCGTCGGTGGCGGCGTCGGTGGCGGCGTCGGTGGCAGCGTCAGTGGCGGCGGCGGTGGCGGTGGCGGCGGTGGCGGCGTCGGTGGCAGTAGCGGCTTTGGTGGGAGCGGCGCCTTTGGTGGGAGCGGCGCCTTTGGTGGGAGCGGCGCCTTTGGTGGGAGCGGAGGCTTTGGTGGGAGCGGAGGCTCGAGCGGTGGCGGGGGGACGGGCGGCGGGAGCTGCACGCCGAGCTGCAGCGGCAAGACCTGCGGCTCGGACGGTTGCGGGAGCGTCTGCGGCTCGTGCAGCGGAGACACCACCTGCAGCAGCGGCGCGTGTAAGAGCTGCACTTCGGCGTGCCCGACGTTCAAGCCCACGTCGCTTCCCCCCAGCGCCGGCTGCACCCCCACGGGCAACGACTGCTCATGCGGCAAGCCGAGCTGCGGCGGTCCGCGCTTCGACGTGACCTGCAGCGGAACCCCGGTCGGCGGGGAGTATCCGGGCCCCGACATCCCCGGCTGCCAGTGGAAATACTCGAACAACTTCTGCTGCCCGGCGGGCTGCACGCGCTACTCGGGCTTCGACGCGGTCTGCGCGCAGAAGGGGCTCGGCTCGGTCGGTCGCGCGTGCACGCTGGGCACCGCAATGCCCTCGGGCTGCACGCAGCTGACCGGCTACGGCGTGGGGAACTACGTGCCGGCGTGCTGTGCGAAATGATGCGGTTGCCGAGAGCGTGGACGTCTACTGCGTGACGGGGCCCTCGTGCGAGCCGCAGGTCGGCCCCGGCATCAGGAAGTACTTCGCATCGAACGCCGCGCAGGTCCCCTCCGGCGACACGCCTTCCAGCGTCCACTCGTCGAGCTTCGAGTCGTGTCGCAGTCGCATGATGCAACCGCCACAGTCGTACCAGTCCGCGCAGCCGACGAGCGAGAAGCCCAGGGGCTCGACCAGCTTGCAGCTGGTGCCGGCCACGGAGCTCAGGGCCCCCGACTCGATACCGACGCACACGCCGTCGAGCGCGCTCGGGTTGCCGAGCCTCAGCGGCTCGCCGGCAGCTGCCAGGCCCAGGTCGTCGAGCCGCTCACAGGCTGGGGTCAGGACCGGGCCGGCCGGTTTGGGATCGACGTCCGGCGTCGCCGCGGACTGATCTTGCCCGGAGGGGTCGGTGTTCACCGCGCACCCGAGTGCTGCGCACGCCCAAGCCATCACCACCGTCATCGTCCAGGTCTTCATGACTGTCTCCTCGACGACGGGCTAGAGCACGCCTCGTGCCAGCCACGGCCAGGTCGATTCTCAGGGGTTTCTCAGGGGCGCGGGCCAAGGTGTCCAGCCGCTTGGACACCCCGCCGTCCAGCCGAGTCGACACCTGCCCGGCAGCATGACACTCGGCGAAAGCGAAGGTACGGTGAGCCGGATCAATGCCGATCGACGCCAGCGTCTTGATCGTCGGTGCGGATGCGGCCCGACGCCGCCTCGCGGAGGCGCTCGCCCCCCTCGGCGTGGAGGTTCGACAGGGCGGGGTCGGCGCCGCCGTCGAGGCGCTGGATGCCCGCCCCTGCGACGTGGTGCTCGCACACTTCGACGAGTCGGAGGCGGCGCTGGTGGTGCTCGACCAGCTCCACCGGCGGCACGCCGAAGTGGCGATCGTGCTGGTCGTAACGCGCGGAGAGGTCGGGGACGCGGTCCGGGCCATGCGCTCGGGCGCGGCCGACTTCCTGCTCGAGCCGGTGAACCCCGAGCACCTCCGCTTCGCGGTGGGGCGCGCCGCGGCGTGTGGCCATGCGGCTTCTGCGCCCACGTCTGCCCGTGCCGCCATCGTCGGGGCCTCGCCTCCGATGCAGAAGCTGACCGAGATGATCGGGCGGGCGGCCACCGGGATCTCGACCGTGCTGGTGCGAGGCGAGAGCGGCACAGGAAAAGAGCTAGTGGCCCGAGCGGTGCACGACGAGAGCCCGCGGTCTCGCGGCGCCTTCGTGAAGGTGCACTGCGCGGCGCTCCCGGACACGCTGCTCGAGAGCGAGCTCTTCGGGTACGAGAAGGGTGCGTTCACCGGAGCTCACGCCCGCAAGCTCGGCCGCGTGGATCTGGCCCAAGGGGGCACGCTGTTTCTCGACGAAATCGGCGACATCACCCCCGCGCTGCAGGTCAAGCTGCTCCGGCTCTTGCAGGACAAGGAGTTCGAGCGTTTGGGAGGCGGCGAGCCCATCCGGGCCGACGTGCGCTTCGTCGCGGCGACTCACCGTGATCTGGAAGACATGGTGAAGAAGGGGGCATTCCGCGAAGATCTCTTCTATCGCCTCAACGTCGTGACGCTCTGGCTTCCGCCCCTGCGCGCGCGTCGCGACGACGTATTGATCCTGGCACGGCACTTCGTCCGTGAGCTCGGACCGGCCAGCGGACGACCGAATCTCGAGATCGCCCCGGCAGCGCTCGAATGCTTGCGTGGCCAGCGTTGGCCAGGCAACGTGCGCCAGCTTCGCAACGTGATCGAACGCATCGCGGTGTTGATCGATCATGACGTCATCGACGAGCGCGACGTCCAGGGCGAGCTCTCGGAGAGCGTCAAGTTCGCGACCGAAGCCGCCGGCGTCAGTCTGCTGAGCGCCGCGCGTTCGCTGGGAACGGGGGAGGTGAAACCTCTGGCCCAAGAGGTCGAGCGGGCCGAGCGCCAGGCCCTGAAGCGGGCGCTGGAACACGCTCGGGGCAACCGCGCGCTGGCGGCTCGGTTGCTCGGCGTCAGCCGCGCGACGCTCTACAACAAGCTCGAGCAGTACGGTCTGGGCTGAGCACGGCGATGGAGCTCGAAGCAGGTCTGGTCGTCGGGGGGCGCTACCGCCTGGAGCGGCAGCTGGGCCAAGGTGGCATGGGCGAAGTGTGGGCGGCGCAGCACGCGGTGACCCGCCGCCGGCTGGCCCTGAAGTTTCTGAGCGGGCCAGTGGCTCCGAGCGCGGAAGCGCGGCGGCGGTTCTTGCGCGAGGCGCGGGCGGCCAGCGCGGTCGAGCATCCGAACGTCGTGGCCATTCATGACGTGTTCGAGGTGGAAGACGGCACGCTGCTGATGGTCATGGACCTGCTCGAGGGCGAGACGCTGGGCCAGCGGCTCCGACGCGATCGCGAGCTGCCGCTCGAGGTCGCCGCCCGCCTGCTCTTGCCCGTGGTCTCAGCGGTCGGCACGGCTCACGAGCGGGGGATCGTGCACCGTGATCTGAAGCCCGACAACATCTTCATCGCGCGCGAGGCCGGTGCCGAGCGCGTCAAAGTGCTCGACTTCGGTATTGCGAAGCTGTTCAGCGCCGAGCCCGGGCGGGCTGGGCTCACGGGAGCAGGCGCCATGCTCGGGACGCCGTGCTACATGGCCCCCGAGCAGGCGGGGGGCGAAGCGGACATCGATCACCGAGCGGACGAGTGGGCCATCGGTGTGATCTTGTACGAGGCGCTGTCGGGGGGGCGACCCATCGAGGGAGAAAACGTCGGACAGGTGCTGACCCGCCTGCTGCGTGACGGCATCCCGCCCATTCGAGCGCTGGTGCCCGACCTGCCGGAGGACGTCGCGCTGGTGATCGGGCGACTGTTGTCGAAAGAGCGAGCCGACCGCCCGGACGACTTGCGTGAAGTTGCGGCCGTGCTGGCTGCACACTGCGACGACGGTGCGCCGAGCTTCGGCGCGCCCGGAGCCAGGCCGATCGAAGAGGTCTCGGCAGAGCCAGCGAGCCGGACTGTCGTCGTTCGGCCGCGGCGTTGGGGTCGTGCCTGGGTCTGGGCCGCTGCGCTGGTGGCCCTGGTAGGGGTAGCGTTGGCGGGCTCGCGTTGGCTCGCGCGGACGGCGCCCGAGCCGGCCGTGCCTCCCGCCGCGTCGTCCCTCGCCCCTCTGCCCCAGCCCGCCAGTCTGGGTGCCGCCCCGCCGCGGTCGCGCGAGGCGTTTCCGGAGGCAGAATCTCCGGGGCCGCCCGCGAGCGCCCGCGTGGCGTCGCGGATCAGAACGGCGCCCAGCGCCACGCCGTCGTCCTCGGCGATGGTCTCTCCGGTGGTTCCCGGCGCTCCCGACGCAGCCGTGGCACCCGTTCGGAGCGCGAAGCCCGGCGGACTGGTGGAAGACCCCCCATTTTGAGATGCTCTCGGTGTGTGTCGAGCTCGCCGGATGGGTCTCGTGCTGTTAGCCCTGGCCGGCGTGCCGGCCCCGGTGCGGGCGCAAGGCTCCGACGTGGCTCGAGAAGCGGCGACGGCGGACGCGCGAGAGGCGTTTCGCCTGGGCTCGGCGCTGGCGCGCGCGGGTCAGTGGAAAGACGCCCTGGCGGCCTTCGAGCGCTCCAGCAAGCTTCGGCCCCACGCCATCACCACCTACAACATCGCGTACTGTGAGCGGTCGCTCGGGCACTACACATTGGCGCGCAAGCTCTTGCTCGAGGCATTCGCGCAGAGCGAGGCCCACGCCGACCAACGCCTCTCCGAGGACGTCGAGGTCCGCGCCCGGGGTTACCTGGCGGAAGTCGAACGCAAGGTCGCGCGCGTCAAGGTATCGCTGAAGCCAGCGCGGCTCGCGCTAGCGATCGACGGGCGCCCCCTGGAAAAGGTCGCCGCGGGCGAGTGGTTGGGCGGCACGCGCGACCCCGGCAACGCCGAGCCGGTCCCCGCGGACCAGCTCGAGTTGGTGATCGATCCGGGGCACCACGTGATCGTTTTCTCGAGCGACCAGAAGAGTCGAACGTTGCAAGTCAGCCTCGAGTCCGGCAACGCGGGCCACTTGGTGCTCGAGCTCGCCCCGCGCTCGCCCCGCGCGGCGCCGAGCGCGCCGGATCGAACCTGGGCGCTGCTCTCGCTGGGCGCTGGTGCGAGCGGCGTGCTGGTCGGCGCCCTGGCCGGCGCGGCCGCGCTGAACGAGAAGGCGACCCTCGATGACCACTGCCCGCTCGGGAAAGACCGCTGCGAGCGCCGCTATCAGGGCGACATCGACGCGATGAATCGCTACGCCACGGTCTCGACCGTGGCCTTCGGGGTCGGCGCCGTCGGTCTCGGTCTGGGGACGTACCTCTGGCTCGCGGGCGATTCGGAGGCGAAGCGTCGCGAGTCGCTGTCGCTGGTCTTGGGCCCTTCGGGGGGCGGCGTGCGCGGGCGGTTCTGACGGGAACCTCCCGGCGGCCGCAAGCGACGCGAATCAGCGCGCCACGCGGATGACCGAGCCTGCGTGCATGTTGCTCGCGTACACCGCGTGCTCGTCCAGCGCCAGCGCAGTGACCGCCCCGCTGAAGCTCGCGAGCTCGCGAGCGCCGACGTCTCCGGCTGCGAAACGCATCAGCTTGCCCGGCGCGTCGCCGGTCACCGAGCTCGAGCCGAAGATCACCTCGCGCTCGTCAGCGGCCAGTCCCGTGATGGCGAAGAGCGACCCCGCGCTCTCGTGGAGCCTCTCGGCGGGCCCCGCGCCGCGGATGGTGAACACGCCCTCGCTGTCGGCGTACACCAGCTGCGACGGCGTCAGCACCACGGCGCTCGGCAAGAGTGGTCGAGCGAGCACCGTCTTGTTCGCGCCCGACGAGTCGGCGCACGTCACCGCGCCGGGCAGCGGCTTGCCCGCCATCATGGCGGCGGCCAGATCTCCGTTCGATGCCCAGCAGAGCCTGCCGGCGCCCGCGACCATGTCGCTGACGTGGCCCTGACCGCTCGCGATCTCTCGCTGGGTGCTGGTCACGGCCACGATGCGGCCGGTGGCGTCGGCGGCGATGGCCGCGTCACCCGTGACGGCGACGTGCTGCGCCTCGAGGGCAGTGGCCAGCGTGCGCACCGCGAGGGTCTGCTTGTCGACGTCCACCAGCTTCCAGCCGTGGGGCGGGTGGTGGACGCCCACGATCAGACTCGGGCCGCGGTCGGCGACGTCCACGGGCTGACCGCCGACGTCGATCGCCATCGGCGGCGCGGCCCGGTGCTTTTCGAGCCGCAGCAGCGCCGAATGCGAGCACACCCAGACGTGAGTGGCGTCGACCAAGAGCTCGTCGGGGTTGGTGAGCCCGGTCGCCAGCGTGGTGACGGTGCCCGGGACCTCGCGCTCAGCGGGCGTCACCGTGGCGGCGGGCAACGGCGCGCTCGGGGCCTGGGGAACCGGGACGCTACGCTGGGCGGCCCGAGGCGGCGCGGTGCACGCCGCGAGCCCCAAGAGACACAGCGTCGCGAGACGAGAACCCAGCACGCGTCTCACGATACGCGCGATTGGTCATCCGGTACAGGTCGCGTAACCTTGCAGCATGCGCCGCTCACTCTTGCTCGCCGGCCTGCTCACCTTGGCGCCCGCCGCCCGAGCGGCCGACGTCCTGTCCGACCCGCTGAGCGGCTCGACCACGGGTCAGCAGAACGGGGGCACCTTCGTCAGCGGCGGCGGGTGGCAGGCCGGGCAGCAAATCACCTGGGACCTGGGCACCGAGCTCACCGAAGGCGGGATGAGCATCGAGGTCACCAACTGGGACCCGAACAGCGACAGCCCGCAGCATCAGTTCGACAAACAGCAGGTCATCAACATGTACCAGGGCGGACGATGACGGCTGCGGTTGTCGGGCACCCGGAGCGAGATCCGAGCGCTCGGCGGGGCTCGCCTTCCTGACGCTGCTCGCCGCCCTCGCCTGGCTGCGGCGCCGCGTCACTTGATGGGTGGCGGCGGCGGCGCGATCAAGAGCAGGTTCGATCCACCGGGATACTGGTAGCTGGTCTGCAGCCCGTAGCCCATGACCTGGATCCCCGCGGGCTCGGTGCTCTCGAGCACGTGAGTGCCGTTCTCACCCGGCCCGAGCTTGACCCGCGCGACGCCGTAGCCATTCGCGATCGCGTCGAGCTTGGGCGCGATCGAAGCGCCGTCGAGAACCAGGCTCGCCCCGGTCGGGACCACGATGTCGACGTAGTTCACGTCGTAGTCGTCTGGAGCCAAGAACACGTACTTCTTTCGGAACTGCTCGACCGCGGTGAACGCGCTCTGGGCCGGGTCGCCCTTCTGTTTGTCGTAGGGCGCCGTCGGATCGACCATGGTCGCGCCGAGCTCGAACGACGCCACGGCGAACTCGTGATCGCCCGATACCTCGAAGCTGGCCGTCACGATGTCGAGGTCTGCCATCTCACCCGCGCCGAGCACGTCCGGCGCGCCCTTGGGCTTCTGGGGAAAGTAGCTGAGCTTGGTGCCGTCCACGTTCCCGTAGAGGCGCACGATGTGCCCGGGGGTGTCGCCGCCCGGCGCCGTCGGAGGGGTCACGAAGTAGCGCTTTCCCCAGGTCTCGACGGGGAAGACGCTCTCTTCGATGTGGTCGCAGGCCTTCTGGTTCTGCGGCAAGTACACGCAGGCCATCCCGGTGATCACCTGGACCGGCGCCGAGGCTTGCACCAGCGAACCGCTCAGATCCGTGCTGTGGGTCCCCATCACTTGCACGACCTCGCCGCGGTTCACCGAGAACTCGAGGGTGCTGCCCGCGTTGACCGCGACGACGCCTCCGCCGCTCGCGGTGGCGCCGTTGCTTCCGACCTTCACCTTCACGGTCGTTCCGTCCTTGGTGCCGGTCACGGTGAAGTAGGGCGGCACCTTGCCCAGGGTCCAGCCCTTCATCCCGGGGATGCGGTAGTTCCCGGTGAACACCGTGCTCGGCAGGAGCAGCGAGGCGTCGTTCGAGTACGACAGGCACCCGTTCAGCCCCCCTGGGCACTTGTTCGCGGGGCACGAGCTCCAGTCCTTGCCCGCTGGGCCGCCCTTACCTTGGTATTCGAGCGCGCTGAACTGATACACGGTCACCGGCAGACTGCTCGTGAGGTGATACGCGCCGTCCTTCGCCCGGACGCTCTGCGCTAGCGTGTCGTTCAAGAGGCCGCACTCGTTGACGGCCGGCCCCTTGAGCTCGTCGACCCAGGGCAGGTAGAACTTCGAAAGCCCGCCGGGCGGCACGGTGCCCGTCGCCACGACCGCGCCGCCGCGCTCGATCTGAACGTCGGCCGGGCTCTTCTGAGTGTTCGCGACGACCACGGTGAAGTCGAAGATCGGCCAGACCGAGTTGGCGGTCACCGTCGGCCAGAAGTCGCAGCCGACGTAGCTCTTGCTCGCGGCCGCCTCCGCGCAGGTCTTGGGGTCGCCGGCGAACACGGCCGCTTCGGCGGGTCCGTCCCCGCCGGCATCGATGCTGAGGCCCGGTCCGCCTCCGCTCGGGGCCCCGCCTGCCGCCGCGCCTCCCGCTGCGGGGCCGCCGCCTCCTCCGCCCGTCGGATCCGAACCGGTCTCGGCCGTTGCAGCGGCGCAACCCACTGAAACCACGACCGCCAACGCCCAGAGGTATCGACGCACCTTGCCCATGGCGGGTGAGTGGACGGCAAGGGCAGAAACGGGCGGGGGAATTGACACGGCTCGCGGCGGACGCGACTGTCCGCGGGTGAAGCGCAGGTGGCTCACACTCGGGGCGCTGGTCGCGGGGTGCGGCGGCTACCTCACGGCCTGGCCAGTGCCCTTCGACCCCGCCCCGTGGGCGCCGCCGGCGGCGCCGAGCTTTCCACCCAACGCGGCGCTGGCCCCGGCCGAGCGCTTCGGCCGGGACCTGCCCGGCCCCGAGGGCATCGCCATCGACCGCGAGAGTCGCGTCTTCGCGGGGCTGAAGGACGGTCGGATCGTGCGCGTCGCCCGCGATGGCAGCGCCGTGACCCTGGCGAACACCGGCGGGCGGCCCCTGGGCATGCAGTTCGACGGTGCGGGTCGGCTGATCGTCTGCGACCCCGTCAAAGGGTTGCTCGCGGTGTCGCCGGACGGCGCGATTGCCGTGCTCTCCACCGAGCACGGGGGCGTGCCGTACCGATTCGTGGACGACCTCGACATCGCGGCAGACGGCACGATCTACTTCAGTGACGCATCGCATCGGTTCGGGGTCCACCAGTTCAAGGACGACCTGTTCGAGCACCGCCCCAACGGCAGGCTGCTCGCATACCGCCCCGACGGGCGCACCGAGCTGGTCAAAGACGGGCTGTTCTTCGCCAACGGGGTCGCGCTCGCGGCCGACGAGTCGTACGTGCTGGTGAACGAGACCTGGGAGTACCGGGTGACTCGTGTCTGGCTCGCTGGCGCGCGCCGAGGGCAGAGCGAGGTCTTCGCCGACAACCTGCCGGGGCTCCCCGACAACATCACGCGCTCGCCTCGAGGCGGTCGGTTCTGGCTCGCGCTGTTCGCGCCCCGCAGCCCCGAGCTCGACGCCATGGCGCGCAGGCCTTTCGTGCGCAAGGTCGTGGCGCGGCTCCCCGAGCGGCTTCAGCCGGCGGCGGCGCGCCACGCGATCGTGCTCGAGCTCGACGACACCGGCGCCATCCTGCGGAGCTTGCAGGACGCGACGCCCCAGTCCTTCTCACCCGTCACCAGCGCCCTCGAGCACGACGGCCAGCTGTACCTCGGAAGCCTCTGGCGAAGCGAGCTGGCCGTCCTCCGGCTCCCCTGAGCGCGGACCCCCTTGCCGCGGACGGCGCTCCGCTGCAGGTAGTGCGACGATGAACGCCTCCGATCGCCCTCAGCGTCGAGCGACACCTCCGCCGCTGCCGCAGACGATCGTCACCGAGCACGAGGACCCCGGGGAGCGCATCAGCTACGTCTCCGAGGACGACATCGAGGGGGGGCGCGTGCACGTGATGTACGATCGCCTGAAACACGACGACTATTCCGGCGCGCTCTTGGTCGCCGAGAGCATCTTGGCGCGCGAGCCGGCCCACCTCGACGCGGTCCAGTGTCGCGACATGTGCCACGCGGAGCTGCGCAAGCTCTACCTGTCCCGGATGGGCGATCTCACCCGCATCCCCCAGCTCTCCGTCGAGCCCCACGAGCTCGGCCACCTCGTCACCGACGAGCGCGCCGCTCGGCTGCTCGAGCTGGTGGACGGGCTGTCGTCCCTCGCGGTCATCGTCGAGCGCGCCGCCATGCCGGCGATCGAGAGCCTGGGGCTGCTCTCCGAGCTGTTCCTACGCCACGTGATCGAGTTCGAGGACGAGTAGCCGGTGCCCCGGGCGGGACGAGCGATCAGTAGCTGGGCACCGGACCGAGCACCCGCTCGAGGCGCCGCGAAAGCTCCGCGACCACCAGCGAGCGCAGCGGCCGCAGGTGGAGCGGCAGGTGCAGCGTCACGTCGATGAAGCGCTCGCGGACGACCACGCTGCCCGACGTTCCGCGCGCCTTCCCGCGATCTGCCGTCAGGTGCAGCGCGTCGCCTTCCCAGCGCCAAGACACCTCGAATCGCTCTTCGAAGCGCCGCGCGATGGACTCCGCCGTTTCCCGAGCGCAGCTGGGGTCGAGGGAGTGGGGACGCGTGAAGGTGATTGTGGGCACGCCTGCCGTTCTGATAGCGCGACTCCGGAAATCTGCAAAGCAATCTACGGGGCTTTGCCTGACCGCACCGTAGCCGGCAGAATGCCGCCGATGTGGCGCGCGGCTCTCGGGTTGGTTCTGGTTTCGACGCTCTGGGGTTGCGGGCACGACGAGCGCTTCGCGCCGAACGAGCTCGGCTCGACCGGGCCGGCGAGCTTCGAGGTGCGTGGCACCCTCGAGCAGGTCTATGTCACCCACGCCGACCCGGGCGCCAACCTGCAACTGGTCGACGGCGCCGGCAGCGAGGTGGCGACGGGAACTGCCGACGAGCTCGGGAGCTTGGTGTTTCGTAGCGTCGCGCCGGCCAAGGGATACCGCGTAAGGAGCGGCGACGAGACCAGCGCGGCGGTGGACGTCTTCGACGGAAGCGCCCCGCCGCCGAGCGACGACTTCTATGCCTCACAGAAGTTGGTCAGCGGTTCCGGCTACCTCACCACGCGCGACGGGACCAAGCTGGCGATCTACGTGACCCTGCCGGGGCCAGCGGAAGACGGCCCGTATCCGACGGTGGTGAACTACAGCGGCTACGACCCCGCGAAGCCGGGTGAGCCCCTGGGCGATTACGAAGCGCTGTGCGGGTCGGTTCCGGTCTTGTGCGACGCGCCCTCCGATCCCAGCGCGCTGATCGCTGCGGTGATGGGCTATGCGACGGTCGGGGTGAACATGCGCGGCACCGGCTGCTCCGGTGGGGCATACGACTTCTTCGAGCCGCTTCAGCTCACCGACGGCTACGACGTGATCGAGACGGTGGCGGCACAAGACTGGGTGCTCGGCCATCGTGTGGGCATGACGGGGCTCTCGTACCCGGGGATCTCCCAGTTGTTCGTGGCCAAGACCCACCCGCCGAGCCTGGCCGCGATCACGCCGCTCTCGGTGATCGGCAACACGGTCACCACGCTCGTCCCGGGAGGCATCCTCAACGACGGCTTCGCCATCTCGTGGATCGATCACGTGCTCGACAAGGCGCGCCCCTATGGTCAGGGCTGGGAGCAAGCGCGAGTCGATGCTGGCGACGAGATCTGCGAAGACAACCAGCTCTTGCACGGCCAGCGCGTGGACGTGATCCAGAAGGCCTACGACAACCCCTACTACACCGACGAGGTCGCCGGGCCGCTCAACCCGACCACCTTCGTCGGCGAGATCGACGTGCCCGTGTTCTTGGCCGGCGCTTGGCAAGACGAGCAGACCGGGCCGTTCTTCTTCACGCTGCTCGACCAGTTCGCGAAGTCACCGCTCGCGCGCTTCACCGTCTACAACGGCGTTCACCCCGACGCCTTCGGTCCCCAGACCCTGATCGAGTGGAAATACTTCCTGGATCTCTACGTCGCCAAGCGCGTGCCCCGCGTCGAGGGCTTCGCGCGCGTGCTGGCGCCGCAGCTCTTCAACGAGATCTTCAAGGTCGAGCTCTCGTTTCCGGAAGAGCGCTTTCAGGAATTCAAGAGCCACGCCGCGGCGCTTGCGGCCTACGAGAAAGAGCCCCGCCTGCGGGTGCTGCTCGAGGCGGGCTCGAGCGAGCCGCTGGGCGCGCCGCAGACGGGCTGGCACGCGACGTTTCCAGCGTGGCCCGTCCCAACCGCCCAGCCCCGGCGCTTCTACTTCCAGCCCGACGGCACCCTCGCGGGCGCGGCGCCCAGCGTGGGGTCGGCGGCGTCGCGCTTCGCGCTCGACCCCGCAGCCGGTCAGCGCGGCATCTTGGCCAAGGGCGGCAACGTCTGGGACCCACTTCCCGCCTACGCGTGGAAGCCCCTCGAGACCGGCCAGGCCGTGGCCTTCACCACTGCCGTGCTCGACGAGGATCTGGTGGTGATCGGAACCGGGAGCGTGGATCTCTGGCTCCGCGCGAGCGTGAACGACGCCGACCTCGAGGTGAACTTGAGCGAGGTGCGCCCCGACGGGCAAGAGATGTACGTGCAGAGCGGGTGGCTGCGTGCCAGCCATCGCGCGCTCGATGCCAAGGCCACCGAGCTCTGGCCCGAGCACACCTACCGCGAGACGGACGAGAAGATGCTCGTCCCCGGAAGCTGGGAGCCCGTGCGGGTGGGCATCGCAGGCATGAGCCACGCCTTCCGCAAGGGCTCGCGCATCAGGGTTTCGGTCGACACCCCCGGCGACAGTCGCGCCGACTGGCGATTCAACCTGAAGAAGTTCACGACCGACGCGTTCTACGACGTCGGTCACTCGTCCGCGCAGCCGAGCAGTGTGGTGCTCTCGGTGGTCCCCGGTCTGAGCGTGCCGACTCCGCTGCCGCCTTGTCCGTCGTTGCGCGGCCAGCAGTGTCGCGTCTCGGTCGAGCACGACAACCAGCCGAGCCCCTGACGCGCGCACCGAGGGCCGACCCCGTCGGTTGCCGAGCGAGCCGTCGGGCCCCATCCTCTCTGGCGTGAAGAGCGGGGTTCGTCCGGCCGGGTTCGCAGCGGTAGCCGCCGCGGTGGCGGTCGTGGCGGTGTTCGCCATGCGGCCGGGGCCACCCTCGCGGTGGCGAGGCGCCCAGGCGGGCCCGAGCGCGGGTGGGCAGACCGTGGTGACCCACGACCGGCGGCGGGGCGGTCTCGACGTCACCTTCATGGTGGCCGCCGACACTCACGTGGGCTTCGCGGCCTCCGAGAAGACCGGCGAGGGCGGGCTGCGCGATCCAGTCCTCGTGCCCGCGGCGAGCGACCGCCACAACTCGCGGCAGATCGAGGCCATGAACACGCTGCCCGGTCAGCCGTTTCCCGCCGAGATCGGCGGCAACATCGGCACGCCCCGAGGCGTGCTGATCGCGGGTGACCTGACCGAGGACGGCGAGCCCTGGCAGTGGAACCACTTCGTCCGCTGGTACGGCTTGCGCGGCGGCGACCGGCAGCTTCGCTGGCCGGTGTTCGAGACCCACGGCAACCACGACAAGCATCACAGCTGGTACACCCTCGACCGCATCCGCGAGCGCCACGGCGGAACGCGCTATGCGTTCGACTGGGACGACCTCCGGGTGGTGTGCTTGGGCGAAGCACCGGACGAAGAAGGGCTCGCGTTTCTCGAGAAGAACTTGTCCGCGGTGGGCAAGGAGCGCCCAGTGGTCCTCTACTTCCACTTCCCGCTGCGGGGCCCCTTCTCGACGGGCAACTGGTTCGGGGACGGTCGCTACGCCGCCGACCTGGCTCGCGTGGTCTTTGGCTACAACGTGGTCGCCGTGTTTCACGGGCACTACCACGGTTCGGGTCGTTACCGCTGGGAGGGCATCGACGTGTACAACGTGGGGTCGACCAAGCACGAGCAATGGAGCTTCGGCGTCGTCCGCGTCACCGACAAGCGTCTCAGCGTGGCCTCGTGGCACTACGACAAGCGCCACTGGGAGTTCTGGCACGACAAGCCAATCAACGGCGAGCGCGGAGCCGAGAGAGAGGGCGGCGCGCGGGAAGATCGCGGGCTCTACCTCGGAAGGTGAGCCTTTCGGGGCCGGGTCTTGCGCCGGTCGTCAGTCGCCGACGGCTCGCTCCACCGCTGGACGCCACCGCGGGCTGGCCTCGAAACGCTCGCGGATCACTCGCAGGGTGCGCGCGGTCACGACCAGGTCGGCGGGTGACAGGCCCGGCTCGATGGTCTCGAGCACTCGCTCGTCGATCCGATCCATTCGCTCCACCATCTGCAGGCCGCGGGCCGTGATCTGCACCCGTGGCGAGCGCGCGTGCTCCGGGTTGGGCACTCGGCGCACTAGACCGTCGCCAGGGGCCGCGCGCGGCAGCGCTGTTGCGCCTGCCCCAGCCGGCTCCTACCGTCGGGCGCATGCGCCCCATCAGCCGTGCGTGCCTCGCTCTGCTCTGCCTCTCTGCCTGCAACAAGGCGGACGAGAGCGTCCCGCCCGGGGAGGGCTACGGCTGCGTCACCAGCTTCAACGGCACCGAGCAGAGCTGCACCGAGCTCGAAGGGCAAACGACGCTCGAAGAGCGCAAGGCCTTTGGCGAGGCATGCGGCAACGAACGTATGAAGAGCTTGAAGGGGCGCGTCGTGCGCCACTGTCCCGCCGAGGCCGTGGTCGCCGAGTGTGCGCTCCCCGCCGAGAGAGCGAGCATGCGGTACTACAAGAAGGACATGAGCTCGCAGGGTCTGAAAGGTGCGGCGATCGGCTGCAAGGCGCGCGGCGGCACGTTCGTCGAGACGCCCTGAGCCCGGATCATCTACGTCGACGGGGGCTTCGCCCGGGCGTAGCCTGCTCCTGTCGTTTCTCGAGGGACCGGAGGCCAACACCTGTGGGATTCGTGAAGACCCAGTCGGAGCTCGAGCGGTACTACGCGCTGAAGGTCCGAGAGTTCCCCGACGCGAAGATGCTCGGCGTCATGTTCGCGGCGGACGACGAGCAGACGCGCGCGCTCTTGCCGCCGCCGCTCGAGCAGGCTGACCTGCCCGGCGGACTGATCTTCATCGCCGAATACGGCGCGACCAACCTCGGGCCCGGCTACCGTGAGGCGGGGCTGTTCTTGCGCTGCAGGTACCAGGGCACGCCGGGCGCGTACTGCCTGTCGATGCCGATCGACAGCGAGCCGAACCGTCTTCACAACGGGCGTGACATCTACGGGTTTCCCAAGAAGGCCGCGACCATTCACTTCGAGTCGAACGCCGAAGGGGCGCGCGGTTGGGTCGAGCGGCTGGGAGTGCGGTTCGTCGAGATCGCCATGACGAAGAGCGGCACCCTGGCGGAGCTCCCTCCGACGGGGCCGACGTATCTGTTCAAGGCGTCGCCGCGGGCCGACCTCGAGCCCGGGTTCGACGGGCCCGTCTTGCTGGTCGAGCAGCGGACCGAGATCCAGCCCAGGTCCATCGCGCTCGGCACGGCGTCGCTGACGTTCACCGAGTCGGAGGCCGACCCGTGGGTCGAGCTCCAGAGCGCCTCTGTTCTGATGGCGTTCCAGATCGACAGCCACAACCGCATGCTGCCCGGTAAGGTCCTGGCAGAGGTCGACGGTGCTGCCTTTCTCCCGCACTACTTCAAGATGACCGATTTCTTCTGCGGGTAGGCTCGCCGATGATCGATTTCTCGCTCTCGGACACGCAGACGCGCATCGTCGGCACGGCTCGCGACTTCGGTCGGGGCGTGCTCGAGCCGGCGGAGCTGGCCGTCGATCGAATGCCGGCCGAGCAGGCGTTCTCGAGCGCCGAGTACCACAGGGCCATGTCCGGCGCCTTCGAGCTCGGGTTCAACCGGATGACGTTGCCAGAGCAGGTGGGCGGTCTGGGCCTCGACCCGCAGACCGTCGGATTGGTGTGGGAAGAGCTCGCCCGGCATGGTGTGGGGTTCGCGGCGAGCCTGGTCGCGGGCTCGGTGGTCCCGGCGTTGATCATGTTCCTTGCGCCCCAGAACCGGCGCCTGGTCGAGAAATACGTGGTCCCGTTCTGCGAAGACGCGAGCGGTACGAAGATCACCGGGTGGGGCAGCAGCGAGCCGCAGATTGGCTCCGACGGAAAGAACTACGACGACCTGCGGGTCCACCACGCGACCACCGCGACCCTCTGCGGCGATTCCTACCTGCTGAGCGGCGCGAAGTCCGCGTTCGTCTCGAACGGGGGCGTGGCTTGGGCTCTGGCCGTCTTTGCTTGCGTGGACGCCACCCGCGGCCTTCGGGGCTCGGGTCTGTTCGTGATCGACGGGGCGGCCCCCGGCGTCACCCGCGGCCGCGCGGAGGACCGCCTTGGCCTACGAGCGCTGAACCAAGCCGCGATCTCTTTCGACGACGCGGCGCTGCCCGGCGACCAGATGATCTTCGCTCCAAGTGAAGCGTATCCCGTGCTGCACCACTCGATCATGACCGTCGGGAACCTCGCGACGGGCTACCTCGCCGTCGGCTTGATGCGCGCCGCCTACGAAGAGGCCCTCGCTTATGCCCGCGAGCGCGTGCAGTGGGGGCAGCCCATCATCAAACACCAGCTCGTGGCGAAGAAGCTGTTCGAAATCCAAGCGGCGATCGAGTCGTGTCGCGCGCTCTTGTGGAAAGGCAGCTGGCACGCAAAGACCAGCTTTCCTGGCGACATGAAGACGAGCGTGACGGCGAAGATCCTTGCGACCCGGCTCGCCGTGAAGCACACCGCAGAGATGGTCCAGATCCTCGGGGGCTACGGGATCACCAAGGACTACAAGCTCGAGAAGTACATGCGCGACGCCCACCTCTTGACCATCATGGACGGCACCAACGACACACTGATGGTGGCGCTGATGAACCACGGCTGATTGGCGCCCCGGCTCAGGCGCGCCGGCCGCGCTGGCGGCAGCCCCCGGCGGCGACGCGAGCGCGAGCCACGACCACCCGACGAGACGCTCGTAGGCGGTCGGCAGCGGCCCCGTCTCGCTCACGGACACGACGTACTGCTGGGCCAGGGCAGGCGCCGCGCTCGTGATCAGCAACGCTGGCAGCACGAAGCGAAGCGCCATCATCGCACTCTGAGTGATAGCCGCACCCCAGAGCTCGGTCAACGTGCGCCGCCGGATCAGCAGCGCCCCACGGCGCTGACCAAGAGGTCTGCCACCGAGACGACGGCGCCGGCCGGCAGCTTCTGACTCGACGGATGCGAGTCGGTGCCGGTGATGATGTCGAGCTCGCCGGAGGCGCGCAGCTTGTCGAGGGAGCTTCCAGGCAAGACCAGGTGACTGGCGATGGCGTGCACGCGCGTCGCGCCGGCCTCCAGGTAAGCGCGTGCCGCCTGCAGCAGCGAGCCTCCGGTGCGGATCATGTCGTCGTAGATCATGACCTCGCGACCGCGAACGTCGGCGTTGACGCCGGTGACCGCCAGGTTGCCCGATGCCGAGTCGCGGCGCTTGTAGACGAAGGCGGGCTCCACATCCAGCGTGTGAGCCAGGCTCTGCACCCACTTGGCACGGCCCGCATCCGTGGCCCCGAGCACGTAGTCGCGGCCCTGCAGCGCGGCCCGCACGGCCTGGGTCACGAGCGGCGCGCCGTAGACGTGGTGGGTGACGTGGGCGTCCCCGAAGTAGAACTCGATGCCGTCGGTGTGCAGGTCGAACAGAAAGACGCGCGTGCCGGCCTCGCAGGGCGGGATCGCGGAGATCAAGCGCGCGCGCGTCTTGGCCGTGACCACCTCGCCGGGGAGCACGGCGCGCTCCATCGTCGAGTAGCCGAAGTAGGGCATCACGATCGAGAGCGACCGCGCGCCGGCCCGCGAGATCGCGCAGCCGAGATCGTAGACCTCGAGCCAGTCGAGGTCGGTCGGCGTGCCGCCGAGCAGCACCACGTCGCGGCCCCAGACGTCGCAGGCGAGTCGCCGGTAGCACTCCCCGTCGGGGAACGACTTGCGTTCGACCTCGCCGCGCTCGAAGGAGCCGGCCGCTAGAAAGCTGGGCTCGAGATAGGCGTAGGTGGAGGTCGTGACCAAGAGGTGGCGGCCATTGGGCATGGGGGCGCTACGCTACACCGGCTCGGCTCGAGACGGGTGTCCGCGGGTGTCAGCCCCGGAGCACGCCGAGCTTGTCGCGGTGTCGTGCCTGCGCGCGGTTGTACTCGTCTTGAGTCAACCCGAGCGAGGTCGCGATCTGGCGGAGCAGCGTGGTCTCGGTATGGGAAAGGTGGCCGTCTGCGGCGGCGACCTCGACCAGCACATCGAGCGTCTCGAGGCGAAGCTCTTCGTCGGCCAGCTCGACCAGGGTGCGCGTCGAGCGAGGCAGCTCGACCGTAGCGAGCCCGACGATGTCGCGCCGGAGCGCGTCGGCGATGGCGTCGACGCCGAGGGCCGTCATGCCGTGCACCCGAGCGAGCTCTGCACGAACGCGGTGCTCTTCCGCCGCGGAGTACTCACGGTCGGCGTAGGCGACCGCCGCCAAGAGCCCAGCGATGGCGATCACGACGCGGACGCTCTCGCTGTCAGCCCCCGGCATGTGGCTCTGGACCACCGCCGCGAGCGCAGTGCTGCCGAGTGTCGGCTCGTCGCTGCGCGCCTTGGTCAGCCACTTTCCAAACACGGAACGGACTCTAGCGTGCGTGCGCCAGAGCGGCGAGCGTGAAGCCGGCTGCTCTTCGGCGCGGTCGTGAATTCGCACGCGAGAGGTGCATCCAACCCGGCCGTGCGACGAACGGCGGGTTTCTGGGGCCTCGTCGCTACACGGCCGACGGGGTGATCGCGATTCGCACCGGCTCCTCCGTCGTGTACAGCCTGGACGGCGCGACCACGAGCGACAGCGTCGAGACGCCCGGGTGCTCGACGTCCGCGGGCAACGCCGCGTTCGACGTGAGCCCTGCCGACGGCAAGGTCGTGGTCGTGCCTTGCGGCAACGCCGTGGCCACGTGCAGCAAGTCCGGCTGCACCAAGTCTGCCACGCCCATCGGCATCACGGAGGTCCGATTCGGCGTCGACGCGCAAGGCAGGCTCGGGACGAGCCGACGCCTCAGTGCCCCGAGGCCTAGTTGGCGTCGTAGACCCGGCTCCACCAGCGGGAGGAATCCGGCTCGTAGCGCATGAACAGGACCTTCTTGCCCAGATCGCTCTCGACGATAGCCGCTCGGTAGGGCTTGGGATCGGTGCCCACTTGCACTTCGCGCTCAGTCACCACGCGGTGGGTCTTCACGTGTCCCTTGTCGAAGCCAACGACGGCGAGCACCTTCGCGACGACCTCGGCGGTGGACGCGGTCGAGGGCAGGGGGATGTGGGGCGACATGCCGTTGGTCCAGAGTCCGTGGGCGTCGAGCTGCTTCACTCGTTCGCTGATCGCGTCCTCGCCGGCGGCTGCGGAGGGAGCGGTCGAGGCGTCGTTTTCGGCGGGCGCCTGCTGCTCGGCCGGCGGGCTCGCGGTGGACGCGGCGGCCCGGGCCGAAGGCGCTGGTGCGGAGGCCGGGCTGGCGCTGGTGCTCCGGGCCGGCGGGCTGCTGGGCGCAGGGCTATCGCACGCGACGAGCAAGAGCGACAGCGCCCAAGGCTTCATGGTCGCGATCCTCGCACGCTGCGAGCTCGAACGGGTAAAAAGAGCGCGCGCGACTCCGCCCCCAGCTCAGTGCCGCACCGGCGCGCTCGGCATCGGATCGGCTGACGGCGCCTGCGGCCCCTGCAGCTTGCTGCCCACCACCACTGCCACGCACATGCTCAGCCCGAAGGCGATCACGACGATCGCGACAGCCCCCGCGACCAGCGCGAGGGTCGTTGGCCGGAGCCCACCGAGCAGACCCTCGGCGCTGCGGCCCGGGGCCCGGGTCCGACGGGGTGGGCGCTCGGTCCCGGCTGCCGGCGGGCGGGACTCGCGCGAGGCGGCCGGCTCGTCGGGGAGGCGCATCACCCGTGTCGGCGGCTCCGGCTCGGAACGGATGGGGCTCGACAACGCCCCGGACAGCTCGAGGTCGAGATTCGGGCTCGCTCCCGGCCCGCCGAGCACCCGCGCCGCGACCCGCCGGAGCTCGGCCTGCATGCTCATGGCGTCCGGAAAACGATCGCGTTTGTCCCACGCCAGGGCCCTGTCCACCATCGCCACCACGCCCGGATCGAGCGCGGAGAGCACGCTTGCCAGCGATCGCGCCGGCGTGGTCGCCGCGAGCACCATCGACTCGTCGGCCGTTCGCGCCTCTTGCACGTGTTGCCCGCAGAGCAGGGTGAAGAGCGTCGCGCCCACACCCCAGATGTCGGTCTGGTGATCGACCGCCGACGTCATGCCCCGCGCTTGCTCGGGAGACAGGAATCCGGGAGTCCCCAGCATCGCGCCGACCATGGTGAGGCTCGTGTCGTGCTGCGACGACCTCAGCCGGGCGATGCCGAAATCGAGGACCTTCACCACGCCCTCCGAGGTCAAGAACAGGTTCTCGGGCTTGATGTCGCGGTGGATGATGCCCTGCCCGTGCGCGGCGGTCAGCACGTCGAGCACTTGATCGGCGATGCCCAGCACCTCGGGCAGCGGCACGAATCCCCCGAGGCGCTCCCGGCGCGCCTCGACGTTCTCGCCGTGCAGGAGCTCCATCACCAGGAAGGCCGAGCCGCCTGGGGTGACGTCGTCGTCGAAGACGGTCACCGCACCGCGATGCTTGACCCGGTTGGCGACGTAGCCCTCGCGCTGAAAGCGCTTCCTGATGCCTTCGTCCTTCGAGGCCTCGGCGTGCAGCACCTTGATCGCGACCTCGTTGCCGTTGCGGTGCGTGGCCTTGTAGACCGCCGCCATCGCCCCGACCCCGATCAGGGCGTCGATCGTCCAGCGGTCTCGAAGGACCGTACCCACGCGCCGCTCGGCTTGTCGCCTCAGGTGATCCATCTCGAACGAGCCGCCCAGTCTAACACCGGCTGGGGACGCCCCGTGCGCTGGGTTCGCTTCCCGCGCGGCGCGGCTAGTACACGTCGTTCGCTGCGTTGAACACGTTGAGCTTGCTCATCGGGTTCACGACCCAGTCTGCCTCGATGCGCTGGACCTCCTGGAGAGTGGCGTCCTCGTAGATGATCAACGCGCCCTTCTTGTCCCAACCCGACACCCACACCTCGCTGCCGGTCTGGTTGTACTCGAAATGCATGACCCGCCCCGTCGGGCGAGGCGACCAACACTTGTGCACCTTGCCCTCTTTCTTGGAGAGGACGCAGATCTGCCGCGCCAGCTCGGGCTTGGGGTTCGCCGGCGAGTCGAGCCACACCCACGGCGACTTCGGGTGCGTTCGCACGTTGAGGGCGCCCGCCGGCACGCCGTCGATCTCGCGCACGACCTTCCAGAGCTCGTTCTTCCTCCTTTGGTCGATGCCATAGACCAGGAGCTTGTCCTCGGCGAGGTGGGGGATGGCCGCGACCAGGCCATGTTTCGGATCTTCCCAGCGAGCGCCCGGGTCGGGGCGAGGCCCTTTGCCGGTCGGGACCTTGGCGACCTGCTTCTTCTCGCCCAGGTCGACCACCAAGAGCTGGTTCTGGGTCGGCGTCGGCACCGAGGCGTAACGCCCACTCGGATCGAGCCCCCCGCCGATCATCCCGCGCTCCGCCGGGATGCGCGTCGAGATCCCGTAGCCGGGCTTGTCGTAGTCCACCAGCGCGACCTCACCCGAGTCCATCAGGCCGAGCGCCCACCACGGTTTGCCGCGTGGCGCCAGGATGGTGCCGACCCGCGCCTCGCCGCTGACGGGGCCGCCGTCCCCGTCCCCCGAGAGGCCCTCGACGTGCAAGGGCTCGAGCGTCTCCCCGTCGAACACCACGTACTGCGGCGGCCAGTAGCAGCCCTGGATCAAGAGCTTGTCCGGCTTGGCGCGGCTCGCCTCGAGCGTCCGCCCGTCGAAGCAGCCGCGGGCCTGGGCCGCGATGCTCGGCGGGTTGGCGAACAGGTCGATCAGCGTGATGCGGCCGTCTCGCCCCATCGCGTACAGATAGCGACCGGACGCCGAGGCTCGAACCAGCTCCACCGCGAAGCCCACGTCGACCTGGACCAAGCGCTCGCGCGTGTCACCATCCAGGATCGCGACGTACCCCTGATCTCTGAGCACCACGGCGAAGAAGTTCTGCGTCTTGCGGGTGTGCGCCGCCTTCTTCGGACGCTCCGCCATCGAGGTGACCAGGTTCCAGGCCTTCTTGACGGCGTCGAAGGGAAGCTCGGGTCGGGTCGCCGGCGGAAGCTGAAGGTAGTTCGCCAAGAGGTCGACCTCGTGGGCGGACAGGATGCCGAGCTCACCCCACGCGGGCATGCCGCCGGGGCGGCCGTGGTTCAGGGTGGCGGCCAGACTTGCGCTGCCGATCTGTTTCGCGCGCTCGGGAGTGATGGCGGGAGCAGAGGCGCCCTGTCGCAGCGACCCGTGACACCCCGCGCAGCGATCGAAGAAGAGGGCTTGCGCCTTCTCGAGATCGGGGCCCGCGAGCTGCCGGGCCGCGCGTTCGGCGACCTGGTAACCGCGCACGCTGGCGTCGTCGAAGAAGGCGAGCAGCTGCTCGATCTGCTCGTCGGTGAGCTCGAGGGTCGGCATGATCACGTCGCCGTACTTTTTCGAGATCGCCCGGCCAATGTGATCGGTCTCGCCCATCTGCGCCGGGTTCTTGATCCAGCGCACCAGCCAGTCGCGCTGACGGCGCTTGCCCACGTCCTTCAGATCCGGGCCGGTGCGATCCCCTTCGCCCACCGTGTGGCAGCCCACGCAGTTCGCTTCGAAGACCAGGCGCCCGGTGATGGCGGTTTGAGTGGGCGGGGCGAGGGGCGCGCTGGCCGAGGGCCCTGCCTCCGGCGCGGCGGTGGTGGGCTTGTCGCAGCTCGCGGCGAGGAGCCCGAAGAGGAGTGCCAGAACCGTAGTACCCCGCATCGCCCCGCATGGTGCCCGACGGCGGGCGCTCTCGACAACCCCTTCCTCGGCGCGCACGGCTTGCGCTCGCGGCAGCGCTGAAGCAAGGAAGGGGCCGTGCGCTTCCCGGGCCGTCGCAAGCACAAGCACTACTTTCCGGTCCACGAGCGGGACCCGCTCTTGCACCACGCGGGGCTCGATGCGCCAGAGGTCGAGATCCACGTCGTCGGCGTCGACCAGACGCTGGTCGACATCGACGCGCGCGTGTCGGACGACCTGCTCGCGCGCTACGAGCTCCCGAAGGGCGCCTCGACCTTGATTGCCAGCGAGCGTGCGGCGACGCTCTACGACGAGCTCTTTGCCGCCGGGCAGATTTCCGAGTTCGCCGGCGGGACGGTGGGGAACACCCTGCACAACTACTCGCTGCTCGCGGACGATGCGTCGATCTTGCTCGGCGTGATGAGCGACCCGATCCGTTTCGGTACCTCCGGTTACCGCTACCTGGCCAGCACGTCGAGCCGAGTGAGCCTCGACCACCTGCAGCCGGTGGACGGCCCGATTGGGCGTTGCTTCGCGCTGATCACTCCGGACGGCGAGCGCACGTTCGCGATCAGCGCGGGAAGGATGAACGACCTCTGCCCCGAGAGCGTGCCCGCTTCGGTGTTTCCCCACGCGGCGGCGCTGGTCATCTCTGCTTACCTGATGCGAGCGAGCGCAGGCGAGCCGATGCCCGAGGCGACCCGACGAGCGATCACCCTCGCGCGCGACAACGGCGTGCCCGTCGTCCTCACCCTGGGCACGCGCTTCATCATCGCCGAGCGCCCCGAGTTCTGGCGAACGTTCATCTCGGAGTGGGTGGACGTGGTGGCCATGAACGAAGAGGAAGGTGAGGCCCTGACCGGCGCCGCCGACCCCTTGCTGGCGTGCGAGCGCACGCTAGACTTCGCCGACCTCGTGCTCTGCACCGCCGGTCCCGTTGGGCTCTATCTGGCCGGATACACCGACGACGACGTGAAGCGCGAGACCCGCTACCCGCTCTTGCCGGGCGCGATCCCCGAGTTCAACCGATACGAATTCAGCCGGCCCATGGCCAAGCGCGCGTGCGCCGATCCGATCAAGGTCTTCGCGCACATCGCGCCGTACCACGGCGGTCCGGTCCGCATCACCAGCGCGAACGGCGCAGGGGACGGCGCGCTCTCGGCGCTCTTGCACGACATCTCTGCGAACCGCTACCACCGTCAACGGGTGCCGGCCTCGGCCAAGCACGCCCGCGAGTTCTTGACCTATTCGTCGATGAGCCAGGTCTGTCGCTATGCCAACCGCGTGAGCTACGAGGTGCTGGTTCAATCGTCGCCACGGCTCACCCGCGTGCTGCCGGAGCGCGAAGAAGGCCTCGACGACGAGAAGTACTGGGCGATGTGACCCGTCACCGGCCGGCGAGCGCGCCGCTGAACGCCCTGACGAAGCTCGTTCGTGGCTGCGCAAGGAGCTCGCTCGGCGTTCCGAGCTGGACCAATCGCCCGCGTTCCAGCACCGCGATGCGGCGGGCGAGTCGCCGCGCTTCCCGCGGCTCGTGCGAGACGTAGAGCGCGGCGGAGGCCTGCTCGCGAAGGATGCCGTCGAGCAACGCCAAGAGCTCCTCTTCGATCGCGAGGTCGAGGCTAGCCAGCGCTTCGTCGAACAGCATCAGGTCAGAAGCGGCGACCAGCGCGCGCGCGATGGCAACGCGCTGGCGCTCGCCGCCAGAGAGGGTTGCCGGGGCGCGGCGATCGAACCCCGCCAGGCCGACGCGTTCGAGCGCGACGCTCACCCGGAGGTCGCGGTCCCGCTTCGGGACGCCGCGGGTCTCGAGCGCGAACGCGACGTTTCCGAGCACCGAGAGATGCGGCCAGAGGGCGAGGTCCTGGAAGACCATCGCGAGGCCGCGCTCTTCCGGCGGGACCAGAACGCGTCCATCTCGGCTCACCTCCTTCCCCCGAAGTCGCACGACCCCCCGCGTGGGCGCCACCAGACCCAGGACCATCCGCAGGATCGACGTCTTCCCCGAGCCCGACGGTCCCGCGAGGGCCACGACCTCCCCCGACTCCACGGCCAGCGAGATATCATCGACGATGCGCTGACCGTTCGCGACCAGCGTCACACCCTCGAGCTCCACGATCGCCGTCATGCGCGGCTCCCGCGGAAGCCCCAGCCCACCACGAGCAACGCCGCCAGCGTGACCGCGACGTGGACGACGGCGAGCGCGGCGACGACTCGAGTTGGGCCGTTGGCCTCCAGCGTGAAGATGCGCACCGTGAGCGGCTCGCCTCCGGGTGGGTAGAGGAGCACCGCCGTCTCGAGGTCACGCAGGCAGAACACGAGGGTCAGCCCGAACGCGAGAACCAGGCCGCGGCGCTCCATCGGGGCGACGACCCGCGCGAGCCGCCGGAAATAGCCGGCGCCTGCCACCGCGGCGGCCTCCTCGTAGGTGCTCGAGCGTTGCGCGACGAACGCAGCGATGACGCGGATGGAAAGCCAGGAATAGCGCGCCAGGAACGCCAAGACGAGGATGCCCGCGCTCCCGTAGACGACCTCTGTGGAGGGCCGATTCCAGGCCGCGACGATGCCGACGCCGAGCACGGCCGAGGGGACGAAGAACCCGAAGAGGAGCGCCGTCGTCACGATCCGCGCCATCCAACGCCCTCGTCCGAGCGCGTGGCCAAGGCCAAGTCCTCCGAGCGTGGCGACCGTCGCGGTGGCCAACGACGCGAGCAGACCGTTCGCGATCGACGAGCCGAGCCACTCGCCGACCCGACCGACTTCGCGCATTCCGTGACCGGCCAGCACGAGCAGGGGAGTCATCGAGACGAGGGCGGCCGCGATCGCGAGGGCGTGGGCGCCGGGGCCCAGATCGAGCGACTCGCGCGCTCGGTCCCGGAGCGTGAGCGCACCCGCATGGGAGCGCCCGAACAGTCGAGCTTCGCCAGCGACGAGCAGCGCCGCCAGGGCGACGATTGGAAGGCTGAGCACGGCGGCCTCGCCGAGCTGGAGATCCATGCCGCCGAGGCGCGCGAACACGGCGGCCGGGTACACGTCGACGCGGAGGAACATCGGAGCTCCGAGCTCGCCCAGCGTCAGCGCGAAGACAATCAGCCCCCCGATCGCGATCTGTCGACCCGCCGCTGGCACCAGGATCCGAGTGACGACGCGCCAGGGACGAGCAACCAAGCGAGCCGCCTCCTCGAGCGACGGGTCGAGCGCGCGGATGCCGATCGCCGTGAGTCCGGTCACGATTGGGGCGAACGCGAAGGTGAGAACTGCCCACGCGCCGGCGGGGCTGAACAGCACCGACGAGCCGGAAGCGCGCGCCCCGAAGAGGTGGAACCAGCCCAACGCGGCGAAGAACGGGGGCAAGAAGACCGGTGCGAGGTGGAGCGCGAAGAGGCTGCGCAGGGCCGGGACGCGGGCGCGTGCGAACACGGCTCCGCACGGGATCCCGATCACGAGCGCACCCACGGTGACGCTGGTCGCGAGCACGATGGAGCGGCCGAGGAGCACCCAGGCTCGCCCTTGCGTGAGCACCCCGAGGCTAGAGGTATCGGCGCGCGTCGCCACGGCGACGAGTGGCACGACGACGAGCAGCGCGACGACGGCGCCCGCTGCGGCCAGAGAGAGGCTCTCGGCCCGCCCGCCCGCCACCCTCACAGCCCAACCCAGTCGCGGAGCCAGGGCTGGATTCGCTGCATCTCGGCCGCGACGCGCTGGTAGTCGACCTGCATCGCGCGGACCTCGGCGATCCGGCGCACGCCTGGGACGGTCACATCGCCGCGCAGCGGCATGTGCGCCGCTTTCTCGGCCATCCGCCGCTCGACCTCCGCAGACAGGAGAAAGTCGATCAGGCGCCGCCCGGCGTCCGGATGTGGTCCGCCCTTGACGAGCACCACCACCGTGGGCATCACCAGCGTCCCGAGGCCCTCTTGATCGGGCCACACCACATCGACCGGGGCCTTCGCTTCGAGCGCTTCGTGGGCGTCGTCGGTGTCGGTCAGGCCGATCGCCGCCTCGCCACTGGCGACCAGCCGCTTCACCTCGCCGTTCGAGCTGGCGATGCGAACCCCGTTCGACTTGACGGCCTGAAGGAACGCCTTCGCGTCAGCGTCACCCCAGGCAGCGAACAGCGCCGCCACGTGCATCGTCGTCGTGCCGTAGAGCGGATTCGCCATCGCGCACTGACCCTTGAATTGCGGGCTAGCGAGATCGCGAATCGACCGCGGGGCGTCCCCTGTCGCGACTCTGTTCCGATTGACCAAGATCACGCGCGCCCGAGCCGCAAACCCGGTCCACGCTCCATCTGCCGCTCTGAACTGCTCCGGGATCGCCGAGGCGTTGGGCGCGATGTAGCGCTCGACGAGGCCCTTCTCGACCAGAACGAGGGCGCGCATCGGGTCCCCGGACCAGAACACGTCCGCCTGGGGATTCGGGGCTTCCGTCAAGAGACGATTGAGGACCCCGGTGCTCTTCGTCTCTTCGGTGTCGAAGAGGCTCCGGATCTGCGTGCCTCGCCGCTCGAACGTGCGAAACACAGGCTCCGAGAACACCTGATCGACCGAGGTGTAGACGACCACCTGGTTTGGTGTCGCGCGACGACAGCCGCCGTTCAGCACCGCGGCTCCAAGGGCGACAGTGACGACCCAGTAGATCGCGCGCACGGACACGAGTCGGTCAAACAGGGTCGAATCGGCGTTCACCCTCATTCGAGCGCCTTCACCGCCAGGTCGTCGAAATAGGTCAATGAATCGGCCTTCGTCCACACGCCGACCCTGCCGGCGTTGCCGAAGGTCTGGTCGGTTTGCTCGATGACCTTCGCGCCATCCCAGTGCACCTCGAGACGGTCTCCCCGGGCGACGACGCGGTAAGTGTGCCAGACGCCCGACGTCACCTTGCCGCTCCAGCTGGCGAGCTGCTGACGCTTGCTAGCCTTGACGAAGTAGAGCCGAACGTTGCTCTCGAGGGGATTGGCGCGGGTGACGTAGTAGTTGTTCGCGTCCGCCAGGCGGAAGACCAGCCCGCAGGCCTGGTCCACGCTTCCGGAAACCGGCTTGCAGCGAACGCTGAGGTCCAGGTCGCGCAGCACGGGGTCGTTCGCGAACGCGACGGGGAAGCGGTAGTCCTCGGAGTCTTGGTCGAGCTGCGCGAGGACGTTCGCGCCGCTCGGCGCCCCCGGTTCGGCCCGTACCGTCCACTTGCCCTCGCGGCCGTCGCCGGTACGACCAAACGAGAAGCCCGCAGGCGGCGAGCCTGTCGTGTCGGAGTCGAACGTCCACAGTTTGGAGCCCTCAGGCGGGCTCGCCGGTGGCGCAGTTGCCGGAGCCGAGGGGCCTTCGGCGACTGCCGTGGTCGTCGCGCTCGAAGGCGGCGCGCTGCCCGGAGCCGGCGCGGGTGGGCTCTCTCGCCCATGACATGCTCCGAGGACCACCACGAAACCAAGTGCAGCCCGCGTCGTCATTCTTGTTACCTTCCCCCGAACGAGGTCAGAACGTGTAGCTCTTGTCGAACAGCTTGCTGCCCGCACCGTCGATGAAGGTGACCTTGATGGTCGGGGGCGTCGCGTTCGGATCGGCGACGAACGACACGTAGTTGTTGGTGCCGGTCTTGAACTCGAACTGGCTCGACGGCAGCGTGTTCCAGAGCGGGTTTGCGTCCTGCCCGCCGGGCCCCATCAGGATCTCGCGTAGGCCGGCGGCAGCGCCGCTGGGCTCGACCGCCGCCGACGCACCCAGGTGGAAGTCCCCGGCCACGAAGAGCACGCCCTTGATGCTCTTGCCCGTGATGTGGTCGAGCAGCTCCTTGCGCTGGGCCGGGTAGCCCTCCCACCGGTCGAAGGCGTACAGGTCCCAGAGCGTCGGCATGTTGCTGATGGGGACCGAGGTCACCACGATCTTGAAGGTCGCCGTGCTGCCCGAGAGGCCGTTCTTCAGCCAGGTCATCTGGGCCGGCGAGAGGTACTGCGCACTCGGTCCCGACGCGGTCGACGGCTTGCGCTCGCTGCGCGAGTCGAGCACGAAGACTTCGAGCGTGTCGCCCCACGAGAAGCTACGCCAGATGCGATTCGGGCTGGCGGTGTTCCGGCGAACCGGCAGGTGCTCGAAGAAGGTCTGGGTGGCGTTGGCCAGCCGGGCCTTGTCGAAGGTCTCGGGGTTCCAGTCGTTGGCAACCTCGTGATCGTCCCAGGTGGCGAAGTGCCCCGTGCTGGCGAGGAGCGAACGATAGGTGGGCTGCCCCACCTGCCCGAGCCATTTGGCGCGGTACTGGCTCAGCGAGGTGGCCGAGTCGTTGTAGGTCGTGTCGCCGGCCAGGATGAAGAAGTCGAGCTTCTCGCCGCCGGCCTTCTCCAGCGGAGGGAAGGGCGCCTTGCCGTTGCTGGTGCACGACGTGCCGCCGAAGCGCACCACCGGCTTCTGCCCCGGGAGCGGCGCCGTCACCAACCGACCCACCGCGCTTCGGCCGCTGAAAGCCGGGGCCGTGCCTTCGAGGAAGACGTAGAACAGCTCGCTGTGCGGTGGCAGGGCCGGCACGTCGACGTGGACGTAGCCGTCGGCGGATGGCGTGACGGTGCTCTCGTGGTAGAGCGACACCTTGCCCGGGGTGCTGGGCTTGTACACCCGCAGGCGCAACGGAGACGAGCCGGCGTAATACGTCCAGACCATCGCGCCGCCCCAGGTCACGTCGCCCGACTGGATGCCCGACGGGAACGAGGTCGCACTCACGCTGACGGTGGTCGGATCGAAGTCCACTTCGGTCGCCGTCGCGTCCGACACGACGTCCACCGGCGCATCCGGGGGCGAGTCCACCGGCGCGTCCAGTGAGACGTCGGGCGCCGCATCCGTTCCCGCGTCACTGCCGCCGGTGCTGGCATCGACCCCTGCGCTTCCGCCGCCGCCGCTCACTCCGCCGGTGCCCCCCGAGCCGGCCGTGCCCCCGGAGCCCGCGCCGCCGCCGGTAGCGCTGCCTCCGACACCGCCGGTGCCCCCGGTGCTCTTGCCACCGCTGCCCTCGTCGTCCGACGAGCTGCCGCACCCCACCGCCAGCTGAACCGAGCAGACCACCACACCCAACGCCCAAAGCACGCGCGCCATGGGGCGCAGCATACGAAGCGGACGGGGAAACGCCAGGCGAGATCACCGCCGGGCCTCCAGCCGCGAAGCGACGACGGTGAACGCCCAGCGTTGCTTGACAGCCGTCGGCATTTGCTCTGCCATCTTGGGCGTGAAGACTACGGCTCGCATGGCGCTGCTCGGGATGCTGGTGCTTTCGTCCGCGATCGGCTGTGGCTCGGACGACGGCGGCGGTTCGCCCACGGACGGTGGGGCCGGGACCGCCGCGGGGGGCACGTCCGGCGGCGGCGGGAGCTCGAGCGGCGGTGGCGGCGCGGCGGGCGGTGGTAGCGGCGGTGCCTCGAGCGGCGGCGCCTCGAGCGGCGGTGCCTCGAGCGGCGGTGCCTCGGCGGGCGGCACCGGCGGCGGGTCGAGCGATCCTTTCGAAGCAGCGCGCCAGACGTGCATCGACCACATCAACAAGCTGCGAGCGGGCAAGGGGCGAGCCCCGTACCAGCGCTGGACCAGCGCCGAGACCTGCGTGGATGGCCAAGCGACGTACGACTCGACCCACGGCCCCCACGCCGCGTTCAGCTCCGGCAACTCGTGCGGCGCCTACGGCCAAGGTGAGTGTCCGGGAAGCGGCCCCGGCTCCGTCGTGGGCTGCATCGATCTGATGTGGGCCGAGAAGGACCAAGCCATCTGCGCCAACTGCGACGCTTGCCCGAGCCTGAACGAAGGCTTCGCCGGAAAGTGCCCGGGCTGCCAGGTGACTGCGTCGAACCCGACCTGCGGTCACTACCTGGCGCTGGTCAGCCCCGGCTTCAAAGCCGCGGCGTGTGGCTTCAGCACCGGCAGCCCGTACACGGCCATCGACTACCAGTGAGGCTCACGGGCCGGTGGACACCGGCAGCACGCTGTAGTCGGCGGTGAGGCGGAACTTCTTGGTCCCAGTCGGCACGCTCGAGACCGTGTTCTTGATGTCGAACGTCACGGCGCAGTTGTCGTTCGCACATGCCTTCCCGGTCACCGTCAAGATCTGGTTGGGGAACGGGGTGTCCGACGGCGGCTGCCCGGTGTCCTCGTCGATGAATTCCAGCGAGTGAACGAACGCGCCCTTGGTGATGCCGAAGCCGATCAGGTGTGAGGCGGTGCCGTTGCCGTTGCTCGGCGCGACGGTCTTCACCGCGGTGCCGCCGGTGACGCGGACGGTGAGCGTCTGGTTCACCTCGATGTTGCCGCTGAAGTACGGGGTCAAGAGGCCTTGCGGGTAGGCGCGCATGCGCAGCGGGATCAGATAGGTCTCGGCCCCGCCCAGACAGCTGGCGGTGGTTCCGCCGACGTGAACGCAGCCTTGTTCGACCTTGGGGGTCCACTCGAAGCGATAACCCGCCGCGGCCGAACCGGTGAACGTTGCGCCCTCGGGCAGGTTGTCCGCGAAGAGCTCGTAGTTCTCCTTCTTCTGGTAGAAGCCGCGGAACGTGCGGGCGACGATCGCCGAGTCGGGGCTGAGCGTCACGCCGTAGATCGGGATGACGATCGGCTGACGGATGCGTTCGCTGATCTCCGCGACCGGTCGGGTGGCACGGAACATCTCCAGCGGTGTCGCGGCGGTCACCTCGCGCCACTCGTCCAGCACGCCGCGCTCCACGCTGTCCCAGCAGTACTCGACGAACCCGACGCAGCTCCAGCTGCCGAGGCCCACGTTGCCCTGGCCAATCACCGAGTAAGGGTCGCCGATGTGGGCGCTCGCGGTGAAGGTCGCGTCGCTGCGCTGCAGGTCGGAAAAGAGCGGGTCGGGAGGGCGGCGCGCACCAAGGAAGATGTGACCCTCCTCCACCTTGATCACGCCTGCGTTCAGGCTTCGAACCTTGGGTGGAGTGGCCTCGACCAGATGCGCGACGGGGCGGCCCTTCTTCTCGTCGGGGAGCCGGTAGACCATGGCCACGTGGCCGGGCATCCAGTTCGATTCGACGTGGGCGTCGTCGTGGGCCGTCAACGTGAAGAGGGCGTCGCCCAACCTCAGGTACTTGTCGGGGAGGTCGACCACCAGGTAGGCGTCCTCGTCCACGTGGACCGCGACGTAGACGAAGGTGAAGTGCTCGAGCGACAGTGCGAGCACGTTGTTCTCTTCGTCGCGGTGGTCCACCTCGACGGGCTCCCAGTTCGTCTCTTCGGCACCGGCCTTCACCCAGGGGGTCGACGCGCTGGACGAATACGCGATCATCAACGGCTCGACCCCCGGAACGGGCTCCCCGTAGGGCACGTTGAGCACCACGGGTTTTTCGAACTGCATGCCGGACGGCTCGAGCAAGTACGTCTTCACCCCCCCGTACGGCGTCTTCGAGATCCGCACGGTGATCGTGCTGTCACACGGCAGGGCCCCCGGGGGCACGTCGAGCCACGCGCCGTCCGGGATGTCGACGCGCCCGCCGCTCGAAGCGCGGAGGTTCTTCCAGCCGATCGCCTCGTGAGTCCCTGGAGTCGGCGGCGAGTCGAGCTGTCCCGCGCAGCTCTTCTCGCTCGTCGACTGGGGTGTGCACCCCGCGAGAACCAAGAGCCCAACCACCGCGGCCCACGCGCTGCCTCTCGAGAAGCCGACCATCGTGGCCACGGAAGCCGGGATCGGGCAGACCGTCAAGCGCGTGTCTGGCCCGCCTGCCCGTTGTCGATGACATGTGCGGGCGTGTCGGATGACCGTCCCCATCATCCGACTCACCATGCGCGGCGGTTCGCTGGACCACGCGCTAGCGTGCATCGACCGCGAGCCCACGCTCACTTGGGCGGCTGTACGGTGGAAACGACACCCAGGTAGATGTCGTCGGCGGCGAAGGCGTTGCCTGCTGCCACGGTGTTGGCGTTCACCAGCTCGAGCGTCACCGACGTGGCCGAACCCGAGGCCCAGGTCGTGGTGAGGCCCTCCCAGACTCCGAGCTTCGACGAGGTTCGAGTGCCGAAGAGTTGCTTGTTCGCGTAGAACGAGAGCTCGGACGGACCGACCGGGTCGACGCCGTTGCCCAGGCCCAACGAGGTGCGCGTGCCCACGGGCCTTCGCCCTTCACCGGGCCTCACGCCGTCCGCTGCTCCGCCTTCGGCGTCAGCACCACCGCGGCGACAGCCAGCACGGTCGCGAGGATTGCGGCGAACGAGCCGTTGTTGCTGAGCTCGCCGAGGCCTTCGGCCACCGCGGCGCCCTTGTCGGCGTAGCGCCCGACGTTCTTGCTGACGGCGACCATCCCCGCGGCCATGCCCAGGACGCCCGCCACGAGCGAGCCGTAGCTCCCGATCCAGAGCGCCCGGCAGCGCCGCTCGCCCTTGGCGAACAGCGCCGTCGTCGCCCCCGCCAGGGCGATGAACAAGATCAACCACATGCCAAAACCGCCTTCTTGGAAATACCTCACCATCTTGTCGTGTCCCTTTCTTCGTGCCGGTCTCGCCGGCCTCGACGGGACCCATTGCGAAGGGCGTGCCGCCCCGATCGGCCCGCGATTTCGCGGGAGTCGTGGCGACGGTGGCCGCTTTTCCGGACGCTGGTCCCGCGCGGGTGAGCGGGATCCCGCTCACTTCGGCGCGGGCGCGGCCACGTGAAGCGTCAGGTCCTTCCCTGACCGGGCCGCTCGAATCAGCTCGGGCGCGAGATCGCCCAGGGACTTGTCGCGGGGGAGGTCGGTGCTGCCCTCCACCAGAGTGACCCGCACCGCGACGAAATCGCCCGCGAGAACCCAGGCGACCTCCAGAGGACCGCGCCTCGGCAGCTCGGGGGCTGGCCCGCGAGTGAAGAGCAGCTCGGCGTCGACGGCGCCGGCGAGGCGCGCCACCGCGAGCGCCTCCGCGAGGTCGCCCCATTTCACCCGGCGATCGACCAGACAGCTCAGCGGCGTGTTGGGCGCCTTCGCCAGCGCGTCGAAGAGCGCGTCTTCGAGGCGCTTCCGACCGACCGGGGCTCCCAGGGTATTGAGCCGCGTCACCTCTCTTCCGTCCACCGCCACGGCCCCCCGCGCCACCTGCAGCGCGGCGCCGGGCGACGGGGCGAACTCCGGGCCCGACAGCTCCGCCGTCGACGGCGGGTCGAGCTCGGCGAACAGCGCGAACTGGGAGGCGAGGGCGCGGCGAGTGCCGGCGCCGGTGTCTCGGAACTTTGCGGCCAGCGCGACGTCCGTGGCAACGAACGCGACCAGCGCAATGGTCGGGACCAGGTGGCGCCGGAACAGCCTCGGCAGGTCACTCGCGTTACGCAGCCGGTACGCCTGCAGCGCCGAGAGGGAAACGGCCGTGGCCACGATGGCGACCAAGGTCGCGCCCCGCTCGGACTCCGCCGCCATCAGCTCCCGCACGCGACCGGCGCGGTCGAGCTCCGACGCCCACAGCACCGTCTGTCTGCCCGCCACGCGTTCCATCGCCGCGCTGGCCGCGAAGAAGACCGCGAACGCGCCGAATACGCTGCGCTCGAGCTGCGCGTCCGCGTCGGCTTCTGCCAAGGGCAGCGCGCGGCTGATGGCGACGAAGGCCGCGGCGGGCACCGCGACCATGAGCGTGCTCGGCGCGTCCAGCGCGTAGCCGGCGATGCCGAACACGAAGAGGGCGACGGCCAGCGCTGCGTCCGAGCGCGGCCCGACGGGCGCGATCACGCCGCGGTGCAGGGCCGAGCCCGCGGCCAGGGACATCGACAGCGCTCCCGCGAGGCTCAGCCCCACGAAGCGCACCGCCCCGGCCTCCCAGCTGCCCTGGTTGAAGATCTCGAAGGCCATGATGGGGGTCACCTTGGGCAGGGCACGGCTCACCGTCTCCCAACCCACGTAGGTTCCCATCGCGCCGAGGGGTCCGGCGCCGAGCCCGAGCACGAGCGCCAGGGTGCGGAAGCGCGGGAGGCCGCCTTCGGCGGACGCCAGCACGGGAACGAGCACGGCCGCCGCGACGAAGATCGCCAGCACGGGGTACATGCCCCAGCCACCGATGTGCAGCCACTGTCGCGGGTCGAAGCGCCCCGGGCCCACGTAGCCCACCGCGAACAGAGCGCCGAGCGTCGCGACGAGCGCGGCGACGTGGCACGCGAGCCAGCGTCGCTGCACGGCGGACCGAGGGGCCGCGCTTGCCAGCGCGCCCAGCGCGGCGGGCGCGGCGGGGCCCGCCGCCGCCTCAACCGGTGCCGGGGCATCGCCGTGCACCGGTGTGGGCAGGAGCTCGGTGGCGGCGTGAGAGAGCTCGGTGTGACCCGACCGAGCGGGCGGCTCACGCCCGAACGCCGCGTCCCCGGCGGCGATGGCCTCCACCATGCTCGGGAAGCGGTCCGCCGGCTCTTTCGCCAACAGGCGCGACACGAGCTCGCCGGCCTCGGTCGAGAGCCCGAAGCTCTCGAGCTTCGGCGGCGGTTCGTGCAAGTGGAGCTTCATGACCCCCGATTCGTGATGCGGATCGAACGGCGGCTCGCCGGCCAGCATCTCGAACAGCATGGCCCCGAGGGCATACTGATCGACGCGCACGTCGATCTTCGCGCCCCACCACTGCTCTGGCGCCATGTAGGCCGGCGTCCCGAGCAGAAGTCCCGTCTGGGTCTTGGGGCCGTCGCTGCCCGAGCCGCTCAGCGACTTCGCGATGCCGAAGTCCATCAGGCGCACCCGCTCGTGCCCGCCCCGCGTCTCGAGGAACACGTTGTCGGGCTTGAGGTCGCGGTGCGCCAGGTCGCGCGCGTGCGCCGCGCCCAGCGCTGCGGCGACCTCGCGCGCGACCTGCCACGCGCGCGCCGGTGGCAGTTTTCCCTCACGGTCCAGCAGGGCGCGCAGCGATTCGCCCTCGAGCAAAGGCATCACGAAATACGGCCGCCCGTCCTCGAGTTGCCCGAACGCGAACACGTCCACGATGGCGGGGTGCTCCACCGAGTTGGCCAGGCGCGCTTCGTTGCGGAAGCGCTCGACGAAAGCCGGGTCGTCGGCGAGGCGGGAGCGCAGCACCTTGATGGCGACTCGTCGGCCGATGTTCGGCTCTTCTCCTTCGTACACGCTGCCCATGCCGCCGCTGCCGAGGCTCCCGACGACCCGGAAGCCTCCGATCAGCTCGGGCAGGGCGGGCTCGGCGGCGGCCATCACTTCCCCGGGCGTGACAGCCCGAGCGAGCGCATCAGCTCGTTCAGGCGGGAGCGTGACAGCTCCAGGCGGCGCGCCGCTTCGCTCACGTTCCAGTCCGTGACGTCCAGGGCCTCGCGCAAGAAGCGGGTCTGAAATGAGCGCAGGGCGTCGTGATAGGCGAGGCCGCTCGCCGCCGACCCCGCCTCGGCCGCCGACGCCTCGCCGAACAGATGGCGTGGCTCGATGGCCGGCGCTCCGGCTGCAGACGCCGTGGCCCAGCCGCGCTGCACCACGTTCTCCAGTTGCCGCACGTTGCCCGGCCACTCAGCCTCCGAGAGCGCGAGCTTGGCCGCGTGGGTCAGCGGAAGCTCTCGGCCGTGGGTCTGGCCGGTGAGCCGCGCGATGTGGTCCGCGATGGCGGGGATGTCCTCGCGCCGCTCCGAGAGGGCAGGCACATGGAGCTCGAGGGCGCCGAGGCGATAGTAGAGATCTTCTCGGAACCGCTTGCTCGCGACCCGCTCGCCGAGGTCGGCGTTGGTGGCCGCGACGATGCGTACGTCCGCGCTCTCGGGGGTGGACTTGCCGAGTCGGTAGTAGCTCTTGCTCTGTAGGAAGGTGAGCAGCTTGCCCTGGGACTCCAGCGGGATCTCGGCGATCTCGTCCAGGAACAGCGTCCCGCCCTGGGCCGCGTGGACCTTGCCGTCGATGCGCCGGTCGGCCGTGCTGTGCGCGCCCTTCTCGGCCCCGAAGAGCTCGCTCTCGAAGAGCGGGCCCGGAAGCGCCGCGCAGTTGAGCTCGACGAAGGGGCCGCCGCGACGCGCCGAGCTTCGATGCAGCGCCCGCGCCACCGCGGTCTTGCCCGTGCCGCTCTCACCCGAGATGAGCACGCTCATCTCGACCGGGGCGGCGACGAGCATGCCCTGGAACAGGCGCCCGAGGGCCGCGCTCGTTCCGATGACCTCCTCCACCGCGAGGCGAGCGCGCTGCTCGGCGGTGTGATCCCGGCGCGCTCGGTCTCCCAGATCGGCGAGCAAGCGGTCCGCCAGCCGCGCCAGGTGGCGCGCGAAGATGGTCGAGAGGAGCTGGTCCCGCTCGGGGAACGGCCCCGGCTCTGCTCGGCCCTGGAGGTAGACCACGCCCAGGGACGGGCTCCCCACGGGAACGCACAGGACGGCGCGGATCTGCTGCGCCTGGACGCTGCCCTGAGCGGAAAACCGCGGATCGTCGAGCGCGCTGGCCGTGCTGACCACCTGCGCCGTCTCGATGGCGCGCGCGATGATGCCGGTCGAGAGCTCCTTCCGCACGTGCGCGATCTCGTCGTCGTCGAAGCCCCGCGCGAGCCAGAGCTTCTCCCGCGTGCCGCGGCCCAGCTCGAGATACCCGCGCCGGGCGCCGGCGACCCGGACCACCAGCGCGAGCGCCTCCTCCAGAAACGGCGTGGCCTCGTCCTGCTCGCCGAGCTCGAGCAGCCCGCGGTACAGATCGCGCTCCAGCTCCGCCTGGGTTCGTTCCGTCACCGTGCGGCGACGGTAACACCGAAGGGGGAGTACCTCCAGCCGCTCGCACGCGCGACAGGTCGCCCTTCACCGGCAGCGTGAGCGAGGGATCAATGGACCGCTCGAATCCGGATCAGCGTGCCGATGACCGCGATCAGGGCGGCGACGGGCACGAGGTAGACGCTCGCCCAGAAGAAGCCCCAGCCGAGCGAGCGTCCGAGGTTCTTCTCGCAGTCATGGCGGTCGCGCGCGACGCGGCCGATGGCCTTGATCGCGAAGTAGTAGACGACGAAGACCACGACCGGCAGCACGATCTCGACCACCAGCCACGCCGCCACCGCCGCGACGGCCAGCACGACCACGATCAGCGCCGCCTCGCCGCACCCGCCAGCGTCCACACAGCCAGCGTTGCCGCAGCCGCCGAGGTCGCTCCAGCCGCTCTTCGCTCCCGGCTTCCCCGCGTTCCCGCCCAAGCTCGGTGCGTGCAGCTCGAAGCGGTGATCCGCCGCCAGCCGTCGACCGGTGAAAAGCAGCGTCGTCAGGAGCGTGCCGATGCCGAGCCACCAGACACCCAGCACGAGCTCCGCTTCGATCCAGTGCGGCAGTCGAAGCCCGAGCGGCAGGACGACCGCGCTCACCACCAGCGCGGCGGTCATCACCAGCGCGGTCGAGCGACCTGAAAGGGGCACGATTCGGCGCGCGACGCGGGCGATGCGTGTGCGATACGGGTGTGCAGCGCGGTGGAGCAGGGCGTCCGAAGGCTCGAGCTCGGGCTCACGCTCGGTGAGCGTCGCGGCCCGCGCGCTCGCGGCCGAGGGACCGGTCACCCCGATGAACACTGCGATGATGCAGGCGATCACCAAAGCGGGGCCCCAGACCTCCCAGCTCGGGCGTGTCCCTTCGATGCGGGCGCCAGCGAAGCAGATGGCCACGGCGAATCCGGCGAAGGCGATGGCGAATGGCCAGCGCGTGGCAGGACCCGACGCAAGCTCCACGGCGCAGGCGTCGCAGCACGGAGCGCCGTTGGCGTAGAGCCGGAAACAGTCGTTGCAGAGCGCCGCGTTGCAGCGCTGACAGCGCGCAAGGGCGGGCAACCCCGGGTGCGCCGAGCAGTGAGGGACGGACGCCACGCGAGTCAGAGTACTCGATGCGAGGGCTCGGGTTCAGTCGCGCTGCAACCGAGGCAGTTGCCGCGACGGCGGCGGATGGAAGGCGCCGGGCTCGAAGTGATGCGGCGCACCGGGTTGGTCCCCCTGGCCGCGCTCTTCGCCGGCCGCGTTGCGCTCGCCGCGCCGTGCACCTCGCCACAGCCCGAAGCCGGCGCACCGCTTCGCCTGGGCCCCGGTCCTGCGGGGCTCGGCACCGTGCCCGAGGCGTGCCCCGCGAACGAGGTCGCGCTCCACGGCTTCGCCGCCGCGCTGATCGACGAGCCGGACTTCTACGGCTTCCTCAATGCGAGCGTCGCGCTGCGCTTCCGCGCCGAGCTCGGCGAGCACGCCTGGGCTTCCCTGCAAATGCCGGGTCTCGAGTACTGGTACGTGGCCAACGCCACGGTAGAGGCGGAGACGACGGAGATGAGCGCCGGCGCGCTGGGCCTGCACTCGCCGTGGGCGCTCTCGAACGACCTGCAGATCGCGCCCTACCTGCGCCTGCTCTTGCCCACTGAAACGGTGTACGAGAACGCCGTCCGCTACGGAGCCGACGCGGGCACGGCCGCCCTCTGGCGCACGCACCGCATGCTCGAGCTCGTCGGCGGCGTGAGCGTTCCGCTGTTAATCACGGTCAACGGCCCCGCCGCGCACACCGTGGTGATCCCGTCGCTGACCGGCGAGGCCTGGTTCGAGCCCTGGACCTTCGTGGCGGCAGGCGCAGGCTTGGGCATCCGAGCACGCTTCGGCACCGAGAAGAGCTTCGACGCCGTCGATCCGCGTGCAGGCCTGCGCTTCTACTTCGGCGGCGGCACCCGCCTCGAGCTCGGCGCGCTCTTTCCGCTCTGGGGTGAAGATCGCACGGACCTGGTGTTGGCGGCGTCGTTCGGCTGGCTGTTCGAGGCAGGAGCTCACTCGACGGGACTCCGTTGAGCGCGCCTCCGGACTTCGGGGTGCGGAGCAGCACGCCGCCGTCCGCGCCGTCGAGGAGCCCCGATCGCGAGCCGCACGCCAAGGCGAAGACGGCGAGCAGCCGTTCGCCTGAGGGTGCGCCTCCGCGGGCGCGGTGCGTGGTATTGGGGGCGAGTGCCCGAGGCCTTCAAGGACAAGATCAACGGCAGGGGCGTGGCCAAGCTCGGCGCCGCGCTTGCACGCGCCGAGCGCGGCTTCGACGCCGCGGCCTTCGCTCGCGCCGCGGAGCGTGGCTTGGGGCGCCTCGAGCTGAAAGCTCGGGTCCAGCACGTCGCGACCGCCATCGCCCGAGCGCTACCCCGCGAACCGATGCAGGCCTTGGGCGTCCTCGAGCGGGCGGGCAGGGCGCTGAGACTCGACGAGACCGACCGGGTGACCATGGGTTTCGTGGCCTGGCCCTTGATCGATGCCGTGCCGCTCGTCGGAATGGCGCACCCCAAGCGTGCGCTGGAGGTGCTGCTCGCGCTCACTCCGCTGTTCTCCGCGGAGTTCGCCGTTCGCCCGTTCCTGCGCGAGCACCCGAAGCTCACCCTGCGCGCGCTCGGCCGAGCCTGTGGCCACGCGGACCCGCACGTGCGCCGCCTGGTCTCCGAGGGGACGCGCCCGCGGCTTCCGTGGGGGGGCGCGCTCGAGGCGTTCGTCCGCGATCCGACCCCGACACTGGCCCTGCTCGAGCGGCTCGAGGACGACCCCTCCGAGTACGTCCGGCGCTCGGTGGCGAACCACCTGAACGACATCTCGAAGGACCACCCAGACCGAGCTGTCGCAACCTGTCGCGCGTGGATGAAACGCCCGACTCCGGCTCGGAGCGCGCTGGTGCGCCACGCCCTCAGGACGCTGGTCAAGGCAGGCGATGCTCGCGCGCTCGAGCTTCTGGGGCACGCGCCGGCCGCCGCGGTGGAGGTGCGAGGCCTGCGAGTCGCGCCGAGTCGCGTCGCCGTCGGCGACAGCCTGGAGATCTGCTTCGAGATCCGATCGCGCGCCTCGACGGCGACGTCCCTGGTCGTGGACTACGCCGTGCACCACGTGAAGAAGGCGGGGCACACCACGGCCAAGGTCTTCAAGCTCCGCAGGTTCGCGCTCGAGCCCGGCGAGACGCGGCTCGTCCGCAAGCAGCACTCGCTTCGAGCCGTCACCACTCGCCGCTACTACCCTGGCCGGCACGTCATCGAGATCCTGGTCAACGGCTCCGCGCGAGCGAGGGCGACGTTCGAGCTGAGCGTGCCGTCGGGTGGGAAGGGGAGGCGTTGAGCCTCCACCGCGCACGAGCCGGAACTGACGCCGGGGCGCTGCAGAACGGCGCGGCCTGACTCGAGCAACATGAACCGCGCGGCACCGGGGCGAACCACCCGCAGCGCCGGCTCAGCCGATCTGGATCTGGGAGCCGTACTTCTCGAGCCACGCCGCGAAGGTCAAGAGCTCCGGGTTGAGCGCGCGGGACGTCGCGAGGTCGCGAGCCCCGCAGAACTCTTTCTCGAAGTCGCGCTTGTACTGGAACATGTTGCCGAGGTCGTCAGCGCCCGGGAACGGGAAGGTGCGGTACACCTCCGGCGGCACGTAGTTGTAGACGACCTCCTGACTGAGGGCCTTGCCGAGCGCGGCGGCCATTTCGGCGCCGGTCAGGTGCTCGCCGGCGATGCCCACCGTCTTGCCGATCAGCTCCGAGCCCTTGTTGAAGACGCCGTAGGCACACTTGCCGATGTCCTCGGCCGCGATGCCCGGCAGCTTCTTGTCCGCCATGGGGAGCACGAAGCCGAGCTTGCCGTCCTCCCCCTTCTTGGGGCCCATCCCGAAGTGGATGAGGTTGTCCCAGTAGAACGAGGTGGCAAGGAACGTCGTGGGCACGCCTGCGTCGCGGAAGATCTGATCGGCCTCGCCTTTGCAGTCGAAGTGCGGGACCTTGTACTTCTCCTTCAGCGTCGGCATGCGCGTGTCCGCGAGCGGCACGAGCTTGCGGGTGTCCTCCAGCGTGGACCAGATGGCGTGCGCCACCTTGGCGCGCTTGGCGGCCTCGGCCAGGTTCCTCGCCTGGGCCAGCTCCTTCTCGGGCGAGAAGTGCTCCCAGAAGGCGGTGACCAGATACGCACCGTGGGCGCCGGCGAAGGCCTTCTCGAGGCTCGCGACGTCGTCCAGGTCGGCGGCCACGACTTCGGCGCCGAGCTTCCGGAGCCCGTCGGCCTTCTCCCCTGTCGCGTTGCGCGTGATGGCGCGGGCGGAGAAATCCCCGTGCTTCAGAATTGCGCGCACCAGGCCTCCGCCCTGCGCACCCGTTGCTCCAATGACCGCGATGATCTTCTTGCTCATGCTGTTCCCCTGTCATCCCTTGCCAGTCGAGGGAAACACCAGATAGGGCCGGGGCGGGGCCAGCGCCAGGTCCGATCGTTCACGGTGCCTTGCCGTGCCTGCGAGGCGTCGCTGCGTCAGCGGCAGACAAGCGCCCACGCGAGGCCCCCCCGAGCCCTGTCGCGGACTCGAGCTAGATGCGCAGAAGCCGCCTTGCGCGAGTCCGGTCACGCACCGCATGCGCGGTTTCGACTGGTCCGGTGAGCTCGTGCGAGACTTGGAAGCATCCCTGCGGGGACGTGGGGCGTCGGGCTCGACGAGCCCGCGTCAGAAGTCGTAGCGCACCGCGACGCTGGGCGAGAGCACGTCGAACGCCCCGAGGCCATTGTCCGGGTGCCGGGTGCGCGTCGGGATTCGGCGGAAGAAACACGCCCGGGTAGTCCCCGAGGGCGACGGAGCGCATCGAAAGCATCCATCAGCCGCTGAGTCCGGCAGCACCGACCGCGATGGCAACACTCCCGACAGCCCACAGCGCACCGATGTCTACTCGCTGCTCGGCCAGGCGCTGCGCGACCAAGCCGGGGTCGCGACTTGCTCCCCACGCGACGCAGCCCAACCCACCGCGGGTCGAGAGAGATGCCGTCTGTCGCTTTCGCTCGGACCTCGCCCTGCGCTTGGTGGCCGGCTTACCGCTCCGGCGATGCTGCGGAGCACTCAGTGCCAGTTGCGGGGCGGGGTGACGAGGTCGTCCACGGCGACTGGGTTGACGCGCACAGCGGCGAGTCGCGCCAGTGACACCAGATGGCCGCAGCGCGTACAGCGCGTCGTTTCGCCTGCGCGCTCGAGGTTGGTTCCGTCGCACGACACGCAGCGTTCTCCAGTTTCCACCTCGTGCAACCGCCGACGCGCCCGCATGCGCCGGACTTGCCAGGCAATTGCCCAGAACGCCAAAGACGTCGTTCCCACCGCGATTTCCAACCAGCTGATGCGCATCCTGGAGCGGCCATCGTAGGCCGCGACTGCTCACCCTTCCAGCGTGAACGCCGGCGGAGCTCGAAGCGCAGCCGGAGGGTGCGTCGCTCGGAGCGAACGCCGGTTCGCCCGGAGCTCACGGCAGCGGATGCTGCCGCAGGAAGTCCAGCATGGTCGGCTCTTGATCGGTCGTTCCAGACGCGGTGCCCGCGATGCCGTCGGGCCATTCGGTGTGGATCAGCGTCGCGACCAGGGTGCTGCACGTCGCGGCGGGCATGCAGGTCTGCACGACCTCGCCGGTGCCTTTGACCTTGAGCCACTGCACCGTCGGCGAGCCGACCTTGGTGCCGAGGTCCCCGACCCAGGCCGACATGGTGGATCCGGGCGCGAGCTCGGTGTCCTTGGCGAGCGCGGTCGCCTGCGCGTCGTCGCAAGGCATGACGTCGCACCAGCCACTGACGATCAGGATCGGCACGCTGCTCGTGGGGTAAGGCGAGAGCTGGCACGACGGGCTCTGGCTCGACTGCGTGTTGTGAAACGGGTCGGCGCCCGAGTAGACGGCGGCGGCGGCGACGCGGTTCCCGCCCGGGCTCGGCTTCTCGTGGCGCGCGATCGCGTACGCTTGCGCGAAGCGCCCGCCGTTCGACCACCCACTGACGAAGATGCGCTTCGGATCGACCTTTCCGCTCTTCACCAGATCGTCGACGAAGGCGTCGGCGTTGGCGAAGTCCGGGTTGGTCGAACAGCTGGAGAGGTCTCGATAGTAGATGTCGTGCTTCGAGCCGTCCTGATTCGTCGCGGTGGGCCAGTGCAGGTTCCGCGCCTGGATGCTCAGCAAAAAGTAGCCCTTCTTTTGAGCGTCGCCGCTCAGGTCGTAGCTGGCGGCCTTCTGGCGCAAGAGCGTGGTGTCGTAGACGCTCTCCGCGCCGCCGCCGCTGCCGTGAAAGTAGACGAGCAGCGGCAGCGCGACAGTCGGGCTCGGCGAATGCGCGCACGCGTAGCGCGGCGTGCCGTCGATGCCGGCGCGGCTGAGCGGCGCGCCATCGTCGAAGCTCGGGTGCTTGGAGTTGGTGGTCTTGCACACCGGCACGTCGGTCGGGGTCGAGATCGGTCCCGTGTAGGTGGCGAGGTACTTGGTACAAGGGTTCGCCGCGGTGCACGTCGACAGCGGCGCGCTCGCGCCGGTGGACGGGTTGCACGCGAGCCCGCCGTCAGCCGCAGGCGGATTCGGATTGCAGCCGGCGTCCGCGCCGCCTCCAGCGCCCGCGCCCGCCGCAGCACCAGTGCCGCCGCCTCCGCTGCCGGCACTGGTGCCGCCACTGCCATTGCCGCCGACACCGGCGGTACCGCCTGCGCCGCCGGTCCCCGTGCTGCCTCCGGCCCCGCCGCCCGACTCGTCATCACCGCAAGCCCAGAGCGAAAGTGGGACCAGCACCAATACCGGGACGAGAGGGCTTCGCATTCCAGCATGCTACGACGTCCGTCCGTCACGGGGAATGCGCCCCGCGGTCCCAGCCTCCCATCGCATCCTCACTGCCTGTTCTCGACGATGGCGACCAGTGTGCCCTCGTTCGTCCTGCCGTAGGTGCTGCTTCCGCATAGAGCGACCGACACCCGGTACGGGCCTCCCGCGGTGATCTTCATGGGATGGGGCGTCATCAGCACCAGCGAGTGCGCGGGCGAGCTCCCCCTCGGACAACTATCCGCCCACGCAGCTGTTCATCTACTACAAGGGGCGCGACACCGCGACAGCGTACGAGGAGACGATCAAGAAGTTCGCAGCCGACGGCTGGGCGCTGGCCGACCACCACATGCTCGGCGAGGGCTCGAACAAGACCTGGATCGCCAAGTTCTCCAAGGGCGGGACCGCCGTCCGGCTCACCGTCAACAAGAACGACTTCGGCATTCAAGGGTCGTTCGAGATGACGAAGTAGCCGGGCGCCCGGCGGTGCACTGGAGCAGAGCGTCCCGCTGCGGGTGCCCATCCGATACGGGGTTCGTTGTCCGCCGGCGGGTCTTCGCGCACTAACGCCTCGTGGGGATCCACTGCCTCAACCTGACTGCACGAGGGACGCAACAACCTGGAGCAGCGACTCGGCGACGTCGCGTGTCGTCGCGCGAACGTGCAGCGTGACACGATAAGAACTTGGCAGCTCCGCGTACCCGGGGATGAGCAGCAACCACGGGTGCCGGGCCCTACGCTGAACTTCGACCTCGAAGTCGCGCGCCTCGAAGACGATCAGGAAGCGCGCCGAGGTGAACCCGTTGGGTCTGAGGACGCGCCTGGTCGCGCCCGGGTCCAGCTCGAGACAACGCGACCACAAGGCGGTAGCGACGTCGGTCAGCATCGTGGTCATGAGCGTCGCCCGCTCGCTCGCGGTCGCGAGCTCGAAGCGCCCTTCCCGAAAACGCGGGTAGCTCAGCAGGTCGCCTGCCTCCCGTACGTCCGCCCAGACCGTCGTCTGATGAGCGAAGTCCCGCACGTCCCGCCCTCCTCCCCTGGCGGGCTACGGAACCTCGACGACCTCGAACACCCGCTTCACGATTTGCTCGGCCGTCACCTCTTCGGCTTCGGCCTCGTACGACAGGACCATGCGGTGGCGGAGCACGTCGGGGCCGACGGCCTTCACGTCTTCCGGCGTGACGTAGCCGCGGTGGCGCAAAAAGGCGTGGGCCCGGGCGGCCAGGTTCAGGGCGATGCTGGCGCGGGGGCTGGCGCCGTACTCGATCAGCGGCGCGAGATCTTTCATGCCCTTTTTCTGGGGCTCGCGGGTGGCGAAGACCACGTCCACGATGTAGTCCTTCACCCGGTCGTCCATGTAGACCTCGCGCACCACCTTGCGCGCCTCGGTCAGCTGCTCGGGCGTCGTGGTCTGCTTGACCGTTGCCGGGACGATGCCGGTCATGCGATCCATGATCGACCGCTCTTCGTCGCGCGAGGGGTACCCCACCTTGATCATCAGCAAGAAGCGATCGATCTGCGCCTCGGGCAGGGGATAGGTCCCCTCTTGCTCGATCGGGTTCTGGGTGGCCATCACCACGAACGGGTCGGGCAGCTTGTGGGTGGTGTCTCCGATCGTGACCTGGTGCTCTTGCATCGCCTCGAGCAACGCGCTCTGCACCTTGGCCGGCGCTCGGTTGATCTCGTCGGCCAGCACCAGGTTGGCGAAGATGGGCCCGAGCTTGCTCGAGAACTCGCCGCGCTTCTGGTCGTAGATCACGGTGCCGATCAGATCGGCGGGCAAGAGGTCGGGCGTGAACTGCACCCGTGAGAAGCTGGCGTGGATGGCGTCGCACACCGTGCGGACGGTGAGCGTCTTGGCCAGCCCGGGCACGCCCTCGAGCAGCACGTGCCCGCCCGCGAGCAGGCCGATCAAGATGCGCTCGATCATGTAGCTCTGACCGACGATGACCTTGCCGACCTCGGCCATCAGGTCGTCGATGAACGCACTCTCTTTGGCGACCAACTCGTTCAGGGCGCGGACGTCTTGCATGTCTTCCTCGGGGCCCCGAGGCTATACCTCGACCTACGAGCGCGAGGAAATAGGGCGGCGAGTCACGGGCACTCGAGCCCGGCGCCGGCCGTGAGGTAGCCCGCGACGGCCTTCACCTTCGACGCCGTCGGCGTCGAGCCCGCCCACGAGGTGCCCATCCGCTGGCAGCTCTTGCTGAGGTGCGTGAGCGTGACCTCGACGTCGCCCGGGCTCACGTTGGCGAACAGGCCGATGCCCGCGGTGCTGGTGGTGGTCAGGCTGGTGCTCGGAAGCATGCCCGAGGTCAGGTAGAACGGGCCGGTGCCGGACTTCGGCGTGACCGTCGCGGTGACGTTGTCTTGCCCGGTGTAGCTGCCCGGCGAGCCCTGGAACGCGGTGATCAAGATCTGACCCTTGGTCGGATCGATGGTGGTGCCGACCATCGACGCGAAGGTGTCGGCCTCGCTGGTCGTGGGAGCCTGGAACTGTCCGATGCTCATCGGGCCCGCCACCGTCTTCACCGTGACCAGCGAGCTCAGGTATCCGGTCTTGGTGTACTCGAGCAGCACGTTGGCGTTGGCCGGCACGCCCATGAGCTGATAGTTGCCGGTCGAACCCGTCGTCACGCACGCGATGGACGGCGTCTGGTAGACGCAGACCTTCATGCCGCTCACCGGCGTGGTCGAGGTGATCAGGCCGACGATGCTCCCGCTCACGGTGGCGGTCGGACCGGCGTCGCCGCCCGCGTCGCCGGCCCCGCCGTCGGTCCCGCCGGTGCCGCCCGTAGTTCCGCCGGTGCCGCCGGTGGTTCCGCCCATTCCGCCGGTGGTTCCACCGGTGCCGCCCGTGGTTCCGCCGGTGCCGCCGGTGCTTCCGCCCATTCCGCCGGTGGCCGCGGTGCCGCCCGCGCCGCCGCCGTCTGCCCCCCCCGCGCCGCCGCCGCCGCCCTCCGAGGCTGAGCAAGCGCCCAGCGCGAAGAGCGAGGCGACCACAGTCATCGGGCCCAGGACGGAGGCATGCTTCATGGTCGGTTCTTTGCTTTCTGTGAGTGAGTGGCGATCAGCGCCGGCAGCGCTCGGGGATCGAGACCTCGAGCCGAGTGCGGTCGGTCTTGAGTCGGCACTCGTTCTTCTTCTTGGTGCAGCCGCCGATTTCGGTCGAGAGCTTCACCGAGAACTCGTCGCGGTCGGCGACGAAGAAGCGATCTTTGTCGCTGCGCCCGGGCCACTCGAGCTCCCAGATCCCGACGGCGAGGTCGAGCTTCTGCACGTGCCCTGCTTCCTTTGCCAGCTTCAGCGGCACGGCTTCGCGGGAGTCTTTTGCCGTGACATCGCCGCTGGCGACGGGGCGCAGCATGGCCGAGGTGGTCGCCTCGGCGATCTGGCGCGTGGGGACGCAGGTGGTCTTGGTCTGCTCGACCTTTGCGGTGCACGCGGTCACTCGGCGTGCGTCGTGGCTGAAGGTGACCGTGCCCGTCCGCGCGGGCTCGAGCGAGCTCGGCGGCTGCTGTCCGGCGGCGGACACGAGTGGGATCGAGACGATGGCAGCGAGAATCGTGGCTTTGAAAATGCGCATGGATGCTCCCTCATGCGTTGGGGTCGGCCGGGCCGACTCGGTCTCGAAACGCCCGATGCGGGGTCCGGACCCCGAGTTGGACGCGCCGACCGGGCGGCCTCTTCACGCCGAACCCGCGGCGCCGCAAGCCTGCTGGCGATCTCGCCAGAATGACTCCCGTTTCGCTGGGTGGTATTCCCCAAGGGCCATGCAGGCGGACCAGATCAGGGCCCTCGGGCGGCTGCTCGAGTGGCTCGGGCCCTGGGCCCCGGCCCGGGCCATGCCCCGGGGCATTCGCCGTGAACGCCGGGTGCTGCGGGAGGGTGACGTGCCCGGGCGGCGCGGTCGCAAGGCGGGACAGCGCTGCCCGCCGGGCGCGGCGACCCGGCTCGAGGTCCACGAGTTTCGTTCCGCGGGGCCGGTCGCCGGCACCTTCTTGGTGGCGCCCGGCCTGCACTTCGACGGCCCCGACGATCCGCGGTTCGAGCGCTTCTGTCGCGTGCTCGCCCACGCCGGCTTTCGCGTCGTGGTGCCCACGCTGCCGACCTATGCCGAGCTGGTCGTTCACGAGAGCGCCGTCGACGACCTCGAGATCGTCGCGCGCGACCTGGGCCAGCGCCTGGCGCCCGGCGAGCGCTTCACCCTGTTCAGCATCTCGTTCGGGTCGTGGCCGGCGCTCGAGGTCGCAGCGCGCTTGCCCGATCGGGTGGACGCGGTCGTCACCTTCGGGGGCTACGCCGACTTCGAGGCCGCGATCCGCTTCTGCGTGGACGGCGTGATGCGCCGCCCGGGCGGTGACGAGCAGCTCACCCGTGACCCCCTGAACCAGCCCGCGTTGTTCTTGAACATGTTGCCCTGGCTCGAGGCGCCCGCCGACCTCCATGTTCCGCTCGCCGAAGCCTGGCGCGAGATGACGTACCGGACCTGGGGGCGGATGGAGCTCAAGGCGCCGGGGCGTCTCGGGCCGTTCGCCGAGGCGCTGGTCGATCGCGTGCCCCAGGCAGCGCGTGACCTCTTCCTGATCGGCTGCGGAGTGCGCGAGGGCGGTGCCGAGCTGATCGAAGCAGCGCTCGGGCGTGCCGGGGGCGCGGCGGACTTCGCCAGTCCGCGGCCAGCGCTCGCGCGCATTCGCTGTCCGGTGGTGGTGTGTCACGGGCGCGACGACGACGTGATCCCCTGGGGCGAGGCCGAGAAGATCCACCAGGCTGCGCGCGCTCGTGTGCCGTCGCGCTTGCTGCTCACCGGGCTCTACGGGCACACCGGCGCCGGTCGCCCGTCGCCCCTGGCGCTTGGCCGCGAGGCGCGCACTTTGCTCGAGATCGCGCGGGTCCTGGCCGCCGGGGGCCGTGTCCGCGAGCTCATGCGCTAGGCTACTCAGATGCGTGGCGCCCCCGTCTTGGTCCTGGGATTCTTCGCCCTCGCGTCGGCCTGCGGCGGGTCGACCTCCACGGACGGGAAGGGGACCGGCGGCACCTCCACGGGCGGCAGCGCCACCGGTGGAACCACCGCCGGCGGCAGCGGGGGTTCGTCCTCGGGTGGGACCGGAAACGTCGCCGGCATGACCGCCTGCGACGCCCCCGGGACGTGCGAGCTCTTCGCCAAGAACTGCTGCGGCGGGTACTGCGATCCGAATGCGCCGCTGAGCGGCTGGCAGGCGGTCGCCGGTGACAAGCTGCTAGAGCTCGAGTCCCAGCTCTGCCAGGGCGACATCGCCTGCCCCGGCTGCGTCTCGATCGACAACCCGAACTACTTGGCTTTGTGCCGGTCCGGTCAGTGCACCGCCCTCGACCTGCGCACCGACGAGCTTTCGGCCTGCGCTTCCGACGGCGACTGTCGCCTGCGCTGGGGCAGCGATTGCTGCGAGAGCTGCAGCCCCATGGGGCCCGACGCCCTGGTCACCTACAACAAGAACGCGAACCTCGAGGCCGAGGTGTGCAGCCCGAACGGTGGCGCCTGCCCCCCATGTGCTCCGCCTCCCTACCCGAAGGGGTCGCTGCCGTACTGCGGCCCCGATGGGCACTGCAAGATCACCATCGTCGGCCCCTGAGCAGTTGGCGGCGCGGAGTGGCCGTGCGAAAATGCGTCGATGGCGCGTCGATGGATCGGGGTGTGGTGGATCGGCGTGGCGACGACCGTGGTCGCGGCGTGCAGCGCCGGCGGTGACGGCGGCGGCACCGCGGGGGGTGGCGGAAGTGGCGCCATCACCAGCTCCGGCGGCGGCAGCGCAGCCGGCGGCGTCGCCGGTGGCGGCGGGCAGGCCGGCGCCGGGGCCGCAGCGGGTGGCGGCGGAGCGGCCGGAAGCTTCGGTGGCGGTGGCAGCGGTGGCAGCGGCGCCGACGCCGGCGTCGCAGATGTGAGCTTCAGCTACGACGGTCCGGTCGAAGACGACGGCGGCGGGGAGGCCTGCGCCGCGGTGACCGTCAAGGCCGAGCCGGTCCCGCTCGACCTGTACGTGGTGCTCGATCGCTCGGGCTCGATGGTCAACCCGTCGCTCGGCCCGCTGCGCTGGCCGCCGGTGCGTGACGCGCTGAACGCGTTCTTCCAGAGCGCGAGCACCGCCGGGATGGGCATCGCGCTGACCATGTTCGCACACCCGACCAAGAGCGCCTGTCAGGCGGCGAGCTACTCGTCGCCGCTGGTGGCGATGGCGCCGCTGCCCGGCTCGGCAACGGGTCACGCGCTCACGCTTCAGAGCACCATGAACGCCAACGCGCCGGTGCTGGGCGTGGGCACGCCCACCGAGTCGGCCATGAAGGGCGCGGTCACGTTCGCGAAGGCGCACAAGACGGCTAACCCGTCACACACCGTGGCCATCGTGCTGGCCACCGACGGCCTGCCCGGAGCGGCGGGCTGCACGGGAGAGACCGCCGCCGGCGTGCAGTCGGCGGTGTCGGCGGGGTTCACCGGTAGCCCGTCGGTCCGCACCTTCGTGATCGGGATCGACCCCGACTCGACCATGTCGACCAACTTGAACTCGTGGGCCACCGCGGGCGGCGGGCAGGCCTTCAACGTCGGGACCGCCGGGGGCTCTGCCCAGTTCTTGGCCGCCATGAAGAACATCCAAGGCAAGTTGATCGGCTGCACCTACGCCATGCCCAAGGCCGACGGCGGGCTGATCGATCCCAGTAAGTTGAAGGTGATCTACACCCCGGGCTCGGGCTCGGGCGCCCAGCTGCCCAAGGCCAACGACAAGACCTCGTGCAGCGGCGCCGGGTGGTTCTACGACAACAACGCCAGCCCCAAGACCATCGAGCTGTGCCCCACGTCGTGCACCACCATTCAGGCCGATTCAAACGGCAAGGTCGACATCCAGGTCCCCTGCCAGGGCTCGTAGTCACTCCACGCCGAAGAGCAGCGACAGCCCCGACCCCAAGAGCCCGATGGTCAGGAACGCGGCCACCATCCAGGCGAGGCCGAGCACGAACCCGAGCAGCGACCGGCGCGTCTTGGTGAAGTGAAACGGGAGCGAGAGCGGCCCGAACAGCACGATGGCGCTCCAGAAGCTCGCGTCGTTCCAGGCGCGGGCCAAGCGCGCGCCGTCGAGCTTCTTCAGATCGCGGCGCACGATCCACCACGGCACCAGGATCCCCAGCGCCAGCTCGATGCTGACCAACAGGACCGCCATGTCTCGGGCCTGCGTCAGGGAGCGGAGACGCTCTTCAGCAAGTCCTTGAGCGCCGCGTCTTCGCTGGGCTGCGGAGCCTGCGTACGTCGGTACTGCGCGGCCTTCTTGGCGTCGGTCTCGCAGCGGGCCGCCTTGCCGAACGCCGCCAGCGCGTCGTCGATGGGCTGCTTCGCGGTCACCGCCTTGGCGATCGCGTCGATGGCCTTGACCAGCGGGTCGCAGCCCGGGCTCGGCTCGGGCAGGCTCAGGGCCTGGGGCTCGTTGCAGCAGGCCGCGTGGAACACGCCGAACGCGCTCATCTCGTGCCAGCCGAGCCGCGAGAAGAGCTGCTGCGCCTCCGAGGGCGCACCGCCGGCGGCGCCCTGGACGACCGCGATGCGAAGCTTCTCGCCGCCGGCACGCGGGTCCGACTCGGCGCACAGCCAGCGCAGATCGGGGGCCTTCTTGAACGTGTCTTTGGGGAAGTTCGCGGCGACACAGGACAGCGAGCGGTCGACACCGCCGTCGCCCTCGCTCTCGCCCGTGACTGCGACCTCGCCCAGGCTCACCGCCGATGGCGCGGCGGGTGCGGGCGCCTCACGAGGCGCCGAGGTGGTGATGACCGTGACCTTCGGCCGTGAACGCCAGGCCGAGACCCCCCAGGCCGCGCCCAGGCCCAGCACTGCCGCGACGGCCGCGAAGATCAGCGGGCCAGAGCTCTTCTTTCGCGGCGTGAGCTCGGTCGCCATCGACTTGGAGATGGGCGGCGCGCCAGAAATCGGTGCGGGCGGCGGCCGGCTCGCGCTCGGGCCGGTGATGTTCGCCGGTAGCGGAGGGGGCGGCCGCCCCATGGTGCTGGAGTGGCTCGACCCGTCGCCGGCGTGTTCGGCAAACCACCGAGCGAGCTCTCGGCGAAGTGGCTGAAGGTTCTCACTGCGGCGCGAAGCGTCGGAGCACAGTGCGTGGAAGAGCGCCGCCCGCAGCACCGGATCGTCGACGCCGGCGCTGGCGAGGTCGTCTTCGGTGGCCAGCCCCTTCGCCGGAGGGTCCGTGCCGAGCAGCATTCGATACAAGAGCGCGCCCGCCGCCCACGCATCGTCGCCGACGGAGGGGGCGCCGCTCTCCCCGCGTTCGGGTGAGCGAAAAGCCGAGGGTCCGATCGCAGCGGGGGCGAAGGCCACCACTGGGCGCGGCCGATCTTCCGGCTCCATCACCACAGCGGCCGGGTGCAAGAAGCCGTGGGCCGAGCCCGCCTGGTGCAAGGCCTGGACCGCGTCGAGCATCCGCAGCGCAAAGCGCACCGCGTCGACCTTCGAGAGCGCCCCGCTGCCGGTGAACGCCAGGAGCGAGAGCCCCGGCTCGTGCTGGGCCAGGAGCACGTCACGCTCGCCGTGCGCGACCAAGCCGGCCACGGTGGCCAGGTGGGGATGGGACACGGCGACCCCCGGACGGAGCGCGTCGGCCTCGGCCAGCGTGGTCTCGAACACCAGCAGGCGCCCCTCGGTCTCGAGGTCGGTTGCCAGAAATGCCGGTCCGGCACCTTCGAAGGTGATGGTCTCGTCGACGCGGAACCGGTCCGCGATGACGACGCCAGGCTCGAGCGCGGTCTTGGGATCCACCTCGCCCGAGGTTTGTCACTTCCGCGAAGGGCCGTAAAGGGCATCGGACAGGCCAAACCGGCAAAACTGCGGTAGACAGTGGGCCACCATGGCGGGTGTTCAGGTGTCCAGGGTGGCGATCGGTGCGTGTTTCGCGCTCGGCTTGGGCTGCTCGGGATGCGGCGGCGACGACGAGCCCACTCCGGGCGCCAGCGCCATCGAATTCCCGGCGCCGGGGAGCCTGAGCGCCGAGGCCGGCAAGGGCAGCTTCCGCTTCGGTGCCGCGAGCGCCGCCACGCAGATCGAGGACCAGAACCCGAACACCGACTGGTTCCTCTTCACCCAGCCGAAAGCGCAAGGCGGCCTCGGGCAACACACCTTCGTGGGCGACGCGGCCAAGGGCTGGACCAAGATGCTCGACGACGTCGCGCTGATCGAGGGCTTGGGCCTCGACTCGTATCGCTTCAGCATCGAGTGGGCCCGCGTCGAACCGAAGCGCGACCAGATCGACGAAGCCGCGCTGACTCAGTACGGGAAGTTCATCGATGCGTTGATCGCCAAGGGGATTCGTCCGGTGATCACGCTGCACCACTTCTCGAACCCGGTCTGGGTCGACGACCCGCGCGACATCGAGTGCGCCAAGGGGCCGACGGACGACAACCTGTGCGGCTTCGGGCACCCACAGGGCGGCCCGCTGGTGATCGAAGAGTTCGCCGAGCACGCCCAGCTGATTGGGACGCGCTTCGGCGATCGGGTCGACGACTGGGGCACGGTCAACGAGCCGATCAACTATCTCTTGGCGTCCCACGGGGTCGGGGTGTTTCCCCCGGGCAAGTCGTATCTGATGTCTCTGACCGAGAAGTTCGTGCCGGTGGTGCACGACTACCTCGCGGGTCACGTCGCCGCCTACGATGCGCTGAAGCAGGCGGACACCACGGACGCCGACGGAGACGGCGAAGCCGCCAGCGTCGGCTTCTCGCTGTCGGTGGCGGACTGGGTGCCGGCCCGAGAGAACCAGCCCAGCGACAATCCCGAAGACGTGTCGGCGCGCGATCGCCTGCAGCTCTTCTTCCACTACCTGCTGGTCGACTCGTTGGTCGAGGGCGCATTCGACAACGATCTGGACGGAAAAATGGAAGAGAGCCTGCCCGCCTTCAAGGGGAAGCTCGACTGGCTGGGCCTGCAGTACTACTTCCGCGCCGGCGTCACGGGTAGCGGCGGGCTCGTCCCGGTCTTGAAGCTGACCCCGTGCTTCACCGGCTTCGATTTCGGCTCGTGCATCGCCCCCATCGATCGCAGCTACTGTGTGCCGACCATGGGGTACGAGCACTACGCTCCGGGGCTCGAGACGGTGCTCGGCGCGTTCGGGAAACGCTACCCGGGCCTGCCGCTGGTGGTCAGCGAGAGTGGCATCGGGACCCTGGTCGGTGAGCGGCGGGCCGAGAACATCGTGCGCGCCCTCGAGCACATCCAGGGCGCGCGGGACGCGGGCGTGGACGTGCGGGGCTACTATCACTGGTCGCTGTACGACAACTTCGAGTGGGCCGAGGGCTTCGGCCCGCACTTCGGTTTGTTCAGCGTCGACTACCAGACGTACGCTCGCACCCCCACTCTCGGGGCGGACGTGCTCACCGAGATCACCCAGGCCCGCACCCTGACCGCCGCGCTGCGTTCGAAGCACGGCGGCACGGGACCGATGACCGTCGAAGGCACGCCGCCCGAAGAAGGGCCCTGCACCAAGTACTGAACGCCATGACCATGGACGCTACCGCAGTCGTCGCGCCGGATCCGCCCCGGGCTCCACGCTGGTTGGTCTCACAGAGGTTCGACGTGGCGATGCTCGCGTTGCCGATGGTGGCGGCGCTCGCGTCGCTGCTCACGGTGCGCGGCGCCTGGCAAGGCGCCTTGCCGCTGTGGGCCTTCCTGATCGTGATCGTCGCCTTCGACGTGACCCACGTCTGGGCCACGATCTACCTCACCTACTTCGATCGCGAGGTGCTCGCGAAGCGGCGCCTGCTCTTGGGGCTCACCCCGATCGTCAGCTTCTTCGTCGCCTATCGCGTGCACAGCCACTCGGCGGCGCTGTTCTGGTCGCTCTTGGCGTACGTGGCCATCTTCCACTTCGTCCAGCAGCAGTGGGGCTTCATCGCGCTCTACAAGTCGCGCGCGGGCGAGAAGAACCGGCTCGACTATTACCTGGATCGCTGGACGCTGTGGGTCGGTGCCATCGGCCCCGTGCTGCTCTGGCACGCCTCGCCCAAGCGGCAGTTCGACTGGTTCAACGCCGGCGAGTCCTTCATCTTCCGGCTCGACTCGGCGTTCAAGAGCGAGATCACCCTGGCCATGGGCGTGTTCGGCGGCGCCTGGGTTCTCCGGCAGGTGCACGTGGTCGCGACGGGCGGCGAGCTCAACCTTGGCAAGGTGCTGTGGATGGTGTGCAGCTGGGTGAGCTGGGTCGTCGGCATCAGTCTCAGCAACCACCCGTTCGTCTCGGCTGCGTTCTTGAACCTGTTTCACGGCCCGCAGTTCTTGGCCATCGTCTGGCACCGCGCACGGCACCGCTTCCAGAAGCACCCGGAAGCCGCCGGGCCGGCGGTGCGCGGCCTGTTCCTGAAGGGGCGCTGGCTGGTCTTCTATGCCGTGCTCTTGGCCATCGCGATCGCGGAAGAGACGCTGTGGGATGGCGCGGTCTGGCGTGTCTACCTGCCCAAGCTCTTGGCGTTCGAGACCGTTCGCTTCGACGGCGCCGCCCTCTCGGCCTGGGTCGCGCTGCTCAGCGTCCCGCAGATCACCCACTATTACCTGGACGCGTGGATCTGGAAGCTCGACGGGAGCAACCCCGACCTCTTGGCCTTCTTGCGCGCCAAGAGCTGACCCCGGTCAGGGCTTCGTCGCCTCAGGGCGTGCAGCAAACCGTGATCGCACCGCTCGGCTCGACGCTGCCGGTGGGCGTGCCGCCCCCGCTGGGTGAGCAGGCCCCCGGGCTCGTGACCGACGTTCCGGTTCGGAACACGCCCCAGTTGCTGTCGCCGTTCCCGGTGTCGGTGAAGGTCGTGCACTGGCCCGTGACGGGGATTAGTGCCAGGCCGCTCGTGCCGCTGCAGTTGTTCGGCCCCATCACCACCACGCCGCAGGTCGACGCGGAGCAGGCGCAGGTTCCGCCAGATGGAGCGCCGCAGGAACAGCCGCTGGTCGAGCAACCGCGGGTGTCGTTCACCTTGCCGTCGAAGTAGACGGTCTTCTGGCTGTAGGGGCCCGGCGCCGGGCAGGCGACGTCGCCCGGGTGAGAGATGCACGGTCCCTTGGCGCCGGCGAGCTTCTGCACGCAGACCTCTGCCGTGTTCGTGCACGCGCCGACGGTCGGCTGGCTGCACGAGCGCGCCGAGGCGCTCCACGCGACGGGCGGCGCGACGGCCTTTACGCTGGCGGCGCACTGCCCGCCGCTGGCGGCAAGCTCGCTCACCTTGCACGAGTTGGTGCTGCCGGGGTTCGGCGTCGGGATGGTCGAGCAGTTGCCGTAGACCGAGGTCCCCGTGCCGCCGCTGCACGAGCCCCCGGAGTTGCACTGCAGCTGCGCGCGACACAGGACGTTGCTCGGCGTGTTGCAGCCGCAGGTGCAGCTGGCTTTCTGCGCCGCGAGCGTCGCCGCGTCGTAGAGCGAGGTGGCCGGCGAGAACCCGTCGGGGCAGGCGGTTCCGAGCTTGGCGTCGACGTAACCGATGCCGCTCCACCCCGTGGGCGCAGCCGCCGCGCAGGTGTAGCCCGCAGTGCACTTCGGATCGGCGCAGTCGGCCTGTCCGTCACCGTTGTCGTCGACGCCGTTGGTGCAGTTCTCGGGGCCGACGGTGCCGCCGCCGCTGCCTCCGGTCGCCCCGCCGACGCCGCCACCCGTTCCGCCGCCGCTCGGACCGCCGCCGCCGCCGGTGGGCGCGCCGCCGCCCCCGGTCGCGCCGCCGAGGCTCCCTCCGCTGCCCGCGGTGCCGCCGCCGCCGGTGCCGCCACCGCTGGTGCCGCCACCGCTGGTGCCGCCACCGCTGTTCGTCCCGCCGCTGCTGGTCCCGCCGCTGCTCGTTCCGCCGCTGCCGAAGAGGTCTCCGGTGTCGCTGCCTCCGCAGGCTGCGACGAGCAGCCCGCCGACCGTCAACGAGCAAAGAACAACGAGCGCCTTCATTCCCGGGACCTCCGTGCCCAAAGGTACCGACCTGCGGTCCTGCTGTCCAACCAGGCTCGGTGTCGCACGTCGGCGTACCTCGTCCGCATTTAGGCGCCCCGGCACCCCGGAGTCGGTGGCACCATCGACCTCGCCATGGCTTTTGCGCAGAGGCTTTCGATGGTGGTGGTCTTGGTCTTGGCCGCAGGGCGCGCGCACGCGCAAGCGGAGTCAGCGCCGGCGCTCGCGCCGGCAGCTCAGGCTCAGAAGACAGCGGTGGTCGTCGCCGACGCGTTCGAGGACGAGACCGAGAACGCCAAGCTGCGCGCCAAGATCTACGACGTCTGTCGCGAACGAGGGTACACGCCAGACGGCAAGGCCGACACCAAGGCCGCTGCCGAGCAGAGCGGCGCGATGCACGAAGGTCGCGTGGTTGCGGACGCAGGCCCGCTGGACGGGGTGCGCAAGGCGGTGGGTGCCTCGGTGCTGGTGCGCGTCGCGAAGGGCGACGGTGGAGTGAGGGTGCTGGTCGTCACCGACGGCGACGCCAAGGAGAAGCTCGTCCAAACCGCCGACGCCGCGCTGGCCGCGGTGCGCGAGCTCTTGGTCGGCAAGAAGAGCACCGCGGCACCGGCCGCCGCGCCGCCTGCCGCCGCGCCCCGCGCCGAGGGGATCTCGGCCGGGTTCATCCTGAAGCGACCGAAGAAGGACGACGAGCCGGACTTCGGAGATCCCAAGGCGCTCGCGCAGGCCTGGAAGGATCGCGGCGGCCTGCGGGTCAGTTACGGCGCGCACGCGCAAGCCACCGGACTCATCATTCCGAACACCCCGTTCGCGAGCCAAAACCCCGAGACGGGTGATCTCGACATCGGCAAGGCGACGACCTACGGCGTGGGCTTGGGGGTGGGGCTCGACCTCTCGGTGATGTACTTGCCTCTGCCCGAGCCGGCGAGCGGCTCGACCTCGTGGGCGGCGGTTCGCGCGGGCTTGCGCCTCGATCTGAGCGGGCTCTACGTGCGGCCGCCCCTCGAATACAGCTATCGCACTCACAACGGTCAGGTCACGTCCCGCGATCCGAAGTACGACAACCTCGCTTACCTGTACGGCGTGTTGCCGTTCCAGCTCGGCGTGCACTTCGGCTTCGGCGACTTCCGGCTGCCCACGCTCTGGCGCGGCGTGGTCTTGGGGGTGGCCTACTCGCCGGCCATGATCTTCTCGCTGAAGGTCGGCGAAAAAGAGGACGCGACCCAGTCCAGCTTCAACTACGGCGGCATCGAGCTCTCGGCGGACATCGCCAAGATCGAGGCAGGGGCGGGCTCACAACCGCAGATCCGCGTCAGCGCGCTGCTGCTGCCCCGGGTGAAGGACGACCTGCCCTGGCTCGCGTCCGCCGGGGTCGGCGCGGTCTGGTATTGATCAGTCGCTGCGCTCGCGCTCGGCGAAGTACCGGTCTTCCATTCGCTTCAGCTGTTCGATGACTTGTCGGGACAGGTCGCGTGAGGCGCGCAGCCCGCGGTGCTCGGTCTTCGGCTCGATCAGCTCGAGGCCGACGTGGATCCGGTCCCCGCGGGGCGGTTGAAACCCCCAGCTGTCCTGCCCCTCGGCCCGCAGATAGACGCACAGCACGCGCGCCTCGGGGACGTCCTTCAAGATGCGCCCGACGCCGTACGCCACGTCGCGCACTTGGACCCGGCCGCTGCGGCTGCGCCCGCCCTCGGGGAAGATCGTCACGAAGTCCCCCGCGCGCAGCAGCTCGGCCAGCTGGGTGAGCACGGCGCGATGGTGCGTGGGGCTGCCGGCGCGATCGATGGGCACCGTCTTGCCGAGATACGACATCAGTCTGAGCAGGACGCCGCGCTGGAAGTTCTCGGTGGCCGGGACGTTCCAAGCGAAGCGCCGGTAGTGCAAGACGTAGTCGAGCTGCGACGACAGCGCCCAGTGCACGAAGAACGAGTCGACCATCGTCAGGTGATTGACGCAGATCAAGAGCGGGCGATCCTCGGCGGCGATCTCGCGGAACCGGCGTCGGACCTCGCGCAGGTTCTCGACGCGGTTTCGGCGGACCACGCGCATGTAGAAGATCGCGGGAGCCGCCAGCCAGGGCAGCGCCAGCCAGCCCAGGGCCTTTTGCAGCCCGACGGAGGTGTGTTCTGCTCGGGTGTTCCGCACGGTCGGGGTCCGGGGGCGAGAGCCTAGGCCGAGACCGGGACAAACGCGCTCGAAAATGCGCTTTGATAGCCGGGTCGTCGCGTGCAGAGTTGGCCCCCGCGCACCACTTCCATGCTTCGCGCCACCGCCGTTGCGGTTGCGCTGGTGGTGGGCCTCGCCGCCGCGGTGATCCACTCGCCGGTCGCCGCGGTCGTGGGCCCGGCACTCGGGGGCGCGGTTTACCTTGTGGCCACCCGCAAGTACCGCCGCCGCCGGCGCTTGCTGAAGGCGCCGTTCCCCGAGCGCTGGAGCGAGATCCTCGAGCGTCGGGTCGCGTTCTACCGTGGTCTCGGGCCCGAGGGTCGCCGCCGGTTCGAAGACGACGTGCGCATCTTCCTCGCCGAGCAGCGCATCTTCGCCGATCGCGGCGCCACCTTGGACGACGAGACGCGGCTCCTGATCGCCGCGTCCGCGGCGATGCTTTGCCACGCCTTACCCGAGTTCGAGTGGCCGACCTTGCGCGACATCGTGGTCTACCCGCGGGCTTTCGACGAGAGCTACCGGATCGCGACCGGCGCGAACATTGCGGGCATGGTCCACGCGCAAGGTCCGATCTTGTTCTCGCAGCGTGAGCTCCGGCTCGGGTTCTCGCGTGCCGACGGTCACAACGTGGGCTTGCACGAGCTAGCTCACGTGATCGACTTCGCCGACGGTCGCGCCGACGGGGTGCCCGGCGATCTGGAGTGGGTCGCCACGGCGCCCTGGGTCGAGCTGATGGCTCGGCGACTTGCGGCGCGCCGCAGGCGATCGGGCGGAGCGCTGCGCGCCTACGCCGGCACGAACGAGGCCGAGCTGTTCGCGGTGGCCGTCGAAGCCTTTTTCGAGAAACCCACCGAGCTCCGTCGGCGCGAGCCCGATCTCTACGCTCACCTGGTCGAGTACTTTCGACAGGATCCAGCCGAGCGCTGAGCGCCCGCGCTGCTACACTGTGCCGGGGATGCGGGAGGCAGCGCTCATGTTCTCGGCCCTGGTAGCCGTGGGCTGCACGTGCGGCATGTGCGAGCCAGATGAGCCGGACAACAGCGGGTGCGCCCCCGCACTCACCGGGCCCGACTCCGGCGGGTACGCCGGGTACGGCGGGTACGGCGGGTACGCTGGGCACGGCGGGTACGGCGGGTACGGTGGATCGGGCGGCGCTGACCCAGACGCGAGCCTGTGTGGGGTCGACGCCGGGGTACAGAGCGCGCTTGGCGCCGACGGGGGCTGCGTCGCAGTCGGGTGCGTGGTCGGCCGGGCCGACTGCAACTCCGACCTCGTGAGCGACGGCTGCGAGACCGAGATCACCGACGACTCCGTTCACTGCGGAGCGTGCGGCCACGCCTGCGGCGAGCCCGCGTGCGAGCACGGCTCCTGCCTCGAGCCCGAGGTCGCGTTCGCGATGCCGGAGACCGAGATCACGGCGTTCGCGGTGGACGCGGAGGGGATCTACTACGCGACGCGCGGTGCCTTTCAGCACTTGGGGTTCGCACCCACCGCTGGTGCCTACCAGCACTTGACCTTTCTCAGCGACGCGGTGAGCCAAATCGAAGTGCACGCCAGTATCGTGGTCTTCGGCGACGACGGTTGGATCCGGGTTCTCGACACCAAGAACGTGCTACCCGAAAAGTCCGTCGGGGGCATTTATCCGGCGCGTTGGGTTAGCGACGCGACCCATCTCTACGTCGCCGAGGAAATCCCCGGTTCCACGTCCTGGGACGCATCGATCGACGACGCGACCGCGGAAGCCGACGCCGACGCCGATGCGACCGAGGCCGCCGTGCCGGCGTTCGTTCGCGTCACGCGCCACGCCATCGCGCCGCCGGGGAAGCAGGTTCTCTGGGAAACCGCCGGTCGGCTCGGAGCCATCTCGACCCAGGGCGGGGCGCTCTACGTCGGAGTTGCTTCGCCGGGTCGGCTCTTCGGCTTCCCGTCGGCCGCGCAAGGCCCGCAGCTCCTCGCCTCCGGCCCGTTCGACCCGAGCCGTCTGGCCGTGAGCGGCGGGTTTCTCTACGCCGCCGACGCGCTCGGGCAACGGATCGTGCGAGTCTCGACTGCAGGCGGTCCGCTCCAGGCGGTAGCGACGCTGTCGCGGCAGGCGTCCGATCTGCACGTCGACGCTGGCCAAGTCTGGGTCGGGCTGTCGCCGCCCGCAGAGCTCTGGAGGCACGCTCCGGCGGGCTCGACCTTGCTCGCGGGTGCGCTCGCTCCGAACACCAACGTCGCGGTCGATGCGACCCACGCCTACTGGGTGTTTCCCGGCGTGGGGGTGCTCCGCGCGCCGCGATGAGCTGCCCTGCCCAGCCCGCCGCGAACTCGGGTAACCTCGCGCGGGTGAGCCCCACGCGCGCTCGACTCTGGCTGCTCTGGCCCCTCACGCTCGTCGCGTGCGGCGACGGCGATGCATCGGGCGGCGGCGGCGATTCGGCGTGCGTCGTGGGCGAGCAGCGCGCTTGCGCGTGCCCCGGCGGGGGGCAGGGCGCGCAGATCTGCCGGGCCGACGGCAAGGGCTTCGAGGCCTGCTTCGGCTGTGGGGGTGCCGGGGGCAGCGGCGGTGCCGGGGGCGGCTCGGGCGGCAGCGGAGCCGGCGGCAGCGGCGGCTTCTCGGGTAAGCGCACCGGTCCGGTGAAGCTCGATGGCCACAGCCTGAGCGATGACCAGGGGCGGTTCAACGCGCTCGGCACGACCTTGATGTGGGCGGCGTGGGGCTACAAACACGACCGGCCGCGACTGGAGCAGAACCTCGACTTCATCGCGAAGCACGGCTTCCATTTCATCCGGGCGCTCGGTGTGGTGGGCGACTATGGCGCTGCGGACTACTGGGACGGTCGCGAGATCGACTGGCACTGGGCCGACTACGATCAGGTGATCGCCGGGCTCACCGACCTCTGCTACGACAAGTACGGGCTGCGCATCGAATGGACGCTGATCGGAGACGGTCAGAAGAACATCCCCAGCTCGAGCGATCGGAAGGCGCTGGTCGATCGCTTCGTGGCCATGTCGCAGAGCCGCGCCCGCAAGATCATCCACTTCGAGCTGGCCAACGAAGCCTGGCAGAACGGCTTCGAAGGCGCGACCGGGCTGGCCGAGCTGCGCACGCTGACGCAATACCTGAACGACGCGACCGATATCCTGGTCGCCGCGTCCGCGCCGGATCCGACCAGCTGCCCGGCGACCCAGGCGCTCTACGCGGGCGGCATCGCCAACCTGGCGACGCTGCACTTCGATCGCGACGTCGGCCAAAAAGACGGTCACTGGCGCCCGGTCTGGCAGCCGTGGTGGGTTCACGGTTGCGCTGGGGTGCCGGTGGCCAGCAACAACGAGCCGATCGGTCCGGGTGCGTCGGTCTCCACCGAGAACGATCCGCAGAAGCTCGTCGCCGGCGCGGTGATGACCCACCTGGCCGGCCTGCCGCTACACGTCTTCCACACCGGCGCTGGTGTCCGCGGCGACAGCGACCTGTGGGAGATGGCCGGCGCGGACGCCTTCGGCGCTCTGGCGAGCTACCTTCCGAGCGACCTGGCGTCGTGGACCCCGAAGGATCCGAAGGCCGCCGATGCCCCGCTGCGCATCTGGGCCGAAGAGGGCGGCCAGGCCAAACCCGACCTGACCTGGCCGGAGCTCGGTGCGCCCGAGAGCGGCGTCGTCGCGGCGTACGCCGCCGTCAGCGGCAAGAGCTTCGTGATGTTGCCCATCGGCATCAAGGCTCACGTCATCCTCGAAGCGCGTGTGGCGCAGAGCTTCGACGTGATCGACCTCTCGAGCGGCGCGGTCGTGTCGAGTCACACGCTGGGAGTGGGCGAGACGCTCACGCTCTCGGGGGCCGAGGCGCGCTTCATCAAGGGCGCTGCAAAGTAGGGCGACGGGTCAGCCCCTGCGTCAGACGACGATCGCGAGCACCGAGTCGCCTTGCTGCGCAGCCCGGCGGTAGAACTCTCGGAGGAGCTCGAAGCGCTTCCCGAGCTCTTCGACCTCGTCGAGGGTGTCGGCGTTTGCCAGCGCACCCAGCTCGTCCGCGTATTCGGCAGGGCCCCGCGGCTTGGGGCCGTAGCCGCCGTGGACCTCGACGCCGGTCAGGCGGCCGTAGTGCTCGGACACGAAGCCCGCGTCGAGGGCGTCGAGGGCGCGGGACACCGCGACCACGCGCTTCGGGGCCAAGAGGCGGCCACGGCCGAACGAGACGTTGGGGCCGAAGTGCCGCCCTTTCCGCGCCACGATGGCGTCGCCGAGCTCGCCCCCGTCGGCGCCCCCCAAGATGACGTCCAGCGCGTGCCACGCTTGGTCCAGGTCGAGTAGACCCGGAATCGTCTGCTCGCGGCGCGCCTCGATCACGTCCACCAAGAGCTCGGGCTCTTGATCGAGCATCGCTTTGCGCTTCACCGAGACGGCGAAGAGGAGGCCGGTCATTCCCATGAGGGCGTGTCCTTTCGCATACTGCGCGGCGCGTGGCCAGGCAAGTCGTGCACGGCGGGAAGCGGCCCTCCGAGTCGGGTCGGCGTCGATTCGAGTCGCGGCACCGGCGGCGGTGATCTACGAAGCCGTGGTGTCGTCACCACCGCTCACCCTGCTCAGGAACGCCGAGGTCTTCGCGCCCGAGCCGCGGGGCCGTTGCCAGGTGCTGGTCGGAGGCGGCGCGATCCTCGCGATCGAGCCCGCCTTCAGCGAACTTCCCCCGGGCCTGTGCCAGGTCTTCGACCTCGGCGGCGCGCGGCTGATCCCGGGGTTGATCGACCCCCACGTGCACCTCACCGGCGGGGGGGGCGAGTCGGGTCCGTCGTCCCGGGTCCCAGGCGTGCTCTTCGGCGAGCTCAGTCGCGCAGGCGTGACCAGCGTGGTCGGTGTCCTCGGCACCGACGGCACGACACGGGCGGTCGCCGGGCTGGTGGCCTCGACGCTTGCGTTGCGCGACGAGGGTCTCTCGGCCTGGTGCTGGACCGGAAGCTACGAGGTCCCCCCCATCACGCTGACCGGCAGCGTGCGCTCGGACATCGTCTTCGTCGATCCGATCATCGGCCTGGGCGAGGTCGCGATCAGCGACCACCGCTCGTCGCAGCCCACGTTCGACGAGGTCGCTCGCCTCGCCGCGGACTGTCACGTCGGCGGCATGATGAGCGGCAAGGCCGGTGTCTTGCACCTGCACCTGGGGGATGGTCCACGGGGGCTCGAGCTCGTCCGCCGCCTGCTGGACGAGACCGAGCTTCCGCCGCGCGTGCTCTACCCGACCCACGTGAATCGGAAGCGGCGCCTGTTCGCCGAGGCGCTCGAGCTCGCGCGGCGCGGCTGCACCATCGACGTGACCGCGTTTCCCGTCGCCGAAGGGGAAGACGCGCTCACGGCCGCCGATGCCATCGTCGAGTACCTGCGCTCCGATGCCCCGCGCGATCGATTGACGGTGAGCTCCGATGGCGGCGGCTGCCTCCCCACGTTCGACGCAGGCGGCCGGCTGCTCGCGATGGAGGTCGGTTCCCCCGGCGCGCTCGCCGCGACGCTGGCAGAGCTCTTGACGCGCGGCCACGCCCTCGAGGCGGTCCTGCCCGTCTTCACCGCGAACGTCGCGGCGCTCTTGCGCCTCCAGAAGAAGGGCCGGATCGCCGCCGGTGCCGACGCCGATCTCGTCGTCCTTGACGACAGCCATCGCATACGCGAGGTGATGGCCCGCGGACGGCTCCTCGTCCGCTCCGGCGAGGCCGTCTCGCTCGGGACCTTCGAGCGATGACCACGAGCAACACCAGATGAGCCCAGCCAAAATCGAGGGTGATACCAAGCGCGGTTTCATCGTTCCCATCGGCGGCGCCGAGGACAAAGAGGGGGCGGCCAAGATCCTGCGCCGCTTCATCGACGTCGCGGGCGGAGCGGGCTCGCGGATCGTGATCATCCCCACGGCGTCGAAGCTCGCCGACACCGGGCGTCGCTACGAGAAGCTGTTCAAGAACCTCGGCGCCGACGAGGCCAAGGCGCTCCCGCTGGCGTCCCGCGAAGACGCGGCGAAGCGCGAGTGGCTCGACTACATCGACGCGGCGAACGGCATCTTCGTCACCGGCGGAAACCAGCTCCGGCTCACCACCATCTTGGGCGGGACGCCGGTGGCGCGGGCGATCCGCCGGGCGAACGCACGCGGCGTCGCCGTCGGCGGCACCAGCGCCGGTGCGGCGATCCTCAGCGAGCACATGATCGCCTTCGGCGCCGAGGGCCACTCGCCTCACGCCGGCGCGGTCGGGTTGGTCCCGGGCTTCGGCCTCACGAATCGCATCTTGATCGACCAGCACTTCCGCCAGCGCGATCGGCTGGGGCGCCTCTTGACCGCGCTCGCCTACAACCCTTTTGCGGTGGGCATCGGCCTCGACGAGGACACCGCGGCGTTCATCGACCACGAGCGCAAGCTCACGGTGGTGGGCACCGGCGCGCTCACCATCGTCGACGCCTCCGAGCTCGCGCACTCGTCGATCGCCGAGGCCAAGCAGGGCCACCCGGTGTGCATGACGAACGTCCGGCTGCACGTGCTGATCGAGGGTGGCACCTTCGATCTCGAGTCCCGGCGCGCCACGCCGTATGGTGAATGAGGGCACAGATGGAACTTCTCGAGCGCAGGGTTTACCGAGGTCCGAGCCTGTACGCGCATTTCCCGGTCGTTCGCCTGACGGTCGACCTGGGGGTCCTCGAGGCGTGGCCCAGCGCGAAGATCCCGGGCTTCAACCAGGGTCTGCTCGCCGCACTCCCGACGCTTCGCGCCCACACGTGCTCGTTCGGCACCGAGGGGGGCTTCGTCCGCCGGCTCTCGGAGGACGGCGGCACCTGGCTCGGCCACGTGCTCGAGCACGTGGCCATCGAGCTGCAGCAGCTCACGGGCGCGAACGTCGTGTTCGGCAAGACCCGCGGCGAGGGCACGCCGGGGCGCTATCACGTCGTCTACGAGTACGAAGAGGAGCGGGTCGCCGAGGCCGCCGGGGACCTCGCATTGAAGCTCCTCCACCATCTCCTCCCGCCGGAGCTCCGTCCCCAGGGGCGTGGCGACGCGGAAGCGGACGAGCCGGCGTTCGACTTCGCCAAAGAGCTGGTCGAGCTGATTGCGTTCGCGCAACGCCGGCAGCTCGGGCCGTCCACCAGCGCGTTGGTGCGCGCCGCTGAGGCGCGCGACATACCGTGGATGCGCCTCAACGACTACAGCTTGGTCCAGTTCGGGCACGGCAAATACCAGAAGCGGATCCAGGCGACCGTCACCAGCGAGACGCGGCACATCGCGGTGTCCATCGCCTCGGACAAAGAGGAGACGAACCGCATCTTGGGCGACCTCGGCCTGCCGGTTCCGCGCCAAGAGCTCGTCCGCAGCGCCGACGGGGCCGTCCGAGCCGCCGCCCGGCTGCGCTACCCCGTGGTGGTCAAGCCCCTCGACGCGAACCACGGCCGGGGGGTGTCCCTCGACCTCCGGAACGAGGCCGCGGTTCGGGTCGCCTTCGAAAAAGCTCGCGAGCACGCGCGCAGCGTGGTCGTCGAGTCCTTTCTCTCGGGCTTCGACCACCGCATGCTGGTGGTCGACGGTGAGCTGATCGCGGTGGCGAAGCGAGTCCCCGGCCACGTCGTGGGCGATGGCGACCACAGCATCGCCGAGCTGGTCGAGATCGTGAACGCCGATCCGCGGCGCGGCATCGGGCACGAGAAGGTCCTGACCCGGATCGAGCTCGACGCGCAGGCCGAGCGCTTGATGGAGGCCAAGGGGTTCACCCGGGACACGGTCCTGCCCGCGGGCGAGGTCTGCTTCCTGCGGGGCACCGGGAATCTGTCGACCGGAGGCACCGCGATCGATCTCACCGACGTCGTGCACCCGGACAACCGCGAGATGGCCATTCGTGCCGCGAAGGCCATCGGTCTCGACGTGTGCGGCGTCGACTTCATCACCCCTGACGTCAGCCAGAGCTACCGCGAGGTCGGTGGGGGGATCTGCGAGGTCAACGCCGCGCCCGGGTTCCGCATGCACGTGGCGCCCACCGAGGGCAAGTCGCGTGACGTCGCCGGGCCCGTGATGGACATGCTCTTTCCACCGGGTGCGCCCGCCCGGATCCCCATCGCCGCGGTCACCGGCACGAACTGCAAGACGACGACCGCTCGGATGCTCGCGCACATCCAGAAGATGAACGGCCACACGGTGGGCCTCGCAACCACCGACGGCGTGTACATCGATGGCGAGCGGACCGTCGCTGGCGACATGACCGGACCCCGTTCGGCCCAGATGGTGTTGCGCGACCCCTCGGTCGACCTGGCCGTGCTCGAGACCGCCCGCGGGGGCCTCTTGCGCGCGGGCATGGGGTATCGCACCTGCAACGTGGGCGCGGTGCTGAACGTCACCGCCGATCACCTCGACTCGAAAGGGGTGACGACCCTCGAGCAGCTCGCCGAGGTGAAGCGCATCATCGTCGAGGTCGCCCGCGACTGCGCGGTGCTCAACGCCGACGACCGCCTCTGCCTGCGCATGGCCGACCACACCAGCGCCGGGCGAATCGCGTACGTCACCATGAACCCGCGTCACGATCTGGTGCGCCAGCACCTGCGGGCGGGTGGGCTCGCCGTGGTCCTGGAAGAGGGCATCAATGGCCAGATGATCACCCTCTACGACAAGGGCGCGCATTTGCCCCTGCTCTGGACGCACCTCATCCCCGCGACCATCGAGGGCAAGGCGATGCACAACGTCCAGAACGCGATGTTCGCCGCGGTCATGGCCTACGCCATGGGCGTGAAGGTCGAGAACATCCGCCAGGGGCTGCGCACCTTCGACACCTCGTACTTCCAGGTCCCTGGGCGCACCAACGTGTTCGACCACCTGCCGTTCAAGGTCATCTTGGACTACGCGCACAACCCCGCGGCGGTGCAGGTGATGGCAGACCTGGCGCAGAAGCTCGAGTGCAGCGGCCGGAGGATCTGCGTGCTCTCGGCCCCCGGCGACCGCCGCGACGAAGACATCCGCGCCATGGCGCGCGTGGCCAGCAAGGCCTTCGATCACCTGATCGTGCGGCGCGACGACGATCTGCGGGGCCGGGGCTCGGAGGAGGTTCCGCTCATGTTGCAGGCCGAGCTCGTCGCCCAAGGCTTCCCCCGAGAGAGCATCCAGGTGATCCCGGACGAGCAGGCCGCGATCGACGCCGCCCTCGCGGCCAGCAAGCGCGGCGACCTCTTGGTCATCTTCGCGGACATGATCTCGCGCAGCTGGAAGCAGGTCATCTACTTCAAGCCCGAGCCCCGCGAGCGGTCGACGCCCCCGCCGGTGGGCGCGGCACCGGGCGGGCCCGTGGTCGAGCCGACCCGCCTCGGCGGCGAGCCGAGCGGCGACCTGATCGAGGGCGCCCAGGTGATTGCCGACGAGCGGGGCGTGCGCTTGGCCCGCGAGCAGGAGGACTGACCCGCGGCGCCATGGAGCTCATCGACGCGCGCCGCCTGACTGGACCGAGTCACCTCTCGCGCGCGCCGCTCGTGATCGTGGAGCTGGGGCTGACCGCGCCCGAGACCGTCGAAGCGGCGCAGGGCGCCTATCTCGGGGAGCTCGCTCGGATCCGGGCGGCGCTCGGCTTTCCGGGGCAAGTGTCCCTCGAGGTCCGCGCACATCGCCGGGGGGTCGTCGCCGGGTACGAGGCACCGATCGACGTGATGCTCGCGTGTGCCGAGATGAGCGAGTGGGCGGCGCTGTCTGCGTGCGAGGTCCTGGCGGGTCGCGAGGCGCTCCCCCTGAGCCCGAAGCAGGGCGAGGTCGCCGAGCTGCTCCGCCGCGATCGCAGCCCGCGCCTCGTCGCGCTGGCCGCCGAGGCGGCGCGGCGCGACCTCCCGTTACTCTGGGACGACGAGCAGATCAGCGTCGGCGAGGGGCGCTTCTCGATGTGCTGGCCACGCGCCTCGTTGCCGGAGGTGAGCGACGTGCCCTGGGCGTCTTTGGGGGCGATCCCGGTGGCGCTCGTGACCGGGACGAACGGCAAGACCACCTCGACCCGGCTTCTGGCGCGGATCGCCCGGGAGGCGGGCCGAAGCGTCGGCGCCGCCTCGAGCGACGAGATCGCGATCGGCGGGGAGATCTCGGATCGGGGTGACTGGACGGGACCGGCCGCGGCGCGGGCGGTGCTTCGCCGCACGGACGTCGACCTCGCGGTCCTCGAGACGGCCCGCGGCGGCATCCTCCGGCGCGGGCTTGCGGTCTCGCGCTGCGACGCCGCGCTGATCACCAATGTCGCCGACGACCACCTGGGGACCTCGGGCATCGACGACCTCGCGGACATGGTGAGAGTGAAGTCGGTCGTCGCGCAGGCGGTGAGTGCGAGCGGCACGGTGGTGCTGAATGCCCACGACGCCCGGCTCGTTGCGCTTGCCCCGAGCCTGACCGCGCGGGTGGTCTTCTTCGCCAACCTCGATCGCGACGACGCTCGGGCCCGGGCGGTGATCGCTCGAGCCCGGGCGCGGGGTGAGGGCGCGGTCTTCGCGGAAGGCGGAGCGGTCTTCGCGGCCGAGGGTGGGGCTTTGCAGCACATGGTGGCCGTCGCCGCCGTGCCGATCACCTTCGGGGGCGCGGCCGGGTACAACGTGGAGAACGTCGCCGCGTGCGTGGCCATGGCGCGAGCGCTGGGGCTCGGTCACGACGCGATCGTCCGTGGCCTGTGCGGCTTCCGGCCCGCCGACAACCCACGTCGCGGCGAGCTTCTCGAGCGGGGCAAGGTCCGGGTGCTGCTCGACTTCGGGCACAATCCGGACGGCATCCGCGGGGTGATGCAGCTCACCCGCGCGCTCCGCGAGGGGCGCCCGGGCCGCTTGATCGTGGTCGCCGGAGCCGCAGGCGACCGCAGCGAGCACGACATCGCGGAGGTCGCCCGCGTCATCGTGGCTGCCAGGCCCGACCGCGTGCTCTTGCGCGAGCTCGGCGCCTACCTTCGAGGGCGAGCCCCGGGAGAGGTGCCACATTTGATCGCGCGGGCCCTGTCGGCGTCGGGCTTTCCGACCCAGGCGGTGTCGATGGTCGACTCCGAGGTGGAGGCCCTGCGCTCGGTCTTCGATGCCGCCGAGCCTGGTGATTTCGTCGTCGTGCTGGTGCACCTGGACTCGGCGGAGGTGCACGCTTTTCTCGACGCGCAGCGGCCGCTCGCGTGACGGCGCCCGCTTTCAGCCCTGTGGCCAGGGGCCCATCGAGAGCGGCGCGTCGGAGCGATCGGGCAAGCTCGGCTCGAGCTCGACGCGGTGCTCTTCGTAGCCGTAGGCGGTGGGGGTCAGCTCCACGATGGTGTGGAGCGGGATCGGCACGTGGGGGCACTCTTCCTGGGGCCGCCCGGTGAGGTAGCCGTAGAGCGCCCGGATGATCGCCTGGTGGGCCACCACCAAGATCGGGTGCCGCTGCCGCTCGAGGTCGACGATGATCGGCTCGAGCCGCTGGATGACGTCGGCGTACGATTCGCCGCGCGGATAGCGGTAGCGGAACTTGTCGCCGCGTCGGGCCGAGAACTCCTCGGGCAGATCTCGCTTGATCTCTTCGTAGGTCATGCCGTCGCAGATCCCGGCGTCGATCTCGTCCAGGGCCCGGCGCGCGACCGGCCGAATCCCGAGGTGCGTGGCGGTCTGGACCGCGCGCTTGAGCGTGCTCGTCCAGACCACCAGTTGGTCGGTCTTGGGCTGCTTCAGCATGTGATCGGCCAGGCTGCGCGCATAGGAGAGGCCTCGCGCCGAGAGGTCGCTGTCGCCCCCGATGCGTTCTTCGGTGTTGAACACGCTCTCGCCGTGGCGCGTGAGCCAGATCTTGCGGCGCGCCGGGTGGATGTTCATCAGGAAGAACATCAGGCGTGCGCTGAAGTAGCCCGCCATGCGGTTGACCACGACCTGGCGCCCCTCGTCGATGATCTTGACGTAGCTTCGATCGGGCTCGTCCACCGGTTCGTAGTTGCGCTCGTAGAAGGCGATGCGCTGGCGGAAATCGCGCACCGCCTCTTCGGGCGCCACGTCGGCGTAGTCCGGCGAGCGCAGCTTGTTGTCACGGACGTTGCGCTCGACCACCCGCTCGTCTTCGCAGATGCTCTCGACGAACACGACCTGGATGCCCACCGCGTGGCACCGCTGCCAGATCGCGTCACGGCGAGACTTCTCGGTGTTGGTCGCGTCGTAGATCGCGACCTCGCCGCCGCCGATCAGCCACCCCACCATGTCGTCCAGCGCCCGCCGCGCGATGGCTTCGCGCACGCCGCTGGTGGATTCGTCGTCCGGGTCGAAGAAGCTCGCGGGCTGGCGAGCGCCCACCTGCGAGCGGCGGTACTCGCCCACGTTGAAGGTGCGCGTGTCGTAGCCCAGCCACGACAGGTAGCGGGCGATCTTGCGGGCGATGTAGGTCTTGCCACGCGCCGGCAGGCCCACCATCACCAGCGCGTGCTTGGGGAGCTCTTGGCCTTCGTAGATCACGGCGGCGGCGCTCCTACTTGGCGAGCTCGTCGCAGCGTGCGAGCTCCGAGGCGTTGTTGGCGAACTGCACGCACTCGAGCTGAGCGCGGGTGCCGTGGCTCATGCAACCATCCACGGTGTTCTTCTGCTCTTTGGCGTTCACGCGGCCCAGCTCCTTGTTCCGGAGCTCGTTGACGCGGATCGTCATCTGCACGCACTCGGCGCGGCTGAGCTCTCCGGCCGGCGCGCCACCGCCCGAGCTCAGCGCGTCGCAGCCGACTGCGAGCAACGGCACGAGCAAATGGGCGCGGCACACCCGGTGATCTTGTCGCGGGCGGCCTCGGTCCGTCAACTCGCGGCCCGAGCCCGGCCGAGATTCTCGCGTAGGGCTGGCACGGGCGTCTCACTGGTGTAGCCTCCGGCCGCCGTGTACTTCCAAGACCTCATCCTGACCCTGCAGAGCTTCTGGGCCAAACGTGGCTGCCTGATCGTGCAGCCCTACAACTCGGAGGTCGGCGCGGGCACCTACAACCCGGCCACCTTCCTCCGGTCGCTGGGGCCCGAGCCGTGGAACGTGGCCTTCGTCGAGCCGTCGCGCCGGCCGACCGACGGTCGCTATGGCGAGAACCCGAACCGCTTGCAGCAGTTCCACCAGTTTCAGGTGATCCTCAAGCCGAGCCCCCTCGACATCCAGGACCTCTATCTCGAGTCGTTGGTCGCCCTCGGCACCAACCCGCTCGAGCACGACGTGCGCTTCATCGAAGACGACTGGGAGAGCCCGACCTTGGGCGCCTGGGGGCTTGGGTGGCAGGTCTGGCTCGACGGCCTCGAGATCAGCCAGTTCACCTACTTCCAGCAGTGCGGCGGGTTCGACTGCAAGCCGGTGAGCGGCGAGCTCACCTATGGCCTGGAGCGGATCGCGATGTACTTGCAGGACGTCGACAACGTCTACGACCTCGCGTTCGACTCGCACGTCAAATACGGCGAGATTTACCGGCGCGCGGAGTGGGAGTGGAGCACGTACAACTTCGAAGAGGCGGACGTCGCCGCGCATTTTGCCACCTTCGACCACTCGGAGGCCGAGGCCAAGCGACTGCTCGACCGCGACGAGGACCCGCTGAAGAAGCTGGTGTTGCCGGCCTACGATCAGGTGGTGAAGGCGGCGCACGCCTTCAACGTGCTCGATGCCCGCGGCGCGATCGGCGTGACCGAGCGCCAGCGTTACATTCTGCGGGTGCGCACCCTGGCCCGGGCGGTGGCACAAGGCTGGATGGCGCAGCGCGAAGCTCTGGGCTTTCCGCTGGTGCGGGCGGCCGCCCAGGCGGCCGAGTAGCCTCGCCCTCTGCGACGGTCAGCGCGCCGGGTGCGCGCGGTCGAGCCCTTGTTGTCTCATCGCGTCGAGCACCGCCAGCACTTCTTTGACGTGCACGGCCGGGTCGACCTCGGGGAAGATCCGGCGAATGATGCCCTCGGCGTCGATCACGAAGGTGGTGCGCGAGGCGTAGCCCTTGGCGTTACGGGTCACGCCGTAGGCCTCGAGCAGCTTGCCATCGGTGTCGCTCAAGAGTGGGAAGGGGAGCGCGTGCTGTTGCTTGAACGCGGCGTGCGACTCGACGCTGTCGAGTGACACGCCCAGGACCTGCGCGCCGGTGGCCGCGATGCGCTGCCACTCGTCACGGAACGCGCAGGCCTCGCGCGTGCAGCCGGGGGTGCCGTCTTTCGGGTAGAAATAGAGCACCACGGGGCGGCCGCGGAACTCGGCGAGCGTGCGCGCCTTGCCCGTCTCGTCGGGAGCCGAGAAGCCGGGTGCCGCGCTGATCGGCTCGAGCCGCGTGGGCCCGTGGGCGGGCGGCGCCCCGGGCCCGCACGCGCAAAGCGCGAGGGTGATCGCGACGAGCCAGGCCGGCGACGACGACATGGCATTCACGTAGCTCTGCGCTCGCGGAGCGGCAAGGCTCAACCCAACCAGACGACGGTGAATGCATCACCGCCGTCATCGGGCTCTGCGGGCGCAGCTCGTCGCACGTGGGTGGCGGCGGACAGGTGCGCACGCACCGCCAGCTTGAGCGCGCCGGTGCCGTGCCCGTGGAGCACGTACCCCACCGGCTCGCCGACTTGCAGCAGTCGATCGACGAAGGCGTCGACCGCGTCCAGGGCTTCGTCCACCCGCTGTCCGCGCAAATCCAGCGTGTTGTGCGAGGTGCGCACGGGCACGAAACCGTCGGCCAGCGCCATCGGGCCGCCGCCTTTCGGCTTCGGCGCGCTCCGCGTGGTCGGCTTCTTGTGGCCTTCGACCAGCTCTGCGTCTTCCACGCGCACGCTGAGTCGCATCGAGCCGACCGCCACCTTCAGTTGTCCGCGCTCGGGCGGCTGCAGCACCTCGGCGATCTGCCCCAGCCGCTTCAGAAAGACGCGTGTGCCGGGGACGAGGTCCGCTTCGCCCGCGGGCTTGCGACCCGGGGCGGGCGCTTCGAGCTTGCGCTGAGCGGCCTCGAGCGCGCTGCCAATCGCGGCGTGGCTCGCGGCTTGATTCACGCTCTTCTCCGCTGCCTTGAGCTCGTCTTTCCCGACTTCGCCCCGGGCCACCCGGCGCTTCGCCTCGGTCAGCTCGGCGCGTGCGCGGCGCACCTCGCCCAAGAGGTCGCGGGATTCCGCCGAGAGGCGCGCGCGCTCTTCGTCCCGCGCCTTCTTGCGTTCGGCCTCGATCTCGGCGGTCAGCTGGCGCTGTCGCCGGAGCTCGTCTTCCGCTGCCGCGCGGGTCGTCTCGAGCAGCGCGCGCTCGGCCTCGAGCTTCTGGACCAGCTCTTCGCGGTCCAGCGCGCGACGGGGCAAGAGCGCCTGCGCGCGCTCGACGATCGACGCGGGGATGCCATAGCGCGCCGCCACGGCCAGCGCGCTCGAGGCGCCGGGAACACCGAGGGTGAGCCGAAACGTCGGTGCCATCCGGGCCATGTCGAAGCCGACGGATGCGTTGACGAGCGGGCCGCCCTTTGCGCCGAGCTCCTTCAGCCGTTCGTAGTGAGTCGTGACCGCGACCGCCGCGCCCCGCGCGACCAGGGCCTCGAGCACCGCGGCCGCCAGCGCCGAGCCTTCTTCCGGGTCCGTTCCCGCCGCGACCTCGTCGAGCAGCACCAAGGCGCTGCCGCCCGCGTGCTCGAGGATCGCCGCCAGGTTCCTCACGTGGGCGCTGAAGGTGGAGAGCGATCGGAGCAGGGACTGCTCATCGCCCACGTCGGTGAGCACGGGCTCGAAGAAGCCGAGCTCCGAGCCCGGCTCGGCGGTGACGGGGATCCCCGAGCGCGCCATCCAGGCCGCGAGGCCCAGGCACTTGAGCGCGACCGTCTTTCCTCCGGCGTTCGGTCCCGAGATGACCATGGCCTGGGACGAGCGGAGCGCGAGGTCGCTGGGCACCACCTCGATGCCCTGCATGACCAAGAGCGGATGCCGCATGCCGAGCAGCTGGGCCCGCGGCGCATCGCCCACGTCGAGCGCGATGGCGCCCGTCTCTTTCGCGAAGCGGCTGAGGGCAGCGAGACCGTCTGCCGCGATGCAGGCCTCGAGCGCCTGTGCGAGGGCGGGCGAATGGGTCTGCACCAGCGCGGACAGCTCCGCCAAGACCCGTGCGACCTCGCGCTCGGCCTCGGCCTCCGCGACCTTCAGCCGATTGCCCAGAGCCGTGACCTCTGCAGGCTCGACGTACAAGGTCGCGCCCGAGGCGCTCGAGCCGAGCACGATGCCGTTGACCTTCAGGTGCGCATCCGACCGCACCGGCAGGACGAAGCGCCCGTCGTGCTCGGTCCAATACTCGTCGCGCAACACGTCCGAGAACCTGCGCATCAACTGCGAGAGCCGAGAGCTGAGCTCGCGGCGCACCTCACCCACCCGCCGGCGCGCGTCGCGCAAGGTCGGCGAGGCGCCGTCGGCCACACCGCCGTCGGCCTCGATGGCTGCGCTCAAGCTCTTGGCGAGCGCGTCGAGCGCCGGGTCGCTCTCGAGCGCCGCCGCCAGCTTCGGGCGTCGCTCGCGCTCGGTCTTGGCGTAGGCACGCAAGGCACCGGTGGCGGTCAGCAAGAGCCCGACATCGCGCAGCTCTTCCCCGCTCGCGACGCTGCCCTTGGCGACGCGCTGAAGTGCCGGGCCCACGTCCGGAAGCGCGCGCGCCGGGATCGGGGCGTCGTCGTCCGCTGCGGTGATGGCCTCGGCGGTGAGCGCCATGCGCACTCGGGCATCGTCCACGGTGACGGCGGGCGAGAGAGCGCGCATGCGCTCGGCGGCAGGCCTCGAAAGGCAGTGTCCCGCGAGCAGCTCCAAGAGCTCGCGCCACTCGAGGTCTTGCGCCGTCCGCTCGCGCGCGGCGGCCGAGCTGTCGTCGGTCGGGCTCACGGCGGCGGGCTATGGCACGGCGGACGGAGCGGCGCCACTCGCGCTTGACGCGAGACGCGCGGAAGGTCAGCGTGCGCCCGTGACCCCGCTCAAGGTCGGCACGGTCTTGGCTCCAACGCGGACTTCGGCCGACGGCGGCGAAGGGGCGGTCCCGATCCTGCGAGCGCGGCTCGCGCGCTTCTGCTCCGCCATCACCGAGGCGTGTGCTTTGCCCACCGAGCCGCGGGACTTCGACGACTACCCGAGCCTGCTCGATGCCATGGCGTCCGGAGACCTCGACCTGGCCTGGCTTCCTCCCATCGTGGCGATGCGCGCGGCGGCTGCCGGTCGAGCGCTGCCCATCGCGTTGCCCGTTCGGCGCGGGGTGTCGAGCTTCCACTCGGCGCTCTTCACGGTCGTCGGGTCACCGGTTCAACGCCCCCCCGACTTGAATGGCGCCAAGGTCGCGTGGGTCGATCGCCAGAGCGCGTCCGGGTACCTGCTGATCCGCGCTGCGCTGCGCGCCCAGGGGGTGCTGCTCGATCAGGCGTTTTCGGAAGAGCACTTCTTCGGCTCTCACGAGGCCGTGGTGCGCGCAGTCCTCGCCGGTACCGCCGACGTGGGCGCCACGTTTCTCCACCACGACGCCACCGGCTCGGGCGTCTGGCGCGCGGGTTGGGGCGACGCCAGCGTGCACATCGTGGCGCGCGTCGGGCCCATCCCGTCGGACGTGATCGCCGCTGGGATCCACGTGCCGGTGTCCGAGCTCCGGACCGTGCAACGTGCGCTCACCGACGGTGCTCATGCCGAGCTCGTGGCTGCCGGGGCGGCGCTGCTGGAGGCGGACGGGTTCGTAGTTGCCGCTTCCGATCACCTGAAGACTCTCGAAGATCTTCTCGACTTTCTGGAAGACGCCGCCCGCCCCTGGCAGTCGATGCTGCCACCGCCCAACGCTCGTCAGTTCGAGCGCGGCGACTGAACGCGACGCCGGTAGCGCTATGCCGAGCGCACGTCCACCTCGACGGTGGTGAAGCCGAGGGCGCGCAGCAGGTCTTCGACCGTGCGCCGAGCGTTCTTCGACGCCTTGTCCAGGATGCCTGCCTCTAGCGCGGCCGCCGACAGCTCTTTCTCGGCCCGAGCCCGGGCGTCGCCCTCGAGCCGGGTGTTGTGTGCTGCCAAGAGGTCCGTCTTGCGGCTGTGGACGTAGGTCCGATCGCCGTCGAGCCGCGCGCTGAAGAGGGTCGGAGGTGGCAGGCTGACCCGCACGCTGCGCGCCTGGTGATCGACCCGGACGTCGCGTTCGTTCAGCTTCGATAGATCGACCCCGGCGACCACGTCTCCGGCAGCTACCAGCAAGAGGGCGTCTTCGGCCTCGATCAAGCCGAACGCTCGCGACTGCTGGTCTTTGACGTCCAGCACCCGCTCGAGGTGGTATTCCGCGCTCTCGAGCCGCGACAGGTCTCGGATTGCCGTCACCACGTTGGGCGTCGCCCGGATCACAGTTACCGAGCGCGTCGCGCGCCCGCTGAGGAGCGGCGACGAAAGATCGAGGCCGCGGCTCGCCGCACCGATGCCGACGCCCAGCGCCAGGACCACGACTGCGCCTAGCCCCCAGCCCACACGTTTTCGATCGACCATGCGCCCAAGTTAGCGCGCAACGAACGGGTGTCGACGTGACAGCGCGGGCAGGGGCTGCGAAGCCAGGTTCGCGGTCACGGCGCTGGGGCGGATTCCCAGGGCATCCCGACCATCGGCTCGCGGCGGCCAATCCGCAACGCCACCTTCACGCCGGAGCGCGTCGCGTCGGAGTCGAGGGCTGCCGCGAGGCCGAGCAGGTTCTCGCAAGCGCGGGCGCTGACCTGATCGGACACGGTCAGGAAGAGCGTTCCTCCGCCGCCCCCGCCCTTGGAGAGCCGCGCGAGCAGGCCGCGAGCGAGCACGCTACGCGCCGAAAACGCCGCGGAGTCCGTGCGCTCGTTGGCCACGATCACCGTCGAGCCGAGCCGCCACCCGGTGGCCTCGAGGCGCGCGATGCGATTGGCCACCTGCGTCACGAGGGAAGTCGGCTCTCCTTCGTAGTGTTGCGCGACCACCGCGAGATCTCCGCCCCGCCCGGGATCGAGCCACCGCGGCCAGCTGGCACCGAACTCGATCACCACCAACGTCGCCTCGCGCGTCATTCCTCGGGCATAGGAGCCATCCGTCGAACGGGCCAAAAAACTCGTTCTGGCCCGTGGACCGTTTCGGCGTAGGCTCCGCCCATGGCTTCCAGGGTGATTCGAGCGGTTTCGCTGGTTTTCTTGGGTCTGGCGGCGGCCTGCGCCGCGGACGACTCGGACCTCGGTGGGGGCGGCGGGACGGCGGGCTTCGGCGGTGCGGTCGGCGGCGCCGGTGGCACCGGTGGCAGCGGTGGCAGCACGGGTGGCAGCGGTGGCAGCACGGGTGGCAGCGGCGGCAGCACAGGCGGCACCGGTGGCAGCGGTGGCAGCACAGGTGGCAGCGGCGGCAGCACGGGTGGCAGCGGTGGCAGCACGGGTGGCAGCGGTGGCAGCACGGGTGGCAGCGGCGGCAGCACGGGTGGCAGCGGCGGTAGTACCGGCGGCAGCGGCGGCAGCACGGGTGGCAGCGGCGGCAGCACGGGTGGCAGCGGTGGCAGCACGGGTGGCAGCGGCGGCAGCACGGGTGGCAGCGGCGGCAGTACCGGCGGCAGCGGCGGTAGCGGTGGCTCGGGGGGCTCCGGCGACACCACTCCGCCGACGGTGGTCGCGACCTCGCCAGCTCCGACCACGACGGGCGTCGGCAAGAACGCGACCATCACCGTCACATTCAGCGAGGCGATGCAGGTCGCCTCGATCACTGCCGCGACGTCCGGCGCTTCGTGCGTCGGCACGGTCCAGGTCTCGAACGACAACTTCGCGACCTGCGTAGCGATGGTCGCCAACCCGGCCGCGAGCGCGGGCAACACGGTCTTCACGCTGACCCCGTCCGGCGGGCTGGCGAGCCTGGGTGCTTACAAGGTGCGGGTGACCCCCGGCGCGAAGGACGCGGCTGGAAACCCCCTCGCCGCGCAGTACACCGCCGCCGATGCGTTCACGGTCCGGTACTTCCACACCATCACGATCGACGGCAACAACGACTTCGCGGCGAACGAGACATTCACGAGCTCGTCGGCGGGCTATGTCGGGTACCTCGCGTGGGACGACGGCTACCTGTACGTCGGGATGAGCGGCGCCGACGTCTCGGGCGGCAGCACGCAGAAGTGGGTCTTGCTCTATCTCTCGGGCAGCCCCGGATCGACCAACGGCGTGAGCTACAACACGCAGGAGCCGACGCTGCCGTTCGCCGCCCGCTGGCACCTGCGCTGGCGCGCAGACAACAACTACACCCACACGCAGCTGTGGAGCGGGTCGAGCTGGGGCGACGCGGGCTGGAACTTCACCGGTGACGTCTTCAAGTCCGGCAGCTTCGTCGAGATCCGCGTCCCATTGGTCGACATCGGGTCGCCAACGACCCTCGGTGTGCACCTGGGCATGATCAACGAGCAGGCGTCGGTCGAAGGCAGCTACGCGGCCGTGCCGTCGACCTCATACGCTCCCGGTTACGATCCGAACTACGCCAAGTACCTCGAGCTCGCGATCGGCGGTTCTGTCGCGCCGAACGCCTCGCCGGTCAAGCCTTGAGCCAGACCAGCGTCGCGCCCCAACCGCCCCGAGTGGCGGGCGCGTCGCCGAAGCGGTCGACCAGCGGATGCTCCGCGATCACCTGCCGCACACGCTGCCGCTGAAATCCCGTGCCTCGGCCGTGGATCAGGCGGACTTCGCGGAAGCCCTTCTCGTGGGCGGCCTCCAGGTACGACACGACCACGCTCGGGACGTCCCGAGGCAGAAACCCGTGCAGATCGATGCTGTCCTCGATCTCCAGAACTAGAACCGGGTCGTCGTCGTCGCGACCCTTGCTCACGGCTTCGAGCCACGCCGGCGAGTCGCGGTCTTCCGCTCGGGCTCGGCCGCCTCGGCCCGGGCCTTCACCGGCGGCTTCGGCGCTTCCGCGGCGCTGCCGGCGCGCCCTTGGGCGTCCGCCAGGCTCTTCTTCAGGGCCTCGAACAGGTCGATGATCTGCGCGCGCGGCGCCGCGGGCGCCACGCTGACTTCCTGCCCTGCGACCTTCTTCTCGACCGCCATGCGCACGCGCTCTTCGTAGGTGTCCCGGTAGGCCTCGGGGGCGAACCGCTCGCGGGTCAGCTGCTCGATGAGCTTCTCCGCCAGATCGCGCTCGAGGTCGCTGAAGGTGAAGCGCGCGCCCGTGTCGACCTCGGCGAAGCTCCGCACCTCGGTCGCGTAGTAGAGCTGGTGCAGCACGAGGCCGTGCTGATCGTACGGGCGGATCAACACCAGCTGCTCCTTGCCCCGGGCCGCCCAGCGCCCCACCGCCACCACGCCCTTCTTGCGCATGCACTCGCCGAGCAGCTGGTAGGGCTTGTCGCCGCCCTTGTCGGGTCCAAGAAAGTAGCTCTTCTCGACCTGCACGAAGTCCACGCTCGAGAGCGGAACGAACTCGGTGATCTCCATCGACCCCGAACGCTCGCTCTCCAGCGCCTTCAGCTCGTCCTCGTTGAACAGCACGAACTGTCCGCGACTGTACTCGTAGCCCTTGACGGTGTTCGCGCGCTCGACCACCTCGTTGTCCACCGGGCACAGGTACTGTTGTTTCAGTCGGCTGCCGCACTTGTCGTGCAGCATGTTGAAGCGCACCTGCTCACTCGAGGCCGAGGTGTAGAGCTTGATCGGAATGGCCACGAGGCCGAAGGAAATGGTGCCGGACGAGATGGCGCGCGCTGCCATGGTGGACTCCAATGGTATCGACCCGACCGAGAGCGAGGAAAACATTGTGGGGATCGCTCGCATTACGAGCTGAACGCGGGTGCAGGCCGTCAAACGCCGTCGATCACCAGCCCGCGGGCGCGCTCGGCGCGCTTGGCGGAGCGTTCCACGCCGATGGCGTCGAGCCCGTGCGCGTTCGCCACCGCGAGCAGCGTGCCGACGCCGCAGAAGGGATCGACCAGGGTCGTCGCGCCGGTGCTGGCCGCGAGAAACCGGCACACGGCCACGCAGGCTTCGACCCCCATCGCGCGAGGCCATGGCATCTCACCCAGGCGCGGCAGCACGTCGGCCGACGAGTCTTTCGGATCGAGGCGCAGCGAGCGCGAAAAGCACATCAGGTGGGCCCACGCGGGGCGTCCGAAGGTGGTGGTGCCCGCCGGCGCCCGGCAAACGACTTTGTGCCAGAGCAGCGCCGCGCCGGCCTGCTCGGCGCCCTGGCTCACCAAGAACCCCTTGTCCACCCAGCGTCCATCCCGCTTGATGTCGGTCTGGAAGAAGATCGCCACGGACTCGTCCGCGACCTGGCGCATCGCGAGCGCGGCGGTCTCGACGAACCAGGCCTTCCAGCCCTCGAAGCCGAGCTGCGGCAGCTCGGAGGTGTCGGGCATGGACGTGACCACGGCGTGTGACGCGGGCAGGCGCGCGCGCGCGAGCCACGCGACGCCATCGCCGTGGTGCACGATGCGGGTGGGCATGCGCGGGCCATGGTAGGCTCGCGTCGTTCCCGCGCGTCGGGGAATCGACCCAGGCCATGCCTCCGCGCCGACCCGATCCGCTCGAGCGTTATCGCGAAAAGCGCGACCCGGCAGGCACCCCCGAGCCCTTTGCGGCCCTGGCCGTGGCCGAGCGCTCGACGCGCCTCGGGCGCTTCGTGGTCCATCGCCATGCGGCGACCCGCGACCACTACGACCTTCGGCTCGAGATCGGCGGCGCGCTGAAGAGCTTCGCCATCCCCAGGGGTCCGAGCCTGGACCCCGACGAGAAGCGCCTGGCCGTGAACACCGAAGACCACCCGCTCGAGTACCTCGAGTTCGAGGGTGTGATCCCCGAGGGCAACTACGGTGCGGGGCCGATGATCGCCTGGGATCTCGGCCGCGTCCGCTATCTGGAGGGCAGCGCCGAGGAAGGGGTGGCAAAAGGGAAGATCGACTTCGAGCTCTCGGGGTTCAAGCTCGCGGGCCGATTCGCTCTGGTCCACACCGGGGCGCGTCGCGGCGACGACAAGCAATGGCTGCTGATCAAGAAGCCCGACCCGCATGCCCGTTCTCCCTCCGAGCTCGATCCCCGGAGCGTGCTCTCGGGTCTCGACGTGGGCGAGCTCGCAGAGCTCCCGGTCTGGGTGCGTCGGCTCGAAGAAGAGGCGGCGGAGCTGGGCGCCCCGATGGCCGAGGTCGATCCCCGAGTCCTGCGCCCCATGCTCTGCTCGATCGACGGTGCATCCCTCGACGACGCGAGTCGCCTCTACGAGCTCAAGCTCGACGGGGCGCGCATCGTCGCTTCCAAGCGGGGGGGCGTGGTCGTGCTTCGCTACCGCAACGGTCGCATTTGCACCCAGACCTTCCCCGAGATCGCCCGCGCCGTCGCCAAGCTGCCGGCCGAGAGCTGTCTGCTCGACGGAGAGGTGGTCGCGTTCGACGACGCCGGACGGCCCCGGTTCCAACGCCTTCTGCCCCGGCTGATGAGCGCTCGCCCGGACGAGATCTTGCGTGCCAGTGCCGAGGTTCCCGTGGCCTACCTGGTGTTCGACCTGCTCTCCCTCGGTGGGCGATCGCTCTTGGCCGTGCCGCTCCGCGCGCGCAAGGCGCTGCTCGCCAAGGTGGTGCGCGGCCGTGGGCTTCTGCGCGCGCTCGACCATCTCGAGGGCCACGGGCGTGCGCTGTTCGACTTCTGCCAGCAAGAGCGCCTCGAAGGCGTGGTCAGCAAGCGCGCCGATTCACCCTACCGTGCGGGGCCGCGTCGCAGCAGCGACTGGGTCAAGATCAAGTGCGAGCGCGACGAGGACTTCGTGGTCGTCGGTTGGGAAGAGGGGCGTGGTGCGCGCCAGACGCTCGGCGCGCTCTGCCTGGCCAGCTTCGAAGGCGACGACCTGGTGCTGCGCGGCAAGGTGGGGAGCGGGCTCGACCGCGTGGCGCACGACGCTCTCGTGCCGCGGCTCCGTGAGCTCGAGGTCGCCGAGTGTCCCGCGCGCGGCGACCTCGGTCGAACCCGAGGCGCGATCCACCACGCCCGACCCGAGCTGGTGGTGAACGTTCGGTTCGTCGGGTGGAGCGACGACGGGCGGCTGCGAGAGCCGGTGTTCCGCGGGGTCCGCGGCGACCTTCCGCCCAGCGCCTGCACCGCAGCGCCGCCTGGCGGCCAGCGCCTCGACCCGGCGACGCTTCCCGAGTCCATTGCCCGCTCGAACCGAGTCGCGCTGACCCATCGCGAAAAGGTCTTCTGGCCCGAGCAGGGCTACACCAAGGGCGAGCTGCTCGATTACTACGCCGCCGTCGCGCCGGTGCTCTTGCCCTTCCTCGCCGAGCGCCCCGTGCTCTTGGTTCGGTACCCCGACGGCATCGTAGGCAAGAGCTTCTATCAGTGGCGTCCACCCGAGGGCGCCCCGTCGTGGCTCCGCACCGTCGCGCTCGGAGACGACGACAAGCGGGTCTTCCTGATCGACTCGGTGGATGCGCTGCTCTACGTCGTCAACCTCGGTTGCATCCCGCTCCACGTGCTGGCCAGTCGCGCCTCCGATCTCGACTCGGGGGACTTCTTCACCCTCGACTTCGACATCGGCGGTGGCACCTTCCGCGACGCGATCACGCTCATGCGCTCGCTCTTCGACCTGCTCGAGCAGACGGGGCTGACGGGGTTCCCCAAGACCAGTGGGCAGACCGGGCTGCACGTCTTGGTTCCGGTGGGCCCCCACGTGCCCTTCGCCGTCACCGCGACCCTCGCGGAGCTGTTCGGCCGCATGCTCGAGGTGCGTCACCCGAAGATCGCCACCACCGAGCGTGCGGTGGAGCGCCGCGGGCCTCGCGTGTACCTCGACACCGGCCAGACCGGGCGCTCGCGGGCGATCGTCGCGCCGTACTCGGTGCGCGCCGTGGCCGGGGCCCGGGTCAGCACGCCGCTGTCCTGGGACGAGGTCACGCTGGCGCTCGATCCCGGCGCCTTCGATCTGGTCACCGTGCCGGGTCGCGTCGCCGCCCGCGGCGATCTGCTGGCCGGGTTCTTTGGCCTGCGCCCCGACGTGGCTGGTGCCGCCGCGGCCCTGGAGGCCATCGCCCACTCGGAATCCTTTGCTAGGCCCCACGGCTCGAACCGCTGAGTGCCATGGCTAGCGACGACGAGCGCCCGCGCGACGATGGAACGGAGCTGATCGTCGGGGGCCTCGGCGTCGGCGCCATCGGCGTGGCTGGTGCCGTGCTGCTCGGCGCGACCTGTCCGGTCTGCGTCGTCGCGACGCCCGCGTTGATCGGGGCTGGGCTCTACCGGAAGTGGAGGCGTCGTCGCGCCCCGCTGGACGCCCCGGAGCCTCCGGAGCGATAGTGGAGCGGTGAAACGCGCGCTCGTGATCCTGGCCCTGGCGCTCCTCGGCTGTGGCCAGACCGACGCGGCGGGGTCCGGTGGGGCCACGTCGGGGGGCGGAGCGGGCGGGACCGCGGGTGCGGCGGGTGCACCCGGCGCGGAGGTCGAGGCCTGGGCGCGTCAGGTCGCGCTCGGCACCGAATACGGTGGCGACGGGAAGACGATCGCTCGGTTCGACGGGTCGCCCACGTTGTCGGTGATGGTCGGTACCGCGACCGACCGCGCCGATCTCGACGAGCTCTTGCCGGTGCTCAACCAAGAGCTCGGCGACCACGCGATCCAGGTCGTGGCCGACGCTGATCCCAGCGCCAACATCCGCGTGTACTACCTGCCGTACTCGGAGTTCCCGGCGGTCGGCGCGGCCAACGGCTTCCCGGTCGTGCCCGGCAACTGGGGGTACTTCTACCTGTTCTGGGACCAGAACCACGCGCTGACCAAGGCCTTCGTGCTCTTGGCTACCGACAAGCTGAGCGGGGACAAGCTGCGCCACTTCACCTTCGAAGAGGTGACGCAGTCGCTGGGTTTGGCCTCGGACTCCGATGTCTTCCCGGACAGCATCTTCTACGCGAGCGGAGCGGACGGCGGTGACGCGACGGAGCTCAGCACGCTCGACCGGCGCTTGCTGCGATTCGTGTACGCTCACACGGCGCCGGGCGACGACTCGGCAGCGTTCGACGCAGCGTTCGACCAGTATTTCTGAGCCGCGGGCTCAGCGGACCTCGGTGCCCTGGGTCTCGACCACGGCGGGCGCGACGTAGTTCGGGCGGCGGGCCTGGAGCGCGCCGCCCTGGTCGCGCTGGTAGCGGCGCAGCGACAGCAGAAGGCCCGTGCCAGCGCCCAGCAGCGCGACCAGATCGTCGAGCCACCCGACGATGACCACGACGTCGGGCACCAGATCGAGCGGCATGATCACGTACAAAACCGCGAGAACCAGGAACAGCTTCGCGAAGAAACCGGCCTTGGGGTTCAGGAAGAACCGCAGGGTCGTCGCGAGGTCGGTGGCGGGTCGTTGCATCGTGGGCTCCCAAAGACGGACCGGCCCAAGCTAAGGCCCCGTGTCCCTCGCGCAAGGGCACCCTTGGCAGAAGGCAGGCCAAGCCTTACGACGGGCCGGCATGCCGAAGCACGATCTCGAGGGGCGGACGTTCGTGGTGACCGGTGCCAACACCGGGATTGGCAAGGAGACCGTCCGAGGCCTGGCGGCCCGAGGCGGGCGCGTGGTGCTCTGCTGTCGGTCGCGGGAGAAGACCCTGCCGGTGATCGACGAGCTCCGGTCGCAGACCGGCAACGACGCGCTCAGCTTCGTGCCGCTCGACCTCGAAGAGCTGGCGTCGGTGCGCCGGGCTGCACAGCAGCTCTTGGAGGAAGCACCGGCGATCCATGTGCTGATCAACAACGCTGGTCTCGCGCGCGCGCACGGCCTCACCCAAGACGGGTTCGAGCGCACCTTCGGGGTCAACCATCTCGGGCACTTCTTGCTCACACGCCTGCTCTTGCCCCGCATCGAAGCTTCAGGGCCGGCACGCATCGTGAATGTGTCCAGCCACTCGCACTACCGGGCCAAGCGCATCGATTTCGATCGGCTCCGCCAGCCCACCCGGACGTTCACCGGGATGCCCGAGTACGAAGCCAGCAAGTTGTGCAACGTGCTCTTCACCCAAGAGCTCGCGCGCCGGCTCGAGGGCAAGCCCGTCACCACCTATGCGCTCCACCCGGGCGTGATCGCGTCGGACATCTGGCGGAACGTGCCTTGGCCTGCGGGCAGCATCGCCAAGCTGTTCATGAAGACCAACGAAGAGGGCGCGGCGACGTCGCTGTATTGCGCGACCTCCGAAGCGGTCGCAGCGCACTCGGGGCGTTACTACGCCGATTGTCGCGAGAAGGCCCCGAACCGTGCCGCAAACGACGTCGCCCTGGCCCGTGAGCTCTGGAAGAAGAGCTCCGAGTGGGTTGGCCTCGACTGAGGGGTGCCCCGAAGGCTACGCTCCGCGCCCATGGCCTTCGGCATCGACCACGCCCACTCTCTGCCCGTCGACGACGCCCGCGCGCGCATCCATGCGCTGGGTGAGTACCTCACCAACAAGCACGGCATCGCCGTGACTTGGGTCGGGGACGATCAGGCCAAGATCGCCGGCAAGTACCTGGTTGTCTCGATTGAGGGCAGCGTGAGCATCGAGCCGAGCCGCGTTCGCTTCGAGGGCAAGGACCCGGGCATGCTCTGGCGCGGCAAGGCCAAGGACTACCTGGCCGCCAAGTTGCAGAAGTACCTGAACCCGGCGACCAAGCTCGAAGACCTTCCTCGGAGCTGAGCGGTCGCGCCTACTCCAGGGCGTTGTCGATCGAGAGGTCGGGGTCGAGCGCCCATCGTCCGTCTTTGCCGCGGCTGAGGGTCACGGCGTACTTGGAGAAGACCCCGTCGCCGTCCAGATCCCCGACGGCGCGCACCACGATCTTCTGCCGATTCGCGGCGGACTCGATCTCGTAGGCGAAGTACTGTTTGCCTTCGATGCTGAAGTTGGCAAACGCCCAGGTCGGGTGCTTCCACCACGAAGCCTCGGACGCGACGGCGGCCCCTCTGGGGACGTCGCGCGGCGTGCGCGGCGCCGAGGCGGGAACCGGCTTTCCAGCCTCGAGCTCGTGCAAGAGGCCCCGCGCGATGGCCATCACGTTGAGCTTGGCTTCGGCTTCCTTCGAGCGGCCGAGGTACTGACGCATGCCGTGCACGCCGAGGGCGGCCAGCACTCCGATCTGCCGTGCCTGCTCGGCGGCGTCCCCTTCGATGACCAGCTCGTGCACGAGTCGCCGGTCCTTGACCCATGTCCGCTGCTTGCCGATCAGGAGCTGAATGCCGCCGATTGCCATGCGCTTCGGATCGATCTTCTTCTCCATCGCCAGCGCGGCGTCGCGGCTCTCGAGCTCGAGCTCGGTGTGAAGCAGGAATCGCTCGGGCAGCGGAGCCACCACCAGCTCACCGCCGGTGACCGGCACCCCCGATTGCCCCGGGGGCATGCGCAGCGCGCCGGTCATGGCGGCGCCCGGGAAAGAGAGCGCGGGCTTGGCGAAGTCGGGCACCGCGGCCGGCGCGCCGGACTGGAGCCGCTTCACGCCCTGCGCTACCGACGCGGGGTCGCCCGCCACGACGATGCTCCCCACGACCTCTGCGCTCACGCCATCGAAGAGCTTCGAGATGCAGCTCGCGACCTCGCTCGCGGGCCGGTTGACGGCGAGCGCCGCCGCACCGGAGAGGTCACGGCCGCGCCCGCCCGGCGCCGAGCCCGACCAGGTGACGAGCTCGACCGACTCGAGGGGGTCGAAGCCGCAGGTGACGCGCGCCGCGGCGAGCGGGTCCTGATCAAGCTTGCGCACGGTCTCGCGATACGCGCTGTAGAGCGGGCTCTGGCGCAGGCGGGCGGCGTCGATGTGCAGCACGGCGCTCGCACCTTCCGCCACGATCGCGAGGGTCGGTGCGTTCGGCAGCGCCCCGGCGCTCAGGCTCGTCGGAGCGGTTGCAGGCTCGGGTTTCACGACCGTGGCCTCGACCCGCGACTTCGGTGGTGGGCGAAGGGCGGGCGTGCAGGCGGAGGTCAGAGCGAGGATCGCGAGTGCCCACTCGGAGCGTGACATCGGGCGTGGCTATCACACTCGCCGTTCAGAAGCGAAGTGGCGCCGAAGAGACGGTCCTGGCGAGATCCCGTGGAGCACCCGAGTGTCGCGCCAGTCCGCGAGGCGCCAAGCCCAGGGCTGCTCGCTCCGCTTGGCTACTCCGGGAAGTGGCTCTTCGACGTGGTGGGCGTGGCCATGTCAGGTCGGATGAACCTCAGTCCGCCGGCACGCTCGTGGCCCACCACGAAAAGGGCGGGTCAGCGTCAGACCAGAGAGCCCTGTTCGAGCTGACGACGGAGATGTCATAGCGCCAGCCGTTCACCACCACCGAGCCGGACTGACCCTGGACGAGCGTCGTCCAGGCCCCGCCGGGTGGTCGAACCAAGAGCTGGTAGTTGTGGGGGCATCCGTCGACCTTGCCCTCAGCGACCTCGAAGGGTGCCTGCGGGTGCTTCAGGTAGCCGTGCGTTGCGAGCAGGTACCATCGCTCGCTGGTCGAAACCGGGTTGGTCGACCCCTCCCACGAGGGCAGGTTGCGTACGCTCAGCGTGGCGAGCGTGCTCTCGCTCCCGGTGAACGCGAAGGCGTACCGAACGGTGACGTAGGCGCCGACGGGCCAGTCGATGTCCGGCGGCGACTGCTTTCCATGCACGTCGTAGGACACCGTGGTGAGAGACGGCGAGCACGCGGCGGAGGGATGGCACGAGTCCAGCGTGAAGCCTTTGCTGGCCTTCGCCGTGATGTACCCCTCCAGATCTATGATTTTCGGGCTGCCCGCAGCCGTGGGGTCCGGGTCCAGAGCCATGATGAACCGGAGGCCGCCCGGCTGGCACGTCGGCCCTGCGTCGGCGCCACCCCCACCGGCGCCACCCCCACCGGCGCCCCCCCCGCCGCCGGCGGAGGGGCCCGCGTCCGAGTTGCACCCCCCGCCGCTCCACGCCAGCGTGGCCGTCACCAACACACCCAGAGCTCTGAAGCGGCGCGTCGTCGGCATCGGCACCCTCAGTTGTCGGTGGCGAAGCCGACGCAGTTGATGTCCATCACGTTCGCGAGATCCTCGGGCAGCAGGTCGGAGATGTCTCTGGGGTTGTAGGCGTCCCTCGAACCAGTGCCACCGGACACCGGGCTGCCGTCGACGGCGGGGTTGCAGTCCTGGGCCGGAGGGTGCTCGGGCTCGCGGCACGATCCGTCCTCGCCGAAACCTGTCGGCATGGATTGCATCGCCGTCACCAGACTTCCCGCGGTGTAGTCTACGTTGTCCCACCCGCCGTCCGAGCTGGTATCGATGAGATCCCACATGAAGCGCATCACTTGCACCACGTTGCGCCAGCCCGCCAGAGCGCTGTAGAGCGGGATACAGAACCCGTCGGCGCCTGTCGGACAACCGGAGCAACCGTTTGTTGGGCTCAGCCGCTTGCACGTTTCGCTCGAAACGATCCACCGGTCGCCGACGCCGACGAAACCGCCCCCCGTGCAGTCCTGGACCTTGTCCGGCGTGGTCAGGTTGTTGGACGTCTGGCTGCAGATGCCTTGGTTGCCGTTGTCCCGACAGCGGCAGTCCCAGACGTTCGTGTCGTGCGTGGTCGCAGAGCGGATGCCAAAAAAGCTCGCGATGCCCTCATTGAACGCGGCGGACCCGTACTCGCAGCTGTCGGCGTCGTAGGAGCCGGCGGAATAGAGGTTGTACGTCGAGCACCGGTCAAGTGAGCATGCGCGATCGTGGAGCGCCTCACGCACCAGGTGGCCGAGCTCGTGCCTTGTGACCGACCCCCGGTTGTACGTGTCGTACTGCATGAGCAGCCCCCAGTCGGCGGTGGCGTTGCCACCACCGCCAGCCCAATCCGGCCCGTAGATCACTCGCAGGATGCCATCTGCGCCGCCACTGGCGTGCGAGAAGTGACCATCGAGTCGGGAGGTCCACGTCACGATGTCCGTAATCGCCGAGTTGACCGTGAAGTACATGTTGGCCAGGCGCGACCCGAGCGAGGAATTCGCAGCGAACGTCACGGTCAGGCTGGTGTTGGCACCTGTCAGCGAAACCGGGACAAGGACCTTCCACCGGTTGAGCATCTGCGAGGTATTGTTCGGGCCGAGCGCGGGGTCATACGCGACCACCGCAAACCGATATCGCTTCGTCGACGCGTTCAGATCCGCCTCGTGGATGCGTTCCATCCAGTGCTGCATCGTAACGGACTGGCCCGCGCAGGTGCTCCCGGGAACGGCAAACGTGATGCTGTAGGTGCCTGTCGACGAAGTGTGCGTCTTGCCCAAGTAGTTCGAGCCCTGCCACGCCTCCATCCTCATGTACGGAAGGCGCTTCGCTGCGGCGCCACGGGCGGCATCGAGGTCCACGACCTTCCACCCGCTGCAGTTGTTGCCGAAAGTCGTGTCGCAGTAGTAGCCGTCCAGCGGCTCGACGGCGACCGTGCCGGTGATGGTGCAAGTGGCCGCAGCCGCGGGCGCGGCGGCCGTGATGACCCAAACCGAAGCGGCGAGGGCCAGCAGGGAAAAGTTCCAACGATTCATGGGCCCACCACCACGTTCAGGCCACTGATGTCGAGGACGCCCACACCGTGCTCGTCGATCCGAACGTCATCGCGGTCAGCGAGTGCAGCGTACGCCCACTCTCCGGATGCCGATGCCGAGAGCCGTGCCGTGACCTCGCCGCCCCAGGCGCTCAGCGACACCTCGACTTGGCCGGGGCCCTTCAACTCCGCGCCGAGCGCTGCTTTGGAGAGCCCGACCCAGGACGCGGCGCCCGGAGCAAGCGCCCCGGCCACCACCCCAGCCGTGTGCTTTTTCTTGTGGGCGTTGACCTCCGCCTTCGGAACAACCGCTTCTTGCCCAAGCGCGTCGGCGCTGCTGGTCGGCTCGTGACGGATCTCGAAGTAGAGCCACTCCTCGCCGGCCCGGATGCTGACCAGTTCGATGCCGCCCACCGCCAGTCCGCACCGCGCACCGTGTGGCGGTCGCCAAATCTCCTTGGCGTTCGCGACGTCTTCCCCAGCCAATATCGGGAAGGCGCGCTGCTCAAGCCCCTCGTGGGGCTCGGCGTCAACCGCGCAAGAACCGAGTAGCCAGAGCGCCGCAGCTATCGGAATCGCCAGCACCGTGCGTGACTGCGTGACTGGGTGGCTGCGTGACTGCGTGACTGCGTGACTGCGTGACTGCGTGACTGCGTGACTGCGTCATGTGCACTCCCTCGCCCCGAACGCGCGTAGCGTTTCACCGGGTCCGGGCGCCGTCAAGTGCGTTCTGCGTTCTGCCCGAATTCCAAACTGCCAAACACGCCCGCGGTCGCGAGCTCGGACAACAGACCATTGGATTGCCGCGCCCCGAGGCCGCGCGTCCTGGCGAGATCCGGTGGAGCACCGGAGTCGGCTGTCTTCGTTTTGCGCCACTCGGCTGGGCGCCAAGCCCCGGTTGGCGCCGCCGCCGCCGGGTTGGCGGCGCCGCCTAGCGTCGCCGCGCATTTGCAGGCGACCTGCGCTGGCACACCACGTGCTGAAGAGTGACCATGCGCCACGCTCTCGTCTTCTTGACCCTTGCCCTGGCCGCCGCCTGCTCGAGTGACGACGGCGGCGCGGGCGATGCGGTGGGCGGGGCTGGTGGCGTCGTCGGCGGCAGTGGCGGCAGCGGCGGCAGCGGCACGGGTGGCAGCGGCGCTGCGCCAGCGGGCGGTGCGGCTGGGGCTGGTGGCGCCGCCGGCGCTTCGGGGGCCGCGGGGGCCGCGGGCGCGGCGGGATCCGATGCGGGCTCGAGCGACGCGAGCCCAGATGCTCCGCCGCCGGTGTGCAAGTGCGTGAAGGGAGAGGGCCCGTACTGTGCGGCGCGCGCGGCGGCCGAGGCCAAGCAGAAGGGCTGCGTGATCCCGGCGCTCGAAGGTCACGCGGGCGACTTGCTGAAGTGCGAGAACGACAAGTGGTCGGTGCTCGAGGACTGCAAGGGGACCTGCAAGTACACCGCGTCGAGCGCCAAGCTGGACGACCACTGCGAGCTGCCGATCTGCGATTGCTTCGTTCAAGTCGCGTGGTGCGGCTCGGGCGCCGCGAAGGAAGCCGCGAAGAAGGGCTGCCAGATCCCCCTTCTGCCCGAGCACGATGGCGACATCTTGTACTGCCCCGGGGGGAAGTGGTCGGTGAAACAGGATTGTGCGCTGGGCTGTGTCGAGGCACCAACGGGCACGCCCGACTCGTGCAAGAGCACGAGCAGCTACAAGCTGCCGTTCGACTGCAACAGCACGCGCAGCTGCACCAACGGCAACCATACGAACACGCATACCGGCAAGGACGAGTACGCTTACGACTTCGGGATGCCGATCGGGACCAGCGTGCGCGCGATGCGCAGCGGTACCGTGCTCCGCACGCGTTACCCGTCGCCGCCGGGCAGCGCCTGCTACAACACCATTGGTTCGTCGAGCTGCGCGAACTATGCGAACACCGTCGAGGTCAAGCACTCCGACGGCACGGTCGGCCTGTACATGCATCTGTCGGCCATCTCGGTCAAGGTCGGTCAGGCCGTGAACCAGGGTGACCCGCTCGGGAAATCCGGCAACAGCGGCTGGTCGTTCGGTCCGCACCTGCACGTGCAGGTGCAGCAGAACTGCGGCATCTGGTGGTGTCAGTCGATCCCCTTCAAGTTCGCCGAGGACTCGACCATCTCCGCGGGCACCGCGGTCAAGAGCCAGAACTGTCCGTGAGGCTCACGGGCAGCCGAGCGCGGCGCGACGGTCCTCGGCGAAGCGTGCTCGCGCGTCGCTGCCCGCGGTCTTCGAGAGGTCGCGCGCTTCGGCGTATAGCTCGCACGCCCTCGGCACCCGACCCGAGCGCTCCATGCAGCTCGCGAGATTGAGCAGCGTGCCCACAGCGCGGTCGAGCTCGAGGCTCTCGGAGAAACGCGCGCAGGCCTCGTCGAGTCGGCCCTTCTGCATCAGCTCGCGCGCCTCCTGAAACAGTCGCTCGGCGTGCTCCCGGTCCTGCGGCAACGGGGCCCCTCGCGGCGCGGCTCCGGCCCCGCGCGTCGGCGAGGGGCCGTCGAGGGACTCGGCGCTGCCCGCCGGCACGAACACCGTCCGGGGCGGCGCTCGCTCTTCGCCGCGCCCGCACGCCGCCGCCAGCAGCACCCCGAGCACGCAGGCGCTCAGCCCCTGGCTCATGGGGCCACCGGCGCCTGCCAAACCAGCGGACCGACGGAGAGCACCGCGCCGTCGCCGTCTCCCCCGCGCGCGACCAGCACCTTGCCGTCGGGGGTCATGGCGAGCGGACGTCCGGCGACGGTGCCCACCACCTTCTGCTCGTCGAGGTTCACCACGATCGGAGCCGCCATCACCAGCGGTGGGGCGGAGAGCGAGTCGAGTGACGGCGAGACGCTTCCGCCGAGCGGGTGCTCGGCGCCGCTCTCGACGTCGAAGAGGACCAGGGCGCGCTTGCGTCGAACCAGACTTCGCGAGCCGAAGCTCGCCAGCACCACGTCGCCGGGAGTCAGGCCGATCAGCCTCCGGCTGGCCAGGTCGAGCAGCTTCGTGTCGTTGCCGGGATAGAGCGCGAACCAGCGGCTCGCCGCGGCGTCGGTCTGGTCGCGACTCTGGTGCGCCACGTCGGCGTCGAGCGCGACGGCCTTTCCGCTCGAGACCAGCTCGAGCTTGGGTCGCCCCTTGGGCTTCGTGCACGCCACCAAGAGCTGCTCGCGCTCGTGATCCACCAGCATCACCCGGGCTCCACACTTGTCTCCCGTCAGCTCCTCGGTCTTGCCGTTCTTCCTGAGCACGAGCCGGCTAGGCGGCTCGCGCACGACGACCCCCGGCCCGAGCGTCGTGACGAAGCCCGGCACGGTCTCGGTCTTGCCCCCGTCGACCGGAAGCAGGCGCACCACCGGTTCGTCGCCTCGCCCGAGGTGGGCGTCATAGCTCGCCACGGGGCCGCGACAGGGGCGCGGCTCCTTTCGCAGGGGCGCGGGCCAGGTCAGCTTCTTGTCCCGGTTGGTGTCGTCGATCAGCGTCTGCACGATCACGAATCGACCGGTCGCATCGAGCTCGAGGCGCCACACTTCCGGTGCGCCGGGGTCCAGCGCCGTCTCCCCGCCGGTGGACAGCACCCGCACGATCACGCGGGTGTCTTTGCCTTCACCTCGCAGGTAGGCGAGCCGCGAGCCCACCGCGTCGAACGCGACGGCGCGGTGCGAGCGAAACGCGAGGGCATCGCTCCGCGCGTCGAGCCCCAGCGCGGTGAGGTTCGTCTCTGCGCCGCCGTCGGTGTCGACCAGGCTCACGCTGCCGCCGCGGGCGATCACCACCCAGCGCCCCGAGTCGTCGTGGGCCAACAGGTCGTCGATGGCTTCACCCGGCCCCGCGCCCCGGGCGAAGTACCGGGTGAGCGCGTCACCGCCGAGCTTGCCGCCGGGGCCGAGCTCCGCCGCGACCTTGCCGTCGCCGTTGCCGTCGCTGCGGGCCTGGCAGAACACGACCCAGCCTCCGTCCTTGGCGACTTGCTCCACGACGAGGGGGTGCGCCGTGCCGATCTCTCCGGTGGGTGCCCGGGCGGGGCGCTCCGGCGGCTTGGCCTCTGGGGCAGGCACGGCGGGCCGCGCGCTCGGGCGGGAGCTCGGTGCGACCCGCGCCGGCGGGCTCGGCGGCGGCCGTGGGGGTGGCGGAAGCAGCGGCGCCGCGCACGCACCGGCGGCGATGGCGACCAAGGTCAGCGAGCGCTGCATCACCGGAAATGTCCTCCACCCGCCGCCCGGGGCGCAAGCCCGCGCGGCGATGCTATGCTGCGAACCCGATGAAACGCTCGATCGCGCTGTTCGCCGGGCTCACCGCCCTGGGCTGCGGCAGCAAGGACAACATCTCGGTCAGCGCGACCGTCTCCAACGTGAAGCTCACCGTCACCGAGCAAACGCTGGGCACCCAGCTCGGCGGCAGCTTCGCCCTCGAGCTCGAGGTCGGCGCGCAAGCCGAGCACGCGGCGACGGTCGAGCTCGGCAGCTTTTCGCTCGCGCGCGACGGCGCGACGCTGGTCGGCGGTCTCAAGGTCGTCCCACAGGGCGTCACTTTCCCGGTGAAAGTCGGGACGGGCGACTCCAAGACGATTCCCTTCACCCTCGACGACTCGGCGCTCTTGCCGGCCAGCGACAAGGCGAACCTCTGCTCGGGTGACGTGCAGCTCGTGGGGGCCGTCACTCACGACCTGAACGGCGGCGAGACCAAGCCGCTCCAGGGCAGTCCCGGGCTGCCTTCCGGCTGCTGACCAGACGCGACTGGCCAACGCCAGCGCCGTTCGCTATTTCCATCCCATGGCCCAAGAAGTCCAGGACGCCAGCGCATTCACCGGCGAGGGCGAGAGCCCCGAAGGGCTGAGCGAGCTCGCGCGTGCGGTGCGCGATTGGCGGCAGAACGACGTCGCCGCGAGCGTGGCCAAGATGCCGCCACGCAGGTCGCGCTTCTCGACCTGGAGCGACGTCGAGGTGCCCGATCTGGTGACTCCCGCCGATCTCGATCTGGACTACGCGCGCGACCTGGGATTGCCCGGCCAGTACCCCTTCACTCGCGGGGTGCAGCCCACCATGTATCGCGGGCGCCTGTGGACGATGCGCATGTTCGCCGGCTTCGGCACCCCGGCGCAGACCAACGAGCGGTTCAAGTACCTGCTCCGCGAGGGGCAGACCGGCCTGTCCACCGCCTTCGATTTCCCCACCTTGATGGGCTACGACTCGGACTCGCCCCGCGCGCTGGGCGAGGTGGGCATGTGTGGTGTCGCCGTGGACACCCTGCGCGACATGGAGGTGCTCTACGGAGACATCCCGCTCGACCAGGTGACCACGAGCATGACCATCAATGGTCCCGCGATCGTGCTCCTGTCGTTCTACGTCGCGCTCGCCGACGTCCGAGGCATCCCGCGTGATCGCATCGGCGGCACGGTGCAGAACGACTGCCTGAAAGAGTTCATCGCGCAGCACGCCTGGCTGGTGCCGCCTCGCCCCGCCATGCGCATGGTCACGGACATGATCGAGTTCTGCTCGCGCGAGGTGCCGCGCTGGAACACGGTCAGCATCAGCGGCTATCACATCCGCGAGGCCGGGGCGACGGCGGCCCAGGAGCTGGCGTTCACCCTGGCCGACGGCCTGGCCTATGTGGAAGCCTGCCTCGAGCGCGGGATGGCCGTGGACGAGTTCGCGCCACGGCTGTCGTTCTTCTTCGACGTCCACAACGACTTCTTCGAAGAGATCTCCAAGTTCCGAGCGGCGCGCCGGATGTGGGCGCGTTTCATGAAAGAGCGCTACGGCGCCAAGAAGGCCGAGAGTCTCAAGCTGCGCACCCACGCGCAGACCGCCGGCGTTTCCCTGGCAGCCCAGCAGCCGTACAACAACGTCGCTCGCGTGGCGCTCCAGGCGCTGGCGGCCGTCCTGGGCGGCACGCAGTCGCTCCACACCAACTCGCTCGACGAGACCTATGCGCTGCCCACGGAAGAGGCGGTCACCATCGCGCTCCGCACGCAGCAGCTCGTCGCCCACGAGAGTGGCGCGGCCAACACCATCGATCCGCTGGGCGGCAGCTACTATGTCGAGTGGCTGACGAACCGCCTCGAGAGCGAAGCGCTCGACTACATCCGGCGCATCGACGAGATGGGCGGCATGGTGCGCGCCGTCGAGAAGGGCTACCCCCAGCGCGAGATCGCGCGTAGCGCTTACGAGTTCGAGCGCCAGCTCAATCAGGGCGAGCGCATCATGGTCGGCGTCAACGACTTCAAGCACGACGAGCCCGATCGCATTCCGACCTTGAAGCTCGACGAGGCGGTGCAGCAGCGGCAGATCGAAGCCCTCGCGCAGGTGAAGGCTGGCCGTAGCAAGACCGAGGTCGACGCGGCGCTGGCCGCGGTCCGCTCGGCCGCCAAGGGCAGCGCCAACCTGATGCCGCCGATCGTCCACGCTGCCCGCGTGTACTGCACCGAGCAAGAGATCTGCGACGTGCTGCGCGACGTGTTTGGCACCTACTCGGACCCAGCCGAGTTCTGAGCTCCGCTCATTCGGACTGGAACACCACCGGGTAGTTCACGGTCGTCGGTCCGGAGGACTCAGGGAACTTCAGGGAGCGAACGACTCGGGTGACGCAGGTGGCCACTGCGGGCTCTAGCGTCCCGGCGCGCTCGGCGCGAACCTGCGTCACGCTGCCGGTCGCCGCGATCGTGACGTTCAGCGTGACGCGGCCGGCGCCCCGGTCGTCGGGCGGCGAAGCGTCGTAGCAGGCCTTGAGCGCGGGCCGAGCACGGCTCATCACCTTCATGATCTCGGCCGACGAGAGCGCCTCGGTCGGGTCGGCACTCGGCTCGGGGGTCGCGGCCGTCGCTGGCGGCGGGGCCGGGGTCGGCGTCGGCGGCGGCGACGCGGGGAGCGGCGCGGGCTCGGCCGGGGCGGACCTGGGGTTTTTGCTCAGAGCCATCGCCTCGCCGAGCTGGCGCTCGAGGCGTTCGGCGCGCTGGTGCTCGACCATGCCGAACACGGCCGACGCCGCGGCTGCAGCCAGCGCCAGCAGCACCACCGGCAGCACGCACCCCGAGCTTGCCCGGTTCACCGCCGGGGCCGGAGCCTCTGCCCGACCGAACCACTCCGGAACCGCCGACTTTTCCGTCACGTGCTGGCAGTGTCGCACATCCGCCGGCGCGGCGCGCGCTACACTCGGGCCACCATGCATCGTTGGTGGATCGCCCTGTTCGCCTCAGCTCTGCCCGCGTGCTCGTCGTCGGCCTGTCCCAAAGGGGGGGGCTTCGGTTGACCGAGCTCAACCCGAGGACGACGACGGCTCGTCGTCCTCGTCGTTTCGGCTGACCACCCCCGAGCGCGGGACGCTCGGCAGGGTGTCCGACCGGGGGGCGGGCACCGGAGGGTGGGGTTCGGTGCGGTGAGTCACTGGACGGCGGCTGCGCGGTGCGACGATTTCGTCGGGGTCCGCCGGGGGCGGCGCCACGCTCGCGCGCGTCAGGATGCGGTTCACCGCCTCGAGCGTGGGCTTGGTCGTGGGCAGATGCGGCTGGGAAGCACGGCGGCGCGGCGGCTGCGGGGGCAAGAGCGGCGCAGAAGCCAACGGTGCGACGGCACCGAGGCGGGCGGTGACGCGAGCGCGATCGCCAAGGGACTCGATGCGGAGGGTCACGTCTTCACTCATGCCCTCGCGCGCGTAGCGCTGGCACGCCCGGACCAGCGCCGCGGTCAGATGCGAGAGCAGCCGCGCGGTGCGCGGCCGCCCGCTGGCGCCGATGAACAAGGTCAGGCCTTCGCGCGTCTTCGACACGTCGAAGCCGATGGGCAGCCCAACGAACAGGTGCTCGAGGGGGGCTTGCATGCGCGCCACGGTGCCGGTCAGATCGCCGGGGACGGCGAAGTTGCCCTGCGCCAAGATCCTGCCCAGGTGCTCGGCGGCAAGACGTTCCAAGAGCTGCCCGGTCCCGTCCCCGACCGCCGCGTCGAGCCCGAAGAGCAGCTCTTCGGCATCGGCGACGTCGAGTGCGTCTGCGTGGCGCGCGTCGCGCAACGCGGCGCGGACGTCGCCTGTAGACAACCGGCTCGCCACTCGACGGACGGTCTCGCCGACCGTGTCGCCGCTCGCCTCGCGCTCGAACGACTCCACCAGGTCGCGGACGAAGCGAGAGCGGAGCCCTGGCATGGTCGCGACAGGATAGGGCGGCCGAGCCGCATTGAGAACGGCAGCGACCCATTCTTGGGGGCGCAAGTGGGAGGTCCGCTCCGCGCCGAGCGCGAACCGGGGGAAAAAATGCCCTACCGCGAACGGGGCGAGGCCCGGCCAAACCGCCGGGATCAGGCCGCTCGCGACCGTGCCGACCGCCGCCACGAGCCGTGCCACCTCCGGCGCGGGTCGCGGTCTAGAGACCTCGACGGCCCGCGGGTCAGAGCGCCGAGAGCGCTCCCTCGATGTCGGCGAGCACGTCGCGCGTCTCTTCGATCCCCACCGAGAGCCGAATCAGCGCCGGGTCGATCCCGATCTGGGCCAGCTCTTCATCCGACAGCTCGAAGTAGCTCATCAGCGCAGGCTGCTCGATCAGCGTCTCGACGCCGCCCAGGGACGGAGCGATCGTGGCCAGTCGGCAGGCGTCGATCATCCGGCCCGCGGCGGGGCGCCCGCCCTTGACCACGAAGCTCACCACTCCGCCGGCGCCGCGCATCTGGCTCGCGGCCACGGAGTGTGATGGGTGGCTCTCGAGCAGGGGATAGAACACGCGCTCGACGGCCGGGTGCACCTCGAGCATGCGCGCGACCTCGAGCGCGGTAGCGTTCTGCTTCTCGACGCGGACCGCAAGGGTCTTGAGCCCGCGACCGATCAAGAACGCAGCGTGCGGGTCCAGGTTCGCGCCCAGCACGCTCCGGAGGTCGCGCACCAGCGAGATCAGGTGGGTGGGGCCGGCCACGAAGCCCCCGAGCACGTCGTTGTGCCCCGAGAGGTACTTGGTCGCGCTGTGCACCACCAGATCGATGCCGTGCTCGCGAGGCCGCAGGTTCACCGGCGTGGCGAAGGTCGAGTCGACCAGGGTACGCACCCTCCCTTTGCTCTTCGCGATGCGCGAGAGCGCGCTGAGATCGGTGCAGTAGAGGTAGGGGTTGGTCGGTGACTCGCCGACGCAGAGCCTCGTCTCGGGGGTGATCGCGGCCTCCAGCTCGTCCAGCGAGGCTGGGCCCACCAGGGTGTGCCGCACGCCGAACCGCGCCAGGGTCTGGGTCACGAACTGCCGGGTGCGGCGATAGCAGTCGCGGAACAGCACCACGTGATCCCCCGCCTTGGTCAGGGCCAAGATCGAGGTGGTCACCGCGGCCATCCCCGTCGCGAACGCGACGGCGTCGTCCGCGCCCTCGAGCGCAGCCACGCGCCGCTCGACCTCGCGCACCGTCGGGTTGCCGTAGCGCCCGTACTCCTCGCGCTCCGCGTCGTGGTCTTCTCCCCGCATGTAGCGCGAGAGGTCCGCAGTATCCTCGAAGGTGTAGGTGGCGGTCTGGGCGATGCTGGGGGTGAGCGTGTGGTGAGGGCGCCGGCTGTCGGCGCCCGCGTGCACCGCGTCCGTGCTGCTGGCGCCTGTCCGCTCGTGCTCGGCCATGTCGGTCAGTGGGCGAGCAGTTGACGCACGCGCTCTGCGAGGGTCGCGGCAGCCTCGGCCAGCGGCACGATCTCGACCTTCTTCGGATCGGGCTCGCTGCGCGGCTTGAGCTCGACCCCGCCGCTCTTCAGGGCCCGCGCTCCGACCGTGACGCGCAGCGGGACACCGACCAGGTCCGCGTCCTTGAACTTGACGCCGGGCCGCTCGTCGCGGTCGTCGACCAGCACGTCGATGCCCTGGGCTTCGAGCGCCCGCTCGAGCTCGCCCACCGCCGCTTCGACCTCGGGCTCGGTGCCGAGCTGTACGATGTGCACCTGGAACGGCGCCAGCGCCATCGGCCAGGTGATGCCGTTCTGGTCGTGGTGCTGCTCGACGGTCGTCGCGACCAGGCGTGAGACGCCGATGCCATAGCAGCCCATGACGATGGTTTGCTGCTCGCCTTTGTCGTCCAGATAGGTCGCGCCCATCTTGCTCGAGTAGTGTGTGCCGAGCAGGAAGATGTGACCCGCCTCGATCCCGCGGTAGATGCCGAGCGGGGACCCGCACTCGGGGCAAGGGTCACCCTCCCGCACGCTGCGGATGTCCGCGACCTGCCCGGTGAAGTCGCGCCCCGGTTGGACGTGCTTCAGGTGGTAGTCGGTCAGATTGGCGCCGGTGATGCCGTCGACCACGCTGGCTGCGCTCTGATCGACCACCAGCTTGCCGGCGAAGCCCACCGGTCCGGCGAAGCCCACGGCGGCGCCCGTGGCCTTCTGCACGTCCTCGGCGCTGGCCATGAACACCTCGGCTACGCCCAGCGCGCGCGCCAGCTTGATTTCGTTCACCTCGTGGTCGCCGCGCACCACGGCCATCACGACCTCACTCTCGGCGACGTAGAGCAGGCTCTTCAAGAATCGGTCCGGGGCCGCGCCCAGGAAGCTGCTCACCTCTTCGATGCTGCGCTGGCTGGGCGTGTGCACCTTGTCAGTGGCCGGCGTCTTCTCGGGGTCGGCGGCCCGCGGACGCGCGGGCGAGCTCGCGACCTCGAGGTTTGCGGCGTACTGGCACTTGGTGCACGCCGCCAGGAAGTCCTCGCCGCTCTGCACCAGCACCTGGAACTCGGCGCTGCCCGAGCCGCCGATGGCTCCGGAGTCGGCGTTCACCATGCGGTAGGTGAGCCCCATGCGGTCGAAGATGTGCGTGTACGCGACCCGCATCGCCTCGTAGCTCGTGCGGGCGCGCGCCTCGTCCACGTCGAACGAGTAGGCGTCTTTCATGCTGAACTCGCGGCAGCGCAAGAGGCCGCCGCGCGGGCGAGGCTCGTCGCGGAACTTGGTCTGAATCTGATACAGATTCTTCGGCATGTCCCGGTAGCTCTTGATCTCGTGACGTGCCAGATCGGTGATGATCTCTTCGTGCGTCGGCCCCAGGTGATAGTCGGTGCCCTTGCGGTCCTTGATCCGGAACAGGACCTCGCCGTACAGATCCCAGCGGCCCGTTTCCCGGAAGTACTCCGAGGGCAACAGCGCCGGGAGCAGCACCTCTTGCGCGCCGGCGCGGTTCATCTCTTCGCGCACGATGCTCTCCACGCGCCTGAGGACCTTCACGCCCAGCGGCAAGTAGCTGTACACTCCCGCGCCGACCTTGCGGATGTACCCCGCGCGGAGCAAGAGCACGTGGCTCGCGCTGGTGGCATCGGAGGGGGCCTCTTTGAGGGTCGGGAGCAGGAGTCGGCGGTAGCGCATGGCGGTCCGGCTCCTAGCATGAACGCGCCGAGAAACCCCTTTCTTGACTGAAATGGTGCGCTATTAGCTGGAACGAAACGGCACAAATTGTGAGGCTTTGGTGCCTGTCGTGGATTCCTGACTTGTCATGGCGGAAATTGCGGATAATACCTCGGCCAGAGCCGATGGCAGCCGACCCGAGCTGGAAAGAGCGCCTCGCCGCCCGCACGCGGCAGGACTGGAGCCGCGAGATCGACGTGTTCGAGACGCAGCTCGAGCTTCGCCAGCGCGGCAAGATCGAAGAGAAGCTCTTCGCCGAGACGCGGCTCCGGCGCGGAGCCTACGGCCAGCGGTACGACAACGGCCACCGCCAGGACGGTCAGAAGGCCCAAGAGCTGGCGTTTCCCGAGCGCCCAACCAAGGGCCCCGGCACGGTCTGGGACGCGCCCGGCATGATGCGGCTCAAGGTGCCCTACGGGAAGCTCTCGGCCGAGCAGCTCGAAGCGATGGCCGAGCTGGCTGAAGAGTACTCCGACGGGATCTTGCACGTGACCACCCGGCAGGACGTGCAGCTGCACTTCGTCCACATCGAGGACACCCCCGATTTGATGCGGCGGCTCGCGGCGGTGGGCATCACCAGTCGAGAAGCGTGCGGCAACTCGGTGCGTAACGTCACGCAGTGCACCAGCGCGGGCGTTTGCTCGGGCGAAGCCTTCGACACCACGCCCTACGCCCACGCGCTGGCGTTCTTCTTGCTCGGCCACGACGACGTGCAAGACATGGGTCGCAAGTTCAAGGTCGCGTTCTCGGGGTGTCGGCAGAGCGCGTGCGGCTTGACCAGCTTCCACGACATCGGGGCCATCGCCACCACGCGAGCGGTCGGCGAGAGGGTCGAGCGGGGGTTCCAGCTGTTCGTCGGCGGGGGCTTGGGCGCCGTTCCCCAGGCCGCGCAGCTGCTCGAAGAGTTCACCCCCGAGACCGAGCTTCTACCGGTGTCCCAGGCCGTGTGCCGCGTCTTCGCGCGGCTGGGCGAGCGCGAGAACCGGCAGCGCGCGCGCCTCAAGTTCTTGGTCAAACGCCTGGGCATCGAGGAGTTCCGCCGCCTCGTCCGCGACGAGCGCGCGAAGTTGCGCCCCGACCCCCGCTGGACGGCCTTCCTCGAGGCTCTGGGCGCGGGCGACGAGCGCCCGCTTCGGGCCGGCGCCCCCCTCTCGGCCGAGGCGGCGCGCGCGGCGGGCGCAGGGTTCGCGCGCTGGCGCGCGGACAACGTCCGCGGGCAGAAGCAGGCCGGATACACCACGGCGACGGTGTCCTTGCCGCTCGGCGATCTCACCAGCCGCCAAGCGCGCGCCGTCGCTGCCGTCGCGCGCCTGCTCACCGGCGACACCCTGCGAACGACCGTCGACCAGAACCTCCTCTTCCGCTGGGTGAGCGAGGCCGACTTGCCGGCGCTGTACGCCGCCCTCGAGCAAGTCGGGCTGGGGGACGGGGACGCCGGGACCATCGCCGACGTGACGTCGTGCCCCGGCACCGACACGTGCAAGCTCGGGATCTCTTCGTCACGCGGCCTGTCGGCCGAGCTTCGCCGTCGCCTTCGGGTGATCGACGCGCCGGCGGCACGCGAGCTGCACGTCAAGTGCAGCGGGTGTTACAACTCGTGCGCGCAGCACCACGTCGCTGACATCGGCTTCTTGGGCGTCAGCCGGGTGGTGAACGGCCGACGCGTCCCGCACTTCCAGCTGGTGGTCGGCGGTCAGTGGACCGACAACGCGGGGGCTTTCGGCCTCGCCATCGGCGCCGTGCCTTCGAAAAACGTCCCCAAGCTGGTCGACGCTTTGGTCGCGCGGTACGCCGCCGAGCGCGCGGACGGGGACGTGTTTCGGGACTGGGTCCAGCGGGTCGGCAAGAAAGAGATCCGCGCCCTCGTGGACGCTCACGCCCACGTTCCGCCCTACGACGTCGACCCGTCGTACTACTCGGATTGGGGCGACCCGCGCGAGTACACCATCGGCGACATCGGTGAAGGCGAGTGCGCTGGCGCCGTGGTCAGCTACCTCGAGATGGGCCTCGCGGCCAGCGAGCGCGAGGTCTTCGAGGCGCAGCTCTTGCTCGATCAAGGCGAGCCTGCCGGCGCCGCCCGGCGTGCCCTGAGCGCCATGCTGCAAGCGGCGCGGGCCTTGGCCCACGAGCGCAACCCCAACGTCTCGGAAGACGCCGCCGAGGTGGTGCGTGAGTTTCGCGTCCACTTCTACGACACCAAGCTGTTCTTCGATCCGTTCGTCGGCGGAAAGTTCGCCCACTACCTGTTCAACGCCCAGGCCGAGCCGCCCGCGTCGGCGACGCATGACGTCGCGCACCAGCTGATCGAAGAGGCCCAGCTCTTCTTGGATGCCGCCCATGCTTGTCACGCCAAGCTGGTGGCGCAGACGTCGCCCACGGCGGCCGAGTGATGGCATGAAAGCCCGACGCATCGAGCTCTCGATCCCGATCGAAGCCGGGACGCTGCCCGACCCCGAGGCCGTGGTCCCGGTGTTTCACGCGATCATCCGCGACGGATCGCTGGGCGAGGTGCTGGTGGACGTCGCGCGCTACGGCCACGTGAAGAACGCGCCCGCGGTCGTCTTGGTGGGGCACGCGAGCGACTACGTGATCGAGGTCACGCCCGAGGGGCTCCGCTTCGCCGCGGTTCGCAAGCGGGACGCTGCGCCGGACGATCGGCGTCTCCTCGACGTCGCCGAGCGCCTGCTCGCGGCTGCGCAGCAGGTGCAGGCGGCGCTGCCGGCCGTTCGCTTCCGGACCGACGAGCTCAGGATTCGGGTGCTCGATCGCCTGAACGCACCGAACACGCCCGAGACGTTCCGGAGGCTGTCCGACGAGGTCGGCGCCTTCGCCCGTCGCTGGCTGGGCGAGGTCACGCTCGAGCCGGGGGCCGACCCCTCTGCGCCCCTCGAGATCTGGATCCGCCGCGGGAAGAGCGAGCCGCTCTCGGCGCTCTCGGCGCGTCTTGCTCGACCCGCCGAGGAATGAAAAAAGCCGGGCCCCTTTCGGGACCCGGCGTGTCGGGGAGGGGACTCGGGACTGGAATCAGTCTTGGCCCGGCGGCTTGGCGAACTGGCCGGGGAAGGGATCGGCATTGTGGCGCTTGTCGACCTCGCCCTGGTTCCAGGGGAAGCTGGCTCCGCGCTCCTCGAAGAGCGCCACGCCGATCACGCCCACGTGGCGGTCTTCGCCTTTCTTGGCGGCGTAGGACTCTCCCACGCGACCGAAGCGGAACGCGGCGACGGTGTCGGTGCTCCGGCGCCAGCCATCGATCTCGACCGTCGAGAAACCGTTGATGATGTAGCCGCGGTTCGAGTACGCACCCGAGCGCCCGTTGATCACGTCCAGGCCGTCGACCGTGGTCACCGCCTCGAAGCGCACGCCGGTGTTGTTCTTGATCTGGATGATGTAGCGCTGTCCGTGGTCACCGACGACGTAGGTGTTCCCGCTCGAGCTGAAGCCCTCGAGGGGGCGGCCGCTGCCATCGAGCAGGCGCACCGTGACGGCACCTCGAGTCGAGCGACCCGAGCTGTCGCGGAAGTCGCTCACGCCGGCCCGGCGGGCCATCGCACGAACGCCTTCGGAGTCGTTGTAGAACATCTTGACCACGTCGAAGGGCTGATCCGGGCGCTCGCGGAAGAACGCCGAGGTCGACACGCGGCTCTCGCGGTTCTCACCCCACTCGGTGCCCAGGCCCGGCCGCTCGGCTTTGGCGACGTCGCCGCTCATCGGCGCGCTCTCGGCGGCCGGGGACGGGGCCCCGGCGGGGCTCGCGGCCTTCGACTCGCCGTAGCTCGCCGGCTCTTGCGCGCCCGGCGAGGCGGGGGCGTACGACCGCGACCCTCCTCCGGCGCACCCCGCCGCCATCAAGCCCGCTGCCAAGACGCCCAGAATCGTTGACTTTCGCATGACTGACTCCCGCTTTTCCTTCCGACGCCCGAAGAACGACCGGCCGCCGGCTGGGCTTACACCCCCCGGGCGGCTCAGGGTGCCACGCGCCAGGCGCCCGCGTACACGTTGAACGCTCCCCCGCGGGAAAACCCGATCAGCGTGAGCCCCGCGCGCTCGGCCGTGGCTACAGCCAGCGAGGTTGGCGCGGACACCGACACCAGCCCAGCGAAGCCCGCCGCCGCGGCCTTCTGTACGATCTCGAAGGAGCTGCGCCCCGAGACGACCAGCACCTGCCCGCGACCGGGTAGGGCGTCGTCGAATAGCAGGCGCCCGACGACCTTGTCGACCGCGTTGTGACGGCCCACGTCCTCGCGCACCACGCACCACGCGCCCGACGCATCCGCGACGCCGGCGGCGTGCAGCCCGCCGGTGTGGGCGAACACGGGCTGCTCCGACGAGAGCCGATCAGTGAGCGCCCTCAGCACCTCGCGGTCGAACCGAGTCGAGTCGACGCTCTCGCCGACGCGCGCCATCAGATCGTCGATGCTTCGACGGCCGCAGACCCCGCAGCTGGCGGTCGTCAGCGTGCCACGGCGCCCGAGGTCGATGCGCTCGGCGTCGAGGCGGGCCCCCGGGGCGGAGGTGATCTCGAGGGTGTTGCCGTACCCCTCGTCGCCGGGTCGACCGCAGTGGGCCAGGCCTCCCAGATCGCGTCGACTCTGAATCAGCCCTTCCGAGAGCAACAGGCCCGCGGCGAGCTCGGCATCGTGTCCGGGGGTCCGCATGGTGATCGCGAACGTCTCGCCGGCGATGCGGATCTCGAGGGGCTCTTCCACCACCACGGCCTCGTCGAGCTGCTCGGAGCCACCGTCGGCCCGGTGACGCACGGCGGCTCGCCGGGCCAGCGCCGCGGCGCTCATCTTGCCTCGGCGTGCTCGAGGAACCGCCTGAGGATGCGCTGGCCGAGGGCTAGCCCCGAGAGCGAGGTCCATTCGTTCTTCTGGTGGGCCTGCGCCTGCGTTCCGGGCCCGAAGTTGACCGCGGGCACACCCAGCCGTGCGAAGCGCGCGACGTCGGTCCAGGCCTGTTTTGGCTCGACCGCGTGGACCCCGCTCGCCGCCAGGGCCTCGACCAGCGGGTGGTGCCGGAGCGGAGGCGCGGCCGGAGAAAGATCGATGAACTCGACCTCGGCCTCGCCGGCGACCAGCGCCAAGAGCTCTTGCTGGACTCGCTCGAGGTCCCGGTCGGGGCCGAAGCGGCGATTCAGGTTCAGCTCGAACTGATCGGGGATCACGTTGCGCCCGCGCCCGCCGCTGGCCATGGTCGCGCTGGTCACGTGGGCCCACTCGAGGTCGTCGATGCTCACCCGCTCGGGTTCGAGGGCGCCGAGCCGGGCCAAGAGGCCCGCGGCCTTGTGGATGGCGTTGTCACCCTGCCAGGGTCGCGCCGAGTGGGCGGTCCGACCCTGGAAGCGAACCTTCGCGTGCACCGAGCCACTGCACCCCAGCTGGAGCTTGTTGTCGCTGGGCTCGAGCGCGATGGCGAAGTCCACCCGGGAGAGCTCCGGGTCTTCGTCGAGCACCACGCCCAGCTCGTTCTCGGCATAGGGACCCTCTTCGCGTGCATAGAAGACCAGCGTCAGGTCCACGCGGGGGCGCTCGGGGCGCTCGGCGAGGTCGAGCATCAGCGTGAGCCCGCTCTTCATGTCGGCGGCCCCCGGGCCGTACAGGCGGTCCCCCTCGATGCGGGGCGCATGCTCGTGCTCCGTGCGGACGACGTCCAGGTGGCCGATCAGCGCGATCTTCGGCCCGCCCGTGTCGCGGCTGAGCGGCACGACCAGTGAATCGCCGAAGCGCCGCACCGGTGCCGCGAGCGACAGAGTGGACAGGCGAGCCGCGACCGCGTCGCACAGCGGGCGTTCGTCCCCGATGAACGATGGGGTCTGGCACAGCCAGAGCAGCGTTTGGGCGAGCCGCATCAGACCGGAACGTTGAACTCTCGGAGGGCCGCGTTCAAGCTCGTCTTCTTGTCGGTGCTGTCTTTCCGCTGCCCGATGATCAGCGCGCAGGGCACCATGTACTCGCCCGCGGGGAATTTCTTGGGGCGCATCCCGGGGATCACCACGCTTCGAGCGGGGACCCGCCCCCGGTGCTCGACGGGCTCGCTGCCCGTGACGTCGATGATGGCGGTCGAGGCCGTCAGGGTGACGCCGGCGCCGACGACCGCCTCGCTCTCGATCATCACGCCCTCGACGATGATGGCCCGTGAGCCGATGAAGCAGCCGTCTTCCACGATCACCGGCTGGGCCCCCGGTGGCTCGAGCACGCCGCCGATGCCCACGCCACCCGACAGGTGGCAGTTCTTGCCGATCTGGGCGCACGAGCCCACCGTCGCCCAGGTGTCCACCATGGTTCCGCTGCCCACCCAAGCGCCGATGTTGACGTACCCCGGCATGATGATGGCGCCGGCTTCGACGAACGCGCCGTAGCGCACCGTGCCCGGGGGCACCACCCGCACGCCGGCGGCCTCGAGGCCTTGCTTGAGCGGGATCTTGTCGTGAAACTCGATCGGGCCGGCGCGCAGGCGGCGCATCTCGGTGACACCGAAGTAGAGCAGCACGGCCTGCTTCACCCAGGCGTGGGTCTCCCACTTGCCGGGGGCGACGGACGACGCGACGCGGATCTTGCCGGCGTCGAGCAGGGCGAGGGCTTCGTGCACTGCCGCGCGGTGACGGGGCTCTGCCAGCAGCTTTCTTTCAGCGAACGCAGCCTCGATCAGCGGGCGGACTTCGGAAGCTTCCACGGCGCCTCGGGACATAGCTCGGTTCGCGCGGGAGCTGAACGAAATCCGTCACGGCGGCAAGGTGACCGAGAAGCGTGCCGCGGCTTCGTCCCACCTCAAGCCGAGCCCGCACGCTCGCGCGGCGGCGCGGGCGCACGACAACGTGGGCGCGAGCAACGTGACCGTGGGAAGCAACACCACCTCGGTGCCCGCCCCTTCGACGCCGATCACCAGGCAGGCGTCCGTGCCGCGGCTGACGATGGGTGTCGACCCGGAGCGCTGGTGCACCAGGCTCGCGCCGATCCCCATCACGAGTCCGCAGACGCGCGGGTTGACCAGGACCTCGCCGCTGAGGCCTGGGGCCACGCGCGCCTCGATGTGAGCGCTGGCGTCCCGCGAGACCCGGGCGTGGCGCACGAGCTCGGCTAGATCCAGCGGGAAGCGGCTCCCCCGCACCGCGTCGTCCAAGAGGTCCACCAGCGCGCGCCCCGCTTCGAGCTCGCGCGAGAGGCGTGCGACGTCTTGCTCGAGGCCGAGGCGGGCCTTGGCGTTGACGGGTTTGCCCAGCGCGGCGGTCAGCACCCGGTCGAGCTCTCGCGCGCGCGGGCCCAGCCACGCGAGCAGCTCGTCGACCGCCGTGCGGTCGGGCAGGCGCCGCGCGACCCGGTCCAGCACTTCCCGCGCGCTGGACTCGATTGCAGCGCACGAATCGCGCACGTCGGGCAGCACGCTCTCGATCGATCGCGGCCCGACGCGCACGCTGTGCAGGCCCTGCTCCAGGTTCTTCACGCTGCCCAGCGCGTCACGGAAATGGCCGAGCGCAGCCTCGAGCGCCTGTGGCTCGTCGGGCTTCCCGCTAGGGCTGCCACTCTCCATCTTGCGGGACTATGGGGCTCAAAGCAGCTCGTGACCAGGGAAGAAATAGCCGCACTCGATTCGGCCGTTTTCTTCGGAGTCCGACCCGTGGCAGGCGTTCTCGCCCACGTTCGACCCGTAGAGCTTTCGGATCGTGCCGGCGGCGGCCTTGGCCGGATCCGTGGCGCCGATCACGTCGCGGTAGTGCTGGACGGCGTTGTCCCGCTCGAGCGCGACCAGGACGACCGGCCCGCGGGTCATGAAGGTGCAGAGCTCGCCGAAGAAGGGGCGCTCGCGGTGGACCGCGTAGAAGCCCTCGGCCTGACCGCGCGTCAGGTGGGCCTGCCGCATGGCCACCACTTTGAAGCCCTCGTCCAGCAGCCGCTGGAGGATGTGACCCTGGACGCGCTTCTCGACGGCGTCCGGCTTGATGATGCAGAGCGTTCGCTGACTGGCCATTGCTTACTCCGATGATTTCGCTGGGTTGCCCCGCCCGCTAGGGCCCGGGCTCTTACGGCATGGACGTCGCCTGATCAACAGAGAACTTCCCCCTGACCACCCGGACAGTGAGGAATCTCCCGGTTTTGCCGAACCTCAGCTCGAGGCGCACTGCTGCAGGAAGTGCGTGCGCTCGCGCGCCGTGGTCCAGCGCTTCAAGGTCTCGACCACCGACCCCTCGCCCCGCGCGAGCTTCTCGAACAAGTAGTCCTGGATGCCCTTGTGGACGCGACACCAGTCGCTCTCGCGCATCCGCCCGTGGAGCGAGCCCTGGGTTTCGTAGTTGTGGACCGGACAGATCCCGCAGTACGCCGCGTAGGTGCAGCTCACGCAGTCGGGCTGCGCGTCCAGGTTCGACGCCGCGAGCATCGCGCGCACCGTGTCGTGGGTCATGAGCTCGCGGTACTTGGCCTCGCCGGCGCGCCCGAGCAAGAACAGGTCGTCGCCCATCTCGTGGAGCATGCGGCCCTCGTCGCAGGTGAACACGCTGCCGTCGTAGTTGTAGGCCAGCTGCCCGATGCCGGCGCCGCAGGGCGACCGGATGTCCAGGAAGTTGGGGTCGTCGTCGGTCAGGATCTTGGTCAAGAAGATCGACGCGTACCGCTCGAGGATCTCGGAGCCGGCGGCGTTCTTCTCCAGCATGTAGTCCACGGCCTCGCGGTAGAAGTCGAGGTAGCTTCGCCGCTCGTACTCGATCTTGTGCCCGGTCTCGCTGGCGAAGCCGAAGGGGTCGAGGGGCCTGAGGAAGAGGGCGCGACAGCCGAGCTCGAGGTAGGTGTCCACGATCTGCCGGGGCTGATCGAGCGCGGCTCGGGTGACGGTGATCAGCGCCTCGACGTGGTACAGGGTCGGGTCGAGCCCGAGATCGACGTAGCGCTGGTTGATCGCGCGGATCCAGCGTGCAGCCTGCGAAAACGCGCTCCCCCCCGCCAACACGCGCTGCTTGTCGTGCAGCGCTGCCGGACCGTCGATGCTGGTGCAGATCTGCACCTTGTGCTTCACCAGGTAGTCGAGTCGCTCGTCGTCGAGGAGCGACAGATTCGACACCATGGTGAACTCGAGCTCCTTGCCGTATGCCCGGTTCTTGGTCAGGGCGTACTCGATGGCGTGCTGCACCACCGGGAAGTTCGCGAGCGGCTCCCCCCCCTGGAACTCGATCGTGATGCGCGGCGCGGTGGAGCGGAGCGCCAGGTCCACGCACTTCTCGGCGGTGTCCCGCGACATGTCGGTGTCCACGCGGTCCATCGGGGCGCGGCTGGCGTGGCAGTACACGCACGTGGCATTGCAGCGCAGGGTCACCACCAGCACGTGCAGGTTCGGGCCGTGGCGCAAGAACGACTTCTTGCGCCGCACCCGGTCTGCCAGCGCGCCGGCGTCGAGCGAGTCGAGCAAGAACTTCTTCTCGCGCAAGCGCGCTTCGAGGCTCGAGCCGGGCTCGAGCTTGCCGGCCATCAGCTCGGCGAGCTCGGCATCGCTGACGAAGACCCAGTCGCCGAACTGGGTGGTGAGCAAGATCGCGTCGCCGACCTTTCGGTGGCGCACCGGCAGCAAGTTCTCCGGGCGCTTGGGTCGAGAGCCGAGTCGGGCGAGCTGCATCGCGTCGAGCGTAGCGTGCTACCCTCGGAATGTGGAAGGTGCGCGCCGACTCGATCTCAAGCTCGGCTTCGCCTGCAACAACCGCTGTCTATTCTGCGCCCAGGGCGAGAAGAGGACAGAGTGCGCCGCGAGGCCGCCCGAGCAGCTTCTGGCCGAGCTCCGCGCGGCGCGGCCCGAGGCCCGCGGCCTGGTGCTGACCGGCGGCGAGCCGACGCTCTACAAACGGCTGGTGCCGCTGGTGCGAGCCGCCAGGACCCTCGGGTTCTCGAGCATCCAGCTGCAGACCAACGGTCGCCTACTGGCCTACCCGGATCGGCTCGCCGAGCTCACGGCGGCGGGCGTCACCGAGATCTCGCCCTCGCTCCACGGCCCGAACGCCGAGGTTCACGACGCGCTGACCCAGGCGCCGGGGAGCTTCGACGAGACCTCGCGCGGCATCGCCAACGCCGTGGCGGCGGGCCTTGCCGTGATCACCAACAGCGTGATCACCCGCTCGAACGTCGCGCTCTTGCCCAGCACGGTCGAGCTCTTGGCAGACCTGGGCGTGCGCGCGGCGCAGCTGGCCTTCGTGCACCCGGTGGGCACTGCCCTCGAGCTCTTCGATCGCGTCGTGCCGCGCCTCGCGGAGGTCGTCGAGCCCTTGGGACGCGCCCGCGCCGGCGCCCGAAGCCGGGGCGTCCGCCTGTGTACCGAGGCGATCCCGCTCTGCTTCCTCCGCGGGATGGAAGACCTGGCGGTCGAAGCGCACATTCCGCTCACCACCGTCAGCGACCTCGGCGGCCGCCTCGACTACTCCGAGTGGCGTGTGGCAGAGGGCAAGGCCCACGGCCCGCCCTGCCAAGCCTGCTCGGCCCGCGCCCGTTGCGAGGGGCCCTGGCGCGAGTACCCCGAGCGGCGTGGCTGGGACGAAATGGTCCCGCTCGAGAGCTGACGCGGGTCGGCCCCGCTCAACGGCCGTGGGAGCTCAGAGCAGGCTCTTCAGCGTGGTACCCATGTCGCTGGGAGTGGGCGCGACCTTCACGCCCGCCGCGGTGAGCGCGGCGATCTTGTCCTTCGCCGTGCCCTTGCCGCCGCTGATGATGGCGCCGGCGTGGCCCATGCGCTTGCCGGGCGGCGCGGTGGTGCCCGCGATGAAACCCGCCACCGGCTTCTTGAACTGAGCCTTGATGTACTCCGCCGCGCGCTCTTCGGCGTTGCCGCCGATCTCGCCGATCATGATCACACCCTCGGTGTTCGGATCTTCGTTGAACAGCTTCAAGACGTCGATGAAGTCCGTGCCGTTCACCGGATCGCCGCCGATCCCGATGCAGGTGCTCTGGCCGATACCGAGCGCGGTCAGCTGACCCACGGCCTCGTAGGTCAGCGTGCCCGACCGGCTGACCACGCCGATCTTCCCCGGCCGGTGGATGTGGCCGGGCATGATGCCGATCTTGCATTCCCCGGGTGTGATCACCCCGGGGCAGTTCGGTCCGATCAGGCGCACGTTCTTGCCGTCGAGCACGCGGCGGGCGCGGACCATGTCCATCACCGGGATGCCCTCGGTGATGGCGATGACCAGGCGGCAACCCGCCTCGGCGGCCTCTAGGATCGAGTCTGCGGCGCCGAGCGGGGGCACGAACACACACGAGGTGTCGGCGCCGGTCTGCTTCACCGCCTCCGCCATGGTGTCGAACACCGGGATGCCGATCTTCTTCCCGTCGGGGCCCTCGGCCTCGAAGGTCTCGCCGCCGCGGCCCGGCGTGCAGCCGGCGACGACCTGCGTGCCATAGGCGACGCACTGCTTGGCGTGGAACGAGCCGGCGGAGCCGGTGATGCCCTGAATGACGACGCGGGTGTTCTTGTTGACGAGGATTGCCATGGTTCGAGTCCTTGAGTCAGGCGCCGCGTGTGAGCTGCACGATCTTCTGTGCACCGTCTGCCATGGTGCCGGCCGGGACGATCTTCAGCCCGCTCTCGCTCAGGATCTTCTTGCCGAGATCCACGTTCGTCCCCTCGAGCCGCACCACGCAGGGCACCGAGAGGCCGATCTCTTTCGCGGCAGCCACCACGCCTTCGGCGATCACGTCGCACTTCATGATGCCCCCGAAGATGTTGACGAAGATGCCCTTCACCTCGTCCGAGTGCAGGATGATCTTGAAGGCCTTGGTGACCTGCTCTTTCGTGGCCCCGCCGCCCACGTCCAGGAAGTTCGCCGGCTCACCGCCGAAGTGCTTGATGATGTCCATGGTGGACATGGCCAGCCCGGCGCCGTTCACCAGGCAGCCGATGTCGCCGTCGAGGTTGATGTACGAGAGCCCAGCCTCTTTCGCCTCGAGCTCGACCGCGTCCTCTTCGTCCTTGTCCTCGAGCTCGTTCCACTCCGGGTGACGGCCCTCGGCGTTCGAGTCGAAGTTGATCTTCGAGTCCAGCGCGATCACGTCGCCTGCCTTGGTGACGATCAGCGGGTTGACCTCGAGCAGCGAGCAATCCTCCTTCTCGAACAGCCGCCCCAGCTTGGCGACGATGTCCGAGAACTGCTTGACCGTCTCTTTGGGCTTCGGGCTGCCCTTGCCGATCTCGAGGCCAAAGGCCAGCTTGCGCGCCTGCCAGCCCCCGAGCCCCAGCGCGGGGTCGATGTGCTCGGTCAGGATCTTCTCCGGGGTCTCTGCCGCGACCTTCTCGATCTCGACGCCGCCCTCGGTGCTCGCCATGATGGCGATCCGCTTCTTCTCGCGGTCGACCACCATCCCCAGATAGAGCTCGCGCGCGATGTCGAGCCCCTGTTCGATGTACAGGCGGCGGACCTTCTGCCCAGCGGGCCCCGTCTGGTGAGTGACCAGCTGCATGCCCAAGAGCGAGTCGGCCGTCTCGCGGGCCTTCTTCGGACCGTCCTTCACGACCTTGACGCCGCCGCCCTTGCCGCGGCCGCCGGCGTGGATCTGTGCCTTGACGACCACGACCGGGACCCCGGTCTCGTCGATCAGTCGCTTCGCGGCTGCCTCGGCCTCTTCGGTGCTGAAGGCCGGGTAGCCCTTGGGCACGGGAATGCCGTACTTCGCGAAGATCTGCTTGCCCTGATACTCGTGGATCTTCATGGGGTCCGAGCGCGTAGATCGGCGCCGCGCGGGGGGCAAGCGCCAGGCTCAGAGGAACGCGCGCGCCACGTTGAACCGCGTTTCTCGCGACGACAGCACGCGCCGGATCCGCGGCGCGTGTCGCTCGGCTGGCAGCGCGCCGAGGTCGAGCTCGACGGCCGTGGAGAGCGGCTGACCGCGGGCATCGGTCACCACGCGCAACCGGGGCAGCGTGGCCGAGCGCGCAGAGCTGCTCACGACCACTGCCCATTCGCCGGACTCGAGCTCCACCACGCTTCCCGCGGGGATGAGCCCGAGGGTGCGGACGAGCAGCTGCAAGAGCAGACGATGGGTGGAGCGATCGCTCGCTAGCGCGTCGAGCGCCTCCGAGGGCGAGAGCGCCGCGCGCGCGTCGAGCGGGGCGAGGTGATCGACCAGCTTGCGGACGAAGGCGAGGATCTCGGCTTGGGGCAGCGGCTCTGCGGCGACCCGTGGTGCGCCCCCGAGGTGCCGTCGCTCGAGCGCGGTCGTCTCGAAGGCGGTGACGGTGCGTTCGGCGCTGTGTGGGTTGATGCCGCCGGTCGCCACGCAGAACAGCGCGGTGACCGCCGGGACCCAGGCTTCGTCTTGGTCCGAGAGCTCGCCGAGCGGTGACGGCGAGCGAGACGCGAGGCGAAGTCGCCCCGCGTCCATCATCAGCGCGGTGGTGGCCAAGCGGACCAGCGACTGCCGTTCGGCGCCGATCTCTCGCGTGAGCAGCGTGGCCAGGATCGCGCTCTGGACCGAACGTGCAGCGGTATCGCGATGCGCAGCCGCGAGCGCCGCCACACCGAGCAGCGTCGGGTTCTTCTCCTCGACCAGCACCACCAGCTGCTGGGCCAGACGTTTGACCCGGTGCGGAACCAGGCGTCTGCCCGCGGCGACCTCCTCGTAGAAGCGCCGCATCACGACCAGCGCGGTCGCATAGAAGCGTACGGCCCGCTCGGTCGGGAGGGTGTCGGCGCTGCTCGCGCGGTGGACCAGGGTGGGCTCGGCGGCGCGGACGGCGACTCCCGTGATCTTCGCCTCGAGCAGGGCCGGCCGTCGATCGGGGTCGCGGAGGGCCTGCGACAGAGCCTGGCCGAAGGCGTGAAGGCCGTCGCGAGTGACGTGGGGCTCGAAGCTGACCTCCGACACGCCTACCTTCGCCAGGATCCGCCCGAGCTCGCTCGCCGATTCGTACACACCGCGAGACGCCCGCAAGAGCTGGCCGCACACGAAGATGGTGTCGTTGGCGAAGGTCACGGTGGCGGCGGTCCCCACCTCGCGGGAGAACGCGGCCAAGATCTCGAGCGCGCGCGCGATGGACTCCTTCACCGCGTCGTTGTCCATCGCGTGCACCATCGCGTTCTTGGAGAGGCGGTAGACCGCCAGCGCGACGTCGGCGCCGCGATCTTGGATCTGCTCGGCCAGCGCATTGGGTGCGAGGCTGGGGAAGAGCGACGGGGCCGGGGTCGTCATGGTCGCCTCCGCCGTGCGGGGTCCAGCATCACGGGATCGCTTTGCCCGGCTTGTGGCTGGCCCCGCGCCGGCGCGGGGCCAGAACCGCCGGCCTCGGCCGGGGGCTGTTGCGACAGGCGCACCGCGGCTTGCTCTCGCGCGAAGACCGCCGAGCTCCGCACCCGCTCGCTGTAGCGAAAGCGCGACGTCGCCGCTTCCTCCAGGGCTGCCAGCGACTCTCGAGACGTGGCGAGTTGCCCCAGCACCTCAGCGGCCAACGCTCGGCTCTCTTCATGGGGGCCCAGCGAGAGCAGGCGCGAGTCGGCCAGGAGCTCGACGCAGATCTCTTCCGCGCGTGCTGGAGCGAGCGCGGCGAGCGCGTGCAAGACCTGCCTTCGCTCGTCGAGCGGCAGCTTGTCGAACCCGGGGTGCTTCACCCGCATCACCAGGTACGGCCCCGCCGCCCGGATGTGCCGCTCGGAGATGGTTCGGAGGGCGGCGCTGCGCACCTCTGGAACGGGGTCCTCGATCAGCGCGCGAAGCTCGAGCCGCAGCCGCTCGCTCCCGGCGTCGGCATGAGAGAGTGCCTCGATGCGCAACAGCGCGTGGGGGCTCTCGGCCGCGCGAAGCACCGCCTGTCGCGCCGCCGCCGAGCTCTGCCGCGCGAGAATGCGCACCAGCGCGAGCCCGGTATCGAGCCCCACCTGCGGCAAGGCGGCGGCGAGGGCCTCTTCGTTGCCCTCGGCGTTCTTCGCCAGGTACTCGAAGGCCGCGTCCCCGAGCGCGTCGGCGCCCCCTTGCGTGACGAGGGCGAGGACGGGTGGGACGAACGCGCCGCCAGCCACCGCCAGCACTTCGCGGACCAGCGCGACCACCGCCTCGCTGGCGTCCGGGGACGTGGCCTCGGCCAGCATCGCCCCGAGGGAGCGTTCGGAGATGATCGCGCGGGCCAGCGAGCCCCGGAGCGCCTTCGCTTGTCCCGGAGCGTCCCGGTCCTCGAAGGCCGCCATGAGGGCGGTCGTCAGGCGCACCGCGGCTCCGAGCGAGGACTGCGAGAGCCCGTCGAGCGACGCTCGCAGCGGCGTGGTGACGGCGCCCGCCGAGCCGAGCTTCACCCCGGCGGAGTAGGCCTGGGCCAGCACCGAGACGAAGCGCTCGTCGAGCCGGGCAGCGTCGCACAGGCGAGCGCGGACGACCTCGAGCGCCGCGGGGTCGATCTCGGCGGCGCGCTCCATCGGGCTCTCTGCGCCCAGGTCGCGCATGTGGAACTGATCGGCCTGGGCCAGGGCCTCGCGATCGCGCGTCTCGGACAGCGACAGCAGGTGCCGCAGGCGCCGCTCTCGTGCCTCGGCGGTCTCCTTCACGACGCCACCGCGCGCCTCGCCCCAGCACTCTTCGAGCTGAAAGCCTGCGTCGAAGCGCGCCAGCGCGGTGATCTCGGCCGTGGCCTTCTCGAACGCCGCGCGACTGGCCTGCTCGCCCTCGCTGAAGGTGTCGATGGCCTGATAGACGATGTGCTCGAAGCCGGCGTCCCAGAGCAGGGTCACGAAGTCGTCGTCGGGCGCGAGATCCCGTGCTCGATCGAGGGTGATGATGCGCAAGAGCTCCATGATCTCGGACGGCAGCACGGCGCTCACGAAACCCAAGAGCCGCACGCCATCGGCGAAGAGCTGGTACGGGATCCGATCGAACGGCGCACGCGGCTCCCACACGATGGTCTCGCCCAGAGTGAAGGCGTAGGGCGTGACCCGCCAGACCAGCGAGTCGTCGCTCTGCGAGAGCGCTTGCTGGCAGGCCGCGAACGCCCGCTCGAAGTGACGCGCGGTCTCGGGGTGCTTCGCGCCGTACTGCTGGCGGGTGAAGAGCGCGTTCTCGAGCTGGCGAAACGCCTCGGCCAGGGCCACGGCGTCGCCTCGCCCTACGAAGCGCTCGTCGAAGGCGTCGAGAGCCTCGGCGCCGCGCGCGTCGCGCTGGGGCCTTTCCTGCTCCCAGAGCGTCTCCGGCTCTGCCCGCCGCGCCTCGGGCCTGGGCGGCGCCGGCTCGGGCGGGGCGGCGCGTTCGGCGCCGAGCTCGAGGTCCGGGATCGGCGCCGGGCGGGAGACCGGCGGCCTGGATCCGGCGCGGGTCAGCTCGCTGAGCACGTAGAGCACCTCGCCGTGCATGGTGGCCGCGTCGTCGAATCGCTGGGCTCGATCATAGGCAAGGGCGCGATCGACGCAGCGGACCACCGCGAGCGGTGCGTCCGAGTGGCGCGCGAGCGATGGAGCCGGCCGAGACGCGGCCAGCACCAAGGTCTCGTTGCCGCTTGGTGCCTCGTGGACCATGCGTCCGCTGATCAGGTTGAAGGCGATGGCCCCGATGGCCCAAAGATCGGTGCGAGCGTCGACCTGTGACCAGCGCCCCAGCGCTTGTTCGGGCGCCATGAAGGCGGGGGTACCCATCACCAGACCGGTGCGCGTACGGGTCTGCCCTTCGGTGGCTTCGAGCAACCGGGCAATACCGAAGTCGAGCACCTTGACCTTGCCCTCGCGGGTCAGAAAGACGTTCTCGGGTTTCAGGTCACGATGGATGATGCCCGCGGCGTGCGCCTCTTCCATCACGTCCAAGATGCGCTCGACCAGGCGCATCACCTCGACCGCGGGCAGAGTGCCGCCCCGACGCACCCGCGCCTGTTCGAGGGACTCGCCGTCCAGGAGCTCCATCACCAGAAACGGAACGCCCTCCGCCGTCGCGCCGTCGTCGTCGATTCTGACCACGCCGGGGTGGTCGATCTTGTTGGCCACCAGGGCCTCGCGCAGAAACCGCTCACGAACCTGAGACAGGGCGGCGTACTTTTCGTGGAGCACCTTCAGCGCTGCGATGCGCCCGTTGCGGTGCGTCGCCGCATAGACCGCGGCCATGCCCCCAACCCCGAGCAGGCGGTCGATCTGCCACTTGCCGGCAAGTCGGGTTCCGACCCGCTCGCGGCATCCGGCATCGATCAGCTCTTCCGAATCCATCCGCCACCCTGGGAAGGTCTTCGACCCTACGCTGCACGTCGGGTACCGGCAAGGGCCGGTCCCGGGTCGTTTCGAGTCATTTTTTCGCCGGCGACGCCGCCCGTCGCAGGTGAAGAGCTCCCGGGGCGACCCCGGGGCGATCGCGCTCCAGCCGCCGCTCCCCAGGGCTATGCTGCGCGCCCCGAATGGAACCGTCGGCTCTGGATCCCGACCGCGAAACCCGCGAAGTGCTGTGGCAGCGCGCCGGCGAGCTGATCGAAGCGCATCTCGCCCGCCTACGCGACGACCCGGACGCGCCCATCGTGCCCCACCGGTCCGAGCCACTTCCGCCCGCCTCGCCGGAAGCACCGACCGAGCCGCGCGTGCTGCTCGAGCGCGTCGTCGCGGCGCTCGAGCGCGGCATCGTGCACGTCGACCACCCGCGGTACTTCGGGCTCTTCAATCCGGCGCCGTCACCGCTGGCGGTGCTCGGCGACGTATTGACCTCGGCTTACAACCCGCAGCTGGCGACGCGGGGGCACGCGCCCTGGCCGGTGGCGGTGGAAGAGGAGCTGATCCGCGCGCTCGGCGAGCGCTTCGGCTGGGACCGAGCGTCGACCTTCGGAGCCTTCGCTTCGGGGGGCTCCGAGGCCAACGCGACCGCGCTCGAGTGCGCGCTCGCGGCGACCTTCCCGGAGGTCGGCCAGGGCGGGCTCCGGGCGCTGCCCGGTCAGCCCAGCGTGTACGTCTCGGCGGAAGGTCACGCCACGATCGGGCGAGCGGCGCGGCTGGCGGGGCTCGGCACGAGAGCGGTGCGAGTCATCCCCGCGGACGCGCGTCAGCGGATGAAACCCGCCGCTCTGCGCGAGGCCCTGGCGAAGGATCGAGCGGACGGCTTCTTGCCCTTCATGGTGGTCGCCACCGCCGGCACCACCAGCTCCGGCGCCATCGATCCGATCGCCGAGCTCGCGGAGATCGCCGCGCGCGCGCGCGCTTGGCTGCACGTCGACGCGGCGTGGGGTGGGCTGGCGGCGCTGGTACCCGAGCTCGCTGCGGTGCTCGACGGCGTCGGGCGAGCGGACTCGATCACCTTCGACGCGCACAAGGTGATGTCGGCACCGATGGGCACCGGCACGATCCTGGTTCGCCGCCCCGGCGTGCTGGAGAAGGTCTTCGCCGACCCCAGCGGCTACATGCCGCGTGACGGCGCGAGCGATCCGTACGCGCGATCGATCCAGTGGTCGCGGCGGTTTCTCGGCCTCCGGATCCTGATGCCCCTTGCCGCGATCGGCTGGCACGGGTACGCGACTTCGCTGCGGCGCCAGGTCATGCTCGCCGACCAGTTGCGCCACGGGCTCCGAGAAGACGGCTGGAAGATCGTGAACGACACGCCCCTGCCCATCGTCTGCTTCGTCGACGGCTCGAGACCGAGCTCGCGTCGCGTGCTGGACGCCATCGCGCGAGGGGTGGCCGAGTCCGCCGGGGGTTGGGTCTCGGTCCCGCGGCTGTCGAACGGCGAGAGCGTGCTCCGCGCCTGCGTGAACAATCACCGGACCGAAGCCCGCGACATCGACCGCCTGCTGGCCGCGCTCGACGGCGCGCGCGAGGCCGCGCGATGAGCCTGGCGCCCGAGGCCGGCACCGTCGAGCGCTGGGCCTGGGACTACGTCCTGTCGACCTCGCTCGAGCACAAGCTGAACCCCCCGTCGCCGCCCGACGTGTGGAGCGCCGAGCCCGTGGCGACGCGGATCGCCGCGCCCGGCCGCCCCCCCGAGCTTCGGGTGGTGCCCCGGGCCGAGAAGCTGCGCGGGTTCCGTTCTCCTCGCGGTCGCGCGCGGGCCATGCACACCTTCTTTCATCACGAGCTGCAGGCCGCCGAGCTGATGGCCTGGGCGCTGCTCGCGTTCGCGGACACGCCGCGCGAGTTTCGAGAGGGCCTGCTTCGCATGGTGGGCGACGAGACTCGCCACATGCGCATGTACGCGGCCGAGATCGATCGTCTGGGTCAGCGCATCGGAGACTTCGCGGTGCGGGACTGGTTCTGGCAGCGCGTGCCGGGCTGCCGCGAGGTCACCTCGTTCGTCGCCGTCATGGGGCTCGGGCTGGAGAGCGCGAACCTCGACCACTCGGCGGCCCTGGCTCGTGAGCTGCGCAGCGTCGGGGACGAGCAGGCTGCGCGCGTGCAAGACGTCGTCGGCCTCGAAGAGATCGCCCACGTGCGCTTCGGCGTGCGCTGGTTCACTGCCTTTGCGGGGCGGCTGGACTTCGACAGCTGGCGCCGGGCCTTGCCTGCGCCGCTCTCGCCGCTCTTGATGCGGGGCCGACCGCTGCGCCGCGACGCCCGGGAAAGAGCCGGGCAGCCCCCGGAATTCATCGACGAGCTGGAGCGATGGACACCCGAAGAGCGTGGGCCCTGAACCTGGACGCCGATCTCGAGCTGGCGGCCCTCGGGTCGGCCTACGCTCCGCCGGACCGCGTGCTTCGGGTGATGCGCGCCCGCCGCGCCGAGCTCGCGCCGCGGCTGCTCGGCCCAGGTGATCTGTTGGTCGACGAGTCCTCTCCGCCCGGCTGTGCGAAGGGCCTGCCGGGTCGAGCGTTCTGCCCGACCCCGCGCGCGCTGGCGCTGCTCGAACGCGCCGGCGCAGCGCCCGAGCCGGCGCCCCCGGCGAGCGTGCTGCGCGAGGTCAACGGCCGCGCGTTCTGCTCGCGGCTCGGAGCCACCCTCCCCGCCGCGCTGTTCGTTCGGACCGAGGCCGAAGCTTTCGCGCTGCTCCGGAGCGCGCCGCCCGCTGGGTTCGAGGCGTGGCGCGTCAAGCGAGCCTTCGGCATGGCCGGGCGGGGCCAGCGCGTTCTCGCTCCAGGTTCGCTCTCCGCGGCCGACGCGGCCTTCGTGCGCGCCGGGCTCGAGCGGGATGGCCTGTGCATCGAGCCGAGCGCATGCATCGTCGGCGAGTACGCCGTCCACGGCGTGCTCGCTCCCGACGGCTCGGTGCGGTTCGGTGCCGTCGTCCAGCAGCGGTGCGATCGGCGCGGCGCGTGGCTGGCGACGGAGCCGCTCGCCGGGCCGTTCCCCTTCGGCGAAGCCTTGGCCGAGTCCGCGCGGCGCGTCGCCGCGGCCCTGCACGCCGCCGGCTACTTCGGACCGTTCGGCGTCGACGCGTACACTCACCGCGTGGGCGCCGAGGTCTGCTTCAACCCGCGGAGCGAAATCAACGCGCGCTACTCGATGGGCTTCGCCGTCGGGTTTCGCTGCTGACCGTCGGCGGCGCTCATCTGCCCGCGGCGGGCGAAATCCCCCGTGATCTGCCGGGCGCTCCCGCGCGCGCCGGTGCGGCCTTATGCTCGACCGCCCGTGCCGCTCCGCATCGCGCTGCTCTATCCCCCGCCCTGGAAGATCCCCAGGCCGGGTGAGGCTCCGCCTTCCGGCGAAGGTCCGCCCGCGGGTTTCGCCGAGGGCGATCTGGACTCGGACTTCTTCCAGACCCCCTACGGCCTGTTCTCGCTCGGGGCGCAGGCCATCCGCGCCGGGCATCGCGTGAAGGTGCTGAACCTCTCGGGGTTCGCCTGGTCACGCGTCGAAGAAGTGATCGCCGCCCTCGAGGCCGACGTGTACGGGCTGTCGTGCTGGACCGCCAATCGCCGCGGAGTGGGCTACGTGGCCCGGCTCGTCAAACGGCTTCGACCCGAGGCCCGGGTGGTCGTGGGCGGGCCCCACGCCACGCCGCTTGCCGGCGAGATGCTCGCGCACCACCCCGAAGTCGATCTGATCACGGTCGGCGAGTCGGAAGAGACCTTCCGTGAGATCGTCGACCGTATCGCGACCGGCCAGGCCCTCGAGGGCATCGCAGGCAGCGTGTATCGCAGCGGCGGCCAGCCGGTGTTCGGTCCGAAGCGCCCAGCCATCGCCAACCTCGACCAGCTCGAGTCCCCGCACCGGCACTTCGACACGCACATCGTGATGACGTCGCGGGGCTGCCCCTGGCAGTGCACGTTCTGCGGTGCCGAGACCAGCTGGGGGCGCGGGTACCGTTCGCAGAGCATTCCGTACGTCGTCGACGCGCTGGCGAGCGCGCTCGGTCGATTGCCGGTGAAGATGATCCAGATCAAGGACGACACGTTCACCGCGAACCAGAAGCGCGTGCGCGAGATCTGCCGAGCCATTGTCGCCCGCGGCCTGTCGTTCTTGTGGAGCTGTGACACCCGCGTCGACGTGCTGAGCCCGGACCTGCTGCGCGAAATGCGCCTGGCGGGCTGCCAGCGGCTGAGCTTGGGTGTCGAGAGCGGCTCGCAGACCGTGCTCGACGCCATCCAGAAGAAGATCAGCGTCCAAGAGATCGTGGACGCCGCCGCCATGGCCAAGAAGGTCGGCATCCGCGTGCGCTTCTACATGATGCTCGGAAACCGCCGCGAGACGGCGGAGACCTTCCGCGAGACACTGGCGTTCCTCGAGCGCGCGGCCCCCCACGAGTATCTGTTCTCGTGTCTCTCGATCTACCCCGGCACCCTCGATTTCGACGACGCGCGGCGCGCTGGCTGGCTCGACCCCGAGGTCTACTTCCGCGGTGACTTCCAGGAGCTGAAGACGCCCTTCGACGCCAGCCCAGCCGACGCGAAGCTGATGAACGAGTGGTTCGCCCGGAACAAGGGGCTGCAGAGCGGCTACCGCGAGACCGCGGCCGACTTCCGCGCGATCTTGGCCGAGCTCGGCGATCACCACGCGGCCCACCTCGATCTGGCCGGCGCGCTCTACCTGGAGGGGGATCTCGCCGGCGCCGAACACCACGCCACGCGGGCGCTCGAGCTCGGGCACCCCTGTCCGGGCCTGTGCCTGAACACGCTGGCGTGCGTCGCGTTTCGCCGCGGCGATGTCCCCGCGATGCAGGACCTCTTCTTGCGAGCCGCGAAGACCGACCCGCAGCACGACGTGCTGATTCAGAACGTGCAGCGCGCGCGCGCCTGGTTCAAAGATCGCGGGCTCGAGCGCCAGCTGCCGCTCGAGCTCGACCCCCGCCACGACTTCGTGTTGCTCGAGCGGAATGCTCAGCCCACGCTGCCCGGCCCCTTGCCCGACGACTTCGCGGTCTGGGCCGAGCACTTGCCTGCCGAGCCCGCGAGGCCGGCACCGGGCAAGAAGCTCCGGGTGATCGGCGACTGAGTCAGTTGCAGACGCCGACCTCTTCGCCCGTGCCGACCTGACACGTCTTGCCGCTCGGGCAGTCGGCGCTCACGCTGGCTCGGCAGATCTTGAGGCACGTGAGGCTGGTGCCGGAGAGGTTCACGCACGCGCCTCGCCATGCTTTGCCGTCGCCGCCGCACACGGCACCGGCGCTGGCGCCGCTGGCGCAGGTGCCGCCGATCGCCGCCGAGTCGCCGGCCTCGGCGAAGCACACGCTGTTCGACGCGCAGTGCTGGCCGCCGGTGCAGCCGGGGTTCGTCGACCAGAAGCTGCACTGCTTGCGGCACACGTCGAAGCCCTGATCGCTAGCGCAGATCAACCCGACGGCGCAGCCGGTATTGAGCGGCTTCGCCTTGCACGACTGGCCCTCGGCGGCGCTGCCTGCGCCCCAACAGAAGCCGGTGGTCCCCGTCTGCGAGGCCTTGCAGGTGGCGCCGCCCGCGCAGGGTGCCCCGTTGAACACGCACTCCGGATAGCAGGCACCCACCGTCGCGTTGTCGACCTGAGCCACACACGTCTTCCCGCTCGGGCAGTTCAGGCTGTCGGAACACTGGCCCGCGACGCACTTGGCGGTCGCCGGATCGCAGACCATCGTGGTCGGGCTCGAGCAGTCGGTCGCTTCGTCGCAGGTGGCGCCGCCACCCCCGGTCGCGCCCGAGCCGCCGAAGCCACCGGTCGCGCCGGAACCGCCGAAGCCGCCGGTCGCCCCCGACCCGCCGGTCGCGCCCGAGCCGCCGAAGCCGCCGCTCGCGCCGGAGCCACCGGTCGCCCCGGAGCCGCCGACCGCGCCGGTCGCGCCGGAGCCGCCGAACCCGCCGACTGCGCCCGAGCCGCCGACCGCGCCGCTCGCGCCCGAGCCGCCAAAGCCAGAATTCCCGCCGACGCCGGCGTCACCGAACCCCCCGCCTCCGCCCGCGGACGCGCACGCGACCGCCCCCAATGCCAGCAGCAGACTCCAGGCTTTCATGGGACCTCCTACGGAGTCCTACCCTCGGACCTCCCCGTCGTCCATCAGCCCTTCACCTTGAGCATGCCTGGATCGTAGAGCGGCTTCATCGAAGCCACCGCGGGGTAGAGCTTGCCGGCGATGTCGACCTCCCAGGTGCCCTGGTCGAGATACGCCTGCGTGATCGGCTCGCCGGCCTCGATCATCGCCAGGCCCACGGCGCCGCCCAAGGTGTGGCCGTACGACGCCGCCCGGACGTAGCCCATGGGCCGGCCGTTTCGGTGCACCACCTCGGCGTGGAACATCAGGGGCTCGGGGTCCTTCACCAAGATCTGCACGAGCCGCCGGGTGAGGGGCCCTGCGGCCTTCTTTGCCAGCACGGCCTCGCGACCCAGGAAGCCCCCCGGCTTGTCGAGGGCGACGGCGAAGCCGAGACCCGCCTCGAGCACCGAGTCGGTGTTGTCGATGTCGTGGCCGTAGTCGCGGTACCCCTTTTCCATCCGCAGGCTGGCCAGCGCCTTGAGCCCGGCGTGGCGCAGGCCGAAGCGCTCGCCCGCCTCGACCACGCGATCGTAGACGTGGGTCGCCTGCTCGGTCGGCACGTAGAGCTCGTAGCCGAGCTCGCCCAAATAGGTGATGCGCACGCACAGGGCACGCGCATAGCCGATGGCGATCTCGCGTGCGCACCGGAACGGGAAGGCTCGATTCGAAAGGTCGGCGGTGGTCACCGACTGCATCAGCTCGCGCGAGCGAGGGCCCTGGACGTTGATCTGCGCATACCCGCCGGTCACGTCGGTGACGAAGGCGTGCGCGCCCTCGGGGAGGTTGCGGCGCATCCAGGTCAGCGCATGCCGGTGGGCCGTGTCGGACGCGACCACCCAGTAGCGCTCGTCAGAAAGCTTGGTCACCGTCAGGTCGGCCTCGAGCGTGCCGCCGGCGTTGAGCCACTGGGTGTAGGTGATGGTGCCGGTCGGCCCGTCCACGTCGTTGGCCGAGAGGAAATTCAGGAAGCGGCCGGCGTCCCGGCCCTCGACCCAGAACTTCGCCATGAACGACATGTCCATCAGGATCACGCCCTCGCGGGCGGCGCGGTGCTCGGCCTCCCACTGGGGGAACCAGCTCTGCCGGCCCCACGAGAGCGGGCCCGGGTCCGGCGCGCTGCCGGGGGGCGCGTACCAATCGGCACCTTCCCAGCCGCTCACGTCCCGGAAGTACGCTCCCCGAGCCGCGAGCCGGTCGTAGATGGCCGACTTCTTCGCGTCGCGCGCGGTCTGCATCGAGCGCGTGGGGTAGTGGCACTGGTAGACCATGCCCAACGACTCGACGGTGCGCGTGCGCCGGTACTCGGGGTTCGCCTGGTAGGTGTGCAGGCGATCGATGTTCATCCCGGTGATGTCCACGTCGGGACGACCGGTGACGATCCAGTGGGCCAGCGCGCGCCCGAGCCCCGGGCCGGTGATGATGCCGATGGAGTTGAGGCCGGCGGCCACGAAGTAGTTCCGGAGCTCGGGGGCTTCGCCGACCACCGGCGCGAGATCCGGAGTGAAGCTCTCGGGGCCGCAGAAGAACTTGCGCACGCCGACCTCGAGCGAGATGGGGACGCGCTTCATCGCCTTCTCGACGTACGGGCCCATGCGGTCCCAGTCGGGGGTGATCTCGCCGAACGAGAAATCGTCCGGAACCCCTTCGACCTTCCACGGCGCGCACACCGGCTCGAACAGGCCGATCATCAGCCCCCCGACCTCTTCGCGGTAGTAGCCGTAGGAGGCCGGGTCCTCGATCACGGGGAAGGTCTTCGACAGGCCCGGAACCTTGTCGGTGATCAGGTAGTAGTGCTCCGCGGCCTGCAGCGGCACGTTCACGCCGGACTTCTCGGCCAGCTGGCGACCCCACATGCCGGCGCAGTTCACCACCACCTCGGCCTGGATCTCGCCGTGGCTGGTGGTGACGCCGCGCACCGCGCCACGCGCGCTGGTGAGGCCGGTCACGGCGACCCCTTCGACGATCGTCACGCCGCGGAGCTGGGCGCCCTTGGCCAAGCTCATGGTGGCGTCCACCGGGTTCACGCGGCCGTCGCCTTTCACGTAGAAGCCCGCGAGCACGTCGTCGGTCTTGGCCAGAGGAAACAGCTCGTGCACTTGAGCGCCCGAGATCTCGTGCACGTCGACGCCGCAGTGCCGGTTGAAGGCGGCGACCCGTCGGTACTCTTCGAGCCGATCGGGCTCGGTCGCGAGCTCGATGAAACCGACCGGCTCGAAACCGGTGGACAGCCCGGTCTCGGTTTCGAGGCGGCTGTAGAGGTCGCGCGAGTACTTGCGCATCTCGGTCGAGGTCTCGGAAGTCGAGCCGAAGGTCACCATCAGCCCCGCGGCGTGCCAGGTGGTGCCCGAGGTGAGCCGGTCCTGCTCCAGCAGCACGATCTCTTTCCAGCCCATCTGGGCCAGGTGATACGCGACGGAGCAGCCGATCACGCCGCCACCGATGACGACCACGCGTGCGTGCGTGGGGACTGTCGGTTCGGTCATGGCTCAGGCCCCTCCGGGGCGGATCTTCCCCGCGATGTTTCCGAGCCACTCCGTTCCTGCGCGCTCGAGGTGATCGAAGGTGGCGTCGTCGCCGTAGGCGACCGCGGACCACATCGCCCGCGACAGGTTCACCAGGCCCGCGATGCGCGCCGACCGCGTCACGTTCCCGAGCGCGATGGCAGCCTGCTCGGTCTGGGCCAGGGAAGACATCAAGAGGGCGCGCGGCGCCGAGGCCAGGACCAACCCGCACCACGCCTCCCAGTCGTCCTGATAGGCCTCGGGGGTGGTCGCGCCGAGACCCACCTTCTGTGCCAGGTTGGCCAGATAGTGCCAGCGGGGCGAGGGGTCGCTCGGGTCGTAGCCGTCTCCGGATGCGGTCCAGATCTCGAGCGCGCTCTCGATGGTCGACGGATCGAGCTGGGCGGCGGCGGCGGGCGCGTGCGGCGCCAGGGCCTCGACCACCGGCGGGCCCTTGGCGCGCGCGACGTCGTTCACCGCCTGCGCGAGCCAGGCGCGAGCGACCCGATCGGGCTCCCAACCCAAAAGCGCGAGCCACAGCTTCTCGGAGCCCGCCTTCGAGAACCGTTCGGTGGCGGTCTGGCGGCGGAGCGCCTCGCGGCTCGGCGCGGCGCCGGGGCTGGCGTTGCCAGTCGGCGCATGGGCGCGCCGGAGCTTTCTCTTGTTGGACACGGGGCGGAGTGTACATCGTTGATTGCCCGGCGGCGTGCGAGTACTTCTATCGGTCACCGGGAGAACGCCGATGCTCAAGGTCGAAGACATCATGACCAGGAACGTGATGACCGTGGCGCCCGACACCCCGGTCGACGACCTGGCGTGGGGGCTCACCCAGAAGGGCGTCAGTGGCGCCCCGGTGCAAGACGCGGGCGGGCACCTGCTCGGACTGGTCACGAAGAGCGATCTGGCGGATCCGAATCGTCCGAACAAGCTCCACGCCGCGACGGTCGAGGACGTAATGAGCCCGTTCGTGTTCGCGGTGAACGCCAGCGATCCCGTGCTCGACGCCGCCCAGCGGATGGTCGACACCGGCAGTCACCGCCTGGTGGTGGTCGACGCGCAGGGGCACCTGGCGGGCATCCTCTCCACCATGGACGTCGTGCGCGCGTTGGTCTCGGGAAAGCTCGGCGGCTGATGAGCCCGCGGGACAAGTCCGACCGCGACGTCATCCTCGGCCGCCGCCGCCTGTTCGTCGCGTCGGCCATGGCGACCATCGCCACGACGCAGACGGCCTGCGACGCGCTCTTCCGCCCGTGTCTCGAGCCGGCCGTGCGTGCCGACGCCGAGCCCACGATGTGCTTGTCGGTGCCGCTCGGCCCGCGGGACGCCTCGGTGTCGATCGTGTCCGACGCCGGGCCCGACGCGGACGTCCCGAGGCCCTGCTTGAGTCAGGTCGTCGTGCCTCCCGACGCCGGTCGCGACGCGGCCGCGAAAGAGCCGCCCAGGCCGCCCCAGCCCCTGGTGTGTCTCTCGCCGGTGCCGCCGCGCCCGTGCCTGAAGCCCGTCAAGGTGGACTGAGCCATCAGAGCAACGGCGAGAGCAGGCGCGCAGCGCCCTCGAACAACCGGCGACCCAGCGGCAGCCGGAGGCGGCTCGCGATCGTGATCTGCTTGGCCTCCGTCAGATCGCTCTCGAAGGCCGCTGCCAGGGCGTCCGAGACCTTCTTGCCGTAGACGAGCGCTGCCACCTCGAAGTTCAGGCGGAAGCTGCGGTTGTCGAAGTTCGCCGTGCCGATGCAGCCGAGCCAGTCGTCGACGACCAACGTCTTGGCGTGGAGCATCCGGGGCTGATACTCGAAGATGCGGACCCCGGAGCGCAGCAGGCCGTCGTAGTGCGACCGCCCGGCGGCGGTGACCGTGCGCGAGTCGCTCTTGGCGGGCAAGAGCACGCGCACGTCCACCCCGCGAAGCGCGGCAGCCATCAGCGCGAACGACATGGCTTCGTCGGGGACGAAGTAGGGCGTGGTGAGCCACACGCGGCGGGAAGCGGCGCCCATCGCCGCGAAGTACGCCGCCTTGATGGTCTCGTGCTCCTTGTCGGGGCCCGAGTCCACGATCTGCACCAGCTCGCCCGTCGTCGCCTCGTCCCGTGGGAACAGCGTCGGGTCGTGGGGCGCCTTCTGCTTTGCGTAACACCAGTCTTCGAGGAAGACGAGCTGCAGCTGGGCCACGCACGGGCCTTCGAGGCGGAGGTGGGTGTCGCGCCAGCCCTGGGGCCAGAGCTGGGTGTTCTCGTCGTCGGCGACGTTGATGCCGCCGGTGAAACCGACGCGGCCGTCCACGATCACGATCTTGCGATGGTTGCGGAAGTTGAGCACCCGGCCCCAGAGCGCGGCGGGCCCGACCGGGTTGAACACGCCGATCTCGGCGCCAGCCGCTCTCAGGGGTGCGAAGAAGCTCCGCGCGCGTCTGGCGCGGCTCGACCCCACGGCGTCGACCAGCACGCGCACCTTCACGCCGGCGCGCGCCCGCTCGAGCAGCGCGTCCCGCAGGGCTCGGCCCGTCTCGTCGGGTTCGAGGATGTAATAGAGCACGTGGATGTGCTCTCGGGCGGCGGCCACCGCCTCCAAGATCGCGGAATAGGTCTCGGCACCGTCGATCAACACGTCGGCGCGCGTCGCCAGCGCGAGCGGCGCCTTGTTCACGGCCTCGACCAAGAGCGAGAGCTGGGCGGCATCCCGGGCCGTGGCCGGATCGCGGATCGACAGAGCTGCAGCCTCGAGCGCGGGATGCGTCACCGCGCGCTTCGCTCGCAAGCGGCGCAGGCGGCGCCGCCTCACCCGGCGTGGGCCGAAGAAGAAGTAGATCACGAACCCGGCGCCGGGCAGCGCGATCAGGCCGAAGATCCAGGCTAGTGTCGCGGCCGGGCTGCGCTTTTCGAGCAAGATCCAGCCCGACAGCAAGAGGACGTAGAGCGCCTCGATGATCGTCAGCGCGGTGACCAAGGACTGCCGGTCGGCGAGCTCGGTCAGTTGCACGTCGCCGTCGCCCGCAAACCCGCGAGAGCCCGCCGTTTCATGCGAGCACTATATCGCGTGGCAGGTCTCTTGGTACCTTCCCGGCGACATGGCCCCGCCCGAGCTCGGCGAGCACACCCGAAGGACGGTCTCGGCCGGGCAGTTTCATCCCCTGGGCGCCAGCGCGCGCACCGACGGCGTGAACTTCGCCCTCTACAGCCGCGAGGCCACCGACGTCTTCTTGCTGCTCTTCGACCACCCGGACGGTCCCCCCACGGACGTGATTCGACTGCCGCGGCGCACGCGCTTCGTGTTCCACGGATTCGTCCACGGCGTCGGCCCGGGGCAGCTGTACGCCTTCAAGGTACGGGGGCCGTTCGAGCCGGCGCACGGCTTGCGCTTCAACGAGCACAAGCTCGTCATCGACCCCTACGCCCGGGCCTTCAGCGGGAAGGTGCAGAGCCAGAGCGACGTGCTCTTGGCCTACGATCCCTACTCGCCGTCGCGCGATCTCTCGCTCGACACCCGCGACTCGACCCGCGCCATGCCGAAGTGCGTGGTCGTGGACGACCGCTTCGACTGGCAGGGCGACGCGCCGCCCAACGTTCCCTTCGAGCAGCTCGTGATCTACGAGGTCCACGTCAAGGGGTTCACCGCGCATGCGTCGGCGGGGGTGCGCCAGCCGGGCACCTACCTGGGGTTCATCGAGAAGATCCCGCACCTGGTCGAGCTCGGGGTGAACGCGGTCGAGCTCTTGCCGGTCCACGAGTACTTCGTCGAGGACTTCCTGACGCAGAAGGGGCTCACCAACTACTGGGGCTATAATACGTTGGGCTTCTTCGCGCCCGAGAGCTCGTACGCCTGGGGCAAGGCCCCGGGCGCTGCCGTCTTCGAGCTCAAGAGCCTGGTGCGCGAGCTTCACCGCGCCAAGATCGAGGTGATCCTCGACGTGGTCTACAACCACTCGGCCGAGGGCGACGAGCGCGGTCCGACGCTGTCGTTCCGCGGCATCGACAACCGCAGCTACTACTTGCTCACCGGCAGCGCCACCGAGCCCGGGCGCCACTACATGAACTACAGCGGCTGCGGCAACAGCCTGAACCTCGGCGACCCGGCGGTGATCCGCCTGGTGATGGACTCGCTGCGCTACTGGGTCGAGGTGATGCACGTCGATGGCTTCCGCTTCGACCTCGCGTCGGTGCTCGGGCGCCAAGAGGGCGCCTTTCGCACGGCGGCGTCGTTCTTCGACGCCATCTCGCAAGACCCGGTGCTCTCGCGCGTGAAGCTGATCGCCGAGCCGTGGGATCTGGCGACCTACCAGGTCGGGAACTTCCCCGTGGACTGGGCAGAGTGGAACGGGCGTTTCCGTGACACCCTCCGGCGCTTCGCCCGGGGTGAGCGCGGCCAGCTGCGCGAGCTCGGGTTCCGGCTGACCGGCTCACAGGACCTGTATGGGGACGACGGCCGGACTCCGTACAACAGCGTCAACTTCGTGACTTGTCACGACGGCTTCACGCTCTGGGATCTGGTCGCCTACGATCACAAGCACAACGAAGCCAACGGCGAGGGCAACCGCGACGGCACGAACGACAACCACTCTTGGAACTGCGGCGCCGAGGGCGAGACCGAAGACCCGCGGGTGAACGCGCTGCGCCGGCAGATCGCCAAGAACCACGTCTGCCACCTGCTGTTCTCGGCCGGCACGCCCATGTTGCTCGGGGGCGACGAGCTCTTGCGCACGCAGCGGGGCAACAACAACGCCTACTGTCAGGACAACGACCTCTCGTGGTTCGACTGGTCGCTGCGCGAGAAGAACGCCGGCTTCTTCCGCTTCGTGCAGAAGGCGGTCCAGTTCGTTCGCAAGTACCCGGTGCTCTCGCGCCGCAGTCACTTCTCGGGCCGGGACCAGAACATGAATCAGGTGCCGGACCTCCGCTGGTACGGCCAGAACCTCGGCGAGCCCGCGTGGTCCGACCCCGAGGCGCGGGTGCTGGCCTACCAGCTGGACGGAAGCGAGGCCGAGCTCGGCGCCGGGGACTACTTCCTGTTCGTGATCCTGAACGCCGACCGGCAGATGCGGGGCGTGAAGCTGCCCGCGATCGACGGCCACCCCTGGCACCGCGTCGTCGACACCAGCCTGACCGAGGGCTCGGATTTCGCCGAGGACGGCCGCGAAACCTGGCTCGACCCCCAGAGCGAGTACCTGGTTTCAGCTCACAGCACGGTGGTCCTGCTCGGCCGCCCGCGCTGAAAGTACGGACCCGGGGCGCGTGTGAGCGGACTGCCTACCTCTGGCCGGCGGGCGCGCGCCGCCCGGAGGGTGATAGAATGATCTCGGGCTCAGCCGTACGCGGAGGTTGGTGATGCGAATCTGGATTTCTTGCGGGGTCATGTTGGCGCTGGCGACGGCGTGCGGGTCGGACAGCTCGGGTGACTTCAATTCCTCCACGGGCGGCGCAGCGGGCGCCGGCTCCGGCGGCTCGGGCACCGGGGGCGGAAGCGGCGGTGGCATCAACGTGGGCGGCACCGGCGGTGGCATCAGCGTGGGCGGCGCGGCGGGCAGCAGCGGCAGCGACGGCGGCACCCAGGACTGCGTGATGGGCACCAAGGCGTGCTCCGGGAACATCCCGCAGATCTGCGGTCCCGGGAACAAGTGGATCTCGAACCCCGCCTGTCCCTTCGTGTGTGCCGCGGGCAACTGCGTGGGCAAGTGCGCGCCGGGCACGAACCAGTGCAAGTTGGGCAAGACGCAGGCCTGCGACAACACCGGGCAGTGGGGCCCGAAGACGGCCTGCGAGTTCGGCTGTGACCCAACCGGCGTGTGCAAGACCGCGTGCACTGCCGGCTCGTTCAACTGCAACGGCAACCAGGTGCAGCAGTGCGATCCCGGTCCGCCCGCCAAGTGGGTGCCGAAGGCCCCGGCGACCACCTGCAGCCCAGCCAGCGGTCAGAAGTGCGACGCCGCGACCGGCACTTGCGTCACGGTGGGGACCACTGGCGGCACGACGCCCACCGCCAAGTACTACCAGTACGCCATTTTCCAGACCACGAAGACGGAGTTCAAGGGCGGCTACGACGTCACCTCGTGGGGCGACCACATCTACGTCAACCGCAGCGGCCAATTCATCGACGTGTACAAGCTGACCCTGCTCGACAGCGACGGGGACGGGAAGCTCGAGCCCAACCAGCATCCGAACAACCCGAAAGACACGGGGCCGGTCGAGGCGCGCACGCTGACCTTCGTCAAGTCCTACGCGAAGGTCGCACCCGACAACGCCCCGGCGGGTCCGGCGAGCCAGGCGGAGCTCTTGGCGACGAGCAACAACGACATCTACTCGCTCGGGCCTACGAAGAACGGCAGCATCACGCTCTACGACTTCACCAGCAAGGCTTCGACGGCGCCGTTCAAGCCCACCGCCACGACGCCGACCATGTCGTTCTTGGGTTACGCCCACGACGAGAAGCTGTTCTACGGCGGCAACGAGGGGGGCCGGCGCGTCTACTCGTTCCACGAGCCGACCAAGGCCTGGGTGCTCGAGTTCCAGTACCCGAACCTCGCCGGCAGCCACATGGACGGCATGGACGCGGTCGTCTCGCCCAAGACCGGGGAGCAGTTCATCTACGTGTCCGACATGACCAGCGACTTCATCGGGCAGTACCGCCGGGACGACGCGCAGGGCTGGGTGCAAGAGCAGCTCTTCGACTACGCCGACGCCACCAGCTCGGTCGTCGAGGGCTTCGGCTTCGGTGCGTTGAACCACTTCTGGGCCACCTCGGGCACCTATCTGTACGAGCTCGGCGGAGGCGACATCCAAGAAGACCTCGAGCCGTGTCCGGACAACAAGGTGGCGTGCGGTACCGGCAACACCTGCGCGGGCACCGACGTTTGCCTCGACGGGTGCTGCTACCCGAACAGTTGCCCCGGCGGCGCGCAGCTGTGCGGCGGCGGCCAGCCCGCCTGCCCCACCGGGCAGGTGTGCCAGAGTGGCTGCTGCGCGAACCAGTGCCCGTCCGGCAAGCAGGCCTGCGGCACCGGGTTGCCCGCGTGCCCCAGCAGCAAGTACTGCGTCGCGGGCTGCTGCTCCGATCAGCCGCAGTGACGGCCAAAGCGTCGCGCGCGCCTCGGTGTGCGCGACGCTCCCACATGTGTGCCCACTTCGAGGCAAGCCGGGCCATCGCCTTGAGTGATAGACTCGAGTCGGGTCACGCTTAGCTGGAGGTTCGGTCATGCGAAATTGGATTTCGGGTGGTGTCATCTTGGCGCTCGCAACCGGGTGCGGCTCGGACAGCACCGGAGGTTTCTCATCCACCGGCGGTGGCGGTGGCGCCGCAGGATCGGGTGGCTCGAGCAGCGGCGGTGGCGGCGGCGTCAACGTCGGTGGCGGTGGCACCGGTGGCGGGATCAACATCGGCGGCGCGGCCGGCAGCAGCACCGGCGGCACCGGCGGCGGCACCCAAGACTGCGTGATGGGCACCAAGGCCTGCTCCGGGAACATCCCGCAGATCTGTGGCCCGGGGAACAAGTGGATCTCGAACCCGGCGTGTCCGTTCGTGTGCGCGGCAGGCAATTGCGTCGGCAAGTGCGCGCCCGGAACCAACCAGTGCCAGCTGGGCAAGACGCAGACCTGTGACAACACCGGGCAGTGGGGCCCGAAGACGGCGTGCGAGTTCGGCTGTGACCCCACAGGCGTGTGCAAGGCTGCGTGCACCGCCGGCTCGTTCAACTGCAACGGCAATCAGGTGCAGCAGTGCGATCCTGGGCCGCCCGCCAAGTGGGTACCAAAGGCCCCGGCGACGACCTGCAACGCCTCGAGCGGTCAGATCTGCAGCGCCGCGACCGGCACCTGCACCGCGGTGGCGACCACCGGCGGCACCACGCCCACCTCCAAGTACTACCAGTACGCCATCTTCCAGACCGGGACGTCGGCGTGGCTGGGCGGTGGCGACGTGACCAGCTGGGGCGACTACGTCTATTCCACGCGGGGCAGCCAGTACATCGACGTCTACAAGATCACGCTCTTGGACACCGACGGCGACGGCAAGCTCGAGCCGAACCAGCACCCGGACAACCCGAAGCACACCGGGCCCGTCGAGCAACGCACCATCCAGCTCGTCAAGACCTACGCGAAGACCGGGGAGAACGCCCCGGTCTACAGCACCACGGTCTCTGGTCTGGTTTCGACCTCCAACAACGACATCTATTCCGTCGGCCCGACTCACAACGGCAGCATCACGCTCTACGACTTCGCCTCGAAGACGACGTCCGTTCCTTTCCAGCCCACCGCCACGACGCTGCAGATGTCGTTCCTGGGCTACGCCCACGACGAGAAGCTGTTCTATGGCGGGAACGAGTCGTACCGGCGCGTCTACTCGTTCCACGTGCCCACCAAGTCCTGGGTGCTCGAGTTCCAGTACCCGAACCTCGCGGGTAGCCACATGGACGGCATCGAGGCCGTGGTCTCGCCCAAGACCGGGCAGCAGTACGTCTACGTCAGCGACATGACCACCGACTTCATCGGTCAGTATCGACGCGACGAGACCCAGGGCTGGGTCCAAGAGGCGCTCTTCGAGTACAACGACCAGACCAAGTCGATGCTCGAGGGCTTCGGCTTCGGCACGCTGAACCACTTCTGGGCGGCGTCGGGCTCGACCCACCTGTACGAGCTCGGTGGCGGTGACATCCAGGAAGATCTCGAGCCGTGCCCCGACAACAAGCTGGCGTGCGGTACCGGCAACACCTGCGCGGGCACCGACGTCTGCCTCGACGGCTGCTGCTACCCCAACACCTGCCCCGGCGGCGCACAGATCTGCGGCGGCGGTATGCCCGCCTGCCCGACCGGCAAGGTCTGCCAGGGTGGATGCTGCGCCGACCAGTGTCCGGCCGGCAAGCAGGCCTGCGGCACCGGCCTGCCGGCGTGCCCCGGTAGCAAGTACTGCGTCCAGGGCTGCTGCTCGGACCAGCCCCAGTAGCTCGGCGCGGACCGCACTCGGCGCGCGGGCTCGTCGCCTGCGCGCGGAGCGCTGGCCGCAGGGCCAGAGTCGTGGTGCAATGGGGCCATGAAGCGCGCTTTCTCGTTCCTGGTGCTTGGCTCGTGTCTGGCGGTCGCGGCCGCCTGTTCGAAGAAGTCCGATCCGCCGCCACAGGAACCGCAGCCCTACTACCAGCAGCAGCCCCAGCCCTATCCGCAGCAGCAGCCCTACCCGCAAGGGCAGCCAGCTCCGGCTCCGGCTCCGGCCCCCGCCCCGGCCCCCGCGCCGGCGACCTCGGGCTCTTCGACGCCAACGGCCATCCCGGGCGTCACCAAGAACGCCGACGGGTCGTGCTCGGTGATGGTCCCGGGCGGCACCGCGCCCCTGACCGGCCCCTGCCCACCTGGGATCTGATTCGGTTCAAGCGCGAAGCACGCGCGCGAGTCGATCGACCGCGAGGGCGGCCGTCTGACTGGGAACGGCTGCGAAGCACAGCCGCATGAACCCGGGCTCGCCGATCCGGCAGGCCGAGCCCGGCGTCAGGTTCACGTTGGCGCCGTCGAGCAGGCGGCGCCAGAGCTGGGCTTCTGCCTCCCAGCTCCGAGCTTCGAGGTAGCTGCGCAAGTCCACCAGCAAGAAGAACCCGGCGTCGGACGCGAGGAACGGGATGCCACTCGCAGTCAGGGCCGCCGCGACCTGCCGATAGGCCTCGCCCAGGCGATGGCGCATGGCCGCGACGTAGCCATCGACCCACGCTGCGTCGGCGATCATTTCACCCAGCACGAGCTGGGTGTGGCCGGAGCAGCACGCCCAGTACGCGAGCCCGTCGACCGCGGCCAAGACGGCGGCGTTCTCGCTCACCAGCACGCCGGCGCGAAGGCCGCTGGCGGCGAAGTCCTTGGAAAAGGCCCAGACCAGGTGCACGCGTTCTCCGAGCGACGGGCGGAGGCTTGCGGCGCTGACGAACGGCGTCGGGCCGAACACCGACAGCGCGTAGATCTCGTCCATCACCAGGTGAACTCCGGCCCGTTCGGCCCAGCTCACCACGGCTTCGAGCTCGGTCCGGGAGTAGACGCGCCCCATCGGGTTGTCGGGTGAGGTGAAGAGCAGCGCGCGAACCGGCCGCCCTGCGCTGCCGAGCGCTGCGTCGAGAAGCTCGGGCGTCAGGCGAAATCCCGTGCTCGCGCGGGTGTGAACCGGCACGATGCAGAGCTCGTCCCGCGTCTCGAGATCGGGCCAGAAGCCCGCGTAGCTGGGCGTCGGCACCAGCACGCCGTCCCCGGGGTCGGCGATGACGTGAAACAACAGCTCGAGCACGCTCCCGGCGCCGGCCAGCACCGCCACGTGCTCGGGCCGCAGGGCGCGCCCGGTGAAGCGAGGCAAGAAGCCCGCGAGCGCTTCCCGGAACGGCCGGCTGCCGATCATCTGGTCGTAGCTCAGAGCCTGGGCCGGGATCTGCCGCGCCTTGCCGATCTCCGGGAGCAGCAGATCGCCCACCAGCTTGTTCTCGGCAACGCACAACGGAATGTAGCCGTCCGGTCGCAGCTCGGGGTCGTACGGCGCGGCCGAGCGCGCGAAGTGCTCGCGCAGATACTCGGCGGCGGGTGGGCTCTCGATCAGGCGCTGGCCGCGCCGCGACAGGTCGCTCATGGCGCGAGGATAGACCACGGGATTCGGACTATGCTGGGCGGCGATGACGAAACGCCGTCTCTGGCCTGCCGTTCTGTTCTTGTCCTGCGCCGGCCCACCGCCTGCCACGACGCCTGCGCCCGGGCCCGCACCGGGGTCGCGCTCGCCGGCGGACGAGTGCCTGGCCGAGGCGGCGGCGACGCGCACGCCCCGCGAGGGCGCCCCGGAGCGGATCACGGTTTCGCACGTGCTCGTGCGCCACAAAGACCTGAAGCGACCCGAGGGCGCGACGCGAAGCCGCGACGAGGCGTGCCTGCGCGCCCGCGAGGCACGCGAGAAGCTGCTCGGCGGCGCGGACTTCACCGAGGTGGTGGGAAAGTACTCGGACGGCGGCGACGCGACCGGCGGCAAGCTGGGCACCGTGGCCCGGGCCGACCTGGACGAGACCTTTGCGAACGCCGCCTTCGCGCTCGACGTGGGTGAGCTCAGTCACGTGGTCGAGTCGCCGCGTGGGTTCCACGTGATCGCGCGCACTGAGTAGCCGGAAGCTCGCTCGAATCGTGGTATGCGCCGGGAATGTCCGTCCTGGTGCTGAACGCCGGCTCGTCCTCGCTGAAAGCTCAACTGCTCGAGCCCGAGACCGGTGCGCTGATCCACAAGAGCACGGTCGAGCGCATCGGCGAGCCGGGTCGGACCCACGAGCTGGCCGTGGCCGAGGTGCTCGAGGCCGTGCGCGGGCAGGCGATTGTCGCGGTCGGGCACCGCGTGGTCCACGGCGGGGCCGAGCTCACCAGCGCGGTGGTGATCGACGACGCCGTGCAGGCCGCCATCGAGCGCTGCGTCCCGCTGGCCCCGCTGCACAACCCGGCGAACCTGGCCGGCATCCGCGCCGCGCGTCGCGCGCTGCCCGACGTGCCCCACGTGGCGGTGTTCGACACTGCGTTCCACGCGCGGATGCCGCGCCGCGCCTCGACCTACGCCATCGACCAAGACGTGGCGCGCGAGCACGGCCTGCGTCGCTTCGGCTTCCACGGCACGTCCCACGCGTACGTCGCCGAGCTGGCGGCCCGCGCTCTGGGCCGGCCGCTGGCCGACCTGCGCGTGATCAGCCTGCACCTGGGCAACGGCGCCAGCGCTTGCGCCGTCGAGCACGGTCACTCCACCGAGACCAGCATGGGCGTGACCCCGCTCGAGGGTCTGGTGATGGGCACGCGCTCCGGCGATCTGGATCCCGGCGCGGTCTTGACGCTGGCCCGCGCCGGCTACGGTGCCGAGCGGCTCGACCAGCTCTTGAACCACCAGAGCGGCCTCGCGGGGCTCTCGGGGGTGGGAAAAGACCTGCGTGACATCGAAGCGCGCGCCGAAGCGGGGGACGATCGCTGCCGGCTGGCCATCACCGTGTTCTCGCACCGCGTGCGCAAGTACATCGGCGCCTACGCTGCGGTGATGGGCGGGCTCGACGCGGTGGTGTTCACCGGCGGCATCGGGGAAAACGGCGCGGCCATGCGCCGGCGCATCCTTCAGCGCTTCGATTTCCTCGGCATCGTCCTCGACGAAGACCTGAACACCGACGCGCGGGTCTCGCACGAGTCCCCCACGGCGTTCGTCTCGGCCCAGCACTCGCGGGTCGCCGCGCTGGTCGTCAAGACCAACGAAGAGCTCTCGATCGCCCGCCAGGCGGCGGCGGTGCTCCGCGAGCGGCAGCGCACCCCGGCACCGGGGCCCATCTCCATCGCGATCAGCGCCCGACACGTGCACCTCACGGCCGAGACGTTCGCGGCGCTGTTCGGGGCCGGAGCGTCGCCCACGCACCACAAAGACATCTCGCAGCCCGGCCAGTTCGCCTGCAAAGAGCAGGTGAACCTGCTGGGCCCTCGCGGGCGCATCGACGGCGTGCGCCTGCTCGGTCCGCTGCGCAGCAAGAACCAGGTCGAGGTGTCACGCACCGACGAGTTCAAGCTCGGGGTCGACGCTCCGATCCGTGACTCGGGAAACACCGAGGGCTCCGCGCCGATCGTGCTCGAGGGGCCGAACGGGACGGTCAACCTGACCGAAGGCCTGATCTGCGCCAAGCGTCACATCCACATGGCGCCGGGCGACGCCGAGCGCTTCGGTGTGCGCGACGGCGACGAGGTCGAGGTCGCCGTCACCGGCGGCCCGCGCGACCTGGTGTTCGGCGACGTGCTGGTGCGGGTCAGCCCGAAGTTCGTCCTCGAGATGCACATCGACACCGACGAGGGCAACGCGGCAGAGCTCAGCGCCAGCGCCGCGGGCGAGCTCACCTACACCGAGGTGCTCGGTGCTCAGGCGGTGCTCACCACGCGGCGCGTGCGGCTTCCGGGCTGAAGCGTCAGCCCGCGGCCTTCTTGACCACGTCGACCACGCTCTGAACGCTGGCCGCGCTCTTGGCGAGCATGCCCTTCTCTTCGTCGTTCAGCGGGATCTCGAGGATCTTCTCGACCCCGCCGGCGCCGATCACCACCGGCACGCCCATGTACAGGTCCTTGTACCCGTACTCGCCGGTCAAGTACGCGGCGCAGGGCAAGAGGCGCTTCTGGTCACCCAGGTAGGCCTCGGCCATGGCGATCGCGGCGGCGGCCGGCGCGTAGTACGCGCTGGTGCCCATCAGCCCGACGATCTCGCCGCCGCCCTTGCGCGTGCGGTCGACGATGGCCGACAGCTTGTCCTTGGCGATCATCTGCGGCAGGGGCACGCCGCTGATCGTGCAGTTCGACAGCACCGGAACCATGTCGTCGCCGTGGCCGCCGAGCACCATGGCGCGGATGTCCTTGATGCTGGCACCGAGCTCGCGCGCCAAGAACAGGGTGAACCGCGCGCTGTCGAGCACGCCCGCCATGCCCACCACCTTCTCTGCGGCGAAGCCCGTGCGGCGCTTGAGCTCGTAGACCATCGCGTCGAGCGGGTTCGAGATCACGATCACGAACGCGTTCGGGCAGTGCTTCTTGGCGTTGTCGGCCACGTCGCGGATGATCGGCAGGTTGACGCCGACCAGGTCGTCGCGGCTCTGCCCCGGCTTGCGGGGGATGCCGGCGGTGATGATCATCACGTCCGACCCGGCGCAGTCTTCCCACTTCGAGGTGCCGGTGACGCGCACGTCGCCCCCGTTCATCGCCGAGCTCTGCTCGAGGTCCAGGGCCTTGCCCTTGGCGAAGCTCTCTTTCGCCGGGATGTCGAACAAGACGACGTCCCCGAGCTCTTTCGCCACGCACAGGTTGGCGAGCTCGCCGCCGATGTTGCCTGCGCCAATGAGTGCGATCTTCTTCCTTGCCATGTGACGTGGACCTTTCTGAGTACTTCGGAGGGGCGGCTCTCACCCCCCGGCGAGCACGGCGCGGCACACTTAGCTCGATGCCCTGGCGGCCGCAATCGCGGCAGAACGCTCCCGCTTTGCGCAGAAATCGCCGGGCGGGTACGCTTGGCTCGATGCGGCGTTGGCTCTCGCTCGCGGTGCTCGCTCTGGCGGCCTTCGCCGCGGCAGGGGCGTGCGGCATCGAGCAGACCGGCGCCGGCCCGGCGGACGCCGGCGCGACCGGCGGTGGGGGGGGCAGCGACTCGGGCAGCATCTCGAATACCTGTTTTCCCGGGTCCAAGGCCTGCCCCGACGAGAACGGTAAACTGACCTGCGAGTCGGCCGACAGCCCGGCCAGCGGGTGCAAGGGCTCGACAGCGTGTGCTCCGTGCGAGTTGCCGCATGCCACTGCCAAGTGTGCCGACCCCGTGGGCTGTGCGGTGGGCAGTTGCGAGACCGGCTGGAGCGACTGCAACACCGACTCGAGCGACGGCTGCGAGACCAGTCTGCAGAACGACCCACAGAACTGTGGGGTCTGCGGCACCGACTGCGCGGTCAAGGTGAGTCCCACCGCCGTGTGCATCGAGGGCGCGTGCGTCGAAAACCCGTGCTCGCCACCCACCTCCGGCAACTGCGACAAGAACCCGGCGAACGGGTGCGAGGTCGATCTCACGACCGACATGAACAACTGCTCGTTCTGTGGGAACACCTGCAAGCTCCCCCACGCGAGCTCGAAGTGCGAGGCCAACCCGGCAGGGTATCCGGTGGCGCGCTGCGTGGTCGAGACCTGCGACAAAGACTGGGCCGATTGCGACGGCAAGGCGGCGAATGGCTGCGAGAGCAGCGCCAGCACCGACCCTTCGAGCTGCGGCGGCTGCGGCAAGAAGTGCAACTCGACCAACGGGACCGCAGGCTGCGTCAAGGGCGTGTGCGACCTGCTCTGCAACCCTGGCTGGGGCAACTGCGACAACGACAAGGACAACGGGTGCGAGACCGATCTGAAGACCCACGTGTCGCACTGCGGCGCCTGCGGAAGCGCCTGCTCCGCCACCAACGGCACGCCCACGTGTGTCGAAGGTAAGTGCGCGACGGGCGGCTGCAGCACCGGCTACGCCGACTGCGACGCGACGCCGGGGTGCGAGACCAACACCACCAGCGACCCCGCCCACTGCGGGAGCTGCACCAAGAAGTGCAATGGCACCGCCAACGGATTTGCCACCTGCGTGTCGGGCAATTGCGGCGTCGGCTGCTCGGCTGGCTTCTCGACCTGCGGCTCGGGCACGACCTGCTTCGACACCACCACTGACGCGACGCACTGCGGAGCCTCGTGTACGCCGTGTGCGCCTCCCAGCGGCGGGAACGGGGCGCCGGCCTGCGTCGGCGGAGCATGCACCGTCACCTGCAACGCGGGTTTCACCAAGTGCGGAAACCGCTGCGTGGACCTGAAGACGACCACGGACAACTGCGGCACCTGCGGGAATGTCTGCACCGCGGCGCTGGGTGGGTCCGCGGCCTGCGAGAACGGTCAGTGCAAGGTCACCTGCCCCGGGGGGGTGGCCGTTTGCGGCAACCAATGCGTGGACGTGTACACCAACGCGAGCCACTGCGGGCAGTGCAACAAGAAGTGCGGATACGGGCAGAAGTGCGAGGGCGGCAGCTGCGTGTGCCCGCCGTGGTTGCCCACGGAGTGTGGGGCCTACTGTGCCCCCGAGTGTTGCGAGAGCAAGAACTGCGGACCTGGTGGCAAGTGTGAATGGGGTTGGTGCAAGTGACGCGCGCTCAGCGCCGATACGCCGCCGGGTCGATGTCCCAACGCTTGAAGAGCTCGTAGAGCGCGGCGCGGCGCACGCCGAGGGCGCGGGCCACGTGCGTCACGTTGCCGGCGTGCTCGGACAAGGCGTCGCGCACCCGACGCTCTTCGTTGGGGGCCCCTTGGCTGGTTAGTGCAGGCCGGCCGTCCAGAAGCAGGTCCTCGGCATCGACGCGCACCGACCCGCGAGCGTCCACCCGGGCGACCGCCGCGGCGATCACGTTCTTGAGCTCGCGCACGTTCCCCGGCCAGCCGTGCGCCATGAGGCGTTCCATCGCGCGGGCCGTGAAGGTGAGGTCGCCCCGCACGAAGAGCCGTGCCAGCAGGGGCACGTCCTCGCGCCGGGCGCGCAGCGGTGGCAGCACCACCCGCCCGGTGGCGATCCGGTGGAAGAGGTCGGCGCGGAACTGCCCTTCGGCGATCATCCGCTCGAGATCGCGGTTGGTGGCGGCAATCACTCGCACGTCCACCCGAACCGGTTGATCCTCGCCGACTGCCCGGACCTCACCCGTCTCGAGCACTCGCAGCAGCTTGGCCTGGGAGCCCAGAGGAAGATCGCCGATCTCGTCCAGGAACAAGCTGCCGCCGTCGGCGGCGCGGAACAGCCCCTTGCGCGCTCCGGCCGACGACGAGAAGGCGCCCCGCGCATGACCGAACAGCTCCGACTCGACCAGCTCGGCGGGCAACGCGGCGCAATTGACCGCGCACAGCTCACCCTTGCGACCGCTCCGGTCGTGAATGGACTGCGCGACCAGCTCCTTGCCGGTACCGGTCTCGCCCTCGATCAACACCGGCACACGGCTCGGGCCCACCACGGCTATGACCTGGCGCGTCTCGTCGAGCGCCGGGCCGCCCACCAGCAGCGGTTCCACGGTGGCCTCCCGCAGGTGGGGCCGAACGTTCGCCACGACCAAGAGCACGGTGCGCCCGACGCGAATCGTCGCCCCGACCTTGGCGAGGGTGCCCGGCGACGAGAGCGGCTCGCCGTTCAAGAAGGTGCCGTTCCGGCTCTCGAGGTCGGTCACCACGACGCCCCCCGTGCCGGGCCCGAGCTCGGCATGGCAGCGCGATGCCTTGCCGTCGTCCACCGAGAGCTCGAGGTCGGGATCGCGCCCGACGCGGACGCAACCCTCGACCGCGACCGCACGGGCCGCGGGCACGCCTTCGCTGAATGCAACGACGACCCCGATCACGGGTCTTGCTTCCGAGAGCTCGGGCAAGTCCAGCGCCGTGTGGGTATCCGTCCGTTCGCTCATGCGGTGTCCGAGTGTACGGACACTGTCCGAACAGCGAAACCAGGTCAAATCCCGGGGATCGTCCCCCCCTGGCGGTGGTGTGCGCGGCGCGGCGCCGGTGGAAACCGCGGAAATTCCGGGACCGCTGCCGCTGGCACACCGGTTGCTCCCTCCCTCGAGCCACCCGCTCGCTTCGGAGGAACCCCATGATTCTTCGCGTCCCGTCGCCTCGCTCTCTCGCAGTTCTGTCGGTGATTGGTCTCGCGGTCGCCTGCGCCGCCTCCCCGGACGACGACGGGGTGGCCTCGAACGAGGGCAGCGCCATGTCGCCCCTCGCGGACAGCTGCGCTCCCGGCACCAGCGTGGCGTGCAACGTGCCCGACTCGGTGGGCTGCGCTGCGGGCGAGCGGTACTGCAACTCGCAGGGAAAGTGGGGGTCGTGTCAGCCCGCGGTCCCGTCCAAAGACGAGTGCGGGGACGGAGTGGACAACGACTGCGACGGAACCGTCGACAACGCATGCCTGCAGGGCGGGGGCGGTCAAGGTGGCGAGGGCGGCGAGGGCGGGGAATCGACCGGTGGCAGCGGCGGCTATGCGGGCGGTGGGCCCTGCCCGCCGAATCAGGTGATCACTTGCGTCACCGCCTGCGGCTCGACCGGCGACACATATTGCCGACCTGACGGGAAGCCCGACGAGTGCGTCCCGCCGGTCGAGCTGTGCGGCAACGGCAAAGACGACGACTGCGATGGCAAGGCCGACGAGGACTGCGGCAAGACCTTCGACTGTAGCGACCTCGAGCCCCACAACTGCAACGGCGACCTGGGCTACGGCGACAAATGCGGTGCCGAGCACAACACCAACGGCTGCGCCTGGGATTGGTTCCAGGCCTGGTGCCACCGGCGCGACGAGGCCAACAACGGGCCCCAGAACTGGGACGACGCGGTCAAGAAGTGGGTCGACGACCACTGCGACGGCAAGGTCGTGATGACCGGCAATACCTTCCAGTGCACCGACTCGCAGTGGCGCACGTGGCGCTGCTCGACGCCGCTGGTGCTGTCGTTCGACGGTGCTCCGGCCGAGCTCTCTCCGGCGAGCGGCAGCTTCGACATCGATCGTTCATCGGCCAGCGTGGGCAGCGACTGGCCCACCGCGCGCACGCCATGGCTGGCGCTCGACCGCAACGGGAATGGTCGCATCGACGACGGCGGCGAGCTGTTCGGCTCGGGCACGACCCTGAGCGACGGCACTCGCGCCGAGAACGGCTTCTTCGCCCTGGCCGAGCTCGACGCCGACCGCGACGGCGCCATCACCCCCGCCGACCCGGCGTATCCGAGCCTCGTGCTCTGGTCCGACGCCGACCGCGATCGGCAGTCCCAGCCGAGCGAGCTCTCCTCGCTCGCGTCGCGGGGGGTCACGCGGATCGATCTGGGCTTCCGCCACACGCCGCGCTGCGACGAGCGAGGCAACTGCGAGCTCGAGCGTTCGGTCATGGTGTTCGACCGCGGCGGCGTGCCCAGCATGGGCCAGGTGATCGACGTGCACTTGATGCAGCGCTGACGAGCGGAGTCGCGGTCGAGCCCGGGGTGCGTCAGCGGGTGGTCGCGGCAGTGTGTGCGCTCGGTGCCCAGCTATTGGACGAGCGTCGCTAGCTCGGTGTCGGCGTCGCCCAGGCTGAACGAGAGCGCGGCCGGATCGCCGGTGCGCAGGCCTCGCGCCGGCACGGAGCAGAGCACCGGCTCTTGCAGGGCTTCGATCCGCACGAAGGCGTCCGGCGGGCCGCTGTGCCGGCCCTGGGCATCGAGCAACGACACGCCCAGCTCGACCGGAAGCGGAGGCAGGGGATTGCCGCGCCTCAGCAGCAGCGTCAGCTGCAAGGTCGGGCCGGCCCGCCGCACGCTGACTTCGAGATCGCGCACGATGCGATCGAGCCGCTCTTGACGGTTCGCGCCGGCGAGCGGAGTGCCGACGATGGCCGGGTTCTCCACGGGTTCCGGCCAGGTGGGATCCGAGTCCTCGGGCTCCCGCACCACGGCCTGGCCGCAGGCGGCGCACCGATCCCGGGTCAGATCCAAACGCTGACCGCAGCCCACGCACACGACGCTGGGCGGAGGGAGTGCCCCGTGACTCACGTGCCGGGGACCCTATCGCCGCTTGGGGCCGAGGACAATGGAAGCCCGCGGCTCCGAAATCAGCGAAATGGTTCCGGAGCCGGTGTGTGCAGAGGTGCGCTTCGGCTAGATCACATGTGCTCGATCATCGCGCTGGCGAACTCCGAGCACTTCACTTCTTTCGCGCCCTCGAGGAGCCGCGCAAAATCGTAGGTCACGGTCTTGGCGCCGATGGCGCCATCCATGCCCTTGATCACCAGATCCGCTGCCTCGTTCCACCCCAGGTGGCGCAGCATCATCTCGCCCGAGAGGATCACCGAGCCCGGGTTCACCTTGTCGAGGTTGGCGTACTTCGGCGCGGTGCCGTGGGTCGCTTCGAACACCGCGTGGCCGGTGACGTAGTTGATGTTGCCACCCGGGGCGATGCCGATGCCGCCCACCTGCGCCGCCAGCGCGTCCGACAAGTAGTCACCGTTCAGGTTCAAGGTGGCGATCACGTCGAACTCCTTCGGCCGCGTCAGCACCTGCTGAAGCGTGATGTCCGCGATGCTGTCCTTGATCCGGAGCATGTTCTTCCACTTGCCGCCGCCGTGGGTCGGGGCGAGCTTCATCGCCGCCTCGACCTCGCCGCGGATCTCGGCCTGGGCCTCGGGTGGGGCCATGTCGTAGCCCGGCTCGATCAGCTTGGCGTTCTCTTCCGCGGTGAGCTTCGGGTTCGCCTCGAGGTTGCCCAAGATCCAGCTCTCGCGCTCGGTCACCACCTGCGCGCGGAACTCGCGCGTGGCCAGAGCGTAGCCCCAGTCGCGGAACCCGCCCTCGGTGAACTTCATGATGTTGCCCTTGTGGACCAGGTTCACGCTCTTGCGCTTGGTCTCGAGGGCGTACTCGATGGCCGCCTTCACCAGCCGCTCCGTGCCCTCGCGGCTGACCGGCTTGATGCCGATGCCGCTGGTCTCGGGGAACCGGATCTTCTTCACGCCCATTTCTTGCTGCAAGAACTGGATGACCTTCTTCGCCTCGGCGCTCCCGCTCTCCCACTCGATGCCGGCGTAGATGTCCTCGGTGTTCTCGCGGAAGATCACCATGTTCACGTCGCCCGGGCGCTTGACCGGGCTCGGCACGTTGGTGAACCAGCGCACCGGGCGCAGGCACACGTACAGATCGAGCTGCTGGCGCAGCGCCACGTTGAGCGAGCGGATGCCCTTGCCGACCGGCGTGGTCAGCGGGCCTTTGATCCCCACCAGGTACTTGCGGTAGGCCTCGACGGTCTCGTCGGGAAGCCACGAGTCGAACATCTTCTTGCTCTTCTCGCCGGCGTAGACCTCGTACCAGGCCAGCTTGCGCTTGCCGCCGTAGGCCTTCTCGACGGCCGCATCGAGCACTCGGCTCGACGCCCGCCAGATGTCCGGGCCCGTGCCGTCCCCCTCGATGTACGGAATGATGGGCTGGTCCGGCACGCTGAGCTTGTTGCCGGACATGGTGATCGGCTGTCCTGCCTTGGGGGGGTCGAGCTTGGCCATTTTTGTGGAGGTCCTCCGGGGAAAAGTCGTGCCGACGTAGATCAGCGTTGCCGGTGCGGCAAGGACGGCGCGACCTTGGGCACGGTGGCGGTGTTTTGCCCGCGCCGAGCCGCCGCGCTACACACCGGTCGTCGGAATGCGCGTGCTCTCGCTCTCGTTTTTGGTGCTCGCGTGCGGCCCCGCCCCGGCGCCGAAGGCCGAGAACCCGGGCGTCGAGGTGCCGCGCGCCGAGCCCGAGGCGACGGCGAGCACGCTCGAGGCCACCCCACCGGTCCCGCGCGTCGTCGAGCGCGGCAGTTGCAGCCAGCCGTGCAACGGCAGCGCCTCCGACGCGCTCACGGCGGCGCTTCGCGAGCGCGCGGGGCAGGCGCGGAAGTGCTACGAGCAAGAGCTGAAGCGAAACCCCGAGACCCGGGGCCGACTGCTCGTCACCCTCACCGTGGCGGAGGACGGCGCGCCCTGCGAGACCAAGATCACCTCGTCGACCATGAACGTGTCGAGCGAGTTCGAGACGTGTCTGGTGCGCCACTTGGACACGCGCTATCCGGCTCCCACCGGCGGTTGCATCCAGGTGGTGCTGCCCCTGGCCTTCGTGCCGGCGCCGGCGTCGGCCCCGGCGGGTCCCTGAGTCAGCGGCGGAAGCTGGCAGGCCGGCCCGTCACAGCCACGAATACCCGTCGAGCAGCACGCGCCTGCCGTCCCGCGTGACCTGCTCGCCGTGCGCGAGCGTGATCTTCTCGATGTCCCAGCTGGCGATCCGATCCACCTGACGCCGACCCAGGCGATGGTCTCGAACCGCGAAGCGCTCGAGCCAGCCCTTACCGGGCGCGGTGTTGGCCATCAGCCGGGCGGCGGCTCGGGTCAGGCGCGAGGGGTGGCGCGACAGATTCAAGAGCGCGTCGGCGCACACCAGCGTGCGGCTCTTCGGGTGAAAGAACACGATCTCGTTCTCGAACCGCGCGGTGAACGCCGCTTGATCGACGTCCGCCCGCCACGCCTCTGCCGGCGTGTCGCCGAGCACGCCGGTCCAGGCGAGGTCCGAGCGCTTGCGCTCGAGGCCCGGGCACGCCCACACCGTGGCCGCGGGATACGCCTCGAGCCACTGCCCGACATAGAGGTGGTGGAACAAGCTCGGGGCGACGACCGCGGTCACCTCGCCCAGCGCGTCCACTTCACGTCGCAGGTCCGCGTCGAGCGCGACTGGACAATGCACGAACAAGCCGCCGCCCCCGAGGCGGATCACGGTGGTCCGCGTCCCCGTCTCGACCCCCCAGAATTTCTGCGGTCGCGAGACGGTCCAGAGGTCGTCGCCGAAGGGCTCGAGTTGGGGCACCGGCGCGAGGATAGCGCGACCGCGGTCGGGCCGGTGTATCGTCGGCGACCGATGCGCATCGTGCTCTGGGCCGGCCTGCTCGCGGGCGCGTGTGGGGGCGCGCCGCTGCCCCCCGAGCCGGCGTCCGAACCGCCGGCGCCGGCGCGCCGCCGTGCGGATCTGCCCGACGACTGCGCGTCGGTTCCCGGCAAGCCACCGCCCGAGCCGCTGAAGAGGCAGTACACCGGCGTGGCCTCCAAGGCTCGCTGCCAGCGCGAGGTGTACACCATCATGGGTGGCGTGAAGCACTTCCTCGGGGTCGAGTGCTCGTTCTGCCACGACGAGCGGGACTACTCGAAGATGACCCACCGGAAGCACGTCGCCAACTGGATGGCGCGCGAGCTGATCCCCGCGCTAGAAAAGAAACAGGGCGGCGAGCTCTGGTGCAACGACTGCCACCAGGGCGGCGGCAAGGGCACGGCGAAGATCTTGGGCCAGCCCCGGGACTCGCGCTGGGCCGCCGAGTGGATGACCACCCACTTGGTGGAAGACCTTCAGGCGAAAGGTGGCGGGCTCTTGCGGTGCAAGGCCTGCCACCAAGGCAACCCGGGCACCGCCGAGTTTCAGAAGAAGATCATCCTGACCGATCGCCTGCCGCGCCCGCCCGCCAAGCCCGAAGCGGCGCCGCCTGTTCCCGAGCCGCCGCCGGCGGACGCCGGGCCAGCGCCGTGAGCTCACGTACACTTCGTGTAGCACGACGAGGCTGACGAGCAGGCGTCGCAGGCGAACCAGTCGCAGGTGTCCTTGCTGCAGTACTGCCACTTCTTCGGGCCGCAGCACTGCCACTCGGTGCCGTTGTTGTACAGGCACTTGGCGGTGGACTTCTTCTCGCAGCTGCCGAAGGTGCAGCTCGCGCCGCAGTTCTTCTCGGCGCACGGATCGGAGCACCCCGTGGTGGTCTTGTCCCCCGGGCTGCACTCTTTCTGGTCTTCGCACACCGGGTCGCCCCAGGTGGCGTTCGCCTTGCAAGTGCGGCGCGAGCTGCCGCACTTCTGGCAGGTGCCCACGGTCTGTTTTTCGCCGGGCGTGCAGCCCCCGCTGCCGGCTGCGCCGCCCCCGCTGCCGGCCGCGCCCCCGGTGTTGCCGGCGCCGCCAGTGCTACCGGCAGCGCCCCCGCTGCCGGCGGCCCCACCGCCCGAGCCGGCCGCGCCCGAGTCCGTGCCGCCCGAGCCCGCTGCGCCGCTCTCGCCCCCAGTCGCCTCGTTGGTGGCGATCAGGGTGTCGTCGGAGCAGCCCGTCGCGACGGCGAAGGCCCCGACGGCGACCAAGAGCAAAGAACCGAGTCTCATCCGATCACTTCTGCATCAGCAGCCACAGCCCGAGCAGGTCTGGCACGGATACCATTGGCAGCTCGAGCCACAAAACTGCCACTTGCCCGAGCCACAGCACTGCCAGTTCGTCCCGGCTTCCCAGTCGCACTGGTTGCCGCTCTTCAGCGCGCATTTGGTGGGCCACTGGCAGCTCGAGTTGCACACCAGGTGCGAGCAGTTGTCGCAGCTGCCCTGCTTGGTCTGCCCGGGTGAGCACACGCCCTGACCGCTGCAGGTGCCCCAGGTGCAGCTGTTCGAACAGGTCTGGGTGCCGCAGTTGGTGCAGCTCTTCTTGGTGCCGGGGACGCACTCACCCCCGCCCGAGCAGATGCCCCACGCCGGCCAGGTGCAGTTGCTCTGGCAGGTGCGTGACTGAGTGCCGCAGCTGCCGCAGGGCTGGGTCGCGGGGTCGCCGGGGTTGCACTCTTTCTGGTTGCTGCAGGTCGGTGCGTCCCACTGGCCGCTGGCGTTGCACTTGCGCTCTGCGGTGCCGCACTTTTCGCAGCTGCCGAGGTTCTGAACCGCGCCCGGCGTGCACGAGCCTCCGCCGCCGCCCGAGCCGCCCCCGCCGCTGGTCGTGCCGCCGCTCGAGCTGCCGCCCGCGCCGCCGCCGCTGGCACCGCTCGCGCCGCTGGCGCCGCTGGCACCGCTGGCACCGCTCGCGCCGCTCGTCCCGCCCGCGCCCGCGCTTCCCCCGTTCACCCAGCCGCCGCCGCTGCCGGTGATCCCCGCGAACCCCCCGGAGCCCGCCGAGCCGTCCGGCGTGTCGTCCGCGGGGTCTTCGGCGTCGGAGCCGTTGGCGCAGGCGAGGAGCCCCAGTGCGAGGCCCGAGAACCAGAGCGCCCTGCGGACGAGGGGAAGCACAGCCAGAGTTTAGCCGGAAACGGCCCCCGAGTCAGGCCTGACGGTCACCGGCGGAGCGGCCTGAGAGAGCGGCCGGGTTTCCATGAAGTCCTCGGCGCGCTCGAAGGCTTCGGACAGCTCGTCGCAGAGGACCACGCCGGTGACCTGCTCGAGGTCGGCCCGCTCGAACAGCGCGCGGGGCTGGGCCTGGGCGCCGACCAAGAGCGCCAGCGCATTGCGCGCCTTCAGCCGCAAGAGAGCGCTCTCGAGGTTCACGATCCCGGTCGCGTCCATCGCCGGCACGTGGGACACGTCGAAGATCACGACCTTCGCTTCGCGGCCGATCTCCGCGAAGGTGTGCATCGCCTTCTGTGCAGCCCCGAAGAAGAGCGGGCCATCGATGCGGTAGAGCGTGACGCCGCGCGGCACCTCGACACCGGCGTACTGACCGCCGGCCCCGACCAGCTTCGCGTTCGAGACCTCGGCCATGCGGCGCATGAAGAGCACCGCCGCGAGCATCACCCCCACGGTCACCGAGACCACCATGTCGAACACCACGGTGAGCACGAAGCACGAGCTGAGCACCGCCAGATCGCTGCGGGGCGCGATGCGTGCCATGTGGATCACGTGCCTGGCCTCGCTCATGTTCCAGGCGATGACCAAGAGCAACGCCGCCAGCGACGCCATGGGCAGGTGACCCAAGAGCGGTGCCAGCGCCAGCACCGCCGCGAGCACGAACAGCGAATGGGTGAGGGCAGCCACCGGCGATCGCCCGCCATATCGGATGTTGGTGGCGGTCCGCGCGATGGCGCCGGTGGCGGCAAACCCGCCGAAGAACGGCACGATCAGGTTGCCCACGCCCTGCGCGATCAGCTCGACGTCGGGGTCGTGGTGCGTGCCGGCCATGCCATCGGCGACCACCGCCGAGAGCAGCGATTCGATGGCGCCGAGCATGGCGATGGCGAACGCCGGACCAGACAGCTCGCGGATCAGCGCGAACGAGAGCCCGAGCCCCTTGCCGTCGGGACCGGGGATCTCCCAGGGCACCATCGGCAACGGCAACGAACGAGGGATGCCCCCGTGGGTCACGCCGTCGCTCACGTAGGTGAAGCGGCTGGCGATCGTGTCGACGTGGAACGCTGGCAGGACACGCCCGAGGCCGTAGGCGACGCCGCCGCCGAGGGCCAGCGCCACGAGCGGGGCCGGGACCTTCTGCGTCACCTTCGGCCACACGATCAGCACCGCCAGGGTGAGCGTGCCGATCAGCAGCTCTTGCCAGCGAAGCGTGGGCATGGCCTTGGCGAGCGCGAGCACGCGCTCGGGCGTGTGCTCGGGCATCTTCGCCACCGACAGCCCCAGGAAGTCTTTGAGCTGCAAGAGCGCGATCACCACGGCGATGCCGGCGGTGAAGCCGCTGACCACAGGGTAGGGCACGAACTGCATCAGGCGCCCGAAGCGCGCGATGCCCATGACCACCAAGAGCGCGCCGGCGAGGGTGGTGGCGAGCATCAAGCCCCCGAGCCCGTAGCGTCCGGAGATCGGGGTGAGTAGCACCACGAACGCGGCGGTCGGACCAGAGACCTGGACCGGCGAGCCGCCGAGCAGCGCGATGATCGCGCCGGCGATGATCGCGGTGTAGAGCCCGTGCTGCGGCGGCGCGCCGCTGGCCACGGCCAGCGCCATGCTGAGCGGCAGCGCCACCACCCCGACCACCAGTCCCGCGAGCACGTCGGAGCGGAGATCGGTCTTGGTGTAACCCCGGCGCAGTCGTTCGCGGAGCGCCGAGCCCAGGCGGAGCGGCGTGGTGATGGGAAGGGAAGACGCGACCTGCGCGACGCGGCGTAGTGGCATTCTGGTCAAGAAGCGGCGAGCGCTTCTCTCCAAGCCCAACCTTCATACGCCCTCTGGCCGCGCATGGCAAAGCCCGCGGACGGGCGCGCCCTCGTTCACCTGGGCGCAGGATCGGCGTTTCCGCTCTCGAGCCGCCGACGCAGCTCGTCGCCGATCGGAACCTTCTTACCGGCGGCGTAGTCGTACAAGACCACCACGCTCTCGCCGCGGGCGACCACGGCGCCCGACCGCTGCTGGCTCGTGGCCTCGTAGCTGAGGGTCAGCGACGTGGTGCCGACGCGGGTGGCTCGCACCGAGACGCGGACGCGGTCGGGGTAGAACACGGGCGCGACGAAGTCGATGGCCTGACGGGCCAAGATCGGGCCGGCGCCCTCTTCGCCCCGGAGCCCCGACGCTGCGAAGTACTCGATGCGGGCCTGCTCGAACCAGCGGGCGTAGACCGTGTTGTTGACGTGCCCGAGGGCGTCCATGTCACCCCACAGGACCGGGAGCTCGACGTGTACCGGCGGCATGGGCCGAGCCTAGCCACGCCGTGACGTTCGGGCGAGCGCCGCGCGTCGGGCTCTGGTACGACGGTGCCCCCCGGAGGCCCGATGCCCATCCTTCCCCGCCAGTCGCCCGACGAGATCGCGCGTCGCGCACTCGGTCACCTCGAGCAGGTCGTTCGCATCGATTCCGCGAGCGACGAGCGGTCGGAGAGCATCCCGAGCACCGTCGGTCAGGCCCGGCTGTCCGAGCACCTGGCCGGGTTCTTCGCCGAGCTCGGCGCGTCGGTCGAGCGTGACGCGAGCGCCAATCTGGTGGCCACCTTCGTGGGCCGTGGGGCCGCCGCCACGGCTGCCCCGCTCGCGCTGCTCATCCACCTCGACACGTCGCGCGGCACCCAGGCCATCGAGCGGCTCGACACCGTGCCGGCCTGGGACGGCCGCACCGTTGCCTACCCGGCCAACCCGCGGCTCGAGGTCGACGTGGCGAACTACCCGTCGCTCGCGGCCTTCGTCGGCCAGACGCTGCTGCACGGCCCAGGCGACGCGCCCTTTGGTCTCGACGACAAGCTCGGGCTTTCGCACCTGATGACGCTTGCCTGGCTGCTCCGCGAAAACCCCGAGGTCGCCCACCCCCCGCTGATCTTCGTCGGCCGCCCCGACGAAGAGATCGCGCGCATGCAGGCCGTGAAGGGTCTCGCCGCGCTGCTCGCCGAGCGCGGCGTCCGGAGCGGCTACACCGTCGACGGCATCGAGCCCTACGAGATCAACGTCGCCAACTTCAACGGCTCGCGGGGCTCGGTCTGGTTCGCACTTCGGCCGGGCAGCATCCCCGAGTGGCCGGCGTTCACCCTCACCGTGGGCGGGGTCAACACCCACGGCGCCACGGCCAAGGCCGAAGGGCACCGGCCGGCCACGCGCCTGGCCGCCGAGCTCCTCGCTCGCCTCGGCGAGCGGGGCCTCACGAGTGAGGCCGTGGTGTTCGCCTCCTTCGTCTCCGACGCGCTGCGCGACTGCGACGCCGAGCTGACCGTGTACGTGCGCGACGACGGTGCCCGCGCCGCGCTGGCGGCGGCGCTCGACCAAATCGTCGGGCCCCACGTGCCCCGCGGCGCCAGCTGGCGGCTCGAGCCCGCCGCCTCGCGCCCCGCCCCCGACGCCGCGGTCCACGAGCTCTTGGGCTTCGTGGCGCGCTTCCTCGCGTCGGCCCCGGGCTTCGCGCTCTCGGCCGAGGACTCGTCGGGTTGGGAGGGGTACTCGCAGCCCTACCGCGCGGTCGCCGACGAGCGTGGCCTTCGCCTCGACGTTCGCCTGCGCGACTTCGACGAGGCAGGCATGGCGCGCAGGTGCGATCACCTGCGCCAGACCGCGGCGGGTCTCCCGGTCGAGATCGAGCTTCAGTACGCCAACATGGGCCCCAAGCTCGCCGGGCGCCCCGAGCTGGCCGAGTGGGCCAAACGCGCCGGCCAGGCGGTGGGCGTCGAGACTCGGGTGCTCCCGATCCGCGGAGGCACCGGCGTCGATCCGTTCCTGGAGCGCGGCGTTGCCCTTGCGAATCTGGGCACCGGCTACTTCGCGCCCGAGAGCGAGAAAGAGCTGACCACCCTCGAGCTGATGGCGCGGCACGCGGCGTGGCTGTTCGCGCTGGTTCAGGTGGTGGGGGCAGAGGGGTAGCGCCCCGGCGCCCTACTGTCGCCGGAGCAGCCAGCGCCAGGCGGGAACGACAGCGATGGTGCCGCGCGGCACCTGGATCGTGTCTTCGTCGTCGAGGGTGACAATCGTTCCCCTCGTCAGCTTCCTCTCGGCCATGGCCGCCGCGAGCCCCCGGAGCTCCCGCTCGCGCGTCTTCGCGTCAGCGAGGCTCTCGGCCACCTGGATCGCGTGCGGCTTGCCGTCCGGTGACCGGGCCAGGAAGTCGACCTCGTGACCCTGCTCCGAGCGGAAGTACGCGACGGTCATGCCGCGCCGGCGCAGATCCAAGAACACCAAGGTCTCGAGCAGGCGCCCCCGCTCCGTCTCCGGCCCGTGGCGGAAGGCCTGGGCCAAGCCGTTGTCGATGGGATAGACCTTGCGCGGATTGACCTGCCGCTGGCGCACCGAGCGAGAGTCGAGACTGATGCTCTGCACCAGATAGGCGTCTTCCAGGTGGGCCAGATACTCGTGCAGGCTGTTCTTGCCGCAGGCAATGCCCTGGGACTTCAAATCGTTGTGGAACCGGTTGACGCTGAACGCGCAGGCCGGCGCGCCGAGCAGATGCCGGATCAGGTAGCGGAGGGGCGCCAGATTGACCACGCCGTGGCGCTCGACGACGTCGCGCAGCACGACGACATCGACGTACTCTTGAAGGATGCGGATGCGGTAGGGCGCGTCGATCCCCTGCACCTCCGGGAACCCGCCCGTCTCTAGATATCCGCGCAGACGGTTCGAGAGCAGGGCTCGGCGCCGACTGCCGACGGGTCCATCGAGGCCGTCAGCCTCGCTCTGGTGGCGCAGCGCTTCCCGGAAACTGAACGGGAAGATCTCGGTGGCGAGCGATCTGCCGCGCAGGGCGGTGGCGATCTCTCGGCTGAGGAGGCGCGCCGACGAGCCAGTGAGGGTGATGTCGGCGTCTTCGGTATCGAGCAGCCGGCGGACGAAGCGCTCCCAGCCGGGTACGTTCTGGATTTCGTCGAAGAAGAAGTGGCAGCGTCGACTCTTGTTCTCCGGGTAGAGGCGAAAGAAGGTCTCCGGGATCCGCGTCAGGTCGGTCGGCGTCAGCGGATGGATTCGCTCGTCGTCGAAGTTGACGTAGAGCAGGCGCTGTTTCGCCGTGCCGGCGGTCACCAGCTCATTCATCGCCTGGTACAGGCGCCAGCTCTTGCCGGTCCGGCGCATGCCGATGAGCGTGTCGATCTTGCCCGGAAGCCGCGGCAGAACCGCCTCGCGCGGCGTGAGCCGCGGCAGCGCTCGCTCGTGGAAATCACTGATGATCTGCTCGAACAGGTCGCTCATGGCCTGCTAGTTGTCTCTCAACGAGAGACAATTATCCATGTTTTTGTCTCTTGGAGCGAGCCGACCCGGCGCCGGCATCAAGGACAGCCGAACGTCGCCTTCCCCCGCGACCCAAGGCTGCGTTCAAATCGTCGCAGCTCTTTGGGCAGAGTAGCAGCTTGGTGGGGGACGGTGGACTCTCTGGCGGTCGTGGGAGCGGGAACGCGGTCGGGGTCGGCGGCGCGGTCGGAGGGGGCGGCGGCGGGGAGCCGGACGCCGCGCCCAACGCTGGATGTGAGCAGTGCAAGTGCGCCTAACAATCCGGCAAGTGGTGCGGGCCGACGTCACCCTCCAGCGAGCTCAGCTGTTCCCCGGTCCACCCGTACTGCTGCTTCTGCCCCGCGAGCTGCTACGAACGCGCAAACTGCGCCGCGAGCAAGAACAACCCAATCGGCGGTGCCACGTGGTGGTGCTGCAAGCTCTGACCGCGGCCGGTCCAGGCGGCGAATGGCCACTTCAACGCTGCGGTGCCGCGAAGCCGGGCCTCTCCTCGGCGGCTGGCTGGGCTGGTCTGACGAAGTCAGGAATCGCGCCGGCGGTCCCCTCAAACCAGCCGTCGGGCCACGTCGCCTCGTTCTCCTCGCTGACCACCACTTCGACCCTCCGGCCGATGAACCGAGCGAGCTCCGGCAGCTCCAGCGTCGTAGATCGAACCGTCGTGTGGATACGAACGGCAGCCATGGCGGTACTGTAGCACGTGGCCTGCCGGGCGCCGAAGCCAAGCACGCACGCCACGCACGCCGGCACCGAGATCGCGTTCGTGATCACCGCCCGCGAGCTGGTCTCCACCGGTTGTCTTCGCGCGCCCGAGAGGATTCGAACCTCTGACCTACGGCTCCGGAGGCCGTCGCTCTATCCAGCTGAGCTACGGGCGCAAAAGGGCGCTCTGATTAGCACAAGGGCGCGGGCTGGGAAAGTCGGGCTAAGATCGCGGGGAATGCGAGTCGTCATCGTCCCCTGCCTGGCCGACAACTACACCTACCTGATCCATCAGGAGGGGCGGCGTGAGGCCGTGGTCGTCGATCCGGCCGACGCAGGGCCGGTGCTGGCGGCGCTCGAGACGCACGGCCTCGAGCTGGTCGCGATCCTCGACACCCACCACCACTGGGATCACGTCGGCGCCAACGAGGAGCTGTGCCAGCGGTTCGGTGGCTTGCCGGTGTACGGGCATGCGTCGGACGCGGGGCGCATCCCGATGCTCAACCAGAAGCTCGCTCACGACGACCGCTTCGAGGTCGCGGGTCTGTCGTTCTCGGCCTTGCACGTGCCCGGCCACACCTCGGGGGCGCTGGCGTACGTCACGGGTGACGCGGTGTTCACCGGCGACACGCTCTTCGTGGCGGGCTGTGGACGGTTGTTCGAGGGCACGCCGGCGCAGATGTACGAATCGCTGAACGACAAGCTGGGCGCGTTGCCGGAAGCGACGCGCGTGTACTCGGGTCACGAGTACACACAGGCCAACCTGCGCTTCGCGCTCTCGGTGGAGCCGGACAATCAAGCTGTGCGCGCCAAGGCCGATCGCGTCGCAGCGCTGCGGGCGCGCGGCGAGCCGAGCGTGCCGAGCACCGTCGGCGAAGAGAAGGCCACCAATCCTTTCTTGCGCTGCGAGAGCACGGCGATTCGGCAGAAGGTCGCCGGCGCCGCGACCCCGGTCGACGTGCTGGCACGCCTGCGGGCGCTGAAGGACGATTTCCAGTGACCGCGCGCTCGGCGCTGGTCCTCGCGGCGCTGATCGCTCTGGGGTGTGAAGGGTGTGAGGGGCGCGGCGCTCACGCGAACCCGCCGGCATCGACCCCGCCCGCGAAGCCTTCTGCGCCGGAGTCGGCCCGTGCTGCGAAACCGGCGCCCCGCGCCAGTGCCGGCGCCAGCGCGAGCTCGGGCGCCGACGCCGGGCCGAGCGGGCCTTCCGGCCCAATCACCGCCGCCAGCGAGCTGACCTGGGTCTACGATCGGACCGGCGTCGGTCCGATGCAGGTGGTGGTGCGCCTGCCGCCGCGCCGCGCGGGACAGCGTTTTCCGGTGCTGATCGCCATGCACGGCCGGGGTGAGGCCCACAAGGGTCCCGCGCACGGCGCCCGCGGCTGGGTCGACGACTACGGCCTGGTGACCGCGCTCGAGCGGCTGCACGCCCCGCCGCTCGCCTCCAGGGACCTCGAGAACCTGGCTGCCCCCGAGCGCCTGGCGAGCGTGAACGCGGCGCTCGGGTCGCGCGCGTTCGGCGACATGGTGGTGGTCTGTCCGTACACGCCGGACATTCTGGCGGGCGATCGACCGTTCAGCGCGGCGCTGCCGCTCGCGCGGTTCTTGGTCGACGAGCTCTTGCCTCGGGTCTATCGCGAGACGCCGGCGCTGGGCACTCCGGCGTCGACCGGCATCGACGGGGTCAGCCTGGGTGGGCGCGCGGCGGTCCTGGTGGGGCTCGATCGGGCCGAGTCGTTCGGCTCGGTCGCGGGACTTCAGGCGGCGTTCGACTCGGCGGATGCTCCCGAGCTGGCGCGGCGAGCGAAGCGCGCGCGCGAGAAGAACCCGAAGCTGTCAATCCGGCTACTCACCAGCGACGGCGACTTCTTTCTGCGCGCGACCAAGTCCATCTCCAAGGCGCTGGACGGCGCCGGTGTGTCCCACGAGCTTCGAATCATTCCCGGTCCCCACGACTACGTCTTCAACCGGGGCCCCGGCGTCTACGAAATGCTGGTGTTCCACGACCGCGTGCTCCGCGGCCACGCGCCCGTGCCATGAGGCTCAAGTCTCGTAGGCGTCGAGGGTGAGCAGATCGACGAGCCCGCGCATCACGGCCGGCGACGGCTCGAAGGCGAGCCCGATCTCGCTCACGCCGTCCCGGGCGTGGGCCCAGACCACCCGCGCGGACACGTCCAGGGGGTCCCAGCGATTCGGGCTCTCGACCGAGAGACGCACGGCGGCGCCGGTGGGGACTTCCGCGTCGGTCTCGAGGCGAGCGCCGCCGAGCGAGAGGTCGACGATCCGGGCTGGCCGACGCCACAGGCCGTCGGCGCCGCCCAGCGACCCCACGAGCCGGGCCGGTTGCCGCCCGAGCCCTCGAAAATGGCCGCGTCCGGTCATCCTGCCCGCCGACGCTAACACGGGCGCTGCACCGCCGGCCGCCCGTGATGGACTTGGGGTCGCCGCGCCGGTGGGGGTAGGATAACGTTCGAAACGCCGGTCACCCGCCGGCACCCAAGCGCGCCGAGAAGCGGTGCGTCAGAGTTACGGAAGAGAGTTTCATGTCCCAGGACACGCGAAAAGACCCGCGCGCGAAGGTGCTGACGATGACGGTCCGCTACAAGAGCGCGACCCTCGACGAGTTCATCGAGCACCACTCCCACGACGTCAGCCGGGGCGGCATGTTCATCAAGACGCCGTCGCCGTTCCCGCCGGGCACCCTGCTCAAGTTCGAGGTGAAGATCGCCGAGGACAAGAAGGTGATGCAGGGCGTCGGGCGCGTGGTCTGGAAGCGCGATGCCACGGACAACGACGACGAGCGGCCCGCCGGCATGGGCGTGAAGTTCATCAAGATCGACGACGATTCGACCAAAGTCATCGACACCCTCGTCAAAGGGCGCGGCGAAGGCGGGGCGGCGTTCGAGGCGGGAGAGGCCGAGGCCGCAGGCAAGCCAGCCGCGGCGATCCCTTCTACGGCCCCCGCCGCGGTCAAGCCCATCACCAAGGCCCCGACCGCTGGGCCCTCGCCGTCGGCTGCTCCCAAAGCAGCGACGCCGTCCGTGCCCGCGGTCACCACGACCGGGCCCAAGCCCGGCGAAGGGCAGAAGCGCAAGTCGACCATGATCGGCCTCGGGGCCGTGGGCCAGTCGGCCACGCCGCCCAGGCCGGCGGAGTCCACGCCGCCTGCGAAGGAAGAGTCGTCGTTCTTCCCCAAGACCGAGTCCGAGAAGGACATGCCTCCGCCCGAGGACCGCACGGTCATGAAACAGGCTGCCGAGCTCTTGAAGGACGCGCTGCGTGAAGCGGGCGGTTCGATGGAAGAGGTCGGCGAGGCGGCGGCTCCCGCTCCCAAGCCCACCGAAAAACCAGCCGAGAAGCCGGCGAGCGAGGCTCCAGTCGCTGCCAAGAGCGAAGCGCCCGCCGAACGCCGGAGCGAGCCGCCGGCCGCCGCGAAGAGCGAGCGTCCCCGGGCGGAAGAGAAGAAGCCGTCGGTCCGTCCCGAGCCCGCCCCGCCGCCCGAGTCGCGCGTCGAGAAGAAGGACAGCGCTCGCCCCGCCGCCAGCGTCCGCCCAGCGCCCGCCGTGCTGCCCGAGGCTCGAGCCAGCGGCGGGGGCGCCGGAAAGACCATCGGGCTTCTGGTGGCGGTCGGTGTGATCGCCGGTGCGGTGTTCATGTTCACTCGCGAGAAGCCCACGGCCCCGACGCCTCCCGCGGAGCCGACCGCGGCAGCGACCCCGGTCAAGACCGCCGAGCCCGCGCCGACGCCTACGCCGGTCGCGACCCCGGCGCCGACGCCGACCGAGACCGCCAGCGCGAAGCCCGAGCCGTCGGCTGCCCCCGTGGCCACGCCCGAGAAGAGCGCCGCACCGCCGCCGCCCGCGCCGAAACCGCCTCCGGTAGCCGTGGCTGTGCCGAAGCCCCCGGCGCCGAAGCCGCCGCCGCCTGTCGCGCCACCGCCTGTCGCGCCGAAGCCGCCGCCGCCTGTCGCGCCGCCGCCTGTCGCGCCGAAGCCGCCGCCGCCGGCGAACACCAGCGACAACCCGTACTGATCGCCTCCGGGTGCCCGAGCTCAGCTAGACCACGCCGATTCGCATGTCGCCTCCGACGACTCCAGGCTCCGATGCTGCCGGGAGCGGGCAGGCCGACGACCCGCGAGTCGGCAGCGTGCTCTCCGACCGCTACCGTCTCGACTCGCTGCTCGGCGAGGGCGGGATGGGAAAGGTGTACGCCGCCGAGCACGTGATGATGCGCAAGAAGCTCGCGGTCAAGATCCTGCACCGCGAGCTCACGGCCGTGCCCGAGGTCGTGGCGCGGTTCGAGCGCGAGGCCATGGCGGCGGCGAACATCGATCACCCGAACGTGGCCGCAGCGACGGACTTCGGCAAGCTGGCCGACGGCTCGGTCTTTCTGGTGCTCGAGTTCGTGCAGGGCCGAAACCTGCGCGACGAGATCGCCAAGGGGCCCATGGTCATCGAGCGCGCGCTCTCCATCGCGCGCCAGATCGCCTCTGGCCTCGCGGCAGCGCACGCCATGGACATCGTGCACCGCGATCTCAAGCCCGAGAACGTGATGCTGGTCGAGAAGGGCTCGGACCCCGACTTCGCCAAGGTGCTCGACTTCGGCATCGCCAAGGTTCCCATCGGCGAGCAGAGCCAGGGCGGCAAGCCGATCACCAAGGTCGGGATGGTGTTCGGCACCCCCGAATACATGGCGCCGGAGCAGGCGCTGGGGCAGTCGGTGGACGGTCGCGCCGACGTGTACGCGCTGGGGGTGATGCTGTTCGAAATGCTCGCGGGGGTCCGACCCTTCAGCAGCAAGAGCCCCGTCGGGATCCTGGGCCAACAGCTCTCGAAGGTGGCGCCGAGCGTGGCCGACCGAGCCCCCGGGCTGTTCATCCCGCCGGCGGTCGAGAACCTGGTCGCGCACCTCTTGGCGCGCGAGGCCTCGGAGCGGGTTCAGACCGCGAGTGAGGTGGTCGCGGCCATCGACGCGCTGCTCGGTCCGGCGCCGCAGAGCGGGCGCCTCTTCACCATGACGGCTGGGTCGCCGCCGTCCTCACCGACGAACTTGCGGGTCGCCACCATCCCCGACCTCGACGAGCCCGTGCCGGTCCTGATGCCGCCGGACACGATGCGTCGACTTGGCTCCTCGCCGTCGCTCTCCCTCGGGTCCTCGCCGGGTGTCGCCATCATTCCCCCGCCCGAGTCGTTCCAGCGGCCGGTGTCGTCACCGGACGCGCTCGAGGCCGACCTGGACGCGCCGAGCCATCCCGGCATCCCCGTCGTGCCGCGGCCCGATCGCTTCCGTGCCGCGGTGGACGACATCGTCGTCCGAACCCGTCGTGCCTTCGCGTCCGCGTTCGACTGGATCGACGCGCAGCGCCCACGTCTGCCGCCGCCGGTGCGCGAGCCGCTGGCCAAGGTCCCGGCGCCGGCGCTGCTCGGAGTTGCGCTCGCGCTGTTGGCCCTGCTCGTGTTCGTCCCGGTCCTGATCATCGGGGCGGCGATCGGCGGCCGCAGCCCCAGCACACCCTCGGCCAGCGCTTCGGGGGTGAGCTCGGCGCCCCTGCCGTCGAGCTCGGGCGACGCGCCGAAGGGCTCGGCGGTACTGGCCAGCGACGATGACCTGGCGGCGGCCAAGAAGGGTGGCGCCGCCGCGCTCGCCGAGCTCGGCGGGAAGTACCCCAAGGATGCCCGCATCCTGATCGCCAGCGCGAAGCTCGAGGTCTCGGCCAAGAAGCACTCCGACGCCGTCGCGACGCTGAACAAGGCGTTGGTCGTGGACCCGGCGGCGAACGACAGCCCCGAGGTGGCCAGCGCGCTCTGGACCACCGCTCAGGCCAAGGACTCGATGGACGCGACCTTCTCGCTGCTCGAGGGCCCGATGGGCGCGCGGGGGGCGGAGATGATCCACGATCTTTCGACCACCAAGGGGGTTCGGCGCGAGGTCAAAGAGCGCGCCGACACCTGGCTTGCGACCGATGCCTTCCAGAAGAAGGCGCCGCCCGCGCTGGCGGTGCTGGTGGCGCTCGAGCGAGCGCAGACCTGCCGAGAGCGCGCCGCGCTGCTCGGCCGCGCCAAGAGCCACGGTGACGAGCGCGCCCTTCGCCTGCTCGAGGGCTACGAGAAGAAGACCGGTTGCGGCAAACGGGGCAACGACGATTGCAACTCGTGCCTGCGGTCGGACGGGCAGCTCGCCGAGGCGATCTCGGCCGTGCGCGCGCGCACCAAGAAGTGACTCACGGGGCCGCGGCGCGACCCAGCTTCGCGTCCTCGAGGGCGCGGTCGATCACCTTCTTGAACGCGCGCAGCGGCTGCGCCCCGCTGATTGCATAGCCGTTGATCACGAACGACGGGGTGCCGCTGGCGCCCGCGGCCTTGGCGGCCGCTTCGTCCGCGACCAGGGCGCTCTCGTGGACGCCCCCCGCGAGGGCGGCACGGAGCTTCACCGTGTCGAGCCCGATCTTGCGCCCGTAGCCCTCGAGGGACGCCTGATCGAGGGACGACTGATTGGCGAAGAGCAGGTCGTGCATCTTCCAGAACCCGGCGTCCCCCTGCTGGGCGAACGCTTCCATCGCGGCCATGGCCGCCGGTCGCGCGTCTTGATGGAACGGCAGAGGCGAGTTGCGCCACACGATGCGGACGCGGCCCGCGTACTGTTTCTCGATCTGCGCCAGGGTTGGCACGACCCGCGAGCAGAAGGGGCACTGGAAATCCGAGAAGACCTGCACCGTGACCGCTGCCTTCGCCGGCCCCTTGCTCGGGTTCTTCTTGTCGACGGCGGGGGTCGAGGTGGCCAGCTCGAGGGGCTTTCCGGAGGCGCCCCCCGCGATCAGGTCGGCGTAGAGCCGCGTGGCCGGAGTGCCGGCGCTGACCTTGGCGGTCGCTGCCGAGAGCTCGGCGCCGATCAACGCCTCGAACTTCTCGATGGGCTGGGCGCCCGAGAGCTTCTTCCCGTTGACGTAGAAGGTGGGGGTTCCGCGCGCGCCGACGTCCTCGGCCAGATCGCCGTCGGCCTCGATGGCCGCCTTGTGAGTCTCTTTGGACAGCGCCGCCTTCACGCGCGCCTCGTTCAGCTTCATCTGCCGAGCGATGGCCATGAGGTCGTCGTCCTCGAGCTGGGGCGACGCTTCGAAGATCAGCTTGGTGGCCTCCCAGAAACCCTTGTCGCCCCGCTGCGCCCGGGCCTCCATCGCCAGATGCGCGGCGGGCAACGCCCGCTTGTGGAACGGCAGTGGCTGGTGCTTGAACACCACACGGAGCTTCCCCGGGTACCGGCGCAAGAGCTCGTCCACCGTCTTGTGCGCCTTCTTGCAGTACGGACACTCGTAGTCCGAGAACTCGACCAGGGTGACCAGCGCGTCGGCGGGGCCGAGGGTGGGCGACTTGGCGAGGGGCACCTTCCACAGCGTGGTGTCGGGCAAGGCCGCCGCCTTGCGCGGTGCCGGCGCGTCGCCCTCGCCGTCGGGCTCGGGTGCCCGGAAGTTCTCTGCGACGCGGGCCGCGTAGATGCCCGAGGGCGCCACGCCCTTGTCGCGGAGCTTCTGTGCGACGGCGAGCTCGCGATCGACCCGCTCTTTGAAGGCCTCGTAGGGCTGGGCGCCGACCACGCGGTCGCCGTTGATCAGGAACGCCGGCGTGCCGCGGACGCCCAGGCGCTGCGCCAGCGCCAGATCCGCGTCGATCTTGGCCTGCGTCTCCTTCGACGTGGCTACCCGGATCAGGGTGCTCCGGTCGACTCCGACCTGCGCGCCCCAAGACAGTAGGTTCGCGTCCGAGAGCTGCGACTGCCCCTGGAAGAGCAGATCGACGTAGGCGAAGAAGGCCGAAGCCCCGCCCACCTGGTACACCGCCTGGGCCGCCATGGCGGCGGGCCCCGCGTCCTGGTGGAACGGCAGCGGGTAGTGCTTGAACACGACGCGCAGCCGCTTGGGCCCGTACTCACGCATCAGCTGCGCCACGCGGGGATGCGCGCGGGAGCAGAACGGACACTGGAAGTCCGTGAAGATCATCACGGTGACCGGCGCGTCCCCTGCGCCCCACACCGCATCGCGCCCGTCGACGGGCACTTGGTTGCTGCTGGCGCCCGGCGTCGCCGAGCTGCCCCAGGCGCCGGACCCTTCGGTGGTCGCGGCGCCGTCGTTCGTCGTCGGTTGGGCCAGGTCGACCTCGGTCGACTTGGCAGACTTCGCGCGCAAGGGGGAGCCAGAGCTCCCCCCACACGCGACGCCGAGCAGCGTCAGCACGACGACGAAGAGGGCCTTCGCTGCTCGGCGGCTCGTCACTACTTGGCTTCCTTCATCGCGCGGCCGATCACCTTCTTGAAGGCGCTGATCGGTTGCGCACCGCTGATGTAATAGCCGTTGATGACGAACGACGGGGTGCCGCTGACCCCGGCCTTGTTGGCGACCTCGGCGTCCTTCTCGACGCGGGCCTTGTGCTTGCCGCTGTCCATGGCGTCCTTGAACTTCGCCATGTCGAGGCCCAGCTCTTCGGCGATCTTGTCCAGGCCCGGGCGCTTCAGCCCGTCGGGCGAGCCCGAGGCCTCGAAGAGCTTGGCATGGAACTTCCAGAAGCCGGCGTTGCCCTTCTGAGCGTAGGCCTCGCGGGCAGCCTGAGCTGCGCCCGGAGCATTCTGGTGGAAGGGCAGGGGCAGGTCACGCCAGACGATCTTCACCTTGGTGCCGTACTCCTTCTCGATCTCGGTCACCGTCGGCTCGACCCGCTTGCAGAACGGGCACTCGTAGTCGCTCCACAGCTGGATCACGACCTTGGCGTCCTTGCCACCCTTGTACGCATTGTCGGCCTCGGGCGGCGGGACTTCCTTCTTCTCGGGCGGCGGGGGCTCCTTGCCCTCTTTCATGATCTCTTCGTAGACCTTCGCCTTGGGCGTGCCCTTGGCGACCAGGCCCTTGGCCTTCTCGAGCTCGCCGTCGATCAGCTTCTTGAACGCGTCGAAGGGCTGAGCGCCGCTGAGCTTGCGGCCGTTGATGAAGAACGCCGGCGTGCCGCGCGCGTCCAGGTCGCTCGCCTGCTCCATGTTGAGATCGATCTTGGCCGCGTACTTCTTGGCTTCGATGTCCTTCTTGATGGTATCCCACGAGAGACCGAGCTTCTCGGCGACGGCCTTGAGGTCGTCGTCCTCGAGCTTCGGCGCGCTCTCGAACAGCGCGTGGTGCGCGTCCCAGAAGCCCTTGTCACCCTTCGCCTTGTAGTTGGCGATGGCGACGTACGCGGCCGGGATGGCGCGGGGGTGGAACGGCAGCGCGTTGTCCTTCCAGACCACGCGGACGTCGTTCTTGTAGGTGTCGACGACCTGCTTCATCGTGTCTTCCACGCGCTTGCAGAACGGACACTGGTAGTCCGACCACTGCACGATCGTGACCAGCGCGTCCTTCGGTCCCAGGATCGGGTCGTCGGGGTTGATGTTGACCTTGTAGACGGTGGTGTCCTCGGGCGGCGGCTGCTGGGGCTTGGCCGGCTCGGCGGGCTTGCGGTCCGCAGCGGCCTCGGGGCTCGCGGCGGCGTTCTTCTTGGTCAGCTCGACGTAGACCTTGTCCTTCGGCGTGCCGGCGGCGACCAGCTTCTGCGCCTCGGCCAGCTGGGCGTCGATGACCTCTTTGAACTTCTCGAAGGGCTGCGCGCCCACGACGGTGACGCCGTTGATGCGGAACGCCGGCGTGCCGTTCGCTCCCACCTTGTTGGCCATCGCCATGTCCTCGTCGACCTTGGCGGCGTACTTCTTGGTAGCGACCGCCTCCTTGAACTTCGCCATGTCGACGCCGGCGGCCTGCGCCCACTTCTCGAAGTTCTCGGGGGTCAGCGCCTGAGCGTTGGCAAACGCGCTGTCGTGGAACTTCCAGAACGCGTCGTTGCCCGCGATGGCGTGGACCGCCGCGGCGGCTTCGTGCGCCGGACGTGCCTTGTCGTGGAAGGGCAGCGGCTGGTGTTTCCAGACGATGCGGACCTTCTGCGGACCATAGGTGTCCTTGATCTGCTTCATCGTCGGTCCGACGCGGCTGCAGAAGGGGCACTGGAAGTCGCTGATCTCCACGATGGTGACCGGTGCGTCCGCGTTGCCCCAGCTTGGGTCTTTGCTGGTCACGGGGATGGGCGCGGCGCTGTGGTCGAGCGAGCCGCCTTCGGCCCCCTCGGCGCTGATCGCGACGCCCTTGCTGCGGTCGACGCCCCACATGAGGCCCATCCCTGCCAAAAAGCAGAGGAAGAAGCCTACGATTGCTGTTCCTTTGTTCATTTCAATCTCCTGAAAAATACTCGAATCGAGAGCAAGTCTTCGAGCACCGCCGGCGCCGCGTCCCAGAGCGGGGCGCGACGCACGACGTGCTCTCAGCCGGGTGCGGGGAAGCCCGACACCCATGAGGTTCATGCTCGCGCGCGGGGCGCGAGCGAGTGCGTGAGCGGACGACGGTCAGCGCGACCGGGGAGGTCGGAACACGTCGCTCGAGAAACCGTGACGCGGCAAGGCGCGCTCGGGCGCGCGCGGAGTCAGGACTCGACCTCGGTCGCGGACGACCTGAAAGTGGACGGCCGGGGGCGCGCGATCGACGCCGTGGGCGGCAACGCTCCCGGGCTGTTCGCGCTCGGGGGTCGGGGCGTGGCCGAGCTCGAACTTGTGCTTGCCCAGGCAGGGCCTGCTCGCGCTCGCCTCGCCGAAATGGGACGGGAAGATCGGAAACGGCGCGGCGATGCTCTGCGCGTGCTCGTCGCACATCGGCGCGGGCGCGGCCGCCGCGACCCCGCTCACGAACAACACCACCACCGCCGCGAGCACGGCGAGGCCGCGCGCCGTGGCGCGACCGGTGATGTGGACGATGCGGCGAGCAGTCATCGAAGCCCGCGGAGTCTACTCCGAGCGACCCGACTCTCAACCGGGCTCGCTCACCGGATCTTCCCGCTCCGGCCCGTGGTGTCGTTTAGTTGGCCACCTGCGCCTACATTGGCACCATGCGCCCATGTCCGACCCGGCCCCTGCTCAGAAGTCAGTGAAATCGGGCAAGAATCCAACCACCGCCGAGGACCCGGCGGAGCTCCTGCCCAGGCGGTTCGGTCGGCTCACCCTGCTCCGGCTGATGGCCCGCGGGGGGATGGGCGAGGTGTTCCTGGCCGCGACCGGCGCCATCGAGGGCGCCGAGCGACCCTGCGTGGTCAAGATCATCCGGCGCGAGCACGCGGGGGACAAGTCGTTCCTGGCTCGCTTCCTCGACGAGGCGCGGATCCAGGCCCAGCTGCAGCACCCGGGGGTTGCGCAGATCTTGGAAGCCGCCAATGACGGCAGCGGTCAGCCCTTCGTGGTGGTCGAGCACGTCGAGGGGCGCAACCTGGGCGAGGTCCGGACCCGTGCTCAGCAGCTCGGCGCTCGCATCAGCTGGCCCGAGGCGCTGGCCATTGGCATCACCCTGGCCGAGGCGCTCGGGCACGTGCACGAGCGCACGGACGCTGCGGGGCGTCCGCTCGAGATCGTGCACCGCGACCTGAGCCCGCAGAACGTGATGCTCGGATACAGCGGTGACGTGAAGTTGATCGACTTCGGCACCGCGCGGGGCGAGAACCGTCGCTGTCACACCGTCGCCGGGATCGTGTTCGCCAAGCCCGGCTACGTGGCCCCCGAGGTCGCGAACAACACCCCCGGCGGCGTCCCCGCGGATCTGTACGCGTTCGGAATCATGCTCTGGGAGCTGGTGGTCGGTCGCCGCTTCCTCAGCGGCGAAGCGTCCGAGCACCTGGCGGCAGTCGGCGCCGGCAAGCGGCTCCCGATGCCGGCCGCACACCTCTGCGACGCGCCGCCGGAGCTCGACTCGATCATCGCGCGGCTGACCGCGACGCGTATCGAAGAGCGCTATCCGTCGGCGCGTGAGGCGCTCACCGACCTGGTGGAGCTGATGAAGCGTGCCCCCAGCCTGTCCAACGGCGAGCGCGGCGTGCGCGCGCGCATCAGCCAGCTGATGCAGCGCATGTACCCTGCCGAACCGGCACGCAGCCGCGCCGAGTTCGTCCGGCTGGTTGCCCAGGCGAAGAAACTCGAAAAGCCCCGGCTGGTGCTGCCCCCGCCGTCGCCCACGCCCGCGCCTGCCGACGTCGAGCCCGGCGTCCTGCCGGGCACGCGGTTCCGCCTGATCCGCGAGATCGGTGCGGGCGCCATGGGCGTGGTGCACGAGGCCTGCCACGTGGATCTCGGCCGGCGCATGGCGGTCAAGGTGCTGTCGGCGGAGCAGTCGTCCAGCGCCGCCTCCGAACGACTGCGGGCCGAGGCCCGCGCGATTGCTCGGGTCGAGCACGAGAACCTGGTGCGCCTGGTCGACTTCGGGTTCACCGCCGACGGGCGCGCGTTCTACGCCATGGAGCTGCTCGAGGGCGAGACCCTCGACCGACGTCTTGCCCGTGGCGAAGTGTTCGACTGGCGCGAAGCGGCGCGGATCGGCGTCCAAGCCTCCCTCGCGCTCGAGGCGGCGCACGCCGCTGGTGTCGTGCACCGCGACATCAAGCCGGCGAACCTGTTCTTGACCGTCGACGGCACGCTGAAGCTCTTGGACTTCGGCGTCGCCAAGGTCACCCGGGATCTGGACGAGTCCGCGATCGAGGGCGAGGCGCTCTCGGTGGTCGGTACGCCCGAGTACATGGCGCCGGAGCAGGCTCGCGGCGGCGAGTCGGACGGCCGAAGCGATCTCTATGCCCTGGGAGCCGTGCTCTACGAGCTCGTCACCGGCCGACTCCCCTTCGACGCGCCGAGCACGGTGGCGCTGCTGCACGAAAAGACGATGACCAAGCCCGAAGCGCCACGCGTACGGGCACCACAGAGAGGAATACCGACGATGCTGGACAAGACCATCTCCCGAGCCCTGGAGCCGAGCTCCGACGACCGTTTCCAGAACGCCGAGGAAATGCGCGAGGCACTCGACGCCGCGCTGCGTGAGCCCGACGAGAAGCGCCGTCGTCGTCGCCGCATCGGTCTGGGCATCGTCGGGGCGATGGTGATCGCGATCGGCGCGTTCGCCGGGACCGCCGGCGCGAAGCCCGAAATCCGAGCCCAGGCCTGGGCCGCGGTGGCGCGGCTCAAAGGCGCACCGCCGGCCCCGGTGGCGGCTGCCCCGGCCGAGGCCGCGCCCACCGAAGAGCCCACGACCGAAGAGAGCGACGAAGCCGTCGCGGGTGAGACCGCTGCGACACCGGCCCCGGCCGAAGCGCCGACGGAAGGGGCTGCGGAGCCGGCTCAGCCCGAGAAGGCCGAGGCAGAGGTCGCGCAGGCCGAGCCCGAGAAGGCCGAGGCCGAGCCCGAGAAGGCCGAGGTGGCGAAGGCCGAAGAGAAGCAGGCCGAGACCGCGAAGGTCGACGAGAAGAAGGCCGCCGCGGACGACGAGATGTTCAGCGCGCAGCCGGTGAAGCAGGGCGACCCCGTCGAAGGGGCTCTGGCCAAGGCCGCAGAGCTCATGCAGAGCGGCAAGAAGGTCAAGGCCTTCAACGAGTACCGCAAGATCGGCAAGAAGCACCGCAAGGACCCCCGCGCGCTCAAGGCCTGGAGCGAGACAGCAGCTCAGATGAAGGGCTACGGCGAGGCCTTGCGCGTCGCGAAGCGGTGGACGGCGGCCGACAAGAGCATCGAGTCGCGCATGTTCCTGGCCAGCATGCAGCGCAAGGTCGGCAAGCGCGAAGACGCCATCAAGACGCTGAACGACTTGCTCGCCGAGCGGCCCGGGTGCCAGGAAGCGCGATCGATGCTCAAGGGCCTGAGCCCGGAAGCTCGAGTGGCGCAGCGCTGACGCCTCATTTCACCGTAACTCAGCCGTCCCAATGCTCGCCGGGCCTTCCTTAGTGGACAGCCCGGCGCATTGGCTTTAAGAGCCGGGGCTTCCCGAGTCCCGATGGCCGCCCCCCCGGCACAATCTGCCGTCGCGCTCGACACCACGGGTTCGCCCTACAAGGTGGTGCTCAAGCTAGCGACCCCGACCGTCTTCGCGATGCTCACGCAGAGCATCGTGAACGAGGTCGACATCGTCTTCTTCTCGTGGCTGCCCTGCCCCGAGTCGTCGAACGCGCAGGCGGCCCTCTTGCCCTCGCTGATCTTGCTGTGGCTGTTCGGCGGGTCGCTGTCGGCCATCTCGGTGGGCACCCAGGCCCTGGCGGCGCGCCGCTTCGCTCAGCAGAAGCACGCCGACGCCGGCTCGGTGCTGGTCAACTCGTGGTTCTTCGCGCTCACCGCCGGCATCATCTTCACCGTAGGCGGCTACCTCAGCTTGCCCTACGTGCTGAAGGCACTGATCAAGGTCCCCGAAGTCCGAGAAGCCGCGACCGCCTATCTCAACTGGCGGCTGCTCGGCATCGTCAGCATGGCGATGACCTTCAGCTTCAAGTCGTTCTTCGACGGCATCGGGAAGACCCACGTTCACCTGGTCAGCGCGATCGTGATGAACGCGATGAACATCGTGCTCTGCCTGGTCTTCATCTTCGGGCACCTCGGCGCGCCGCGGATGGGCATCGCCGGCGCGGGCCTGGCGGGCTTCGTCTCGACCTGGATCGGGCTGGTGATCATGGTCGGGTGGGCCGCCTTCGCCAAGTATCGCAAAGTGTTCGGGCCGTTCAGCTTGAACAAGCTCGAGAAGCCGCTGACCCGGGACATCCTCAAGCTGTCGATCCCCAGCGCGGTCGCCACGGTGGCGGTGATGAGCGGTTTCGCCTTGTTCGCGATGATCGTCAGCAAGCTGGACGCGCTGAGCGGAACAGCCACCGTGGTCAACCCCTCGTGCCCGGGCGGCAAGGCCGAAGCCGTGAACAGCGCGGCGACCACGGTGATCGTCGGCATCCTGAAGCTCACGTTCACCGCCTGCCTCGCGTTCGGCACGTCCACGGCGACCCTGGTCAGCCAGTCGTTGGGCGAGGGTAATCCGGCCAAGGCCGAGCGCTTCGGCTGGGTCAGCGTGCGCCTGGGCCTGGTCCTCTTCGGCGTCGTCGGCCTGCTCGAGGGCGTGATCTTCCCGAATCAGATCCTGTCGTTCGTGAGCCATAGCCCGCCGGTGATCGAGGCCGCCATCTTGCCGATGCAGGTGATGGGGATCTGCACGCCGGCCATCGCCGTCGGCATGATCTTGACGCAAGCGCTCTTCGGCGCCGGCAACACCCGCTTCGTGATGATCGTGGAGCTGATCCTCCACTTCATGTGCCTGGTGCCGCTGGCGTGGCTGCTCGGCATCACCCTCGGGTTCGGCCTGATCGGGATCTGGAGCGCCGCGGTGACCTACGTCGTGCTCCTCACGGCGGTGATGGTCTGGAAATTCAAGAGCGGGGACTGGAAGGCCATCAAGATATGACCGTGGACCTCGCACAGCGTGTCGGCGACCCGATCGCAGGCGCCCTGAAGAAGAAGGGCTATCTCGAGCTGACGCCGGTCCAAGAGGCGGTGCTCGACCCCGACCTTTCGGGTCGCGACGTGCGGCTGAGCTCCCAGACGGGCTCCGGCAAGACGGTGGCCATCGGCCTCTTGCTCCGCGAAGCGGTCGAGGCGCACGCCGCAAGGTCCGATCGCCAGACCCCACCCGTCGCGCTGGTGGTCACGCCGACCCGTGAGCTGGCCAAGCAGGTGGAGCAAGAGCTCGGCTGGCTGTTCGCACCGTACGGCGTCACCGTGGCCTCGGTCACCGGCGGCGCGTCGTACCGGGACGAACGGCGGGCGCTCGCCGCGTCGCCGGCGGTGGTCGTCGGGACGCCCGGGCGACTGCTCGATCACCTGGGGCGGGGCGGGCTGGACGCGTCGCAAGCGTCCGCCGTGGTGCTCGACGAGGCGGACCGAATGCTCGATCTCGGCTTTCGAGACGACATCGAGGCCATCTTGGCCAAGGCGCCGGAGGGGCGGCGCACCCACTTGGTGTCCGCGACCTTTCCCCGCGAGGTGCTCGCCCTGGCCAACAGCGTGCAGCAAGACCCTCGCGAGGTGCTGGGCACGCCCCGGGGTGCTGCCAACCTGGACATCGAGCACGTGATCCACGCCATCGACGCGCGCGAGCGCTTCGACGCGCTGGTGAACCTGCTCTTGGCCCACCCCGACGAGCAGATGCTGGTGTTCGCGCGCACCCGCGCGGACGTCGCTCACGTCACCTCCGAGCTGATGCACGCGGGGTTCATGGTCGCCTCGCTGTCCGGCGAGATGGAACAGTCCGAGCGCAACCGCGCCCTCGCCGCCTTCAAGACGGGCCGCTACCGTGCCCTGATCGCCACCGACGTGGCCGCTCGCGGCATCGACGTGGTGGGGATCGCTCGGGTGGTGCACTTCGAGCCGCCGACCGATCGAGACAGCTACACGCACCGGAGCGGCCGGACGGGGCGGGCCGGCCGCAAGGGCACCAGCTCGATCTTGGTCACCCCCGCGGTCCTGTCGCGAACGCTGTCGCAGCTGAAACGCCTCGGCGTCGAGCCGCGCTTCGAGCCCATCCCGAACGCGGACGAGATCCGCGAGCTGAGCGGCGCGCGCTGGTACGAGGATCTGGTCGCTGACGATCCCGACGGTGCGGTGGTCCCGTTCGAGCCCACGACCTGGGCGCTCGCCAAGCGCGTGGCGGCGGATCCGAACGTGGTTCGGGCCATCGCGCGTCTCTTGGTGCGGGCGGGGCAGATGGGACCGACGGAGCCACGGGAGCTTCGGCAACCCGATCTCGATGCGCTACGCCGCCGGCTGGGTGGCGGACCCCCGGCTCGCGGCGAGCGCCAGACCACCGACTGGGTGTCGTTCCACGTGACCTTCGGCGAAGCGCACGGCGCCGACCCGCGCCGCCTGCTCGCGCTGGTCTGCCGGCGTGGGCACATCAAGGGCGGCGACGTCGGCTCGATTCGCGTCTTCGCGCGACACTCCGTGGTCGACGTCGCGGCGAAGGTGGCCGGTGAGTTCGGGCTCAGCGCGGGCAAGCCCGATGCGCGTGAGCCGCACGTCTCGATCCACCCGATGCGGGGCGCTGTAGAAGGCCAGCGCCCGCCGCCGCGACGCGAGGGAGGCCCGCCCCGCCGAGACGGAGGTCCGCCGCGACGCGAAGCCGGTCCGCCGCCGCGACGCGAAGCCGGCCCGCCGCCGCGACGCGAAGCCGGCCCGCCGCCGCGACGCGAAGCAGGCCCGCCGCCGCGACGCGAAGCAGGCCCGCCGCCACGACGCGAAGCAGGCCCGCCGCCACGACGCGAAGCAGGCCTGCCGCCACGACGCGAAGCAGGCCCGCCGCCACGACGCGAAGCAGGCCCGCCGCCACGAGGCCGGCCGGTGGCGCCGAAGAAGAAGCCGAAGCCCCGCTGACGTGCAGCGGCGCGGCTCGGCCCGCAGCTACTTGAGCATCTCTTTCAAGAGCTCGTCGTCGCTGTCGTCGTCGCCCTTCTTCTCTTCTTCCTTGCCCGCGTCGCTGCCCGCCGCGTCGCCCTTCTTGTCGCCGCCCATCATCTGCTCGAGCAGGTCGTCGTCGGTGTCGCCCTTCTTGTCGTCGTCACCCGGCTCGGTGCCCGGCTCGGCGCTGGGATCCGGGAGCGGCGTCTCGGGCTCGGGCTGATCCGGCGCCTTGATCTCCTTGCCGGCGCCCCACTTCTTCTTGTCCTCGTCGGTGCAGGGCAGGGGGTTGTTCCGGTCCTCTTGCACGCACTCCATCATCCAGGCCTCCCGAGGGGGCTCGCCGATCTTCTCGGCCTTCACCTTGGCCTCGGCGATGTCCTTCTGCACCGCGACGGTCGAGAGGCTCGGGATGTACATGATCATCAACAGCCCGATTACCAAGATGCCGAGGAACGGCAGCGAGATCCGATACAGCGAAGCCATCGGCTTGTTGAATCGGAAGCTGGTGACGAACAAGTTCTGCCCGAAGGGCGGGCTCAGGAACGCGATCTCGAGGTTGAGCAGGAACATCATCGCCAGGTGGAACGGCGAGAGGCCGAACTCGGCGCCGAACGGCAAGAGCAACGGTACCGCCACCAAGATGGAGCTGAAGCCCTCCATCAGCGCGCCTTGGACGTACATGAAGAGGTTCAACATCACCAAGAAGTGCCAGGGTTTGGTGATGCCCAGGCCGGTGAACCAGGCGAAGATCTTGCCGGGGACCCCCTCGTAGATGAGGAACGTGGTCAGCGCCATGGCCATGGCCATGATCAAGACCAGCGCGCCGGCTAGCGCCATCGAGTTGGCGGCGAGTCGCGGCAGGTCTTTGGCCTTCAGATCACGGTGCACCAAGAGCTCGACGGCGAGCACGTAGCAGGCGGCCAGTGCGGCGCCCTCGTCGATGTCGGTCAGGCCCGTGGCCAGGCCGCCCAGGATCAAGACCGGGATGCCGAGCTCCCACTTGATGGCCCAGAACGCGCCAGCCATCTCCTTGAGGCTGGGCGTGCTGCGGGGGATCTTGTGACGCACGCCGACGTAGCCCGCGTGCACCGCCAAGAGTCCGACCACCAAGAGGCCGGGGAGCACGCCGGCCTTGAAGGCCTTGTTGAAATCGATGCCGGCCACCATCGAATAGATGAGGATCGGCAAGGACGGTGGCAGCAAGAGGCCCAGCGAGCCACCGGTCATCACCAGCCCGAGGGAGTAGTCCTTCGGGTAGCCAGACTTGACCAGCGCGGGGTAGAGCAAGCCGCCGACCGCGACGATCGTCACCGCGCTGCCCCCGGTCAACGTGGTGAAGAACGCGCTCGCGATGATGCACACGATCGCGAGGCCGCCCGGCAGCCAGCCGAAGAACGCCTCGGAGGCTCGGACGATGCGCTCGGGGGCCTTGGACTCGGCGAGCGCATAGCCGATGAAGGTGAAGAGCGGCACCGTGACCAAGATCGGCGACCCCGCGAACCGCTCGTCGAGCACGTCGGGCGCCAGGAAGCGCATGAAGTGCTTGGTCTGATCGGGGTGGGTCGCCCACGCGAGCTGGGTGGCGCCCGCCATCACGGCGAACACCGGCGCGCCGATCAGCGCGAAGATCAGGACGAAGAGCAGGACTAGCATCAGGCCTTCTCCTCTGCCGGCTCGTCTTCCAGCTTCGCGCTGGTCTTGCCCCCGGGCACGACGTTCATGTCCGCGTGCGCCTCACTGTCGACTTTCTTGTGGCCGCTCAGCGCCAGCAGGCACAAGAGCAAGAACCTGAGCGAGATGATCAGGAGCCCGATGGGAAAGACCAGGTTGGCAGCCTTGACCAGCTCGCCGCGGGGCTCGCCCTTCTCGGGCACGACCACGATTGGCGTCTTCTTCATGTCGCCGCTGGTCTTGAGCAGCTTGGCCTTGTCGGCGCCGTAGCGCTCGGCGAACCCGTTCTCGTCGACCCAGGCATTCCACGCATTCGAGTCCATCCAGTCCGAGTAGCGCTCGCCCTTCACCACGTGAGGAAGGGTCTTCAGGTCGAGGGCGATCTGCTTTCGCGCGACGAAGAAGTGCTCGCCCAGCCTGGTGCCGACCGCCGAGAACTTTTCGCCCGCGGGCGCCTCCGCCCGGGCGTCGAACTCGTCGATCGCGATGTGATCGAAGAAGCCCCACGCCCCGATGCCCACGATGACGCTCGCGCCGAGCCACCCCGTGAGCACCACCGGCAACCGGTGCTTGGGTCTGAGATAGCGCGTGAGCAGGTCGATGGTGATGTGCTTGCCCGCCGCGGTGGCGAGCGAGCCGCCGAGCAGGGTGAGCAACAGGGTGAGCCGCGTGCCGACGCCGCGCAGGCCGCCGAGCAGGGTCAGGAACGACGCCTGCTGGAACCAGTTGAGCAGGTTCGAGGCCCAGTCGACGCCGACGTGGCCCCAGGTCTTGGCGAGCAGCAGGCCGACCACCGAGGCTGCGACGGTGGCCCCGGATCGCACCGACTGCTTCTGGCTCTTGAGCGCGAAGTGGGCCGCCAGGCCGAAGATCAGCGCGCCGGAGAGCGCGCGGAACACCAGCCCGGCTTTGCTGCTGCCGTCGGCCGCGGTCGAGAGCCCCTTGAGCCCCACCCACATCGAGAGCACCAGGACCTCGAGCAGCACCACCACGGCGCAGAGCCACATCTCCCATTTGGTCCAGGCGGCGTCGGCCTTCACGAACGGCAAGCCCCAGGCGGCGCCGGGGCGTTCGGGGGCCTTCTCGGCGTGGACCTCCGGGATCTTGACCTTGGCCTTGGCCGGCTCGTCCTTGGCCGGCTCGTCCTTGGCCGGCTCGTCCTTGGCCGGTTCGTCCTTGGCCGGTTCGTCCTTGGCCGGCTCGTCCTTGGTCGGCTCGTCCTTGGTCGGCTCGTCCTTGGTCGGCTCGTCCTTGGTCGGCTCGTCCTTGGCTTCGGGCGCCTCGGCAGCGCCGGCTTCCCCGTTCTCTGCCTGGTCCTGGTCGTCCTTCTCAGCCATTCGTGCTCGCCGCACGTTAGAGCATCTCATCGCCGCTCGGCGACAAACTTGCCGAACGCCGGCTACAAAACGGCCGCGGGCCGAGGCGTGCGCCCCGGCCCGGTCCGTTTGGGCGCGCTGAGCGCCCGCTCGCCCTCAGCAGGCGCCGACTTTGGTCAGCGCGTCGCCAGGGATCGAGCTCTTCAGGTTCTCGCAGGCCTTCTTGAAGACCGCCTTCCACTGGGCCTTCTCGGCGTCGGTGGCCTCGTGCACGGTCATCTTCTTCTTCAGCCGCTCGAAGGCCGCCGCGTCGGCGCTGCGGATCTTCTTGGTCAGCGCGTCCGACGCCTGCTTGCCGGTCGTCTTGAGGATCTCGCGCTGATCGGCGGTGAGCCCGTCGAGCGCCTTCTGGCTCATCAGAACCGCTCCGATGCCGAAGTAGGTCTCTGCGGTGTTGATGTGGTCCAAGCGCGACGCCCACTGCAGCTGCTCGGCGGCGAGCGACGGGGTGTTCATCACGTCGATGGCGCCGCTGTTCAGCTTCGGCAAGAAGCCGGTCACCGGCGAAGGCACGCCGGACACGCCGCCGATGGCCTCGTAGACCTTCGGAGCGATGATGTCCTCGGTGATCATACCCGGGTGCTTGCCCTTGAGGTCGTCGGGGACCTTGACGGCAAAGCCCTTGCTCATCACGCGGCCGATGCCGACGTCGCCGAAGCCCGCGATGTGGAACTTCTTCTTGAGCTCCTCGTCAGCGAGGATCTCGCCGGCGAGCTTCTCGCGTGCGGTGTCGAGGGCCGACCAGCTGGCGAACGCGCCGGGCATCTGCAGGGCGATGAAGCGCTTGTCGATCGACGAGAGCCCGACCCCGGTGATGGCCGCGCCAGCGAGCTGCCCGCTCTTGATCTTCCCGACTACGCCGCCTTCGGGGCCGCCGGTGCCGTTCCAGAGCCACTCGACCTCGACCTCGTCGCCGGTCTTCTTGGCCACCGCCTTCGACCAGGTGGTGAAGACCTTGCCCCACGGGCTCCGCTTGGGAGCGAGCGTGGCCATCTTCAACGTCGACTTCGCGTGCGCGACGCCTGCCGTACCCAAGAACACGAACCCGGCGGCCAGGGTTGCCGCTAGAACCTTTCGGACCATCTCGAACTACCTCCTCGATTCCTGAAGATTGGCTGGTCAGCCAGAAGGCCACCCGGCTCAGGTGAGACGGGTCGGCCGGGAAAAGCCATCAAGCCATAAGCGAAAAACTCGCGTGGGGCCAGGCGCGCCGGGCAGACCCGGCCGCAATGCAGTGCGTCACAGCTTGAAGCCGCACTCCTCTTGCCAGACCTTGTGCCCGAGGTACCGGCGAGCCCGGCGCTTGGCGATGACGTTCGGCAGCCGGGCGGCCGGCAGGTCGTCGCCGGCGGCCAGGACCTCGTTCAGGGTCTTCTCGTAGGCCGCCTTGTCGCCCTTCGCACAGTAGTAGCGCTGGGCGTAGTTCAGCTTGGTGGCCAGGTACTTCCCGCCGTTCAGAGCCAAGGCCTTGTCGAAGCTGGCCTTCGACTCGTCGAGCTCGGCCATCGCCGTGCGCGCGTGGTACGCGCCCAGGATGGTGTAGGCGGTGCCGTATACCAGCGAGTCGTCGAGCTCCGCCGAGCGCTTGACCATCTCGACGCCGACGTAGAGCTCGCCGACGATCTCTGGCACGTCTTTCGACGCCGACACGTGCCCGATCCAGGCGTAGCCAATCCAGAGCAGGTCTTCGGCCTGCTCTTTGTCGGTGAAGTTCTCCTTCAACCACTTCGAGAGGGTCTCTTGGTTGCGCTTCGCGGCCTCGAAGCCCGTGGCGTGGTGCCCCAAGAGCTCGATGCCGTAGTGCCGCGCCCGGGCGTAGCCGGCACGCGCGCGGAGCAGGTGGTACTCCGCCATCACGTCGTCGCCCTTCTCGTAGGCCTCCTCGTAGTCGTCCTCGGTGAACCCGAACGAGAGGCCAGCCCAGCCGCGGGTCAGCATGAACAGCGCGTCGGTGTTGTCCGGCGCGAGCTTGTGGAAGCCCTCGAGCTGACCGATGCCCGCCGTGGCCACCCCGCGCGCGATTTCCCAGTCGTGCAGCGTGTTGACCGCCGCCGAGCCGTCACGAGTGCCCTTGATCTGCCCCTTGAGGAGCATCGCCTTGAGACAGCCGGTGCTCGACAGAGCGAGCGTCGAGAGACCCAGCACACAGATTCCCCGCGCGAGTTTCATGACGCGCGGGGATAGCCGTCTTTGCGTGGGAATTCAATCCGCGCGTGGCGGCGTGCCCGACTAGTCTCGAGCCGCCAGGACGGCGCAGGCGACCGCGGTGCGTACGCCCGGATCGTCGTCCGCCAGGGCCGTCGCGGCGCTGGGATAGTCCCCGAGGGAGAGCAGGCCCCGAGCCGCCACCGTCCGGGTCCGGGCCTTCGGCGCGCCGAGCAGGTCGGTGAGCTGCTTCTTGACGCCGGAATCGCCCGCCTCGGCCAGGGCCGCCCGGGCCTCTAGACCCAGATCGTCGTCCTTCTTGGCCAGCTCCCGCAGGCCCTCCAGGGCCTTTGCCTTGTGGGCGCCGTCGCTGGCCAGGCGGGCCAGCGCCATCACCTTCACCTCGCGGTCCGGGTCCTTGCTGGCCTTCTCGATGGCCGCCACCACGTCCTTGTCGGACAGCGGAGCCAGCTGGATCGCCAGCCGGCGCTCGGTCTCGGTGCCCTGCCCGATGGCGCGAATCAAGGCGGCCAGGCCCGACCCGGCGTATCGCCCGCGGGTCCGCACCAGGGCGCTCGCTGCGGTCACCGCCAACGTGCCGTGCTGGTTCTCGGCGATCGTCGTGAGCTCGTGCTCCCCTCCGGCCTTGTACGACGCGGGCATCGCCCATGCGTCGATGATGGTGATCCGCGTGGGCTCGTCGGCCCGGACCCAGTGGTCCTTCAACGCTTGCACCGCCCGCTCTCCGCCGATGGCGCCGACCGTGCGCGTGGCGTGGCCGCGACTCACCGCGTCGGGATCCAGCCGTGCGGCCTCGAGCGCCGCGTCCAGATCGTCGACCGACCGCGCTTCCACCCCGGCTCGCAGCGCAGCGCGGCGCACGCGCTCGTCGGGATCGGCGAAGAGCTTGCGGCGGAGCGGCCCGTACTCTTTGTCCACCGCTGCGCGCGCCCCGACGGCGCGCCAAGCCCCGCTCGACGAGTCGCGGTGACGCATCACCAGCTCCCGCGCGTTGCGCTGCCCCAGCTCGAAAAGCGTCGCGGTCGCTTCGGCGGCCGCGTCGTCGGCTTGCTCGGCCCGGGCCTCGAGCACGCGCAACAGCGGCCGCGCGCAGGTCCGAACGTCGCGGACGCGCTCGACCGCTGCGTTGCCGCTGGCCGACCGAAGCTCACGACCGGCCACCGCCCAAGCCAGATCTTCGACCGTCGACTTGTCGAGGCGGCCGGATTCGCGACTGCGCTGCACGTCCCGCTTGAGCGATGCCAGATCCCCGTGTAGGGCGGTGTCCACCACCTGGGCGGTGCCGCAGCCGGCGATCGACAGGGTCAGGCCGATGAGGAAATGGGCAGAGCGAGCGCGCATGCTCGGACGGTGATAGCACAGTGAGGACCGAGGTCGTCGTCAACGCGAACGCCGCGGCTTTTGCGGCAAATCCCCGGCTCATCCAGCGGGTGCAGCGGGAAGCCGTCGGGGCCCGTCGCGTGGTCGTGACGCGGAGCCTCGGCGAGCTCGGGCGCGCCACCGACCAGATGAAGGCCACGGGCGTCGACCGCGTGGTGCTGTGCGGCGGCGACGGGACCTTCATGGCGGGCTTGACGGCGCTGGTCGCCAGTGGCTTCGACCCAGTGCCCGAGATCTGTCTCGCTCCGGGCGGCACCGTGGCGACGGTGGCGCGAAACCTCGGCCAGCGGCGTGGCCTGCTCGAGACGGTTCGACGCGCAACGGACGCGTCGTCGCGTGCCACCCTCGCCTGGCACCCGACGCTGCGAGTGAGCGAGGGCGACGGCCAGACTCGCGTTGGCTTCATCTTCGGTACGGGGCTCGTCGCGCGCTTCTTCCAGCGCTACTACGCGACCGGCGGGCGAGGGTACTCCGCCGCTGCGAAGATCGTCGCGCGAGTGTTCGTGGGGTCGTTCGTCTCGGACTCGTACTCGCGGAGCGTGCTCGACCCTCTGCCCTGCACCCTCGAGGTCGAGGGCCGACTGCTTCCACCCAGAGCCTACAGCTTGGTGGTGTGCTCGGTCGTGCGCGATCTCGGGCTGCACATGTGGGTCACCCATCGCGCCGCCGAGGACCCGGCGCGCCCCCACCTGGTGGCGTCCCCGCTTGCCGCTCGGGCGCTGGGCCCGCAAGCGCCGCGGGTGCTCCTCGGGCGGCGGCTCCGCGGCGACGGCTGCTTCGACGACCTGGTGCGCGACTTCTGCGTGCGCTTTCCCGGGGGGCCGGGCCCGTACGTCTTGGACGGAGAGCTGTTTTCGGCCGAACGAATCCGCGTGACTGCTGGGCCCAGCGTGCGTTTCGTCAGTTGACGCTGCTCGACGCGTCTTTTTGGCCCGCTTCGCCGCGCGCCGAGCTGGCCAGCTCGTCTCGGCGGCGGATCGCCGCGGCCACGAAGTGGCTGAAGAGCGGGTGAGCCGACATCGGGCGGCTCTTGAACTCGGGGTGGAACTGACAGCCGACGAAGTGCGGGTGCTCCGGCAGCTCGACGATCTCGACCAGGCGACCGTCGGGGCTGGTGCCGCTCAGCACCAAGCCGGCCTTGGTGAGCGGCTCGCGGTAGTCGTTGTTGAACTCGAAGCGATGACGGTGGCGCTCGCTGATCTCGCCGGCGCCGTAGATTTGCGCCGCGCGACTGCCCGAGAGCAGGGTGCACGGGTACGCGCCCAAGCGCATGGTGCCCCCCTTGTCCTTCACGCCCAGCTGATCGGGCATCAGGTCGATCACCGGGTGGGGCGCGTCTTTCTGGAACTCGGTGGAGCTGGCGCCCTTCAGGTTGCACACGTGGCGGGCGTACTCGATGACCGCCAGCTGCATGCCCAGGCAGATGCCGAAGAAGGGCACCTTGTTCTCGCGCGCGTAGCGGATGGCGGCGATCTTGCCCTCGACACCCCGGTCGCCGAAGCCGCCAGGTACCAGGATCGCGTCCAGACCGCTGAGCATGGCCGCGGCGCTGCCGCGTTCGATCTGCTCCGAGTCGATGTACTCGAGCTCGACCGCCGAGTCGTGGGCCAGACCGCCGTGCACCAGCGCCTCGTGCAAGGACTTGTAGCTGTCTTTCAGGTGCACGTACTTGCCGACGACGCCGATCTTGACGCTGCCGTTGGCTGGCTTCTTGAACTTCTCGACCGTCCGCTTCCAGTGACCGAGCTCGGGCTCGCGCGACCAGATGTTCAAGCGCTCGGCGATCACGGTGTCGAGCCCCTCGGCGTGGAGCACCAGCGGCAGCTCGTAGATGCAGCCCACGTCCACCGCGCTGATCACGCTGCCCACCGGCACGTTGGAGAAGAGCGCGATCTTCTCCTTCAAACCCCGGGCAATCGGGCGGTCGCAGCGGCAGATCAAGATGTCGGGTTGGATGCCGATCTCGCGCATCTCGCGCACCGAGTGCTGGGTCGGCTTGGTCTTGAGCTCGCCCGCGGTGGGGATGAACGGTACCAGAGTGACGTGCACGCTGACCGCGTTCTCGTGGCCGGCCTCGAGCTTGACCTGGCGGATCGCCTCGAGGAACGGCAAGGACTCGATGTCGCCCACCGTCCCGCCGATCTCGATGATCGCGATGTCCGCGTCGGCCGTCGCAGCCTTGACCCGAGCCTTGATCTCGTCGGTGATGTGCGGAATGACCTGGACCGTGGCCCCCAGGTACTCGCCCCGGCGCTCTTTGCTGATCACCGCCTCGTAGATCCGCCCGGTGGTGATGTTGGCCTGCCGCGTGAGGCGGCACGTGGTGAAACGCTCGTAGTGGCCGAGGTCGAGGTCGGTCTCGGCGCCGTCGTCCGTCACGTAGACCTCGCCGTGCTGGTACGGCGACATCGTGCCCGGGTCGACGTTGATGTACGGGTCGAGCTTCATGTGCGTGACCCGGAGGCCCCGCGCCTCCATCAACGCGCCGATCGAAGCGCTGGCCAGTCCCTTCCCGATCGAAGAGACGACTCCGCCGGTGATGAATACGAACTTCGTACGTCGACTCACCGTGCGACCTCCAAGCGTGGCGGATTAACACGCCTCGATCCGACTTTCACCCCCGATTATCGGATCGCCGCGATCCGCGCGCAAACGCTGCCACTTCGAGCGCGCACTTCGTGCGTGAAACGATCGCCGTGGAGTTTCACGCGCCGGCGCTCAGAACTGGCCGACCAGCCCGAACCCGAGTGCGTCCTTGCCGGCGGCGTAGGGGACCGGCCGCACCTCTGCGCCGCGCTCGCGCCGGAGGCGCGGCAACGGGCGGGCCTTGGGGGACGCGGCCTCTTGGGTCGGCATGAACGCCGCCTCGGCGACGGCCAGCACGCCGCCCGTCTGACCGACGGCGTCGATGGTGGTCAGGATGGCGCGCAGCACCATGGTGAAGGTCGAGCAGTTCGGATCGTCGTCGGCGCATCCGGTCTCGCCGAGAGCCATCCAGGGGCCCGCGATCGGGATGCGCAGGTCGGCGGCGCCCGGCGCGTCGGGCCACGCGTACGAAGAGCCCAGCGCGGCGCCGTACCAGAACGAGGTCACGCCCAGACCGACCAAGGCCAGGTTCAGCTGCGTGCCCGAGGGCGGGTACAAACCGGAGTCGACGTGGGTCGGTCGCACGGGCTCGTCGGCCTGCGCGGCGCGCGGGCCGAGCGTGGCCGCACAGGTCAGGCCGGCAGCAAGCGCGAGAGCTGGGAAGCGCACGGGGAGCCCTTTTCACCAAGGTCGAGCCGGAACGCAAGCGAATGCTCGAAAACCGCCCCTTCCGGGCAGGTTCTCAGGGCAGCTTCGCGACCGAGAGCCAACGCCCCTCGGCCGAGAGCGAGAAGCTCGCGGCGCGCTCGGAGACGACCGCGACTTGGTCCTCGTGCCACAGGGGCACCACGGGCAGATCGCGCTGCATCCGAGCGGCGATCTGGGAGTAGAGCGTCTGGCGGCGACCCTGGTCCCGGGTCGCTCCGGCAGCGTCGAGCCACGCGCCCACCTCCGGGTCACGGTAGCGCGCGCGGTTCTTCCCCTCGCCCCCTTCGCCGGGCACGCCGCGCGGGTGGAAGAACCACGACAGCAGGTTGGGCTCGGTGACTTCGGGCATCTGCAGCGTCGCCATCTCGAAGTCACCGCTGTCGAGCCGGGCGAGCAGCACGCCGAAGTCGAGCGACACGACCCTCGCCCGGAGCCCGGCGTCGGCGAGCATCTGCGCCAGTGCGCGGGCGATGGTGATGCGCAGTCGGTCGGTGCTGGTGACCAGCGTGACCTCCGGCAGGCCGGCGAGCACCGCGCGCGCCGCTGCCGGATCGAAGTCCAGGGCTCTTGTCGAGGCGGGCGCTGCCCAGTGCCCGCGCGGCAAGAGGCCGCTCGCCGCCTGTGCGCGGCCCGAGAGCAGGGTGCGAACGATCCGATCACGATCGACGGCCTGAGCGATGGCCCGGCGCACCTCGACGCGATCGAAAGGGGGTCGATCGTTCTGGAACAACAGGTAGCTGACGTTCGCGCCGCTCCGAGCCCGCGTCGTGAGCCCGGCCCGGCCCTCGAGCGCCGGAAGCAGCGTCGGCGAGAGCGCGTTCGGCGCGATGTCCGTCCGCCCGGCCAGAAGGCGCAGCGCCCGCGCATTTTCGTCGCGGATGCTGCGGATCACCAGCGCGTGGTTCGCCCGCGGCCCCACCCCGGTGTCGGCGGGCGCGAGCTCGACCACCGAGGGGGAAGCCCGCGCGATCCGGTAGGGACCGAGCCCGTCGAGGCCGCCCAGCGGCGCGGGGGCCGAGCGCGCTTGATCGGCCCGCAAGATCGGCACCTCGAGATCGGTGAGCAGCGTGGCGCGGTCGCTGGCGAGCACCAGGCGAAGGCGATCGTCGCCTTGGGGCTCGCACGTGCCGATCGCGCGCACGACGGCCCGGTGCGGGCTGCCCAGGCTGGGATCGGCCAGCGCGGAGAGCGTGGCGCAGACGTCGATCGAGGTGAGGGCTCGGCCGCCGTGAAAGCGCACCCCGGGGCGAAGCTCGACCTCCAGCGTGCGCTCGTCGGAAAACCGCCAGCTTCGAGCCGCGAGCGGCGTCGGTGCCAGCGTGTCCGGATCGAGCCCGACCAGGCCGGCGTGGACCAGGCGCGTCGCCTTGACGTCGTGCCCGCGGGTCGAGAACCGGGGGTCGAGCGTCGCGAGCTCTTGGGGCACCACGATCTCGAGGGGCCGCTCACCGGCGGGGGGCGGGCCGGCGCAGCTCGAGGCAAGCGCGAAGAGCCCGAAAACCAGCGGCGGTCGCACCACCCGGTCATAGACCACGGGGCGGTGCGGCGCGAGTTTCCGCGCGGCCGGGGAATTGCCTCGCGCGCGCGCTGCGTTTATCTCGGAAGAGCGCATGCGTCCCACGCTCTTGGCTCTGCTCTTGGCCCTGGCCCCGGTCGGGCACGCGGCGCAGCTTCGAGCCGAGGCCCCGGCCGCGCCGACGCGCCCGAGCAGCGCGGTACAGAAAGAGCTCGACCGGCTGGCGACCTGGGTCGAGGCAGAGAAGGGTGAGCTCTCGGCGCAGATCGTCGAGGTCGACGGCCGGCAGGTGATCGCCGAGAAGAACCCTGGCCTCTTGCTCAACCCCGCCTCCAACGCCAAGGTGCCGACCGCCGCGGCGGTGCTCGCCAAGCTGGGCGCCGACTTCCGTTTCAAGAGCGGGCTCTACGGCGAGCTGAAAGAGGGCACGATCGCGCGGCTGGTGCTGCGCTCGAACGGCGATCCGACCCTCGCGAGCCGCGATCTGGAGAAATGGGTGAACGAGCTGGTCGATGCCGGCCTCAGGCGTGTCGGTGAGATCGTGGTCGATCAGAGCGCGTTCGACGCGCGCTTCGTGCCGCCCGCCTTCGAGCAGCAGCCCGCCGAGTGGGCGCCGTTCCGCGCTCCCGTGAGCGCGGTGTCGCTCGACCGGAACGCGTTCGTGGTGCGGGTCGTTCCCGGCAAGCTGGGCGAGCCGGCGCAGGTCGGCATCGATCCGGCCGGCTTCGTCGACGTCGAGGGCAAAGTCGTGAGCGAGGCCAAGGGCAAGGGCAAGACGCTGGTGGTCGAGATGCGCCCGAACGGCAGCGCGCTCGGGCTTCGGCTCTCGGGGCACGTCAGCAAGCCGACCAGCTTCGTCCGGCGCGTGGAAGACCCGCGGCTGTTCGCGGCCCACGTGCTGCGCGCCCGGCTCAAACGACGCAACGTGATCGTCGACGGGGGAGTGAGCGAGGGGGGCAAGGACGAGACTCGGGTCCTCGCGGAGCGGTCGAGCGAACCGCTGAGCGTGATCTTGCGCGACGTCGGCAAGCACAGCGACAACTTCACGGCCGAGATGCTGCTCAAGGCGCTGGGCGGCCAGACCACCCACCGGGCGGGCTCGAGCGCCGACGGCGCGGCGGCCGTCAGCGACTGGCTCGGGCGCGCGGGCGCCCTGGCCACGGGCACGCGCATCACCAACGGGTCGGGGCTGTTCGACGCCAACCGGATCAGCGCCGCGTCGCTGGTGTCGGCGCAGATCGCGGCCAGCACCGATCCCAAGACCGGCGCTGCCTTCGTCGACCAGCTCGCGGTGGGTGGCAGCGACGGCACGCTCAAGAACCGCTTCAAGCAGCTCAAGCGAAAGCTGCGAGGCAAGACCGGGACGCTGGCCCGGGCCACCTCGCTCTCGGGCGTGTTGCTCGGCGCCGACGGTCGGCCGAAGCTGGCCTTCGCGCTCGTGATCAACGGCGTCGCCGGCAAGGCCGACGAGCAACGTCGCCGCATCGACCGCGTGGTCGAGAGGACCGCCGCCGCGCGCAGGTAGGCCGGCTCAGTCGCTTCGCCCGCGCCCTTGTGCGCGGGTATAACCCAGGTCATACTCGGCGTGTGAAGACGGCTGTCTCGATCCCCGACGCGATCTTCGAGCGAGCAGAGCGGGTCGCCAAGAAGCTCGGCGTGTCGCGAAGCGAGCTGTTCACCCGAGCCCTCGAGCGCTTTGTCGAAAGCCATCGGGCTAGCGAGATCCGAGCGTCGTACGATCGCGCGTTCGGCGCCGAATCCGGACCCGACGAGATGAGCGAGCTCGCCGCCTCGTCGGCGAAACAGGCGCTCCGCGATGTCGAGTGGTGATGGGGTGATGAAGCGGGGGGAAGTCTGGTGGGCCGACCTCGGTGAGCCGAGGGGCTCTGCTCCGGCGTTGCGCCGACCGGTCCTGGTCGTTCAAGACGATCTCTTGACGGAATCCGCGCTCCGAACCGTGATGGTCGTCCCGCTCACCTCCAATCTGCGGCGCGCGGAGGCCATCGGGAACGTGCTGCTCCAGCCGCGCGAGACCGGCCTCGACCGCCCGTCAGTAGCGCTGGTCTGCCAGGTCATGACGCTGGACTCGACATACTTCGACGAAATCGCCGGTAGCCTGTCGGTTCGAGCCCGGAAGGCAGTCGATGCCGGCCTGAGACTCGCTCTGTCGCTGGGGTGACGTCGCCGTCGGATCCGCCGGCCGAGGTTGCGTCGCCACGGCGCGCGCGCCATCGTTCGCCGGTGGTCGAGCCGGTGATCCCCCCGCTGATCACCGAGCACGAGCTCGGGAGCGCGTATCGCGAGGTCCTCTCGCTCGCCGGCGGCGAGCTCGGCGTCGCGCAGAAGGCGCACATGCTGTCGTTGTTCAGCGGCAAGACCAAACTGGTGCACCTCGATCTCGAGGGGCGCATGCACCGGGCGTGGCTGGGCGAGAGCTCGTATCAGCGGGGGCTCGACGGCCGGGTCCGTCGGGTCCGGGTCGACCGCGAGCACGGCGAGCGATCGCTTGCCATCGAGGTCCTGCCCGGGACTGAGGGCGAGCGCGTGCTGGCCGAGGCGCGGGCCTTGGTCGATGCCGTGGTCGGGGCCCTGCCCCAGGCCGCCGACCCGCTCGTGGTCGAGGTCCTGCGCCGAGCCCAGACCCACCAGACCGCGGCCGAGGCCGAGCGGTTTCGTGCCGCCTACGATCCGATCCCGATCTTGCCGCCCGACGAAAGTCGCGCCTTGGTGGTCCAGCTCACCTCTGGGTGCTCGTGGAATCGTTGCACGTTCTGTCACCTGTACCGCGACGCGCGCTTCGCCCTGAAGTCGCCGCCCGCGCTCGGCGAGCACATCCGTCGCGTGCTGGGTCTCTTGGGGCGGGCGCTGCCGCTGCGCCGCGGCGTGTTCCTGGGCCAGGCCAACGCGCTGGTGATGACGCGTGACAAGCTCTTGCCTTTGCTCGACGTCGTCCACCGCGAGCTGGCCGGGGCCCCCGCCGAGCTAGGGAGCCTTTCGGCCTTCGTCGACGCCTTCTCGAGCCCGAAGCGCACCGAAGAGTGGGCGGAGCTCCGCGCCCGCGGCGTCGAGGGGGTGTCGCTGGGGCTCGAGAGCGGCTGTGACGACGTGCTCGCGACCTTGGGCAAGCCCGCCGAATCTGCCGGCGCGACCCGGCTGGTCGAGCAGCTGCACGAGGCGGGGATCGGCGTCGGCGTGATCGTGCTGTGCGGCGCCGGGGGAAAGCGCTGGCAGGCTCGGCACGTCGAGGCGACCGTCGATACCCTCGCGCGCATGGCCCTCTGTCAAGGCGACCGCGTCTATCTCTCGCCCCTCCAGGTCGAGCCCGGGTCGCGCTTCGCGGCGTCGCTCGGCGAGCTCGGGGCGCTGTCTCGATTTGAGATCGAAGCGCAGGCCGTCGAGCTCCGCGCGCGACTGCGGCAGGCGGGCGTGACGGTCCCGATCGCGCGCTACGACATTCGCCGGTTCGTGTACTGAGCGGGACTCGGGGGCGCCGCGCAGCGGTTGCACGCTCGCGGTCATGGAACTAACGTCGGCGCATGACCAAGTCGCTCGCGCTCTTCGGTATCGGTGTTCTTGTCGCGGCCTGCTCCTCGTCGTCCGAAAACGTAACCGGCTCGACGGGCGGCGGTGGCTCCGGCGGCGCGACGGGCGGCGCATCGGGCAGCGGCGGCGCATCGGGCAGCGGCGGCGCATCGGGCAGCGGCGGCGCATCGGGCAGCGGCGGGGCGGGCGGCACGGTCTCCGGCGGCGGCGGCAGTGGCGGGGGCTGCGCCTCGCCCAAGACCGAATGCACCAAGGGCACGGCCACGGTCTGCACCGACACCACCAGCGACGACGCGAACTGCGGCGCGTGCAACAACGCCTGCCCGACGGGTGCGGCGTGCAAGAGCTCGAGCTGCGCGTGCAACGACGCGACCAAGACGTTCTGCAAGGTCGGCAGCTCGGGCGTGTGCGTGGACGTCAAGACCGACCCCCAGAACTGCGGCGCTTGCGGCAAAGTCTGCCCCAACGCCAACTGCACCGCCGGCGAGTGCGACAAGGTCGTGTTCGTCACCAAGGACGGCTACGGGACCAACCTCGGCGGCGTGACCGGGGCGGACGCGGCCTGCGCCAGCGCCGCCAGCACGGCGGGGCTGAAGGGCACGTTCAAGGCCTGGATCAGCGACGGCGTGGTCGCCCCCTCCAACTCGTTCAAGAAGTCGAACACGCCCTACGTGCTGCCCGACGGCTCGACCAAGGTGGCCGACAGCTTCGCTGCCCTCGCGACGGACCCGCTCAAGCACGCCATCAATAAGGGCGAAGACAAGACGCCGGTGACCGGCAAGGTCGTGATGACGAACGTGAAGACGGACGGCACGTTCAGCTCGGTCAGCATGGAGTGCAACGGTTGGTTGAGCACCGCGGGAACGGACAAGTTCGTTGCCGGCAGCACCGACGTGACGACGTCCGACTGGACGGATGGCCCCGTGAAGAGCTGCTCGTCGAGTCTGTTGCAGCACCTCTTCTGCTTCGAGCAGTGAACGGTCGGGCGCGATGGTCAGCACCAGGGCCTCGAATACGCGACTTGTCCCCGCTTGGCGCCTCCGGTAGCGTCCGGCGATGGCTCGCGCAATCGCGTCGGGTTTCGTTGGGATTGCACTGGCCGCTTGCTCTTCGCCTTCCGACTTCGTTCCGTCGACGGAAGATGCCGGTGGGGCTGCCGGAAGCGGCGGCGCCTCGGGCAGCGGTGGCGCCTCGGGCAGCGGTGGCGCCTCGGGCAGCGCTGGGGCGGGCGGCACGGTCTCCGGCGGCGGCAGTGGCGGGGGCTGCGCTTCGCCCAAGACCGAGTGCACCAAAGGAACGGCCACGGTCTGCACCGACACCACGAGCGACGACGTGAACTGCGGGGCGTGCAACAACGTCTGCCCGACGGGTGCGGCGTGCAAGAGCTCGAGCTGCGCCTGCAACGACGCGACCAAGACGTTCTGCAAGCAGGGCAGCTCGGGCCTGTGCGTGGATGTCAAGACCGACCCTCAGAACTGCGGCGCCTGTGGCAAGGTCTGCCCCAACGCCAACTGCACCGCCGGCGAGTGCGACAAGGTCGTGTTCGTGACCAAGGACGGCTACGGGACCAACCTCGGCGGCGTGACCGGGGCGGACGCGGCCTGCGCGGCGGCGGCGACGGGGGCCTCGCTCAAGGGCACGTTCAAGGCCTGGATCAGCGACGGCATCGTCGCACCCATCAGCTTGTTCACGAAGTCGAACACGCCCTACGTGCTCCCCGACGGCACGACCAAGGTCGCCGACAGCTTTGCCGCGCTCGCGACGGACCCGCTGAAGCACGCGATCGACAAGGGGCCGGACAAGACCCCGGTCACCGGGAAGGCCGTGATGACGAACGTGAAGACGGACGGCACGTTCAGCTCGGTCAGCATGGAGTGCAACGGTTGGTTGAGCACCGCGGGAACGGACAAGTTCGTTGCCGGAAGCACCGACGTGACCACGTCGGCTTGGACGGACGGACCTGTGAAGAGCTGCTCGTCGAGTCTATTGCAGCACCTCTTCTGCTTCGAGCAGTGAGCGCCCCGGTGCGCGAGCCGAATCCTGGCAGAGCGGGCTTCGCTACTCCGCCGCCACGCCGCCCGCGGCCTCGCTGCGTTCGCGCTCGCGCTCTTTGCGCCGGACGTGCCAGATGCCGAGGCCAATCAGGCCGCCAATCAGGGTGAGCGGCAAGAGGCTGAGGAAGACGGTCGACCCCACGAACGCGTTGCGCACGTTCTCGCTCTGAGCCGTGCCGCACACGGGGCACGCCGCCGCGAGCGCCGGAGTGAGCAGCACCAGGAGCAGAGCCCCGAGCGCCGGCTTCACAGGTACACCCGCCAGTAGAGGACGGGCCAGAGGCCCACCACGAAGAACCAGTACAGCCGGGTCGCGGTGAAGAAGCCAGGCGCCAGCGCGTCGCGCAGCGCTCGGGCGCGCGCTACGCCAAGCGCGATCAAACCCGCCACGGCGTGCAGCGCGTGAGCGCCCACCAAGAGGTAGAAGTAGCTGCCGGCGGGGCCCGACCGCATGGTGAGCCCCTCGCGGATCAAGCCGACCCACTCCCAGCCCTGGAAGAGCACGAACGCGGCGCCCAGGCCGAGGGCGACCCCCAACATCTTGGCTGCGCGCCGGGCCGACAGCGCCGACTGGCGGTGTGCGAAATAGAGCGCGACGCCGCTCGCCAAGAGCACGCCGGTGTTCACCGCCGTGGCTTCGATGGGCAGGCGCGGTTGGCCGGGAGGTGGCCATGCCCCCGGGGTGCTGATGCGCGTGATGGTGAAGGCGCTGATCAGCGCCCCGAAGAACATGACCTCGGCCGCCAGGAAGATCGCCATGCCCACCACGGCGTTCGACGCCACCGCCGGGCGGCGGGGGCTGACGCCCGAGGGGCGATCGACGGAGAGGCTGGCGGCGGTCACGTCAGTGGGCCTTGTGCGGGTTGTGCTTGATGGCGTCGAGCGCGCGCTTCACTTCTTGCTCGGCGGCCTCGTTCTTCCAGTTGAAGCCCTTGTGCTTCATCACGTCGGGAGCGGTGCCGGCGAAGAACAGCACCATCATGGCCACCATGGTGACCAAGAGGTAGACGACGTACCGCCGCTCGACCGCCAGGTGCATGAAGTGCTTGGTCACCAGGTAGGCCTTGACCAGGGCGATGCCGAAGGCGGTGACCAGGGTGATGACGGGGTGGCCGAGCATCGGCCCCACCACGCTGACCACCAGCAGCACCACGAGCAGCGCCCAGATCTGGACGTAGAACATGTCGCCGTGGGGCTCGGCGTGGTGCCCGGCCGGCTGGGCCCTCTTCGCGGGCGGTGGCTCGCTGTGGGCCCGGCTCGCCTGCTCTTCGTGCCTGGATTCGTCGGAAGAAGACATGCGCGAACTCCTCACTTGGCGATGTAGAGCAGCGGAAACAGGAAGATCCAGACCACGTCGACGAAGTGCCAGTAGTTACCGATCAGCTCGACCCGCTGGAGCTCTTTGCCCTGAGCGGCGTCCCGGGCGACGAAGCCCATGATCACCACGCCGCCGATCACGTGCAGCGCGTGCAGGCCCGCTGCGGTGTAGTAGAACGACCAGAACGCGTTGGTGGTCAGGGTGAAGCCCGAGCTGATCTCCATGGTCCACTCGGCGGCCTTCACGCCCGCGAACGTGAGCCCGCCGAGCATGGTCAACCCGAGCAGCTTGGCCGCCCGCTCGCCGTCCTTGCGCTCGGCGGCCTGGTGCGCCAGCACCGCCGAGAGGCTGGACGAGAGCAGCACCAGGGTGTTGAAGGCGCCGATCCAGGTGTTGGTGTGCGACGCGTAGTCGCCGAACTCGGGGTGGCCGAGGCGGTGCATGATGTACGAGGCGAGCAGGCCACCGAAGATCACGATTTCAGAGGCGATCACCCACCAGACGGCGAGGCGGCCGGTGGGGATGCCAGTGGCGCTGCGGGTCGTGGCGATGGGCTTGCTCATTCCGCGGCCTCCTGTGCGGGCTCGGTCTCACCGTCCGGCGGCTCGTCTTGCGGCCAGAAGTCGCTCTCGCGCCCCGGTGCCGAGTACTCGTACGGCCCTCGGTAGACGGTGGGCAGCACCTCGAAGTTGCCGTGGGGCGGCGGCGAGGCCGCGCTCCACTCGAGGGTGTTGGCGTTCCACGGGTTGTTGCCCGCGCGCTTGCCGCTCTTCATGCTCTTGAAGAAGTTGTAGAAGAAGATCACCTGCGCCACGAGCATGGCGACCGTCGCGACCGTGGCAATCGCGCGGAGGTTCTGCAGGTCGGCGCGAGCCAGGTCGGGGAAGCGAGAATAGTCGTGGATGCGGCGGTGGTCGCCCGCCGCGCCGGTGATGAACAGCGGGATGAAGATGAAGTTGAACGGGATGATGGTCGCCCAGAAGTGGAGCTTGCCCAGCTTCTCGTCCAGCATCTTCCCGAACATCTTGGGGAACCAATAGGTCACGCCCGCGAAGCTGCCGATCACCGCGATGGGCACGAAGGTGTAGTGGAAATGCGCCAGCACGAAGTACGTGTCGTGGAAGTAGATGTCCGACCCGCTGGACCCGAGGTAGATGCCCGTCACGCCGCCGATCAGGAACTCGGCGACGAAGGCCAGCGCCCAGAGCATGGGCGTGGTCAGGCGAATCGACCCGCCATAGAGCGTGGCGATGGTCACGAAGATCATCTCGGCGATGGGCACCGAGATGAGCACGGTGGTGGCCGTGAACACGTTGGCCATGCGCGGGTCGATGCCCGCCACGAACTGGTGGTGAGCCCAGACGAAGAAGCTCAAGATGCCGGTGGCGAAGGCGGTGTAGAGCACCGTCTTGTAGGCGAACACCTTCTTGCGGGCGAAGACGGCGATTACGTCGATCACGATGCCGACCGCCGGCAAGAGCACGACGTACACCTCGGGGTGGCCGAAGAACCAGAACAGGTGCTGCCACAAGATCGGGTCGCCGCCGCGAACCGGATCGTAGAACCCGGTGCCGAACTGCTGGTCGAAGAGCAGCATCACGGCGCCGGCGACCAGCGGGCCCACCGAGGCCATGAACACGATGCTGGCCACGACGATCATCCAGATCACCACCGGGATCTGGTGCCACTTCATGCCCGGCGCCCGTGAGTTCATCACGGTGGTCACGAAGTTGATGCCGCCCATCAAGAACGCCACGAACTCGAGGGCCACGGCCAGAAGCCAGAACGTGGCGCCCGCCGGCGTCAGGCTGTACTGGTGCTTCGCCGAGAGCGGCGGGTAGGCCGTCCACGCGCCACCGAACGCGCCGCCCGGCACGAAGAACGACGCGATCAGGATCACCGCGCTGAGCAGGAAGATCTGGTAGCTGAGCCGGTTGAGCCGCGGGAACACCATGTCGTCGCAGCCGATCATCAGCGGGATCAGGAAGTTCCCGAAGGCCGCGATCAGCACCGGCATCGCGAACCAGAAGATCATGATCGTGCCGTGGTTGGTGACCAGGGCGTTGTACTCGTTGGGCGAGACCAGGCCGTACCCCGGCACGCTCTTGCCCGGAAAACCGAGCTGCATGCGGAAGGCGTAGGCGAAAAAGCCCCCGAGGAGGGCCATGGCCATGCCGGTGAACAGGTACTGGAAGCCGATGATCTTGTGGTCGGTGGACCACAAGTACTTCTTGACCCAGCCTTCTTCGTGGGGAGCGTTACTCATGGCTCAGGGGGCTTTCGCGCTGGCGAGCTTCTTCTGCGACTGCTCGGCGACCCACGCGGCGTGGGCCGCGGGGGATTCGATGATGATTCGGCCCGGCATCAGGCCGTGCCCCACGCCGCAGATCTCGGCGCACTGGATGTCGAAGCTGCCGGTCTTGGTCGGCTTGAACCAGCCTTGGATGATCCGGCCCGGGACGGCATCTTGCTTCAGCCGGAAGACCGGGATGCTGAAGCTGTGCAACACGTCCCGGGACACCAGGTTGAAGTGGTAGGTCTTGCCGACCTCCACGTGGAGCTCGTCGCCGGTGCGGATGTCGTCCTCGGTGCCCAGCTTCCCGTCGGGGCCGGGGTGCTCGAAGCTCCACGCCCACTGCTGCGAGATCACGTTCACCTTGGCGTCGGCCGGCGGCATGGTCTGCTTCACCTCGACCCACACCTTGATGGCCATCGCGATCAGGACGATGTCGCAGACCAAGACGGCGTTGTGCGGCCGGCTGATCCACTTCTTCTCTTCCTTCTTCTCGCCGGTGATGTACTGCGCCTTCTGGCCGGGGCGCTCGCGGTACTTGAAGATGAAGTAGAAGAACACGCCCTGCGCGACCAGGAACCAGAAGCCGACCAGGACCGTGATCAGCGTGATCAGGTTGTCGATCGACGCCGCGTAGGACGACGCCTGGGGGACGAGCCATTCGATCATGGGGACCGCTCCGCGGAGGTGTCGGGGGTGTGCTTCGGCTCGGAGCCCAGCACGAACACGGCGACTGCGGCCACGTAGGCCACGCAGCCGCCGAGGGTGATCCAGAAGATCACCTTGGCGAGATGGTCGACGCTGATTTCCTTTGCCATGGCAAGCTCCTCACTTGGCTCGTGCGATGAACGCCGCGATGTCGCGCACCGCGGCGTCGTCCGGCAGCATCGTGGCTTGCGGCCGCATCATGCCGCCCGTCGCGTCTTCGGGGTGCGTGCCGCGAATGCCTTTGCGGAAGTGGGTGAGCTGCGTCGCGATGTACCAGTCACTCTGCGCCTGCAGCGGGGGCGCCTTGGTGCCTTCGTTGCCTTCACCGTTCGGGCCGTGGCACGCCGCGCACGGTTTGTACAACGCAGAGCCGCGCGCGGGGTCGGCGTCCTTGATCTGAGGCTCGGGCCGGAAGCGCGGCATCTTCGACACCTGTTCGGAGATGGTCTTGATGTCGGCGTCGTTCACGAGCGTGCGCGCGATCGGGCGCATCTGCATGCCAGTCAGATCGTCGGGGTGCGAGCCGCGCTGGCCGCTGCGGAACTTGAGCAGCTGGGCTTCGACGTACCAGGCTGGAAGCCCCGCGATCGCCGGCGTGTTGGCGAAGCGATTGCCGAGGCCGTTCTCGCCGTGGCACTGCGCGCAGAGCTGATACAGCTGCTCCCCGGACGCCGTGCCCCCGCCCGCCGGAGCGGCGTCGCAAGCGGACAGCGCGAGCAGCATGACCGAGGTCAGGGCGCCAACGAGGGCCGCGCCACGAGACCGCCGACGGGATGTCGTCATCATGTCGTCTAGGTCGGAACCGTACAGCATGGGGCCCTGCCTTCAATACGAAAAAGGAACAGTTACGGCAGCTTTTTGTGCGTATTGGGTCGACACGTGTGCCCATCGGGTACGACTACGCGTCATCAGTGCAGCGCCCTAGCCACGAGTCGGACAAAAACCGGACTCGCTGCGACTCGAGGTGTGCCGAAGAGGAGCGCGCGCGGCGACCGGGTGCCCCGCGCTCGCGCACCGGCATGGCGGTGCGCCGCGCCGGACGACCGCGCCCGCCGCGCGGGCCCCGCGCGACGCGTGTCGTCGCACCACGCGCCCCACGCACGGGGTTCGAAGGTCAGTGTGCGCCCCCGGAGCGGGAGCCGGCGGTCACTCGAGCGGCTGCTCAGGCTTCGGCTGGGTCGGCGCCTTCGGCTGCTCGGGCTTCGGTTGGGCCGGCGCCTTCGGCTGCTCTTTCGGAGCCTCGCCGTCGGTCGTCGCTCCCGCGTCGGTGGCGGTTTCGCCGCCGTCGGTGGTCGTCTCGCCGCCGTCGTCCGCGGCAGCTGCCGCGTCCCCTTCGGCTCCCGCGTCCGCGTCCGGCTCCTTCGGGGGCGGGGGCGGTGGGCTCGCCGCTGCCGGGTTGGCTTGCAGCGTCTTGACCACGATCTGCATCGCGCGGTCGATGGGGACGGTGGCCGTGCCCTTGGTCTTGTCGGCCCACGCCGCCGGAGCGACGAGCTCGCCCTGCTGCTGCAGCGTGATGTCCTGCGTCGGTCGCTCGAGGTCGACCGACTGATTGGCCAGGGCCGTCGCCGCGGCGTCTTCGGTCGACACCGTGTACGCGATGAAGCCGCCCACACCGACCACGCCGAGCAGCACCAGAGCTGCCGGAACGAGGTTGGATTCTGCGTTGTGCTTTGCCATGCGGGGTTACTCCGGAGAGCCGATCAGAAGTTCTCGAACGCCAGCGACTTCTCGAGCCGCGGGTCCTTGATGGGCACCAGGTTCAGCTTCTGCGAGCTGAACGCGGCGGCCGCGATGAACATGCCGAGCATGCCGACCGTGCAGGTGACGTCCAAGATCGAGAACGGCAGGTGCTCGGTGTGCATGTGCGGCTTGACCAGCCAGAACATGTCGAGCCAGTGCACGACCAGGATCCAAACGGCCCAGAACCCGAGCGCCGCTCGGTTACGCTTCACGTGACGAGAGAGCAGGCCGAAGAACGGGATCAAGAAGTTCACCGCGATCATCACGTACGAAACCGTGCCCCAGGCTCCGTGCGCCCGCACGTGGTACCACTCCGTCTCTTCCGGGATGTTCGCGTACCAGATCAGCATGAACTGGCTGAACGCGATGTAGGCCCAGAAGGCCGTGAACGCGAACATCATCTTGCCGATGTCGTGGTAGTGCTCGGAGGTGACGCTCTTGGCGAGGCGACCGTTCTTCTGGAGCCACATCAGCGCCAGGGCGAAGAACGAGTGGAAGCTGACGACCGCGCCGGCGAAGTAGTAGACGCCGAAGATGGTCGAGTACCACTTGGGCTCGAGCGTCATCACGAAGTCGATCGCCGCGAAGGTCAGCGTGAGCGCCATGAGGATCATGCTGGGCGCGCACAGAGCCTGGAGCTTCGAGCGGATCTCGGGGGCTCCGGTCTTGTCCTGCTCGACGCTCTTCGACAAGAGGTAGCGCGAGAGCACACCCCAGAACACGAAGTAGATCACCAGCCGGACCACGAAGAAGTCGCGGTTCAGGAACGCCGCCTTCTTGTGGAGCAGGTGATCGGCGTGCATCTTCTGCGAGTCGGCCCAGATGTAGAGCGTCGAGTCGCCCATCAGCGCCGGGATGACGATCGGCAGCGAGAGCAGCGCGAGCATCGGCATGGTCGAGGCGAGCAGTTCGCCCACGCGCCGCACCACCGTGCTCCACTTGGCGTTCACCAGGTGCTGCAGCACGACCCACCACAATGCGCCGATCCCGATGCTCAGGATCCAGGCGTACGCCGTGAGGTACGAGTGCATGAACTGGCTCTTGTCGCTGGTGTACCCGAGGCCGAAGCTGGCCCCGAGCCCGACGACGCCGATGCCGCCCGCGATCCCCATCAACTTCGAGGCGAGCCCATCCATCCGGATGTTGTCGCCGAAGCCGCCTTCTTTGGCTGTCTCTTTGGTCTTGGCCATCGCTCAGGATCTCCAACTCACTTCAGGGCGGCGCGCTCGGCGTCGGTCAGCTCGCCCACGGGGGCGGCCTTGGCTTTCTGCAGGGCGCGCAGGTACAGCACCACGGCCCAGCGCTCGTCGACCGGGATCTGCGAGCCGTAGCCCGGCATGTTGCGGACCCCGTTGTTGACCACGTCGTACAGCTGGCCCACCGGCATCTGGCGGAGGTAGTCCTGACCCAGGGCGGTCGGCGGCACCCACGTGCCCTCGGCCAAGGTCATGGCCCGCTGCGCGACGGGGCCGTCGCCGTTCCCGCTCACCCCGTGGCACGGCGCGCAGAAGACCTGGTAGCGGTCCCTGCCGCGGGCCATCGTCGCGTCGTCGATCGTGACGCTCGCCGGGAAGGTTCGGACGAACTGCCCATCGACCTTGCCCGCGGTCAGGTGCTCGTCGTCCGGGTGCTCGTCCATGGCGACCGTTCCGGGCTCGGGGGCGCGCATCGCCATGCCGTTCGAAAACAGCGGGTTCGGCTGCTGCGCCTGGAACTTGATCTGCCAGTCCATGTCGCCCATCGCGTGGATCTTGGGCTTGTCGGTCTTGGTGGCCCGCGCCTTGGCGATGAACGCGAAGGGCACCAGCGCGACCACGGCGATCACCGCGGCGGCGAGCACCAGCGGCTTCGGCAGCTGGTCGGAGGTGCGGCGGTCCTCGTTGACCGCGTCCACGGTCACCGGGTGGGTGCCGTCGAGCAGCCGCTGGGTCTCGGCCAGGTCGAACTTCGCGTCGCCCTTCTCGATGTAGAGGAAGAAGCGGTCGTCGGTCACTCGTCCGAACGCCTGAAGGTGGTCGAGGGGGTGCGAGGGCTCGGGCAGGTTGTTCAAGATCAACATGCCGAAGAGCGCCGCGAAGGCGCTGAAGAGCACGGTGAGCTCGAAGTACACCGGCACGTTGGCCGGGATGCTCCACATGGGCTTGCCGCTGGAGATGAACTTGTAGTCCACCGCGTTGGTCCACCACTGCAGGCCGACCGCGCTGGCCAAGCCCACGAGGGCCGCGGCCAGCACGATCCAGGGCAGCCCGGTCATGCGGATGCCCATCGCCTTCTCGATGCCGTGGACGGGGAACGGCGTGTAGGTGTCCCACTTGGCGTAGCCGGCGTCGCGCACCTTCTTGCAGGCAGCGACCAGCGCGCTCGGGGTTTCGTACTCCGCCAAGAGGCCGTGCAGATCGTCGTCGTGATGGCTCATGATCGGTCCCTCAGTGGTGCTCGTCCCCGTGCCCGTGGGCAGAGGGGTGGAACGCCTTCACCTCGGCCATGGCGACCATGGGCAGGTAACGGCAGAACAGGAGGAACAAGGTGAAGAACAGGCCGAAGCTGCCGGCCAAGAGCGAGAAGTCCCAGAACGTGGGCTTGTAGTAGCCCCAGCTCGAGGGCAAGAAGTCGCGTGAGAGGCTGGTGATCACGATCACGAAGCGCTCGAACCACATGCCGATGTTGACCAGTACGCCCACGCCCAGGATGACCCAGGGGTTGGTGCGCATCTTCTTGGACCAGAACACCTGGGGGCTGACCACGTTGCAGAAGATCATGCACCAGTACGACCAGGCGTAGGGCCCGAGCGCGCGGTTGAAGAACGTGAACATCTCGTAGTCGTTGCCGCCGTACCAGGCGATGAAGAACTCCATCGAGTAGGCGTAGCCAACCATCATGCCCGTCGCGAGGATGATCTTGGCCATCAGCTCGAGGTGGCCGACGGTGATGATCCGCTTCAGGCCGAAGAACTGGCGTGCCGGCACCGCCAAGGTCACCACCATGGCGAAGCCGCCGAAGATCGCGCCGGCCACGAAGTACGGCGGGAAGATGGTGGCGTGCCAGCCCGGCAGCTGCGCCGTGGCGAAGTCGAAGGAAACGACCGAGTGCACGCTGAGCACCAGCGGTGTGGCGAGGGCGGCCAAGATCAGATACGCGCGCTCGTAGCGGTGCCACTGCCGGCTCGGGCCGCGCCAGCCCATGGCCAAGGCGCCGTAGATCGCCTTTCGCAGCTTGGTGGTCGAGCGGTCGCGGAAGGTCCCGAAATCCGGGATCATGCCCATGTACCAGAACAGGGTCGAGACCGTGAAGTACGTGCCGACTGCGAACACGTCCCACTCGAGCGGGCTGCGGAACTGCGGCCACATGCTCATCTGGTTCGGCAGCGGGAACATCCAGTACGGCAGCCAGGGGCGACCGACGTGCAAGCCGGGGAAGATACCGGCGCAGATGACCGCGAAGATGGTCATCGCCTCGGCAAACCGGTTGATCGCGGTGCGCCAGTTCTGACGCAGGAGGTACAAGATGGCGCTGATCAGCGTCCCGGCGTGGCCGATGCCGACCCAGAACACGAAGTTCACGATCGGCATGGCCCAGAAGACCGGGTTCATGTTGCCGAAGATGCCGATGCCTTGCCAGAACAGCCAGCCGATGCTGACGCCGAACACGGACAGCAGGCTGAGCGCGATGCCGAAGGCGATGTACCAGCCGCGGGGCGGCTTCGGGACCTCGGCGACGCGGGCGACGTTGTGGGTGATGCGCGCGAACGCGTTCTCACCTTGCGGTGCGAGGTCAAAAGGACTTTGGGCCATGGCCATGGCTCAGACCAGCTCCGGGTTGGGGTTCTTGACGCGCGCGAGGTAGCTCACGCGCGGCCGGTTGTTCAGCTCGGCGAGCAGGTGGTACGCGCGGGAAAGCTCGCTGAGCTTCGCGACGGCGCTCTGCTTGTCGTTCAGGTTGCCGAAGGCGATGGCGCCGGTCGGGCAGGTCTGCTCGCACGCCGTCCGGATCTCGCCGTCTTTGATGGCGCGCTTGGCGTTCTTGGCCTTGATCTTCGTGTTCTGGATGCGCTGCACGCAGAACGTGCACTTCTCCATCACGCCGCGGGCCCGAACCGTGACCTCGGGGTTGAAGACCATGGCGCGCACCCGGTGCCGGTCGTTCTCGGCGCCGTGCCACGGCGTCGGGCCGACCTTGTCCAAGTGGTAGTTGAAGTAGTTGAAGCGCCGCACCTTGTAGGGGCAGTTGTTGGCGCAATAGCGGGTGCCGATGCAACGGTTGTAGACCATGTCGTTCAGGCCCTCGTTGGTGTGCATGGTGGCGCCCACCGGACAGACCTGCTCGCAGGGCGCGTTGTCGCACTGCTGGCAGGGGAGGGGCTGCCAGACCACGCCCGCGTCGTCGGCCTTGCCGCTGTAGTAGCGGTCGACGCGCAGCCAGAGCAGCTCGCGACCCCACTTGATGGCCTCTTCGCCGACGACCGCGATGTTGTTCTCGGCCTGACAGGCGGTGATGCAGGCGCTGCAGCCGATGCACTTCCCGAGGTCGATGGCCATGCCCCACTTGTTGCCGTCGTACTTGACCGGCTCTTCCCACAGCTGAAGCAGCGGCGGGTGGTGGACCACGTGCTTGGCGAAGTCGGGGTGCTTCTTGTACTCCGCCAGGTTCGCTTCCCGCACCAGCATGGGAACGCGATCGTCGGTGCCCTTGCGACCGACGTCGTCGATGGCGTGGACGTCTTGGGTGGTGGGCAAGTGGAGCGGCGAGCCCTGACTGGCGACCGAGAGGCCCGACCCGAAGCGGTGGACCTTCGCGCTGCGCAGCTTGTACGCGTTGGCCCCCACCGGGGTGGTGGGCTGCGTGTCGCCGTTGTGCCCGCCGACCACGCCGGCCGAGGTGCGACCGTAGCCGAGGGCGACCTTGACGGTGCCCACGGCCTGGCCCGGCGCGATCATCACCGGCAGCTCGATGCTCTGTCCGCCGATCGTCAGCCGGGCCGGCGTGCCGTCGGTGACGCCCAAGGCGGCCGCGGTCTTCGGCGCGATCAGCGCGGCGTTGCCCCAGGTCAGCTTGGTGAACGACTCGGGCAGCTCTTGGAGCCAGGCGTTGTTCGCCCAGCGCCCGTCGTAGATCTTCGAACACGGCGTGAGCAAGAGCTCGAGCTGGCCGTTGCCGACCTCGAGGCCGCCCGCCGCGCCGCCCTCGAGCTTGACCGGAGCCAAGGCCTCGAGCTTCGGCGCCTTCTTCTCGAGCTGCCCGGGCGCGCCGACGCCGGCCTGAACCAGGCGAGCCCACTTGCGGTCGTCGGGCACCGCTTCTTTGTGGGTCCGTCGGACCAGATCTTTCGGCGTCCACGCGACGTCTTCGGTCAAGCGCGCCACGATCTCGATGGCGGCCTTGCCGCCGAAGAGCGGCGCGATCAGCGGCTGCCCGATGCCCAGCGTGCCGTCCCAGGCGAGGGTGTCGCTCCAGGTCTCGAGGGGGTGCGCCAGCGGCACGTGCCAGGTGCTGGCCTTCGCCGTCTCGTCCGCGTAGCTGGTGACGGCGATGCGTGTCTTGGCCTTGGCGTAGGCCGCCGTGAAGTCGAGATCGGCCGGCGCGGTGTAGAGCGGGTTCGCGTCGAGCACCAGCAAAGTGTCGACGGCGCCGGCGTTCAGGTCGGCCACCAGCGAGGCCAGCTGGTCGCGCATGCTCGGCTCGTCGGAGGCCTCGGTGTAAGAGACGGTGTTGCCGACGTTGCCCAGGATGGTGTTCAGGCGCGCGGCGAGCGCGTGCACCTCGGCGGGCTGGTGGGGGCCGGCCACGACGAGCGAGCTGCCCTTGTGTACGACCAGGTCCTTGGCCAGCGCCTCGAGGAACTTGGCGACGCCGGCGTCGCTCAGGAATGCGGCGCTGGGCTTGGGTTGGCCGGGGCCCGCGTCGGCGGCGCCGGCCGCGGCGCTGACCGCGGCGTCGAGCGCCGCCGCGAAGGCCAACACCAGCTCGGCGCGGATCGCCAGCCGGTGATCGGCGATGCTGCCGATCTGCGAGAACGCCGGCTCGACCACATACAGCCGGTTCATGCGTGCCGCGTCGGGGTCGCGGCCCGCGGCGACCGCCCGCGCGTTGCTGAGGCCCATGGGGAAGTTCGGCGCGATGAAGTCGGCGTCGAGGCTCACGATGAGCGCCGCCTTGGCGCAGTCGAGGTGCGCGCGGTGGGCCTTGCCGAAGGCGAGCTTGGTGCCGGCGCGCTCTTCGTCACCGGGCGCGACGGCGTCCCAGGTCAGCCACTTGGACTGCGCGTACTTCTCGGCGACCGACTTGCGGAGCGCCGCGAGCGTCGGCGAGCTGGACGCGCCCGACAGGATGTAGAGGCCCTTGCCGCCAGCGCTCTTGAGCTCGGTGCCCTTCGCCTTGAAGGCCTCGTCGAACGCCGCGATGTCGGCCTTGTTGCCGTCGTTCAGGACGGCCTGGCTGCGGTCGGGGTCGTACAGCTCGAGCACGCTGGCCTGGTGCCACGCCGCCGAGGCGCCCAGGTTGGCCGGGTGGGCCGGGTTGCCCTCGACCTTCACCGGTCGGCCGTCGTAGCTGGTGGCGATCAGGCCGACCGCCAGGCCGCCGACCTCCATCGTGGTCGCGTAGTGCCGCGCCTCGCCCGGGATCATCCCCTGGGGACGTTTGGCGAAGTCGACCATTTTGTCTTCCTTCCAGCGGCAGCCGGAGAGCCCGGCCAGCGCGAAGGAAGCGCCCATCACCTGCATGAACCGGCGGCGCGCGGGGGAACCCGGCTCTTGATCGAGGGGAACCTTGAACTCGCGCTCGATGGCCTCGCGGAACTCCGGGTCGTTCTCGAGCTCGGCGAGGCTCCGCCAGTACGAGGGCTTGTCGTTCACCTGTGACATGCGGAGCAGTCCTCGGGAGGGTTGATGTTGTTGGCCTTCTTGAACTCGGCGCCGAAGGTGGGGCTGGGCGCTTGCCAGCTCATGTTGGTTGCCTCGGACGGCGGGCGAAGATGCGGAGCAGGGTCGCGGTGGCAAGTGAGGCACCAACCCATGCTCAGCGACTCGACCTGCGAGACCTCTGCCATTCGATCGACCCGACCGTGACAGCTCACGCAACCGACGCCGCGGGTCACGTGGGCGCTGTGATTGAAGTAGACGTAGTCGGGCAGGTCGTGGACCTTCACCCACTGCACCGGCTCGCCCGACGAGGCGCTCTGGCGGATTGGCGCCAAGAGATCGCTGTCTTTCCGGATGCGAGCATGACAGTTCATGCACGTCTCCGTCGGCGGCGACGCGGCGTGCGCCGCCCGGTCGACGGTGTTGTGGCAGTAGCGGCAGTCGATGCCGAGCTGCCCGGCATGCAGCGCGTGGCTGTACGCTACGGGTTGCTTCGGCTGGTAACCGGCGTCGGTGGTCTTCGGAGAAAACCCGTACCAGACCAGTGCGGTCAGGTAGACCGGCGCGACGCCGATCACGACACCGGCGAGCTGCCGGGTCTTATTTGCCCATCGCGGGAACGTGAATGGATTCATCGATTCGACCCTGAGCTGGGTCGCCCGGGGTGCGAGACACACGGCACCGGACGAGGAGGTGATCGGGGCGCCCCCCGGTACCACGAGGCGGGGATGGAAGGCGACAGAAGAGACACGCGGCCGCCGGCGAAATGACGGGCGTCGGTCCGGGGGCGCACCGAGCCCCACCAGCGTCTCGCGCCCGCCGTCGCCCCGCGCGGAGGTTATCCGAGAAAGCCCCCCGGATGTAAAGCCCGAAATGGCCCTATTCGGCCAGCTCGCGCAGGCGCCTTTCGCTCGCAACGCGCACCGCGCGGCCGCGCGCGAGCGCCCCGGCGGCGCGCAGATCGGCGAGGGCGCGCGAGAGCGTTTCCGGTCGCATCCCGAGCATGCTCGCCAGCACCACGTGCGGGGTCTCGAAGGGCTCTCCGCCGGCGTCGGTCTGAGACTGCTGGAGCAAGAAGCGCGCGAGCCGGCGGCGGGCCGGGCCTTGGAGAGCTTGGCGCTCACCCACGCGACGCGAAGCTTCCTCGAGGGAGTAGATCAGCGCCGCGCCCGTGGGGGTGGTGCGATCGCCGAGCCACGCCTCGGCCTGCGCCGGCTCGAGCACGCAAAACGCGACGTCGGTGAGCGCCCAGACTTGGTACGGCATCGGCTGAGACAGCAAGAGCTCGAGGCCCAGCAGGGTGTCGGGACCGCGCACGGCACACGAGACCTCGGCCCCCGAGGCCGCCATCGAGCTGAGCACGACCTGTCCGCGGCGCAGGTAGATGACCGCCTCTGGCGTCACGCCCTGGGGCAAGAGCACGCTTCCGGACGGCCGGCGCGAGTCCCGGAAGGGGCAAGCCGTGGTCCCCGAGCGAAGGACCAAGCCACAGGTTTGGCAACGGAGCGGCGGCGGGGCGTTCATTGAGGGCGCGCGAGCCCAATTGTGGCACGATTGGCCAGGCCGAACGCGGCCGCTCTGGCCTCTTTGGGAGAACGAACCGATGGTCCGCTGGATTTTCGTGGTGTGCGTGATGATGTTGGCCGTGGCCTGCGACAAGTCCGCGGGCGCGCCAAAGGCCGGCGGGACCGGCGCCAAGCCGCAGCCCGCACCCAGCGGAAGCGGCGGTGAAGAGACCATCGTGCCGCCGCCGGACAAGCCCGGCTACGCGAAACCCGAGTAGCGTGCTAGCCGTCCGGCGTGCGAGCCCTGCTCCTTCGGCCGCGCGCCCGCGAGCGCTTCGGTCTCGGTCCGTTCTTTCGAGTCGAGCCGCTGGGGCTCGAGTACCTCGCGGCGGCGCTGGAGCGCGAGGGGCACGAGGTCCAGATCCGGGACCTCCGGCTGACGCGCACCCTTGGCTTCTGGCGTCCGGACTGGATCGGGATCTCGTGCATCCACACCCTCGACGTCCCCGAGACGTTGGCGCTCGCCCGTCGCGTGAAGCAGCGCTGGCCCGGAGTCTTCGTGATGGTCGGCGGGCACGCCGCCAGCGCTGATCCGGACAGCTTCGCCACTCCCGACGTGGATGCGGTCGGTCTCGGCCCCGGCGAGCGAAGCGTGCCGCGTCTGGTCTCTGCCTTGGCGACCGGCGCGTCGCTGCAAGGAGTGCTCGGCTTTCGCCTGCGTGGTCGCCCCAGCTCTGGCGAGGATCCCGAGGGCATCGATCCCGCGCTGCTCCCCGCGCGCGATCGGGTCGCGCCCTACCGCGCGGGCTACCGGTGCGTGCACCGCTCGCCGATCTGGGCGCTCGAGACCGGCCGCGGCTGCCCGTTCCGTTGCTCGTTCTGCGCCGTCGGCCGGGCCGAGGGCTACCGCGCGCGGGACATCACCGCCGTGCGCCAGGACTTCGAGGCCGTGGGGGGCGACGTGTTCGTGATCGACGACCTGTTCTTCTACCCGCGGGGTCACAGCCGGGCGCTCGCCCAGGCGCTCGCGGGTCGGTCGCCGAAGAAGCGCTGGCTCTTGGCCCAGACCCGCGCCGACACGGTGGTCAAGAGCGCGGACGTGCTCGAGGCCTGGCGACCCCTCGCGGAGCGCTTCGATCTGTTCTTCGGCTTCGAGGCCGCCACCGATCGCGCGCTGTCCAAGCTGCAGAAGGACGCGACGGTGGGCGACACCGAGCAGGCCGTGCAGCTCTGCCGCGAGCTGGGGTTCGGCGTCACCGGCAATTTCGTGATCGACCCGGACTATGGCGAGTCGGACTTCGAGGACCTCTGGGCGCTGCTCGATCGGCTGCGCCTCGACCGGGTCGGCTTCACGGTGCTTACTCCGCTGCCGGGCACCGACTTTCACCAAGCGCAAGCGCCGCGGCTCGCTGAGAGCGACTTCACGCGCTTCGACATGCATCACGTGCTCTGGGAGCCCCGGCTCGGACGACGTCGGTTCTACGAGCTGATGGTCGAGAGCTGGAAGCGTAACGTGCTCTCGTCGAGCAACGCCTCCCGGCGGTGGCTCAGCTGGTTTCGCAGCATCGGCCCGAGAGAGGCCCTCGCGCTCGCCGGCGTGCTGTATCGAACGCAGCGCTTGATGAACGTGGACGCCTATCTGAACGACACCTTTCCCCCCGAGCTCCCGGCGGTCCTGGCCGAGTAGCGTCCGCGCCCGAGGCGCGTATCATGCGGCGCCTCGCCATGATCCTCCGAACCCCCCTGCTGCTCACCTCTGCGCTCTTGCTCCTTCCGGCCTGCGAGAAGTCGCCGAGCCCGACGCCTGCGACCTCTGCCACGGCACCGAGCACCAGCGAGCCCGTCGTGGCGAAGCCCGAGCCGACCCCGAGCGCCGCGCCCTCGGCCGCCGACAGCGCCGCGCCGCCCGCCCGCCCACGCCGCGAGCGGGCGGGGCTCGCGGGTACCCTGCTGGCGGCAGCCGGCGAGCTCGATCTCGCTGCCGAGAAGAAGAAGACCGTCGAAGCGCTGAGCGAAGAGCTCGGCGACCCGAAGCCCGCCGACGCGGACGCGAGGAAGCGTCTGGACGAGGCGATGAGTGCCGGCGTGAAGGCGGGCAAGGTCGAGCTGGCGAAGCTCGAGCCGTCGCTCGGCGAGCTCGACCAGGTGGCGGCGGCGCGCAAGGGGGCAGAGGTCAAGGCGCTGGACGCGCTGCACAAGGCGCTCGACGCCACGGAGCGCAAGGCGCTGGTCGAGGCCGTGCGCAAGCGGCAGGCCGATCGCGACGCGCGCTTCGGCAAGCGGCCCGACGCCAGCGAGCGCGCCAAGGATCCCGAGCGTACCCAGCGGCGGCTCGAACGGCTGGCTGGCGAGCTGGGGCTCGACGCCGACCAGAAGAAGAAAGCGGAGCCGATCGTCGAGAAGCACGACATCGGCCGCGACGGCATGGGTGCGGCCCGCGAGGACATGCAAAAACGCATGGACGCGCTCCTGGTCGCCTTCGACAAAGACGTGTTCAGCGCTGCGAAGCTCGACTTCGGCGCCGACGCCAAGCGCTACCGCGAGTCGACCAAGAAGAAGGTCGAGTACCTGAACGCGCTCCTCGGGGTGATCAAGCCCGAGCAGCGCGACAAGCTCGCCGCCACGGTCGAGGACGCGGGGCGCGGGCGCCGGGGTCGTGGTCCACGGGGCCCCCGGGGGCCGATGCGGGTTCCGATGGGCGGCCCGCCGGGCGTGGGCGAGGTTGGCGATCAGCTGGACTGACCGCGACTACCAGTTGTCCCGCATCTGCTTCCGGATCTTGCCGATGGCTTGCTCTTGCAGCTGGCGGATGCGCTCGCGCGACAGGTTGTACTTGTCGCCGATCTCTTTCAGCGTGAGCTCGTCCTCGTTGTCCAGCCCGAAGCGCCAGCGGATGATCCGGCTCTCGATCGGCGTCAGCGTGCCGAGCAAACGGCGCACCTCGGCGGCCCACTTCTGGTTGGCCAGGCTGTCGTAGGGGGACAGGTTGTTCTCTTCGACCAAGAAGTCGATGAAACGGCGCCCGTCTTCGTCGCCGACCGGCCGATCCAGAGAGAACGGCGTGTCGGCGTAGAGGTCCCGCACCTTGTCCAGCTTGTCCTTCGGGATGCCGGTCTCTTTCTCCAGCTCTTCGGGAGTGGGCTCGCGACCGGTGCGCGCGATGATGGTCTGGGTCGCGCGCGACACGCGGTTGTAGGTGTCGAGCATGTGCACCGGGATGCGAACCGCCCGGCCCTTGTCGGCCAGCGCGCGGCTGATGGCGTGGCGAATCCACCACGAGGCGTAGGTGCTGAAGCGATAGCCGCGGGTGTGGTCGAAGCGCTCGACGGCCTTCATCAGGCCGATGTTGCCCTCTTGGATCAGGTCGATCAGCGGCAGCCGGCCGCGGTTGTAGCGGCGCGCGATGCTGACCACGAGCCGCAGGTTCGCCTTCACGAAGCGGTTCTTCGCGGTGCGCTGCTCGGCGTCGCTCGCCTTCACGCGCTCGATGAAGCGCTTGTAGGCGGCGGACTCGGGCAGCACGGGGCGGTCCAGGTCTTCGGTCGGCAGCTCGACCACCTCACGTGCGACGCGGTTCGCGTTGGCCATCCAGATGCGATCAGAGTCGGCCAGTCGGATGTCCCGCGCGAGGCTCTCGCACAGGTCGTTCCAGCGTTTCTGCTGGGGTGCCAGGAACTTCGAGCGCTGCTTCCGGTGCAGCTTCAGCAGCTTGCGCAGCTCTTCGCGCTGCGGCGCCAGCGGGCGCTCTTCCTCGGCGGCCGTCAAGATGTCGGCGTCCAGCTGCTCGAGGACCAGCTCCGCGCAGGGCGGATACGCGAGCAGGGCGGCCCAGTGGTCCACCTCGGCGCGCTCCACGCGCTGCGCGGTCTGCAGCTCTTCGTCGGGACCCATCACCTGGTGGGTCGCCATCTCGCGGAAGTAGCGCGAGAGCATCGAGTCGGCGGAGCTGTCTTCTGCGGCCGGGGCCGTCTCGGTCGCGGGCTCGGCGGGTGCGCGCAGCTCGCTCTCCGGGGCATCGTCCGGCACGACCGACGAGCGCGCGCGCACGTCGGTTTGCTCGTCGAACTCGTCGACTTCGGTGGGTTCGGCGGCGGCTGCGGTGGCGCGGTTTTGGGCCATGGGGGTGGTCCTCGGTTCGGAAAGACGGCGGCCAGGGAGGGGGAGCCCTGGACGCAGGGGAGCGGCGTGGGCGGCGGGCTTGGATTCGGCGGGTGGGAGACGCCGGGTCGGGTCGGAGGTTCGGGAGCGGGGCGACGGAGCGAGGCGTTTGGCTTTGGCTGCAATGTCCGTGCCTGTGCGCAAGCGTTGGGTACGCTGACCGCGTGGGCTGGACTTGGGGCTTTCGTTCATTTGGTGTGTGGGCGGGCCTGCTACGTTCGATGCAAAGCTGGGGCCGCGGGTGACGGGGCTGGCGGTTCGGGGTAATCGCTCTTCTCAGTAACTACGGACGAGATGCAGCAGGCGATCCGTGCAAACTCGAACCACGCGAAGATTCGCGAGTTCGTGACGGCCATTTGGCGTGATGTCCCATCGCGCCGCTCCAGTGTGCTGGCGCTCGGGGCAAGCCTCGCCCTGTCGGGCGTCGGGCACGGTGCCCTGGCATTTGCGGCCGGAATGTTGACTCGATCGCTGGCGGGGCCGACGGGCGCCAGTGGCGAGGGGCTGGGGCTCCTGGAGATCTGCTATTTCGGGCTCGGGGCGGCTGGTGTCAAGGCCGCGGGCTCTACGCTGCTGGCGTACTTCCAGGCAAGAACTGCGGGAGGAATGGGTCTCACCTGGCGGCGGCGGTTCGTCGAGCGCTGGAGTGAGTGTGGCTTGCCTGACGCGGCCCCGCGGGTGCTCGCCATCGTCGCGGTGCGGCTCGCCGAGCTCGAGGCCGCTGTCGTACATGGTGCGCTGGCCGGCGCCCGCGCCCTGGCACAGCTCCTGCCGATCGCGCTGGGTCTGATCTTGGTGTCACCCCGGCTTGCAGGAGTTGGCACCCTGGTGCTCTTGCCGTTCGGGCTCGGGCTCGCCGCGCTGCGGCGAAAATTCCGTCGCGAGAGCGAGAACGCTCAGGCCCGCGCGGTCGAGCTCCACGAGGGGGTGGACGCGCTCGTGAACCACCTCGATCTGTGGAGGACCTTTGGCGCCACACGGCGCGTCGCCCTCGCGATCGAGAGCACCGGAGCGCTGGCCTTGCGATCCGCGTCGCGAGTCGAAGCGTCGCGCGCGGCGCTCTCGGGCGCCAACGAGGTGCTGGGCGCCCTCGCTCTGGTCGGCGCGGTGGCGCTCGCTCAGCGGTCGGGCGCGTCGCTGGGGGATGGAAGCTGGGTGGCCTTCGCCGCGGTCTGCTTCATGGCCTACCGCCCGCTGCGCGACCTGGGGGACGCCCGCGCCTGGATCGACCGCGGCGCTCTCGCCGTGCGCGCCCTCGAAGCGGTGAGCCTCCCGGAGCGCGCGCCCCGCGCTGTGCCCGGCGATGACGCCCGGTGGGCCGAGAAACGGGGGGTCCTCGAGCTCCACGAGCTCGGCGCGCGGGGTCGTGGGCCGCGCACGACCGTCACCCTCGAGCTCGGGCAGACCTTGGCGATTGTCGGCGAGAACGGGTCGGGCAAGACCACGCTGCTTCGCACACTGCTCGGGCTCGAGCCCGCGACCGGGATTGCCAAGTACGCTGGCGTGGAGCTGACCCACCGTGGCGTGGGGCCCGCCGCTCGTCCATTCGCGTGGGTTCCGCAAGAAGCGCCGCTCGTCACCGGGTCGATCCTCGAGAACGTGGCCCTCGCGTGCGGCGACGAAGCGCGAGCGCGGCTCGCCCTGGCGGAGCTCGGCGCCGACCGGCTCTTGGCCCGCGCGCACGACCGCGTGGGGCCGGGTGGGCTGCCGCTCTCGGGCGGTGAGCGACGCCTGATCGCGTTGGCCCGCGCGCTCGCCACCGACCTGCCGGTCTTGCTCTTGGACGAGCCCACCGAGGGGCTCGACGACCGGGCCCGAGCGCGGGTCCTCGAAAGCATCCGCGGGCTCTCGAAGCTTCGCACGATCGTGGTGGTCACTCACCAGGCCGAGGTCGCCGCACTCGCCACGCGCGTCGTGACGCTCGACGCGAACCTGCAGCTCGCCGCACAGTGAGGAATGCGCGGCACGGCGCCGCGCGTTTGACCGGGACCATGCATCGCCGGAGTGCGTCGGGAAGTCAGAACTGCGCCAAGAAGCGCGGGTCGTTCTCGAACAAGAGGCGAATGTCGGGAATGCCGTAGCGGAGCATGGCCACGCGCTCGACGCCCATGCCAAAGGCGAAGCCCGTGTACTTCTCGGCGTCGATGCCGCAGTGCTCGAACACCGCCGGGTGGATCATGCCGCAGCCCAAGATCTCGAGCCACCCGGTGGCCTTGCACACGCGGCAGCTGGCGCGCGGGCCGCGCCCGGCCGCGGGCTCGCTGTCCGCGTGGCAGAACACGCAGCCCACGTCCACCTCGGCACCCGGCTCGACGAACGGGAAGTAGCTCGGGCGAAAGCGCACCGGCGTCCCGGGGCCATAGAGGCGCTCTGCGAAGGCGGTGAGCACGCCCTTGAGCTCGGCAAAGCTCACCCGCTCGGCCACCAAGAAGCCCTCGATCTGGTGGAACATCGGCGAGTGCGTGACGTCGTCGTCGCGGCGGTACACCGGGCCGCCGCTGACGATGGCCATCGGCGGCGTGTGGGTGCTCATCTCGCGGACCTGCACCGTGCTGGTGTGCGTGCGGAGCAGGACCCGGGCGTCGGGGCGGCCGCCCTCGACCGTGACCCAGAAGCTGTCTTGCATGTCCGTCGCCGGGTGATCCGGCGGGAAGCCGAGCTTCTCGAAGTTGTTCGCCTCGAGATCGATCTCGGGGCCCCAGGAGATCTCGAACCCCAGCGAGCGGAAGATGTCGAGGATCTCGTCCTTGACGCGGGTGACCGGGTGCAAGTGCCCGCGGGGCGCCGGAACGCGACCGGGCAGCGTGAGATCGAAGGGCCGCGCGGTCAGATCGGCCTCGCGCAGCGCCCGGGCGAGCTGCCCGAGTCGCGCGTCGAACGCCGACTCGACGTCGGCCTTCACCGCGTTGACCTGCTCGCCGATGCTCTTCTTCTGCTCGGCGGGCACCTTGCCCATGAGCTTGAGCAACTTGGTCAGGTCGCCGCTCTTGCCGAGCACCTCGGCCTTGGCGTTGCGCAGGTCCTGTTCGGTGGCCGCGCGGGCGAAGGCCTCCCGAAAACGCTCTCCGAGCGCCCGGAGGCCCGCCTCGATCTCCGCCGCCGCGTCGGACACGAGCCGGCTACTTGGCGGCAGCGACGGCGAGCTCGGTCAGCTGCTTGAACGCAGTCGGATCGCTCACCGCCATTTCGGCGAGCACCTTGCGGTCGAGCTCGATCTCGCTGGCCTTCAGCGCACCCATCAGCTTCGAGTACGTGGTTCCGTTGATGCGGCAGGCAGCGTTGATGCGGGTGATCCACAGGCTGCGGAAGTCGCGCTTCTTCAGCTTGCGACCTTCGTACGCGTACAGCCAGCTGTGCCAGAGAACGTGCAACGCCTGGCGAAAGCGGTTCTTCCGACCGCCGTGGAAGCCTTCGACCTGCTCGAAGACCCGCTTGTGGCGGCGATGAGCGGTGACACCTCGTTTGACGCGGGACATCTGACGGTTCTCCTCTTCAGCCGTACGGCAGCAGGATCTTCACGCGACGCTCCATCGCCGGCGACACCATGTCGTTGTCGCGCAGACGGCGGCGGCGCTTGCGGCTCTTGCCGATCATGTTGTGTTGGGCGCCGCACTTCGGGCGACGGACGCGGCCTTTGCCGCTCACCTTGAAGCGCTTGGCGGCCGCGCGATTGGTCTTCATCTTCGGCATGACAGTCGACTCCTGTGGGGCCACCCGGGCCGCCGGGAGCGCGGACTTATGACGGAAGGGGGCCCGCCAGTCAAGCGCTCGGAAGGGCCTGCGCGGGTGACCAGGGGGTCAGGGGCGCCGCGCGCCCCCCAGTCGGTCGGCCCAGCTCTCGGGGAACCCGCGGTAGTAGCCCGCCCACGGCCGCCGAGTGATCACCCATTGTGCTGCCGCGTAGAGCGCCCGGAGCGAGGAAGGGACGCCGACCACCGGCAAATACAGGGGGCCTAGGCGGCGGCTCTGGAGGGCGTGGCCCCATTCGTGGCGATCGTTGTCCGGGTTCACCCGCACGAATCGGGTGTCCGTCGTGCTCCAGAACACGAAGTGGCCCAGCGAGATCGCGCCCGCGCGCCGGAGCTTGACCATCAGGCGGCCTTCCCGGCGCTCGGTACGCTCGACGTTTCCGAGCAGGTGCTGCGCCCAAAGGTTGGCCAGCCCAAGCAGCGACTGCGGGGCTTCCCAGACCAGGCCGATCATGGCGCGGGCTCAGAACCGCCAGCGTGCCGAGGCGGCAGCGCTGCCGGGCACGACCCCGAAGCCCAGGTCGAAGCGCGAGGGCCGCTTCGCCTTCTCTTTCGTCGCGGGCTTGCCGGTGAAGTAGAGCACCGCCCCCACGCTGGCGCTGACTACCGCGACCCCCGTCAAGACGGTGCTGGTGAGCGCCAAGGTCTTGCCCGCCGAGACGTCGTCGTTCGTGCAGCGCGGCGAGCAGGTGTCCTTGGCGTCGCTGTACTCGCCGTTGGCCAAGACGCCGGTGATCACCGCGCCGGCGGCGGTGATCCCGCCGATGCCGAGCAGGACGAACGCCGGGACGTTGCTCGACGCCTCTCTTGGCGGCTGCTCGCCCGGCGGCACCGGCGCCGTGGGGGGGCCGCTCGGGGGCGGTGGAGTCTTCGCACCGTTGCCCAGATCGGGCTTGCCCTGGGGCTTTTCGGCGATGCGCTTCTCGAGGTTCGCGACCCGCGACTCGACGGTGGCGCGCTGATCGCCGTCGGTCGCCACCTCCAGATACTTCTTCAGCGAGGAGACGGCCGCGCCAAGCTCGCCCTTTCGTTCGTAGACCGTGGCGATGTTGAGCAAGAGATCGGGCCGCTTGCTCAGCTCGTAGGCCTTCTCGAAGGCCCGGAGCGCGCTCTCGTAGTCGCTCTCTTGCAGGTAGGCGACGCCGGACTCGAAGTGGCGCCGGGCCAGCTCGTCGGGGCTGTCTTGCCCCAGCGCCGGCAGGCTCTGGCTCGACAGCGCGAGCGCGACCAAGGTCGAGATCAGTCGGGACCGGGTGCGCGTCCGTCCGAGCATGCCGCGAGCTTAGCCCGGCTCTCGCCGTCGACAAACTCCCGCGATCCGGCGCCCGGGGAAAGGCGGCTTCTCCCCGGACCAGGGCTGGGATAGACGCCCAGCCTCGATGCCCAGACGAGACGACATCGAGAAGATCTTGCTCATCGGCTCGGGCCCCATCGTCATCGGGCAGGCGTGTGAGTTCGACTACTCCGGGACCCAGGGGGCCAAGGCCCTGACTGGGCTCGGCTACGACGTGGTGCTGGTCAACTCCAACCCGGCCACGATCATGACCGACCCCGAGCTCGTGCGGCGGACCTACGTCGAGCCGATCGAGGTCGACACACTGACCGCGATCATCGAGCGCGAGCGCCCCGACGCGCTCTTGCCCACCCTGGGTGGGCAGACGGCCTTGAACGCGGCCATCGCGCTGCACGAGCGCGGCATCTTGTCGCGGCATGGCGTGCGGCTGATCGGCGCGCAGATCGACGCCATCCGCAAGGCGGAAGATCGGCAGCTGTTCAAGGAGGCGATGGCGCGCGCGGGCCTCGAGTGTCCGCGTTCGGCCCACGTGGGCAGCGTGGAAGAGGCCGAGGAGTTCGCTCGCCTCACCGGGTACCCGGTGATCTTGCGCCCCAGCTTCACGATGGGCGGTTCCGGTGGGGGCATCGTGCGCGACGCGGCCGAGCTCGAGGCCAAGGTGGGGTGGGCGATCTCGCAGTCGCCCACCCGCCAGGTTCTGGTCGAAGAGAGCGTGGTCGGCTGGAAAGAGTACGAGCTCGAGGTCATTCGCGACAAGAACGACAACTTCATCGTGGTGTGCACCATCGAGAACATCGATCCGATGGGCGTGCACACCGGCGACTCGATCACCGTCGCCCCGGCGATGACCCTCACGGACCGCGAGTACCAGCGCCTGCGCGACGCCGCCCGGGCCGTGATGCACGAGATCGGCGTGGAAACCGGCGGGTCCAACGTCCAGTTCGCCGTGGACCCGAAGACCGGTCGGATGCTGGTCATCGAGATGAACCCGCGCGTGTCGCGCTCGAGCGCGCTGGCGTCCAAGGCGACGGGCTACCCCATCGCCAAGATCGCCGCCAAGCTGGCGGTCGGCCTCACGCTGGACGAGCTCGAGAACGACATCACCGGCACCAGCGCGGCGTTCGAGCCGACCATCGACTACGTGGTCGTGAAGTGGCCGCGCTTCGCCTTCGAGAAGTTCCCCGGCTCGGATGGCCGCCTCGGAACTCAGATGAAGAGCGTGGGCGAGGCGATGAGCATCGGCCGCACGTTCTGCGAGGCGCTGCAGAAGGCCGCGCGATCCCTCGAGACCGGCAAGGCCGGGCTCACCAGCCTGGTCGGGATCGTCGACTACCGCGCGCTGCTCGAGGACCCGACGGCGGCGCGCGATCTGGTCCACGACGCGCCGCCCATGGCGCGGCCGCGCGCCAGCGCGCCGCCGCCCGCCGACGAGCTCTCGCTCTTGCTCGAGCGGGTGGTGACTCAGCCGACGGCCGACCGCCTGTTCCACGTCGCCGACGCGATTCGGCAGGGCATCTCTCTCGGGCGCCTGAACGAGCTGACCGCCATCGACCCGTGGTTCCTCGAGCAGCTGTCCCGCATCGTCGCCCACGAGAGCGTGCTCCGCCACGCCCCCGAGCTCGACGCGCGGCTGCTCGTCGAGAGCAAGCGTCTCGGGTTCTCGGACCAGCAGATCGCACGCCTCCGCGGCCTCACCGAGGCCGACGTGCGCGGGGCCCGCACCCAAGCCGGCGTGCACGCGGTGTTCGGTCGGGTGGACACCTGCGCGGCAGAGTTCGTGGCGCGGACGCCGTACCTCTACTCCACCTGGGAGACCGAGAGCGAGGCGGAGGTCAGCGACCGGCAGAAGGTCGTGATCTTGGGCGGTGGCCCCAACCGCATCGGGCAGGGCATCGAGTTCGACTACTGCTGCTGCCACGCCGTCTTCGCCCTGCGCGAGCTGGGCATCGAGACGGTGATGGTCAACTGCAACCCCGAGACCGTGTCGACGGACTACGACACCAGCGACCGCTTGTACTTCGAGCCCCTGACCCTGGAAGACGTGCTCGGCATCTGCCGGGAAGAGTCCCAGCGCGGCGAGCTGCTCGGAGTGATCGTCCAGTTCGGCGGGCAGACGCCGCTCAAGCTCTCGGTCCCCCTCGAGAAGGCAGGGGTTCGTCTGCTGGGCACCACCGCCGACGCGATCGACCGCGCCGAAGATCGCGAGCGCTTCGACGCGCTCTTGTCGAAGCTGAAGCTCGAGCGGCCGCGCGCGGGGATCGCCAAGGGAGCCCCCGAAGCGAAGCGGATCGCCGCCGACATCGGCTATCCCGTGCTGGTGCGCCCGTCGTACGTGCTGGGCGGCCGGGCCATGATGATCTGCTGGGACGAGGTCGAGCTCGACGCCTACGTCGAGCTGGCGATCGAAGCCGCTCGGGAAGAGGGCGGCTCCCAGACCCTGCTGATCGATCAGTTTCTGAAGAACGCCATCGAGGTCGACGTGGACTGCGTGGCCGACGGCCGGCGCGCGGTGATCGGCGGCGTGATGCAGCACATCGAGGCGGCCGGCATCCACTCGGGCGACTCGACCAGCGTGCTCCCGCCCTACAGTCTGGCGCCGTCGGTGGTCGCCGAGATCGAGCAGAGCACCCGGGCGCTGGCCCTCGAGCTCGGCGTGGTCGGCCTGATGAACGTCCAGTTCGCGGTCAAAGACGGGAAGGTCTACGTGCTCGAGGTGAACCCGCGAGCGTCCCGGACCGTGCCCTTCGTGTCCAAATCGACGGGCCGCCCGCTGGCCAAGATCGCCGCCAAGGTCATGGTCGGAAAGACCCTCGACGAGCTGGGCGTGAAGGACGAGCCGGTGCCGACCCACGTCGCGGTCAAAGAGAGCGTGTTCCCCTTCGCGAAGTTCCCCGGCGTGGACACCATCCTGGGGCCCGAGATGCGCTCGACCGGCGAGGTGATGGGCATCTCGGTGAGCCTGCCCCTCGCGTTCGGCAAGTCGATGGCCGCCAGCGGCTACAGCTTGCCCGATCGCGGGCGCGCCTTCATCAGCGTGCAAGACGACGACAAACCGGCAGCGTGTGACGTCGCGCGGCGGCTCCGCAACCTCGGCTTCTCGATCGTCGCCACCGGTGGCACCGCGGACGCGCTTCAGAACGCCCGCATCCCGGCGGAGCGCATCAACAAGGTCCTCGACGGCTCGCCCCACGTGGTGGACGCCATCGAGGCCGGGACCATCCAGGTGGTGGTGAACACCACCCAGGGCGCCAAGGCGATTCGAGACAGCTACTCGATCCGTCGCACCACCTTGCTCGCCAACATCCCCTACTTCACCACCCTGAGCGCCGCCCGGGCGGCCGTGGACGCGATGGAAGTGCGGTTCGTGGCGGGTCGGAACATCACCGCCGTGCGCAGCCTGCAAGAGTGGCATCAGCGCTCGCGTCGGGCGACGTCGGCCTGAAACCTCCCGTTTCTTCCGGCGGACTGAACGTCCGTCCCGGAAAGTCGCCCGGCCCTCTGCGCTTTGCTAGGGTCGATCCGTGAAGCGGCGCTACCCGCTCGAGGCTCTGAAGACCGTGCGGCGAAACGCGGTCGACGGGCACGTTCGCGCGGTGGCGGAGCGAGCGGCGGCGACCGCCCAGGCGCGAAGCGAAGAAGAGCGAGCTCGTCACCGACGCGCGGGCGAAGAAGCGGCGGCCCAGGGTCAGCGCCGCGCGGAGCAGGCGCGAGTCGAAGAGGGCGGGGCCCGGGTCGCCGACCTCGAGGCCCTGGCCGGCTACGAGCGGGCGGCCGAGCAGCGCCTCGAGCAGCTCAGGCGGCTCGAGCTCGAGCGCGCGGAGGCGGCCCGCGCCGCGACGAGCGAGGAGCACCGAGCGCGCGAGGCCTTGGCCCGGGCAGAGGCGGAGGCCAAGGCCGTCGAACGTCACCGCGAAGGCTGGCACGCCGAGCGCGAGCGAGAGGCCGAGGCCGAGGTGGAGGACGCCGTCGCCGACGGGTGGGCCGCGCGTCACTTCGGACCGGGGAGGAAGGCGTGAGGCTCGCCTGGGCTCTCGCCGGCGCGGCGATCGTGGCGTGCTCCGCCCAACAAGCTCCGGTGGGGTCGCACGGCGTGCAGACCCCGATCGGCAGCGACGGCGGCACGGCCCTTTCCAAAGCGGTGCCGGTGGTCATCAAGGACGAGATCTCGATCGCCGAGTTCCAGCCGCTCATGGCCGAGCCGGTGCTGGCCAGGGCTCAGAAGCAGGTCGAGGCGGGCAACCACGCCGCGGCCGCGCGCGAGGTCGAAGCGCAGATGGGCAAGGTCGAGGCCTCGCCCAAGAACGTCGCGCGGTTCCAGATGTTGCTCGGGCGCCTGCGCGAGCTGTCCGGCGATCTGAAGGGGGCGCAGGCTTCGTACGAGCTGGCCGCGCAGGAGCGTTGGCCCCTCAGCGGGTACGCCACGCTGGCCGCCGGCCGCGTCATGCTTCGCGCCGGGAAGACCGAGCAGGCCATCGGGCAGTTCGAGCGGGTTCCGAAGGACCAGCCCATCGCCCTCGATTCGCGATTGCTGCTCGCGGAGGCGGCCCTCAAGGCCGGCAAGCGGGACACCGCCATCGACGCGTGGCGCGCACACTTGGCGACCCGACCGCCGCAGGCCACAGACTTCGCCCTCCGGCTGGCCGCGCTCTTGCTCGACCGCGCCTCGGGTGGCGCCGGGGACGGCGCGCTTGCGGACCAGCGCGAAGCCCTGGGCCTGGCCCGCCGCAGCGCCGCCGAGAACGCGGCCGCGGTGCCGATCTTGGATCGGGCCCGCAAGCTCGAGAAGCGCGCGCTCGACGCGTTGCCCCCGGCCGAGCGCCAGCGGCTTTCGCGCCCGACCCGCGAGGAAGAGCTCTTGCGCCTGAAGGCGCTGGTCGAGGCGAAGCTCGAGGCGGAGGCCGAGAAGACCGCGGACGCGCTGATCGCCTCGCTGGACAAGTCCGAGCGGTGGAACGCGCAGGGTTGCGAGGCGTCGTTCTGGCGCGCCAAGGCGATCTCGCTCAAGCGCGAGTCCGCCCGATCGGCCGAGGCCTTCGACGAGGTCGTGGGGCACTGCAAGTCCGACGACGACCTCTTGGCGCGGGCGCTTTTCCTGGCCGGCAAGCAAGCCGCCGCCGACGGCCGTCAGATGCAGGCGGTGCAGCGCTACACGGAGCTCGAGAAGCTCTTGCCCAAGCACCGCCTGGCCGACGACGCCCGGATGGGCGCCGCGCTGGCGTATTTCGAGCTGGGCGTCGAGGCGCGATTCACCGAGCTCTTGTCCACCATCATGGACGACTACCCCGAGGGCGACGTGGTCCTGGACGCGGTATTTCGGCTGGCGCTGCGTCGGATCGAGAAGGGCGACTGGTCGGGCGCCGCAAACGTGCTCGACAAGGTCGCCGCGACCATCGCCAAGAACGACAGCGCTCGGGGAACCGAGCACAGCGGCCGCGAGCGCTACTTCTTGGCGCGCGCGTGGATCGAGACGGGTGACGCGGCTCGGGGCTTTGCCGAGCTCGAGGCCATCGTTCGCGAGCTGCCGCTGTCGTATTACATGCTCCACGCCTGGTCCCGCCTGGTCGAGCGGGATCCGGCCCGCGCCAAGCAGGTGCTGGAAGAGGCCGAGAAGAAGGCGGCCACTCAGCCGTTCAGCATCGAGCACCAGCCCGAGTTCGACACGCCGGGGTTCAGTCGAGCGATGGAGCTTCTGCGCCAGGGTGAGCTCGATCAAGCGCGGCGCGAGGTCGAAGCGCTCGGCATCGCGAAGCCGGGCGCGACGCCGCGATTCTTGTGGGCGCTGTCGCTGCTCTACTCTCGGGCGGGCTCGGCGCGCGACGCGCACGTGATCGCCCGGGGCATGCTGACCGACTGGCTCGGTCGCTGGCCCGCCGGCGACTGGGCCAAGGCCTGGCAGCTGGCGTACCCGCGACCGTACCGCGCGATCGTGCAGCGCGAGACCAAGAAGAACGGGGTGCCCGAGTCGCTCGTGTACGCCGTGATGCGCGAAGAGAGCGCGTTCGATCCGAACGCAGTGAGCCCCGCCGACGCATACGGGCTGATGCAGCTGATCGTCCCCACCGCCAAGCTCATCGCGAAGCCCACCGGCTTGCCCTCGGACCCGGCGAGCCTGAAGCAGCCCAGCGTGAACATCGCCCTCGGCACTCGCGGCCTCTCGGAGCTCACCCAGAAGACGTTCGCCGAGAACTCGCTGCTCGCCATCCCCGGTTACAACGCCGGCCCTGGCCGGCCGCGTCGCTGGCTGCGTGAGCGTCCGCGGGCCGAGCTCGACCTGTGGGTCGAGCTGATCCCGATCACCGAGACGCGGCGCTATACCAAACGGGTGCTCGCGAGCCGGGCCGCTTACGCTTATTTGTACGAAAAGGAGCGAGCCGCCGAGGCCATGGCGCTGCCGGTGCGGCTGGACTGATCCGTGCGCGGATCGTGGCCACCGGTCGGCGACCGGGGTAGTCTTCGGGGGCTCCCGAGGGCCCGAGGATGGCGACTTGCCCCACCTGTTACACCCGCTACCCCGACGAGACCGTCAGCTGTGAGGCGGACGGGACCGCGCTGGTGCCCGATGCGGCGATCGCGACCATGGACCGCGAGATGCTGGCGGGCGAGATGGTCGGCGAGTATCGCATCGAAGCCAAGCTCGGCGAGGGCGGGTTCGGCGCGGTCTACCGCGCGGTTCAGCCGCTGATCGGCAAGCAAATCGCGATCAAGGTGCTGTCGCGCAAGCTCTCGGGCGACCCCGAGATGGTGTCGCGCTTCGTGGCCGAGGCGCGCGCGGTCAACCAGATCCGCAGCAAGAACATCGTCGACATCTTCGGCTTCGGCTCGCTGCCCGACGGTCGGCAGTACTTCGTGATGGAGCTGATGACGGGGGTCACCCTCGAAGAGTGGGTTCGCCAGCGCGGGCGGATCCCAGCCGAAGAGGCCGTCCCGATCTTCCGCGGCATCGCCCGGGCGCTCGACGCGGCCCACGCCGCTGGCATCGTGCACCGCGACCTGAAACCAGAGAACGTGTTTCTGGTCGCCGACGACGGGTCCCCGCTGATGCCCAAGCTGCTCGACTTCGGCATCGCCAAGCTGATGGGCGGCGCCACCGGCGGGCACAAGACACGCACCGGGGTGCCGATGGGCACGCCCTATTACATGTCTCCGGAGCAGTGCCGCGGGGACAAGATCGATCACAAGACCGACGTGTACTCGTTCGGCGTGCTCGCCTTCCAGGTGCTGACGGGGGCGCTGCCCTTCGCCGGCGAGTCATTCATGCAGATCATGTTCGCCCACGTCTCGACGCCGCCCACGCCCCCGTCGGCTGTGCTTCCGGGGCTGGCCCCGACCCTCGACGCGCCGATCTTGCAGATGCTGTCGAAGAACCCCGCCGAGCGCCCGGCCTCGTGCGGCGCAGCCGTCGAGGCCATCGCCGCGTCGGCCCGGGCGGCGGGCCTCGAGGTCGGCACGCTCCCGGTGGGCACGCCGGCGGCCATGGTCACCGGGCGGGGCCCGCCAGCGCGGACGCCCACCCAAGATGCGCTGGCGCACGCGAGCACGGCGGTGGCCCAGACCGGACCGACCACGTTGACGGCGTCGGAAAAGACGCCGCCGCCGGCGGTCAAGGGGCGTGCTCCACTGTTCGCCGTGGGCGCGGTGACGCTGCTCGCGCTGGCCGGCGGAGGCATCGCCATCGCCACCTCGCGCTCATCGGTGGCCCCCGTGCAACCTTCCGCGCCAGCATCTCAGCCGTTGCCGGTCGCGAGTGAGTCTGCCGCCCCGGCGACCACGCCGGCCGTCTCCGTTGGTCCCCCCGAAGCGCCGCGGCGTGTGCGGTTCACGCTCAGCGCGGAGCCCAAACGTGTCGACGTCTACCTGGGAGAGCAGAAGCTCGGTACCGTTCCCGACGACGAGATCCAGCTCGACCGGCAAGACGGTGAAGTCGAGCTGACCGTCAAGGCCGACGGTCACGCCGCGGAGAAGATCAAGGTGAGGCCCGTCGCCGACGTCTCGGCCTCGGTCAAGTTGAAGAAGAAGGGCGCTGCCCCGGGCACTCCGAAGCCCGGCGGCGGCGCGCTGGAGTACTGAGATGAAAGACCTGTTGATGCGGCTGGGCCTCGTGGGCGCAGCACTGGTCGTCGGGGCCTGCACCGAGCTGGAAGACATCCCGGGCGGGGTCTGCGGCAACGGCGTGGTCGAGGCCGGCGAGGACTGCGACGGCGACTCGGGCTGCAACCCCGCCGGAAAGGCCGGCGCGTGCCGCTTCGCGTGCGAGACCGCGGGGGAGTGCAAGCCGGGGTGGGTGTGCGGGGCCGACGCCATCTGTCGGGCGCCGACCGGTGAGTTCAACCCGGCCCAGGCGATCATCACCGACGAGCAGATCGGGGTAGTGGTGGGTGAGCTCAACGGGTCGCGCCCGGCAGATCTGGTGAGCGTGAGTCCCAGCGGTGAGATCGTCGCCCGCTACGGTGGGGGCGCGATGCTCGAGACCGCGCGGTTCAAGTCCCGCCCGATTCTGCCGGCGGTGGGCTCGCTCAGTGCGGACACGGTGGACGACCTGGCCCACGGCACGCAACGCGCGCTCGGCGTCCTGCTCGGGACGCCACAGAAGGCCCTTCGGCCCATGGCGTACTCGCCGATTGCCGTCGGCAACCCCGAGGCCCGATACGTGATCACCGAGGCGAAGAGGCCCACCTCGGCGAAGGAGTTCCTGTACGTGCTCGACGAGATCCTCGAGTTTACGCCGTCGAAGGACGGCGCCAGCACGTTGGTCGTCGACGCGTACGACCCGGGGGGTGCTTCGATCGTGAAGCTGCCGTTCCCGCTGTCGAAGCTCACGCCTGCGAGCGACAGCGGCGACTTGCCCGTGGGGAACCTCGACGCGCGCGAGACGTCGCCCTGCAACGAGCTGGTGCTCGCGGTGGAAGGCTCACCAGAGATCACCATCTACTCGCCCTGCAAGGCCGGCGGTCTGGCCTGGAACGACGACCTCGGTGCGCTGCCAAAAGTGAAGCTGGCGGGGGGCGCGGCGGTGTCGCTCGGAGCCTCGTTGGTCGACGTGGACGGTGATGGGCGCCTGGACCTGTTCGTGCTCGGTCCGGGGTCGAACTCGGTCTACTCCACCTTTGTCGCGTTCGGCGCGGGGGACGGCACCTTCAACAGCAGCTCCCCGGCCGTGCCCGGCGCCGTCGACAACACCGCCGCGGAAACCGGCTTCCCCGCGGGGTCGTTGCCTCTGGCAGCCGGCGATCTGAACGGTGACAAGCGGGCCGATCTGGTGTTCCCGAACGAGGTGGTCTGGTCGGAGGTCCCGTGCCCAAAGCTCGGGCCGACTTGCTTCGACAAGACGATTCGGAACGTCGAGTTCTTGCAGGCGCAGATCGCCGACTTCAACGCCAACGGCATCGCCGACCTGGCGGCTATCGTCGCCGGGTCGCGCAACTTGTATTTCCTGGACGGCAACCACACGCGCTTCCCGACGGCGCACGAGATCCCGACCGACGGCGAACCCACGGCGCTGACCGTCGGGGACTTCGACGGCGACCTGGTCCTCGACCTGGCCATCGCCCAGAAAGAGGGCGGAGTGCTGGCAGGCGGCGGCGAGAACCCGGACCAGAACCCGGGCAAGGTGTTCACCGTCGCCTTTGGCAACGTGCAAGGCCCGCCCAACCCACCGAAGCGCATGGGCGAGCTCGGGCGAATCGACGGCATGGCGCCGGGGCACCTGGCGATGCGGGGCCTCGACCTGATGACCGACGTGGGCGTGCTCGGGCTCGACCAGGAGAAGGTGCTGTCGGTGGCGATCTTCAACGGCGCGAACAACCGGCAGATGCAGTCGCCGTTCGAGCTGTCGTACGGTAACGAGAACCCCGACGCGCCCGCGGCGGTCATGCTGGGTCGGTTCGTGGGCGCGGGCTCTCAGAAGGACATCGCGGTCCTCGGCCGCGGCGAGAAGGGCACGCGGCTCTGGCTCGCGCCCACCTCCGGGGACGCGGCGATCTCGGTCGGGTCCACGATCCCGACGAACCTCAGCGACCTGAAGGAGTACGTCGACCCCTGCGCGGCACACCTCGTCGCGTTCGACCAGGACTCCGACCAGCTCGACGAGCTGTTCATCGTCTCGCCCAACGAGGCCCCGAAGAAAGGGTCCCGACTCTTGGTCGCCAAGGTCGCCAAAGACCGTTGGGACGTCACCAAGTCGTTCGAGCTCGAAGACCTGACGATCGGCATGCACTTCGCTCGGAGCGCAGGCTGCTACTTGAACGCCACCGCGGGCCTGGCGGCGAACCCCGGCAAGGTCGAACCCCAAGGCGACGAGCTCCTCCACGGCGAGGTCAAGGTCGCGAACTTCGACGGCACCGGCTCCCCGGATCTGGTGCTGATGGGGTTGACGGCCACGGCCGATGCCTTCGAGTCTCGCGTGGTGGTGCTGCCCGACGGCGACCCGCTCTCGAAGGTCGAGCTCGTGTTCCCGCCCGGGGTCTACCCCTTTGCCATCGAGCCCTTGAACGCGGACGGTGATCCCGAGCTCGAACTGGCCTACTTCGCGCTCGTGGTGCCCGAGGGCTCGGATGAGGTCGAGTTTGCCCTGTACGTGGCCGAGGTCGACTGGCCTTCGAAGACCGTGAGCAACTCTCTCACGCTGCACTCGGCCGGGGGCAACACCTACGACGACAACTTCCCGCTGAGCCTGCTCTCGGGCGACTTCAACGGCGACGGCGTGATCGACGTCGCCATGTCGTACCAGTTCAACACGGACATCTACTACGGAAAGCCGGTGCTCGAATGAAACGCTGCGGAGCCTGGCTCGCGCTGTCTGCCGCGCTGTGGTGCACGACCGCCACCGCTGCCGATGAAGCTCGCACCTACTTCGACATCGGCGCCAAGGCCTATCAGGCGGGGCGCTATCTCGACGCCGCCCAGGCCTTCGACGAGGCGTACCGCCGCTCGACCCGACCGGGCCTCTTGTTCTCGCTCGGGCAGGCGCACCGGATGGAGTTCTTCGCGCGCAACGACCCGGCGCGACTGAAGGACGCGATCCGGTACTACGAGGAGTACCTGGCCAAGGAGCCGGGCGGGAAGCGCGCGGTCGAGGCCACCGATGCGCTCTCGAAGCTCAAGCCGCTGGCCGGTGCGGCGGGCGACAAGCCCTCCCAGCCGGTGGCTCCGCCTCCGCCCAGCAAGCCCCGCGTGATGATCTCGTCCCCCACGCCCGACGTGAAGGTCAGCTTCGACGGGCGGCCGGTCACCCATCCGTTCATCCAAGAGGTCGACCCGGGCAAGCACAAGGTCGTGCTCAGCGCGCCCGGGCACGAGGACTACGTGCGCGAGATCGTCGTGGATGCCAAGACCGGGACGCCGCCGCTCGACATTCCGCTCAAAGAGCAGCCCGCCCTGTTGGTGGTGAACGCCCCCGACGGGGCCGAGGTCGCCGTCGACGGTCGATTCCAGGGTGTGACTCCCATGCCTCCGCTCCCGGTCGCGTCCGGCAAGCACTTCGTCAGCGTGACCATGAACGGAAAACGGGCCTTCTCGGAGCGCGTGAGCCTCGAGCGAGGGCAGAAGAAGAAGCTCGACGTGACTCTCGAGAGCACCGGTCAGCGCACGGCGTCGTGGGTGCTCATGGGGGTGGGCACCGGCGGCATCGTGGCCGGCGGCGTGCTCGGCTATCTGGCCCTCGGCAAGCAGAGCAAGGCGGAAGACCTGCGCGACGCCACCACCAGCCCGGGCGGGCAGGGGTCGGACACCATTTCGCGCTACGAGACCTTGCGGGACAGCCGCGACAGGTACCGCACCGCGGCGCTGATCAGCGCCGGCGCAGGTCTGGGCGTCGGCACCCTCGGGCTCATGCTTTACGCCTTCGATCCGGCCAAGGCGCCGCTTCCCCCGGCCGACGACGCGCCCGGGCAGCCCAAGGCGCCGGCGGGGCCCGGTGCGCCGGGCATGGAGATCTCGGCCGCGCCGATCTGGGCGCCGGGGTTTGGCGGCGCAAGCGTGCTCGGGCGGTTCTGATCACCCGCCGGGGCAGCTGACGGTCGGGTTTCCGCTCGCGTCCGCCTTGCACATGCCGCCGCACGGCTCGCTCGTCACGCACCCGCAGCTGGGCGTGGAGCCGCAGCCCGCCGGCAGCTGCTTGCAGGCGAACGTGTCGGGATAGCCGCCGACGTCCGAGAGCTGGATCTGACAGTACTGCTTCCCGGTCGCGCAGAAGACGTGGCCGCAGGCGAACAGGTCCTGAGGCGCGGTGCAGCCGCCCTTGGCGCTGACGTCCCAGCCGCCGGCCTGGCCCGAGCACTCGTTGCCCGCGACCTTGCCCTCGCAGGTGCAGACCGGCGCGTACATCAAGTCACAGCCCTGCGGCCGCTTCAGGCACTTGCCGGGGGAGCCGGCCCCGCATAGGTCGTCGGAGTAGTCGCAGTACTCGTCCGCCGCGCAGGGCTTCGACGGCGAGCACGTGCCACTCGACGGAGCGCAGGTCCCGTTGGGCGGCCAGGACGAGCCCGCTGGGCACTCTGGGTTGCCCGGCGTGGGGCAGATGGGATCGACCGGGTTGCCCTGGCCGTCACAGCACGGCACGAGGCTCTCGCAGAGCCCGCCGCCGCCGCCGGTTCCGCCGGCACCCCCGCCGGACGAACCACCGCTGCCGCCGGCGCCGCCGCCGCCCCCACCGGTGCCCGAGCCATCGCTGTCGGTGGAGCCCCCGCAGCCTGTCGCGAGGGCAGAGAGAGCGATCAGGGTCGAAAGGAGAACGCGGGTCATGGTGCGACGGCTTGCAATGCGTGTTCCAGCCCTTCGGCCCGGGTTTCTGCGAAAAAGACGGCTCTTGCCTGTGCCGGGCTGTGCCAGCGCCGGATCACTTCTTCGGGCACAGCGGGCAGAGGGGCTCGCTGTCCGCTTCGTCCACGCAGATCAGATCCCACTTGCCCGGTGGGTCCCCCGACGTCTTGCAGCAGAACTTGTCCTTCGCGCAAATGGCCTTGGTGCAGTCGGTGCAGGTCTCGGGCAGCGCCGCACCGGTGACGCACTCGCTGTGGGTGCCGCACGGGGTCTTGCCGCACGCTCCACCGCACTCCGGCTTGATCGTCGGGTCCTTCATCACGTAGTCGACGCACTTCTGCGACCACTGACCGCTCTGGGCGTCGCAGCACGAGGGGTCGTGATTGCACACCGCCAGCGTGCAGGTGTTGCACGACTTCTTCATGGCCGCGCCCGTCTCGCACGCCGTGTGGGAGGTACACGCCGGGTCTTGGCAGGGCGAGTTGCACAGCGCCGCCACCTCGGCCACGCACAGGTCGTCCCACCCGGTGGTGCAGCAGTAGATGTCGACGGCGCAGATCGCGGCCTCGCACACGCCACACTTCGGGTCGAGCGCGCCGCCGGTCGTGCACTTGTCGTGATCGCACTTGCCGCTGGTGGTGGTGTTGCCACCGCTGCCCGCACCGCAGCCGCTCAGCGGGTTGGCGCAGGGCAGGCACACGCCGTAGCCCCCGGCGATCTCTTCGCACTGCATGTGGAGCTGGTGCTTCTCGCCCTTGCCGAACAGCAGATCCATCAAGAACGCCGACGCCAGCTGCATCAGCGGGTCGCCCTTGAACAGATCCTTGACCAGCGGATCGAGCTCGATGGGCTTGCAGTCCTCGTCGCCGTTGCAGGGCACGCAGACGCCGCACTTCTTGCCGTCCAGGATCTCGATGCTGGCGCAGGCGTTCATCGGGAACTTCTGGATCGCGTCCTGGATCTTGACCTTCTTGATGCCCAGGTTGATCTCGCTGCCGCCCACCAGGTCGCGGATGAACTTGCCGATGTTCACGTCCATGCTGACCCCAGCGCAGTCGGTGTCGGACGAGCAGGTGTTGGTGACGCTGTCGAACGGCGCGGGCAACACCGCGCCGGACGAGAGCAGGTCGGTGCAACCCTTGGCGGGGTGCGAGCAGGTGCCGTGGTCGCCCCCGTTGATCGGCATCTTGCACTTCCACGTCTCGGGAGAGGCGCTGTTCCCGCAGCCGTAGCACTCGGCGTCGGTCTTGCAGTCGGTGCCCTCGGCCCCGGCGGCGCCACAGGGCTTGATGCACTTGCCCCCCGAGCACTCCATGCCCGTGCCGCACGGCTTGGTGGGCGAGCACTCGGCGCACACGTGGTTGTTGCAGGCCTTGGCCACCGTGCCGCCGAGCTCGCACTTGCCACAGTCGGTGTCCGAAGAGCAGTTGGCCGGGCACTTGTCCTCGCACTTGCCGGTGGCGCCGCAGCCCTGGTTGCCCGTGCAGTTCTGGGTGTTCCCGTTCACGCACGCCACGCACTTGCTGGTGGCGGTGTCGCACACCTGGTGCATCGGATCGCAGGCCGCGCAGTCGGCGTCCTTCTTGCAGCTGATGGTGGGCGTGCCGCTGCCATCTGCCGGGCACGAGAGGTCTTCGGGAGCGCAGGCGCCGAACGAGGTGCACTGCTCGCCGGCCTTGCAGTCCGTCTTCTTGAAGCAGGCGACGCAGCGCGTGTTGGCCACGTCACACTTGGTCCGGCCGTACGAGCAGCCCTCGCACTCGGCGTTGGTGTGGCAGTTGTTCAAGAGGCAAATGCCCGAGCCATTGGCGCCCGACCCGGCCGCGCCGCCGAGCCCGCTGTCGTCACCGCCCGTGCCCCCGCCGCCGCCGAAGTTGGAGGGGGGCCCGCCCCCGCCCTTGTCGCTGCCACAGCCCGGGACGCTCAGCGCGAGCGCGAAGCCGGTCACGAGCGTGGTCGCCAGAAAGCCCTTCAAGGACGCCGCCATGCCGTGAGGATAGCAGAAGCCTGGGCGTTTTCTTCCGTCGCCAGCGGTGGTGCAAAAGCGCGTCCCAGGCGGAACGCGTCGGGGAGGGCGTCGGGCGCGGAGACGCTCCGGCGGTGAGCCGGAACGTCTCCAGCGTCACGCGCTCACGGGCAGGAGCAGCCGGTGGTGGTCTTGGCTTTGCTGACGCAGAGGCTGTCCCACGAGTTGGTGCAGCAGTAGTTATCCGCGTTGCACACGTTGGTCGCGCAGGTCGAGCACGTCTTGGTCAGGGGGCCGCCGGTGGTGCACTCGTTGTGGGCGCAGCCGGTGCCGCAGGCCGAGCCGCAGGCGGTCTCTTTGCTGGCCTCGGTCACGCACTGCGCGTCCCACTTGTTGGTGCAGCAGAAGGCGTCCTTGTCGCAGACCGCCTTGGTGCAGGCGCTGCACGTGGGGCTCAGGGCCTTGCCCTCGGTGCAGGGCGTGTGGTCGCAGGTCGTGGTGCCCGTGCCGCCGCAGCCGTTGGGGCAGTACTTGTCGACGGCCTTGATGCAGACGTCGTCCCAGGCGGTGGTGCAGCAGTACGAGTCGTTCTTGCAGACCTCGGCCGCGCAGGTGTCGCAGCTGGCCTTGAGCGGGCCGCCCTTCTCGCACACCTTGTGGTCGCACGAGCCGGTGTTACCGCCGGTGGTCTGACCGCAGGCCTTGAGCGGGTTCGCACAGGGCATGCACACGCCGTAGCCGGCGGCGATGTTCAGGCACTGGAAGTGCAGGCTGTGGTCCTTCTCGGAGCCGTAGAGCAGCTCGAGCAAGAGCTTGCCGGCGATCTGGACCAGGGGGTCACCTTTGAACAGGTCGAACGAGACCTTGTCCATGTCGATCTTCCCGCAGTCCGAGTCCACTTTGCACGGGACGCACACGCCGCACTTGGTGTCGTTGATCAGGTTGATGCTGGCGCACTTCGGCATGCCGTACTTGACGATCGAGTCCTGGATCTTGATCTTCTTACCGAAGACGTCGATCTCCGGGCCACCGACCAGGTCACGCACCAGCTCGCCCACGTTGTAGTCGATGCCGACGCCGGCGCAGTTGGCGTCGGTGGAGCAGAGGTTGGTCACCTTGTCGTAGGGCGGCGGCAGCACCGCGCCCTGACCCAGGTCCGAACAGCCGGTGGCGGGAGCGGCGCACACGCCGTGCAGGCCGCCGTTGATCGGCAGCTTGCAGTCCCACTTCGGAGCACTGGCATTCGTCGGGTCGCCACAGCCCTCGCAGTCGCCCTTGGTGTTGCAGGTGCCCGCGGCCTGGCCCGGGATGCCGCAGGGCTTGATGCACGTCCCCTTCTGGCAGACGAAGCCGGCGGCGCACGCGTAGGTGTCCGAGCACTCGGAGCATTTGTGGTTGTAGCAGGCCTTGGCGTTCTTCACGTCAGTGCCGGTGCCGTACACGCAGCGCATGCAGTCGTTGTTGGTCGTGCAGCTGTCGGGGCACTTGTGGGAGCACTTGCTGTCGACGCAGATGTCGGTCTGCGAGCACTGGCTGGTGTTGGTCTCGGTGCACGCGACGCACTTGCTCTTGGTGGTGTCGCAGATCTGGTGCATCGGATCGCAGGCCGCGCAGTCCGAGTTGGCCTTGCAGGTGATGGTTGGCTCGCCGGCTGCGTCTTGCGGGCAGGTCTGGCCGGTGGGGGCGCAGGTGCCGAACGACGTGCACGACTGCCCGGCCGGGCAGCCTTGGCCGGTGGCCGGGTCGCAGGCCACACAGCGGTGGTCGGACTGCTTGCACTTGGTCCGGCCCTCGCTGCAGCCGGCGCAATCGCCATCCGAGCTGCAGTTGTTCAGGATGCAGACGTTGGAGGTCGAGCCCCCGGTGCCGCCCCCGGTGCCGCCCGCACCGCCGCTGCCGCCGACGGCGCCTGAGCCACCGCCGCCGCCGCTGCTGCTGGCGTCGTCATCGCCGCCACAGGCCGGCGCGAGGGTCAGAGGAAGGGCGACTGCAAAGGCCGCAACGAACAAGCCCCTAAGGCGATCAGTGAAAGACACGAGAGCCTCCTGTCGGATGACAAGCCGAGCCATCAGGATAGCGAACCCTGACGAGAAAGGAAAACCGCGCGGGGTCTACACCGCTCGGGCGCACCCGGCAACCACCTGCGCGGGCCATGTGGGTCTTCGGGCGCTGCCTGGCCCCGGCCCCGCCCTCACTTCAGCCGGTAGACGACCTCGGACCCCACCAAGAGGTCGTGGGCGGCGCGCTTTTCCGGGTGAAAGGCCGCGATCATCAGCCCGGCGCCGTAGAGCAGGCTGAGCAGCACGTTGCCCAGCGCCACCGCCAGCACCAGCCCTTTGAAGGCATCGACGTCGGTGAGCTGGATCTGGCGAATCGCGAGGGAGAGCCCGCCGCGCCCTTCGGTGAGCAGGATCACCAGCCCGGCGAAGAACGGCAGCCACATGCTCGAGATGGTGCGGGTGAGCGAACGTCCGACCCCGAGGGGGCTCCCGTCGAGCCTGCGGACGCGGAGGTTCATCAGCGCCTTGCCCAGGGTCTGACCGCGGATCGCGTGGGCGACGGTGACATAGGCCAGGTGAAGCACGAGCCCCGGCACTCCCAAGAAGCCGATGATCAGGCTGGCGAGCCCCACGTCGATGCCCACGGCCGCGCCCCGCACCCAGAAGCCCCCGAACCGCACCTTTTCGGGCGCCGCGGCTTCGAGCACGGCGAGCAGCTCGTCGTAGGTGGCGAAGCGTTCGGCCGGGGCCTTGGCCATCAGGCGCTCGATGATCGCCGCCAGCGGCTTCGGGACGTCGGGCGCAGCGCTCGCGACCTTCGGCGGCGCCTCGGTCAGGTGCTTGCTGATCACCGCGACCGGCGTCTTGGCATCGAAGGGCGGCCGGCCGCAGAGCAGATGGAAGAACGTGCAGCCGACCGAGTACATGTCCGCACGGTGGTCCACCTCGTCGCCCTTGGCCTGCTCCGGCGCCATGTAGAGCGGGCTGCCGACGACCGCGCCGTCGCGGGTGATCTTCGAGTCGTTGCCGCCGACCGGTTTGGCCACGCCAAAATCTGCGATCTTGAGCGTGCCCTTCTTGTCGAGGAGCAGGTTGCTGGGCTTGATGTCGCGATGGATGATCCCGGCCAGCTGGGCGTCGCGCAGTCCCTTTGCGACCTCGATCATCAACCCGCGAGCCCGCTCGGGATCGAGTCGCTCGCCGCGTTCGACGAAGGCCTCGAGATCCCCGCCGTCGACCAACTCCATCGCGAAGAACAGCGACGTCTTGCCGCTCTCGTCGGCGGCCGGCGTTCGGCCGATGTAGTAGATGTGCGCGACGTGGGGCGAGTTGAGTCGGGCCTGGGCCCGCGCCTCGCGCAGGAACCGCTCTTGGAGCTCCCCGCTCTCGGCCAGATCGTGGGGCAAGACCTTGATCGCGACCCGACGATCGAGCGAGCGATCGTGCCCGACGTACACCGCGCCCATGCCGCCCGACCCCAGGGGCCGCTCCACGTCGAAGTGGTCGAAGCGCTTGCCGGCCCAACGGCCTGCGTCCAGGCTGGGCCGATTCGATGTCGCGCGAGGGCCACTCTCGGCGAGGAGCGTGGTCTCGAATGCGTCAGCCCCGTCGAGGCTCATCCCGTATCTCTTCGACAATGGTCCCACTGGATCGGCGGGTGAGCAATCCACATGCCAGGCCGCGGTGCGAACGGCCCGACGCAGCCGCGGCCGGCGGTCTCAGTACGGGCTGGCCCCGAAGACGTCGCGCAGGCGGTCCTCGACGCTGGGGTTTGGGCTGGGCAGCCCCACGCGCAGCGTGATGGTGGTGTCGTCTCCCCAGGGCCACCAGAGGCCATAGATGATGGCGCCGCCGCTCGGTGCGGTGGAAAATATCCACTGGTCGGCTCGGACGCCCCCGGTGCGCTCCGCGATCTGCTGCACCAGCGGGGGCGCGCTGGCGAGCGTCCGATGGTTCCACCGACCGGGGAAGGTGCCCGCGAGGGCGGCGTTGGCTTCTTCCACGAGCTCGGCCGAAAACGCCGAGGCGACGCAGGAGAAGCGGCCATCCCAGGACCACCCGCGCTTCGGCCACTTCGCGCGAAACTCCGTGAGTTGGGTCAAAAGGGGCTCGAAGGCTGTGGTCACTCGCTGGCTCATGCGAACCCCGGGAGCCTAGCGCGGTCCGGGGCGTGCGTGAAACTCCCTTGCCGAAGCCGCCCGGCCGGGCTTCCATTCGGGCGTGCTGGCCCAGCAATTGCGGAGGCTTTCCGGCTTGGTCGCGGCCGTGGTCGCCTTGGCGCTGAGCTCGCCGGCTGGAGCGGACGCCGAGGCGGAGCTGGTTCGCGCTCGAAAGCTGTACTCGCAGGGGCTGACCCAAGAGGCTGCCGGGGATTGGGCCGGGGCGCTCGCCACCTTCGAGGACGTCGCGCGGATCAAGGCCACACCCCAGGTTCGTTTCCACGTCGCCCGCTGCAAGGAACACCTGGGGCGGCTCAACGAGGCGCTGGGCGGCTATCGCATGGCCGAATACGAAGCGGAGCAAGCCGACAAAGAGCCGGCCCTGATCGACGAGGTGAAGAAGGCGCGCGAGGCCCTCGAGGGGCGCATCCCGCGGCTCACCATCGTTCGCGGCCAGGGCGCCGAGGCGATCAAGATCGAGCTCGACGGAGTCGCGCTCGGCGACCCTCAGATCGGTCAACCGATCACTCTGGATCCGGGGCCCCACGTCCTGACTGGGATCCTCGAGAAGGGCAAGACGTTCAAGCGCACGGTCACCCTCGCCGAGCGCGACGCAGTTCGGATCGAGCTCGACGTGCCGGAAGACCTGATGGCGCCGGCCCCGCCCCAGCCCGCTCGACCAACCCCCCCGGTGTCGGAGCCCCCGGAGGTGGCACCGGCCCGCGAGCGGCCCGCGCCTCGCGCGGACTCGCGCTCGGCCGCACCCTGGATCGTCGGCGGCCTTGGAGTGGCGAGCCTGGCGACCTCTGCCGTGTTCTATTCGCTGCGGCTGCGGGCGGAAGACGAGCTCGACCGAGGCTGCATCGGACGGACCTGCCCCGACACGCTGAAGGGAACGCAGGCGAATGGGGAGACCTACGCCGCGCTGAGTGGGGTCACTCTTGGGCTCGGCATCGTCGGTGTCGGCGCCGGCGTGCTGATGCTGCTCGGGCGAGAGAGCCCGAACCCGACGGCCCCGGCGGCCGCCATCGGCGTCGATCGGCGCGGCGGCCAGCTCCGCTTCAGCGGCCGCTTCTGATGTCCTCGCTCGCGCCGGTGACCCACCCGCTTGCTTTCCTTCGCGCGTGCCTGGTCGCTTCGCTCGCGCTCGCTTGCAGTGTCGAGCCGCTCGGAGAGGCGCCCGGGGACGCCGGCCCCGCCGGCGCGGGGGGCTCCACGCTGGGTGGCTTCGGCGGCGACGGGGCCAGCGCCGGCGCAGGTGGAACCGGGGGTTCCCAGCCGGTGGCGTGCGGAGCGGGCCAAGAGTGCGTGCCCAAGGCTGGGCCGCAGTGGAGCTACGCGTTCCTGGTCGTCGACCCCTTCTCGACCGCGCCCGGTCCCACCTGTCCCGACGGCGCGACGCCGCAGATGTTCGGGACCGAGCCCGCCGGCGCCGGCACGTGCGCCCCGTGTCAGTGCGGCCCGCTGCAGGGCGGTTCGTGCACCGTCCCGCTGCTCTGTGCCGAAAATGGCACCTGCGCAGGTCCCCAGGGCTACACCAAGACCAACGGCGACTGCGTGGGCAAGACCGGGAGCCCCACGCTGAGCTGCCAGCTCGGTCCGCCGACGGTGGTCACGCCCGGCAGCTGCGCGCCCACGGGCGGAGCGGTCGCGCCCCTCGAGCCATTCCAGAAGCGCGCCTCGCTTTGTCTGCTGAAGGCGGGTTCGCCCTGCGGGGACGGGTCGGAGTGCGTTCCGGTGGGCACCGGAGCGTACGCGCCGAACATCTGCATCTACTTGCCCGGCGAACAGGCCTGCCCGAGCGACTATCCGACTGCGACGATCATCCACCAGAAGCACGTCGATCAGCGGAAGTGCTCGCCGTGCGTCTGCACGCCCGGCGCGGCCACCTGCTCGGCCGAGTACGCGTTCTACGACGACATGCTGTGCGCCGGAGGCGGGCAGAAGGTGTCGAGCGCGGCGTGCACCGAGGTCAGCGGCAAGATCAACGACTTCTGGGCCGGGTGGAGCTACCAGCGGACCTTGGCCCCGGTCCTGGGCGGGAGCTGCGTCCCGAGCGGAGGCACCCCCGGCGGGCAGATCGTCGGCGATCCCAACGGTGCTCTCACGGTCTGCTGTCGGGCCGCCCAACTGGGGTAGAGTCGCGGGGGCAGCCGGCCAGATGCTCGAGTTCGAACGCCCAGAGGAGCTCGTGGGTGCCACGCTGGATCGGCGGTGGCGGCTCACGAACGTGCTGGGTCAGGGCGGCCTGTCCGCGGTGTACGAGGCCCAGTCGGTCGAGGGCGGCGCGAGCGCTGCCGTCAAGCTCTTGCGGGCCGAGTTCGGCGACAACCCCGAGGTGGTGACGCGCTTCTTGAACGAGGTGCGCGCCAGCGCCCGCGTCGACCACCCGGGCATTGCGCGGGTCTTCGAGGCCGTCCGGGCCGCCGACGGGACGCCGTACCTGGTGATGGAGCTCTTGCGCGGCGAGCCCCTGGCGGACCGCATGAACCGCGGCCGGGTTCCCGTCGAACAAGCCGCAGGCATCGTCCAGAGCATCTTGCGGGCGCTGTCGGCCGCGCACGCCGCCGGGGTGGTGCACCGCGATCTGAAACCCGGCAACGTGTTCTTGACCGGCGACACCGAGAACGGCTGCGAGCTCAAGCTGCTCGACTTCGGCATCTCGCTGGTGCTCGACGCGGCCGGCGGCATGCACCGGAAGACGCGCACCGGGATGCTGCTGGGCACGCCCGGCTACATGAGCCCCGAGCAGATCAAGGACATCAAGCACACGGACGCGCGAGCCGACCTCTGGTCGTGCGGGATCTTGTTCTACGAGCTGCTCACCGGCGTGCCCGCCTTCGAAGCCGAGAACGAGTTCGCGCGAGTGACCAAGGTCCTCACCAGCTCGCCCGTGCCGATCGAGCAGGTGGCGCCGCAGTACGCACACTGGGGCCCGTTCTTCCAGCGTGCCCTCGCTCGGGACCCGGCCCAGCGTTTCCAGAGCGCCTACGAGATGGCCCAGGCGGTGGACAGCGTCGCCAAGAGCGGACAGATGCCCCCCGCGCCGTCGCTGCCGCCATCGACGGCGGCGACCGGTGGGCCGCAGCCCTCGAGTCCGCCGGGGCAGTACATTCCGGGGCCGTCGAGCGCAGAAGGGCACGCCGCGTCGCACCCGCCGCCGAGCCCCGCTCTCGTGCCGCGCCGCTTCGGTGGCGACACCGCCGTGTCCGCGGGCTTGCCCGGGGGCGCGGCCTCACCGCTGTCACCGCCGCCTTCGGTCGAGGTCGTCACCGTGCCGCGACGCGGGCTCTCGGTGCCGCTCGCCTTGGCGTTGCTGATCGCGGGCATCGCGCTGATGCTCGGGTTTGCCGCGGGCCTGTTCGTCGGCAAGTGGTGACGCCCGGTCCGGGCTCGGGTAAGAACCGCTCACCATGACCGCGCCCACCTTGACCGAGCTCGAAAGTCGCTGCCTCGAAGCGTTTCCGAACTGGCTGCGCACCCTCGGGGACGACGCGCGGGCGCTCGCGGCGTTGGTCGAGGCCAGTGGTACGCCCCAGTCGGTCCGGCGCCAGGCCGCAGCCACGCTCAACTACCTGTTGCGGTCCCTCGATCTGATCCCAGACGGGATCGAGGACCTCGGCTTCATCGACGACGCCTTCGTCTTTCGGGTGGGGGCCGCCGGCGCCGACCCCGCCGACCCGGTGCTGGCGCGCCTGGCGGGCGAAGCGGGCCTGATCCGCGAGCTGCTCGAGGGCGATTACGCACGGCTAGAAGCCTACGTGGCCGGTCTCGGTGCCGCACCGTCCCGTGGCCGCACGGTGGACGACATCTTGGGCGACCCGGCGGTGACGGCGGAGTTCGTCCGCGACATCCGCGCTTGGGCCGATGGCTACGCGTCGCCGGCGTTTCAGCGGGACGCCAAGAACCTGGTCAAGCTGAAGAGCTTCCTCTCGGCCAAGCTGCCGAAGTGATCAGCTGACCACGCGCCCGCTGGCGTTGGTCCACGGCTGCTCGGGCGCCTCTTGCGCGTTGTCGGCGCCCTTGAGCTGGGCCATCAGGTCTCGGCACTCGGGGCGATCTTTGAGGGCCTCGGACAGGGCGTGGCTCGCATCGCCGAAGGTCTGCTCCATGCGCACGCCTTCCCGGGTGCGGGCGGCGACCTTCTCGCGCCCGCTCGCTAGGTCCTCTTCCAGCGCCTCGGCGTAGCGCGCGAGCTGCGCGCGCAGATCTTCGATCTGCCGGCGGAGATCGCGTGCGATGGCCTCGCGCGCGGTGCGGCGAGCCTCGCGCGTGGAGAGCCACTGGCGCTTGGCCTCGACCATCGCGCGTGCGGCGCCGGCGCCCTCGTAGATCGCCCGCGAACCCTGACCTGCGCGCTCGGCAGCGTCCGCTTGTGCCACTTTCTCTTTGGCGAGCTGCATGGCCGAGCTCAGCTCACGGCGCGCGGTCTCTTCTTCTTCGCCGTACGCCGCCGCGTCGCGCAGCGCGCGGCTCTCTTCCTGGGCCAGCTCTTCGACCTTGCGTCCGATCTCGGCACGCAGCGCCCGGCCCCGCCGCTCGAGCGCCTCGAGCTTGCGGGTGTGGCTGGCGATCTCGCCCTCGAGCCCATTGGCCTTGGCCGTGACCTCCCAGATGTTGGCCATGGCTTGGCTCAGCTCGGGAGCCGCGTTCCCCGCCGGAAAGGCCCGGGCGAGCATCCGCGCGAAGAGCCCAGCGCGGTTCGCCCACTCGGTGACCGGCGTGGACCTGGGCGGTGGCGGGGCAGGCGGCGGCGCGGCCGGCGCAGGCGCCTCGCCCGCGGCCTCTTTGTCCCACGAGGTGCTGGGGAGCGAACGCTGCAGGGCCTTCAGCTCCTCGAGCAGGTGGTGACCGTCGCGATACCGCTTGCGACTCTCTTTCTCGAGCAGCTTGAGGATGATCTTCTCGGCGACCGGGTTGACGTCCTTCTTGATGCTGGTGGGCCGCGGCGCCGGTGCCGTGCGCTGCATCTCGAGCAAGGTGTCGCGGTCGGCCGCGCGGAAAGGCAACTGCCCGACCAGCATCTCGAAGAACAGCACGCCGAGCGCGTAGAGATCCGACTGCGGGCCGGCCTGCTCGCCGCGGGCCTGCTCCGGTGACATGTACTCGGGCGTGCCGAACACGGCCCCTTTGGGGGCTAGCCGGGGATCGTGGGCCAGCGCCGCGAGGCCGAAGTCGAGGATCTTCACGAAGTCTTTTCGGCCGCCGCGCTGGGTGATCAGGATGTTGTCGCTCTTCAGATCGCGGTGGACCACACCCAGGTCGTGCGCGCGCGCGAGCGCCGCGCCCATCTGCTCGAGGATGTCGACGGCGCGGGTCAGCGGCATCGGCCCGCGCGCGAGCTCGGTCGAGAGCGGAGTCCCGATCAGGTACTCCATGACCAGGTACAGCTCGCTCTCGTCGGTCTCGCCGATGTCGTGAATGTCGATGATGTGGGCGTGGTCGACGCGGTTGGCGGCGCGAGCCTCCCGCAGCATCCACGCGCGGAGGTGGGTCTCGCCGCGCAGGTCGGGCCGGATCAGCTTGACCGCGACGACGCGATCGATCAGCACGTGGCGCGCGCGGTAGACGATGCCCATGCCGCCCTCGCCGATGCGCGCTTCGAGGCGGTAGCGACCGGCAATGACTCTACCGAGTGACGGATCCTCCCCGCGTCCACGGGATCCGGAGCGTTGCGGCGCTGGTTGTGCCATCTGCTTGATGTCCGTCCTTCGAGAAGATCCCGGATGCTAGCCGAAACCGCCGGCGCTCTCCAAGCCGCGCGGGAGCTTCAGAAGACGAAACGCATCACCGGAACGCGGACCTCGGTGGCCTGTTTGACCCCGTACTGGACCAGCTCGGCCCGGGAGTAGGCATTCCGGACCTCGACCGCGGGGAGGCTCAGGCTGAGCGTGCTCGGGCTCGCGCCCACCAGCGCTGGCGGCGCGGTGTAGAGCTCGGGCTGGGCGGGCGCGCGTCGGGCCACCCGGCGGGAGCGCGCCTTCTTCGTGGCGCCCTGCGGCGGCGCGGCGGTGGGTTGCGGGGGCTCGGCCACCGGCTCGTCCTTGGTCCCTCGGTCTTCGGTGGCATCCGCGCCGGGATCGTAGGAAGTGGCGTTGAGGACCGCGACGGTGGTCGGAATCGCCAGGGCCATGCCGCCCGCGAGCAAGTAGATGCTCAGCTTGGCGTCCCCCGAGTCCTCGACGAAGTAGCCACCCACCCCGCCGGCGACGCCGCCCGCGATGCCGCCGAGGGCATAAGCCCAGGGCTTCTTCACCTTGATGGCCGCCTCGAACAGCATCACGACCTCTGCGCCCAGCAGGGCTCCGCCGGTGATGCCCTTGCCGGTGGGCGACGCCTCGGTGGCGTCCTCTGCCGCGCGGGCCGGGCTTCCGCCGAGAACCAGAGTCGCCGCGACGGCGGCTCCCGAGAGCAGGTGAAGAATACGCATCGTTCCTCCGCAGGTGGGGGTTCCGGGCGTCCGGTGTCCCACCACGCCGAAATGTTCGCGGAGATTACCCCGCCCGAGGCCGGTCACCAAGCTCAAGCAGAGGGCAGGGGAAACCCGGGACAGGACAGGCTAAATCATGGGGGATGAGCGCATTGGCCCGGCGAGCGGTGACGGGTGCGTGCTGGACCGTGCTCACCCTGGTCGCGCTCGGCCTGGCCGCCGGGGGGATCCGCCTCCTCCCGTGGCTCTGGTCCCCGGAGGTGCCCCTCGAGGTCGCGCTGCCCTTCGCGCGGGCGCTGGGCGCCGCCGCGACCGAGACCGCCCTCTTGTTCGGTCTTCCGATCGGGGTCGCGCTCGCGGTCGCGACCTTCGTCGAACGGGGAGAAGGCCGGGCGCTGCTCGCGCTCGGGGCCTCTCCAGCGCGACTCGTCCTGGGCGCGTCGCTGCCCGTCGCCGCCCTTGGCGCGAGCCTTGCGCTCGCGAGCATGTCCTGGGGCTCGAGCGCCGACGTGCCGGGCCGCTTCGCGGTCGACTTGATCGCGCAGGGTCGGTCGAGCTGCGCGCGAGTGAGCGCTCCGAAGAGCGCGCAGGTGCCGCTCGTGGGTGTGACCTGGCTGTGTTTTCCCGGGCAGCCCCCGCGTGTCACCGGCAAGCTTCCGGGCCTGGGCGATCTTGGTCGGTACACCGCCACGGCGGTCAGCCCGAGCGAGGACCTGCGCCAGGTGTCGTTCACGGATCTTCGGGTCTTCACCAAGAAGCTCGACGACCAGGTGGCGCTCGAGCTCGCGGTGCAGTCGGCGACCGTCCGCGGGCTCCCCGGTTGGGGGCGCAGCGCGAAGCTGCCGTTCGTGCTCCGAGCGTGGTGGGTCGCGGCGACCGCGGTCGCACTGGCGCTCGGGGCGGCCGGGTTGGTGATCGGGTTCGGGGTCGCGCGCAGGGTCGGGGCCCTGGCGGTAGGGGGCCTGCCGGCCTTGGCCGCGTTCGTCGTGCTCTCGCGGCTCGACGCGAGCGCGCTCGGCCCGCTTTCCTACGCGCTCGTCCCCGCCGTGGGCGGCGGCGCGCTCGTGCTGGTGGCCGCCGCGCGCCGCTTCCTTCCGGCAGATTTTGCCCGATTGCGGCGGCTCGTGTGCAAGCGCTGAGCGGCCCCCCCAGCGCGTTGCTCGGCGGCGCGCGGGGTGTTAGAGGTCGCGGCTTCCCATGGGTGTCGGCCCCTGGCAGTTGGTCGTCATCGTCCTATTGATCGTCGTCTTCTTGGGCGGGCGTCGGCTGGGCGAAATCGGACGCGGGCTCGGCGAAGGCGTGCGCGCCTTCCGAAAAAGCATGAAAGACTCGGGACGAGCCCCGAGGCTCGACGAAGACGACGACGAAGACGACGACGACGAGCCGCAGAAGCGCGTTCGGCCACGCGAGCCCGGCGTGAGCAATCGGCGTCACGTGATGACCAAGCGACGAACGACCGACGAGGACGAAGAAAGGAGCTGATGGTGCCGACCAACCTGGCAAAGCGATTGGACGCGGTGGTGCCGAGCGCCACCCTCGCGATGACCGCCAAGGCCGCCGAGCTCAGGGCCGCTGGTCGCAAGGTGTACGCTTTCGGCGTCGGCGAACCGGACTTTCAGACGCCCGAGCACATCCGGGCCGCCGCCGAGCGAGCCATGGGCAAGAGCTCGCACTACACCGCAGTCCAGGGCACCGTCAGTCTGCGCGAGGCGATCTGCCTCGCGACCGAGCGCGACCGCGGGTGGCGGCCGACGCCGGACATGGTCACCGTGTCGGTGGGCGCCAAACACGCGCTCTTCAACCTGGCGATGGTGCTCTGCGATCCCGGCGACGAAGTGGTGATCCCGGCGCCGTACTGGGTCAGTTATCCCGAGCAGGTGCGGTTGTTCGACGGCGTGCCGAAGATCGTCGAGACCTCGGCCGCGCAGGGCTTCCGAATGACCCCCGAGGCGCTCGACCGCGCCATCGGGCCGCGAACCAAGGCCGTGATCCTGTGCACGCCGTCCAACCCCAGCGGCGCGGCCTACGACCAGAACGAGCTCCTGGCCCTGGCCGAGGTGCTGAAGCAGCGCGACGTGTGGGTCGTGCTCGACGAGATCTACGGCGACTTGACCTACGACGGCTTCCAGCACGTGTCGCTGGCCAAGCTCGCGCCCGAGCTCCGCGAGCGGATGGTCGTGGTCGACGGCGTGAGCAAGACCTACGCGATGACCGGATGGCGCATCGGCTGGGCGATCTCGCCGCCGGCGGTGGCCAAGGCCATGCTCAAGGTCCAGGGGCAGTCCACCACCAACCCGGCGGCGATTGCCCAGGCCGCGGCGGAGGCCGCGCTGATTGGCCCGCGGGATCCGATCGCGGCCATGGCCCGGGCGTTTGCCGAGCGCAGGCGGCGCATGGTCGAGGGCCTGAACCAGATCCCCGGCATCCGGTGCGACTGGCCGCGCGGCGCCTTCTACGCCTTTCCCGACGTGACCGGGCTGTATGGCATCAAGTGGGGCGACCGACGCCTCGAGAGCGCGGACGACGTCACCCTCTGGCAGCTCGACGTCTGCGGTATCGCGGCGGTGGCCGGCGAGCCTTTCGGCGCGCCGGGGCACGTTCGCTACAGTTATGCGGCGGCCGAGTCGGAGATCGACGAGGCGCTGTCGGTGCTCGGGGCGGCGGTCGCCTCTGCGCAGCGTTGAGCCGAGGGGAGCATGTCCCAGGCACTGGAAACGGCGACCCGAGCCCGCGACCCCGGTCGCGTGGTCGGCGCGCTCTTCCAGCTGACCAAACCAGGGGTCACCCGCATGGTCCTGGTGACCACGGGCATCGGCGCGATCCTGGCGCCGGGGCGGGTCGAGCTGGGCCGGCTGGCGCTGACCGTGGTGGCGACCGCGGGGGTGGTGGCCGCCGCCAACTCGCTCAACATGTACCTGGAGCGCGACGTCGACGCGCGCATGGACCGCACGCGTCTGCGACCACTGCCCGCGAACCGGATCGCGCCGGAGGTCGCGCTCTGGTTCGGCGTCGTGCTGGCGCTGTTCGGCATCACGGCGCTCACGTTCTGGGTCAACCCGCTCACGGGCCTGCTCGCGGCGCTCGCGATCTCGATCTACGTGCTGGCGTACACGCCGCTCAAGCGTGTGACGCCCTTCGCGTTGCACGTGGGGGCCGTCCCCGGCGCGATTCCCCCGCTGATCGGCTGGGCCAGCGTGACCGGCGGGCTGTCACTCCCAGCGGTCAGCGTGTTCGCCATCTTGCTCGTCTGGCAGATCCCGCATTTTTTGGCGATCGCCATCTTCCGCCAGTCGGAGTACGCCGCCGCAGGGCTCGCGGTGTATCCGGCCGTGCGGGGCCTGCCCGCCGCCAAGCGCGCAGTCCTGATCCATTCGGTGCTCTTGCTCGCGGTCAGTCTGTTGCCCGCGCTCACCGGTCTCGGGACGCCGCTCTACCTGGGCGTCGCTGCCGCGCTCGGCGTGGCGCAAGTCGTCATCGCGGTGCGCGGCTTCGGCGCGGTGGACGCCAAGAAGTGGGCGCGCACGCTGTTCTACGCGACCATCCCGTACCTGCTCGTGGTCTACGGCACACTGGCGCTGACCGCGTCATGAGCCACGTGCCGCCGATGCGCTGGTGGGCTTGGGGGCTGTTCGCTGCAGTCTGCCTCGCCATCCCGCTCGTCGGCTATTGGCTCGGGCGTTGAATGGCCGCCGGTCGCTCCCGCGCGGCGGCCAGCGCCGCGAGCAGTGATCCCAAGAGCAGCGCCAGCGCCAGCACGGGGATGTCGGTGCCGGTCCGGGCCAAGAGCGCGAGCGCGATGGCACCCCGAGCATAGGGCCGGTCCCCACGCTGGAGCAGCGTCGCCGGCACGGCGAAGAGCAGCGTCACGCCCAGGGCGAAGTGCAGCACCTGCGGCACGAGGGGGTAGGGATGCCGCAAGAACCCGTGGACCGCCTTGTGGGCGAGCCCGAGCAACCCGTCGGTCGGGGGCGAGGAGTACTGGCTCATCGCCGCGAGCCCGATGCCGAGCAGCGCGACCGGGACCCAGACCGCGGCAGAGCGCTTCTTCCGAGCGGCGGCGAGCCAGGCGATGGCGATCACCAGCATGACCAGGTCGAGGCAAAAGGCCACGGTCGCCAGGATCTGCGCCGCGCGGAACAGTCGCGTCAGCGCTTCGTGGCTGGCCCACACTGCAAGGGCACGTGCCGTGACCGAGATCAACGCGGTGAGGCCGGCGAGCCCCACCACCATGCCGGCGGCGCGGGTGTGCTTCTCGAGCACTGCCGGCACGCTGGCGAACAGCGCCATGAACGAGGACAGCATCGCGAGGCCGAGCACGAGCAGCATCGGCAGCTCGCGGGTCGCCGAAGCCATCACCAGCGTGACGACGCCCGCGGTCGTGGGTGCCGCCACGAGCCGGAAGGCGACCGAGAGGTTGCTCTCGACCAGCGTCGCGATCAGGAGCTGGATGGCCATCAGGCAGCCGCCGACCACCGCCAGCTGCGCGAGCAACGCGGCCGCGTGGTCCGAGCGAGCGATCCACCCCTCGAGGCCCGAGCGCCAGCCGAGCAGCGCAGGGACGACGATACGACCCGACACCAAGGCGACGAAGAACAACAGGACCACCGCGCCGAGCACCCAGCGCCGGGCCCGGCCGAAGAGGCGCGCCGGCGCGTGGCTCGGGCGCCCTTCGCTCGGCGGCTCGTGACGAGACGGGGGTGGGGGCTCGGGCGGGGGGCCGCCGTCAGCCCCCAGCTCGCCCGCGGTCGCGCCTTCGCCCTCGATGCTGGTCACTCACGGCCCGGCTTACTTGAGTGAGGCCCGCTTTTCCAGCATCGGCGTGAAGTCGAGCAGTCCGTGGCGCTGATCGGCGGGTGAGCTCTCTTTCGGATCGCCCGGTCGCCAGGGTGCCGGCTCGATGCTCGGCGGGGCCGACTTTGGCGCCCCCTTCAGGATGAACGGGTGCGCGAAGTAGGTCGAACAGGCGTAGAACGGGTTTCGATAGAACTCCCAGTGGAAGTAGACCTTGCCGTCGGGTGACACGATGTCCCGCGGGGGCGCACCGAAGGGGCTGGCCCGCATCACGCTCTCGAGGGCGGCGATGTCGAACGCCGTCACGCCACTGGTGTGCGTGACGCCCATCTTGACGACCTTGCCCTCGTCCTTGTCGAGCACGATCTCGAGGTCCGTCTTGATGTCGGCCCGATTCATCGGGTGGTTTCCCGGCAGGCTGTCGAGGGACGCGAGGAACGAGTCCGCAAAGATCGGGTGCAGCCGGTTGTGGACGGCGTTCAAGTAGCTCGCGAACGGCACCCGCGCCGTGTTCAGCGCGGTCTGGTTCCCAGGCTTCACGCTCGCGACGTAGTTCTCGATGGACGCGCGCCAGCGCTCGATGCCCAGCGACTTCCACGACCCTCGGTGCGCGCTCTTGCGCCGCTCGGCGTCGCGGTTCTTCTCTTTCACCAGCCGGTCGCGGCCCACGGCGGCCAGCGCCTGCTGCGGCGACAGGTTCAAGTTGACGCCGCTCGAGGTGGTGCCGAGCGCGCCGAGCCCGAGCATGTCGCTGGCGCCGCCGGAGCCCTTCATCGGCGGCAGGCGCTTCTTCCTCGCCTTGCGGGCCTTCTGCGCGGCTTGCGCCGCCTTTGCTTCCGCCACCGACCAGTTGCCCTGCCCCGAGTTCAGCGTGTCCGGTGCCGGCGCGACCTCTTCCTTCGCGGCCTGTCCGGTCTGCCCCGCCTGTGCCGAGGCCTGCCCGGGTTGCTTCGAGGCGTCGCTCCCCTTCTCGATGCCTGGCGCCTTCGGAGCTTTGCCCGGCGACGGCGGCGGCGCCTGTGCGGACGCGCTCTTCTCGGGCTTGTCCGGGTCGTCTGGGCTGGTCGGGGCCTTGTTGGCCTCGCCGGCGTGGTCGTCGGACTGCGCCACTCGGGACTCGTCGGAGTTGCCGGGGGTCTTGTCCGGGGCCGCGTGGGCGCCGCCGGGGGTGGGCTTCGGATCGTTCTGGTCGGTCGAGGTGATCCGCGCCTGGGTCTCCTTCTTCACCCGGTTCGCCTGATCGGCGATGTGGGCGGCGTTGGGGTTGTCCTTCTGGTTCGGATCCTCGACGTGCTGCACCACCGCGACGCGCTTCTTGGCTTGGACCTTGGGGAGCTGCTTGGGTTCTTCGGGTTTCCCCTCTTCCTTTTTCGGCTCCTCTTTCTTGGCCTCGGGCTTCGGTTCCTCGGGCTTGGGCTTCTCCTCTTCAGGCTTCGCTTCTTCTTTCTTGGCGAGCTCTTCGGCTTTCTTGCTCGACTCGTCTTCCTTCGCCTGCTCTTCGCTGGGGTCGGCCGGATCGGTTTCTTCTTCGTTAGGATTCGACTTGGATGCTGCCTCTTCAGGCGGAGTGCTCTCGTTCGCCGAATCGTCGAGCAGGGCGACCTCCACGGCGCCCCCGCTTCGGATCTGGCGCTGCACGCTGGCGGCAAAGCGCTTGATGTCCAGCGTTTCTTCGAAGGCCTTCGAGAGCTTGGACGCACCGCCGCCCCAGGCCAGATGTGCGAGCAGCGCAGTGGCGATCCAGAGGAAGAGGGGGATGTTCGAGTCGCGAGTCATCGCGGCACGGGCGTGAGGCTCGCCTAACGTAACATCCGACCCCCGGACCAGCAATCGATGGGGACCGCGCTAAACCTTCGAGATCACTTCCCAGTAGTCCGCGATTTCTTGCGCCGACCACACGCCCTGATCGGCGTCCTTGAACTTCCCGGCGCTCTCCACGACCTTGTAGACGCTCAGCTTTCCGCCTGCCACCGAGAGCACGGCCCCGGTCAGGTCGCCGGACAGCTCGCTCGCCAGGAAGAGATGGGCCGGTGCCACGTGCTCGGCCGTCATGCTCTGGATCTTCTCGAACATCGGCAGGTCCTCGGTCATGCGCGTCTTCGCGATGGGCGCGACGGCGTTGACCCGAATGCCATGCCGCTGAAGCTCGATCGACGCCGTCCGGGTCAGCCCGTAGATGCCGGCCTTGGCCGCCGAGTAGTTGGCTTGCCCGAAATTGCCGAGCATGCCGGACACGCTGGTGGTGTTGACGATGCTGCCGGGCGAGCCCTGCTGACGCATCTGGGCCGCCGCCGCCTGCGTGCAGAGGAAGCTGCCCGTGAGGTGGACGGCGATCACGGCGTCCCACATCGCGTCGTCCATCTTGAGCAGGGTCTTGTCCCGCAGGATGCCGGCGTTGTTGATCATCACGTCGAGCCGACCGAAGTGCTCGACTGCCGAGGCGACGATGCGCTCGGCGCCGGCGCGCGTCGCCACCGAGTCGGAGCTCGCGACGCCCTCACCCCCCGCCGCTCGGATCTCGCCGGCGACCGCCTCGGCCGGCGACACGCTCTGCCCGCTGCCGTCGCGGGCGCCACCCACGTCGTTGACGACCACCTTCGCGCCCTCGCGAGAAAGGAGCAGCGCAGTGGCGCGGCCGATGCCGCCGCCGGCACCCGTGACGATCGCGACTCTTCCGTCGAGCAGACCCATGCGCGGTGACTAGCGCGTCGTTGCCGTCGCGTCACGGACCGGAGCGCTACGCGGGGAGACGAGCACGTCGACCAAGAGCGCCAGCGCCGTGCCGACGGCCGCACCCGCGAGGTCCCAGGTGAAGTCTTTGGCGCTCGGGTGCCCCGGGCCGGTCGCGTCGTACAGCTCTTTGCTTGCGCCGAGCGTGAGGGCGAAGCCCGCTCCGCTCGCGGCGCGCTGCCAGCGTGGCTCGAGCACCAGACTCGAGGCTGCGTACCCCCCGGCCGCGAGGCCGGACGAGACCCCGAAGTGCAGCGCCTTGTCACGCCCCCACCAGGGATCGGGTTCATCGGCGGCCGCGGGCAACGCGACGACCAAGCTGGCGACGATCAGTCTCGCTCGCACATCGGCACGCTCGCACGATTGCCGTGCCGGCGTCGACAGCGCACCTCGGAGCACACGCAAACGAATTGGCAATTCGTCTCAGTCCGCTACACTTGGGAATTCAGGCGAGGTGCGACCATGCTGATCCGACGTGCTCTGGGTGTGTCCGTGTTCGTGGCGCTTGCCACGGCGATGGCGTGCGGCGGCGACGACGACGACGGCGGCGGCTCCGGGGGCTCCGGGACCGGCGGCGCAGCCACCGGCGGCGCGGCGGGCGGCGGTGGAACCAGCGGCGACGGGTCGGCGGGCACCGGCGGTGGCGGCACCGGAGGCGGCGTCGGGGGCGGTTGGAACCCCGACGGCGGCATCTCGACCTGCCAGGGCCACACGTACGAGTGCGGGGACACCCTCGACAACGACGGCGACGGCCTGAAGGACTCCCAAGACCCGGACTGCCTGGGCCCCTGCGACAACACCGAGGGCTCGTACTACGGCGGCATCCCAGGTCAGAACAACGCGCCCTGCAAGGCCGACTGCTACTTCGACCAGGACACCGGCCCGGGCAACGACGACTGTTACTGGAACCACGCCTGCGATCCGCTCTCGGTGGCGCCGGACTACCCGCCAGAGAGTGATCCGAGCTGCAAGTACGACCCCAACACCAAGACCCCGGGGACGAGCAAGTCGTGCGCCGAGCTGGACAAGGAACAAAGCAAGACCTGCAGCGACTACTGCGGGCCCCTCACGCCCAATGGGTGTGACTGTTTCGGCTGCTGCGAGCTGCCCGCCGGCGGCGGCAAATTCGTGTACCTCGGCTCCGAGGTGAACGACGTCGGGAGCTGCGACATCAACAGCCTGAGCGATCCAAAGAAGTGCAAGCCGTGCACGCCGGTGAAGGCGTGCCTCAACGGCTGTGGCAAGTGCGAGATCTGCATCGGCAAGGCGACCTTGCCCCCCGAGTGCTACCCGCCCGACGGCGGCACGGATGCGGGGGGCGACGCAGGCTGGGACGGCGGCATCGAGCAGCAGTGTCCGACGGGCAAGCAGCCGTGCGGGCTCGCCGGCCAGGCGCCGTGCAGCAACGGCTACTATTGCATCACCGGTTGCTGCCAGCCGGTGCCGTCGTGAGGCGCCGACTCGCCCTGCTGCTCTTCCTGGCGGCCGCCCCGGTGTTGGCGGGGTGCGGGGACGACGACGACGACGACAAGAAGCAAGAACCTGCGACCTGCGACGTGGTCGCTCAGACCGGCTGCGAAGGCGGCCAGGTGTGCGAGACGGTCGCGGGCGCCGAACCGAAGTGCTTCGCGCCGGTGAGCGTCAAGGGCAAGGTCTTCGACACCACCAATCAAGCGGGCGTCGAGGGCGCGCACGTGGTCGCCCGAGACGCCAACGAGGCGGCGGTCTCGGGCGTGGCGATCACCGCCAAGGACGGCACCTACGAGCTGCGCGTTCCATCGCCCCGTGACGCCGACGGAAAGCCGGTGAAGACCGACTACACGCTGCGCGCCGACGCGCTGGGATACCTCACGTTCCCCAAGGCGCCGCGGGTCGCGCTCCCGGTCGACATCGCGACGGCCAGCGGGGACCCGCTGGTCGTGCAAAGCTCGGCGACCGACATCGGGCTGATCCCCCTCGCCGACGCGTCCAAGCTCGGAAGCGTCTCCGGTCAGGTTCTGGCCGAAAACCCGGGTGGGACGCTGGTCGTCGCCGGGGGCGCGACCGGCACGGCGGGCACCGACGGCGCGTACACCGTGTTCAACGTCCCGGCGGGCAGCGTCGGCGTGGCAGGCTATCTGGCCGGGGTGAACCTGAAGCCGGCAACCGCAGCGGTCAAAGCCGGCGCAACCACCAAGGACGTGAACCTGGACGTGTTGGGTGACGCCACCACGACGGTCAGCGGCAAGATCGAGATCGTCAACCCCGGTCAGGGCAAGAACACCAGCGTGATCCTGGTGGTTGAGGAGACGTTCGTGGCGAATGCCGCTCGTGGCGAAGCGCCGCCGGGCCTGCGCGCGGCCAACGTCAGCGGAGAGTGGGCCATCGCGAACGTGCCCGACGGCAAGTACGTCGTGCTGGGCGCGTTCGAGAACGACTTCTTGGTGCGCGACCCCGACACCAGCATCGGTGGGACCGAGATCCAGCACATCACCGTTCCTGCGACCACCACGGTCGCGAGCTTCAAGGTCACCGGCGCCCTCGCGGTGATCGCCCCCGACGGCGGCAAAGAGGTCAGCGGAAATCCGGCCTTTAGCTGGGAAGACGACTCGAGCGAAGACAGCTACACCGTCGAGGTCTTCGACGCCTTCGGGACAGAGATCTGGAAGCAAGAGGGCATCATCGGTCCCAAGGGGAGCAAGCCCGCAGAGCTTGCGTACGCCGGGCCGCCAATGAAATCGGGCCTCTACTACCAGTTTCGCGCGACCAGCATCAAAGCGGGCGTGCCCATTTCGAGAACAGAAGACTTGAAGGGCGTCTTCATTTATAAGTGAAGATCCGTGAGAAGTGCCGGCACCTTCCGGCGTAGACCAACAAGGGGCTTTCGATGATCCGGCTTCGACAATTCGCAGTGCTGGGCTTGTGCGCGCTTCTCGGCGGGGTGGCGTGCGGGGGTGATGACGAGACAGGCGGCGGCAGCGGCGGCAAAGACGCCGGTACCGGTGGCAAAGACGGCGGCACCGGTGGTTCCACCGGTGGGACCGGCGGAGCCACGGGCGGCAGCGCCGGGGTCGGCGGGTCGTCGGGTTCGGGTGGAGCGACCGGTGGCACCGGGGGCGGTGCCGGCTCAGGCGGCGCGACGGGTGGCACCGGTGGCGGTGCCGGTTCAGGTGGCGCGACCGGCGGCACGGGCGGAGCGACCGGCGGCACAGGTGGCGCGACCGGCGGCACAGGTGGCGCGACCGGCGGCACAGGTGGCGCGACGGGCGGCGCAGCAGGCACGGGCGGCGCGACCGGCGGCACGGGCGGAGCGACCGGCGGCACGGGTGGCGCGACGGGCGGCACCGGTGGAGCAACGGGCGGCACCGGTGGAGCAACGGGCGGCACCGGTGGAGCAACGGGCGGCACCGGTGGAGCAACGGGCGGCACCGGTGGAGC
>JACPVJ010000081.1 GCA_016191785.1 Myxococcales bacterium | reverse complement strand
CGCCGGCACCGCTGCCGCCGGGGCCGCTGCCGCCGGTGCCGCTGCCGCCGGTGCCGCTGCCTCCGCTGCCTGCAGCGCCGCCCGTGCCACCGCTTCCGCCCGTGCCACCGCTTCCGCCCGTGCTACCGCTTCCGCCCGTGCCACCACCACCATCGGCGTCAGCGCCGCCGTCGGGCTCAGGTCCGCAGCTGCCGACGCTGTTGCAGGTTCCGTTGCCGCACTTCACGCCCTGCTGCAGGTTCGACAGCTCGCATTTAGTCGCGAGCGTCGAGCTGCAGGTCTGGAACGTGCAGTTTTGACCTTGCCGGCCGTAGTTGCAGCGCATGTTCGCGTCTACCAGCTGGCATGATCCGCTGACGCACTGGCCCGCGCACTTGTCATGGACGTTCGTCGGGCGGCATGCGGTTCCGTCCGGAGCCGGTCCCGAGACGCACTGCGTGCCCGAGCACGCCGCCGAGCAGAGCGTGTCGTCGCCGCAGAGTCGACCGTTCAGGTTCGGAAGGCCGACCTGGCTGATCGGGAAGCACATCATCTTCCCGTCGGTGTCGATGTCGCAGACCCCTTGGCACTCGGTCAGCGGCCCGCTGTCATCAGGATCGCAGGCGTTCTGGTAGGTCATCATCTGGCACTTGCCGACGACCACCCCGGCGGAGCTCGGACGAACCACCGCGGGCCCGTCCGGGGCCTCGCCCGACGCACACGCCGGCGCGATCACCGCGCCCACGACCAACAAGGACACCCATCGCAGCGCGAAGCGTTTTTCGCTCATGACCCGACTCCTCGACCGAGCATCCTCGCCCCGGGTGAGACGGCTTGTCAATTCGCGACTGCTCATCACCGAGCGCAACGGATGCCGACGCTGAACAACCGTTGGTCAGCGGTGGCGAAACTCCGCGCCGAGGCGAGGATCGTCGACGAATTGCCGAAAAAGGACCCGCCGCGCATGACCCGCGCGCTACCCGAAGTCGCCACGCAGTTGGTGCAGGGCAACGGATAGGGGTTCTGGTAGGGGTCGAACGCCCACTCCCAGACATTGCCTGAAAGCTCGAAGTTACCGAACCGGCCGACGCCCTTGGGCAGCGAGCCAGCGCCCACCAAGTCGGTGATCGAGCACCCCGCGACGCCATCGCCGTAGCACTGGCTGACAGCGTCGAGGTAGTAGCTCGCGAAGGTGTGATCCACCGCGGTCTGCGTGGCGGGCACCGACCAGGGCAGCACGCGCTGCTCGCTGCCCCCCGCGGCGGCATAGTTCCACTCCGCCTCGGTGGGGATGCGTCCGCCGTCCCAGATGCAGAACGCGAAGGCCTCGTACCAGGTCACGCAGTTGACCGGGCGCGCGTCATTGGAGCCAGGCAGATCGGTGAAGGTAGCGTAGCTCGCGTGGCAGGAAAGGCCCGTCTTCAGGGCCGCCGAGCTCGCAGCGAGCTTGCTGTTCCAGCTGGCTTGCCAACCCGTGCCCGAGACGGACGGATTCTGGCCAGCACCCGCGCTCGGCGCGGTCGACTGCGTCCCCTGCCCCGCGCTCACGAACGCCCGGAAGCGCGCGACCGTGACCTCGTAGCGATCGAGGCGGAAGCCCGCGACCGTCGCCGGGTACCCCGAGTCGGTGTAGGTCACCGCGTCGTAGCCGCGCAGGAAGGCACCGCCCGGGACCGCCGTCGACGAGCAGCAGTAGCTCGCTTGCGAGGCGCCGCATCCGCCGGACAGCGACGCACAGCTCGCCGGGGTCGCCGGCTCGCACTCGCCGTCGTGACAGCTCGGAGTGGCCCCTCCGCAGCTGCCCGCGCTCTGCCACTGACCGCTGACGCTGCACGCTTCGGGTTGGCCCGCATTGCAGCGCGTTGCCCCGGGCACGCACACGCCGCTGCAAGCGCCACCCAGACACACGTACGGGCAGACGAGGGCGCTCCCCCACTGGCCCGCGCTCGAGCAGGTCTCCTGGGTGGAGCCCACGCAACGCGTGACCCCGGGGACGCACACCCCGCACTGACCCGAACCGTTGCACACGCCGTTCGACCCGCAGCTCACTCCCGCGGCCACCGGCAGCGTGCCGCAGACGCCGAGCGCGCTGCAACTCGCGCTCGAGCACTCGTTCGCCGGCGGCGCGCAATCCGTGGCCGCGAGACACTCGACGCACGCGAGCAGGGTCGCGTGGCACTTGCCCGGGCTGCAATTCTGGACGGTCTGGTAGGCCGTTCCGGACGCGTTGCACTGCTCGAGCACGCTGGCGCTGCACTGCTTCGCGCCGGCTGCGCAGACAATCGCTGCGTCCGGGCCTCCGTCGGCGTCCGCTGTGGCATCACCGTCGCTCGCGTCGTTCGCGCCATCCCCGCCGTCGAGCGCTTCGCCGGCGTCGGCATCGCCCACCACGCTCACGTCCTCGGCGTCCGCGCCCGCGTCCACCGCTCCGTCGACGTCGCCCCCCGAGTCACCGCCGGCGCCGGCGACCCCACCGCTGCCGCCGACACCGCCGCTGCCGCCGCTGCCGCTGCTGCCTCCGACGCCTCCGACACCGCCGCTGCCTCCGACACCGCCGCTGCCTCCGACACCGCCGCTGCCTCCGACACCGCCGCTGCCTCCGACACCGCCGCTGCCTCCGACACCGCCGTCGTCATCGGAACAGCCCGCGACGCCCAGCGCCAACGTGAGCCCCGCAGCGAGCCAACGAATCACGCTCGCCTGCCGTGCTGCCACCCTCGACCTCAAGTTTTCTTCGAGCGGGAAACGGGATTCGAACCCGCGACCCCAAGCTTGGGAAGCGGAGCACCGGCTCCGCAGCTCGGAGAATCGCTTTTCACCGCCGCCGCTGCGGAGTCTAGATCACTTGTGACGAAGGACCACTGTCCAATCGTCGTGTCCGAACCTTCGGAGCGTTCCGAGGTCGTTCCCGCCGTCTCGGACCGCGCGGTCTGGCTGTCTCTGGCCCGCCAGGCCCGGGCCCTGCTTCCCGGCGACCCGCGGGCCGCTCGGGAGCTGGTCCTCGCTCTTGAACGCGCCCTTGAGGGCAACGACGAGGCCCGGCAGGCGGCGAGCGGGGCTAGCCCTTCGGACCTGGCCTAGCGCGCCGGGGCGCCCGCGATGACGAAGCTACGCGAGATCCGGATCAAGCGGGACGGGCGGGCGCCGGTGCAGCGACCACACGACCAGATGCGCCTCGCTGGCCGTGAACCAGAGCCAGAGGTTGTGCCCGGGGACGCGGCGCACCCAGGCCGTCCCGGCTGGCGGCGTCGCGGCAAGTGCATCGCCAGGCCCGGGCAGACTCGGCTCGTTCGCGAGCGCCGCGATCGTCGCGCCGATCGCCTTCGATGCTCCGGAGCCGCGCTGCACACCCAGCGCGTCAAGGCGCGCCAGGAAACGGGGCGTCAGGTCGATGACTCGGGCCACTCGCCGGTCTTCTCCCAGCGCTCAAGCTCGGCCGGTGTGAGGCGAACGAGCCGGCCCGCCGCAACGTCTTCGGCCGCCGCGCGGACCTCCGCCTCGTCGTCCGGGTGCGGCTTGAAACGCGGCGCGTCCGGAGCCGCCGGGACCGGCGCTGCTTTGGGTCGTGCGGGCGAGACCATAAAGACGACTTTACATGACGCGGAAGCGCGTCGCCACGTCGCAGTCTTTCGAGTCGCGCCGACGTGGAAAAACGGCTCGGCTCGCGTAGCCTCAAAGCAACGCCCGGCCCGCTCGCAGCGGTGCCGGGCGCAGACAGGGAGTGCAGTCCCCGTGGAGACGATAGCTAGCGCGAAAGAGACGACTGGTCGATCTGGGGCTCGGGCGGATGCCTGGGCGCGCGTGGAGCTGCCGCTTCGCGACGCCGCCCCGGGGGCTTCAGATGACGCGACCCAAGAAGCGCTCATGCGCGCCATTGAAGCGCTCGGCGCCCGTGAAGGACGGACTCGGAGATCGGCGAAGGACGAGCCCATGGGCCTCAACGGGCGCGCCCGACATTGACGCCGCACGCGAGGGCGAGAGGAAGGCTGAGCTGGGCCGCGATTTGGCCAGGGTATCGGCGGAACCGGGAGACTGGGCCCGACCCGACGTTTCGAGCGCTGAAGCCCTGACCGCCGACCTCGACGCGCTCGCACTCCAGTGGCGCGACCTGGCGCAAAGCGCACTGGACGAGTCGACCGCGTGGGTCCTGTACGACATCGTTGACGCGCTGGCGGAGCGCGACGCGGACCGTCTCGCCGAAAGCGAAAGGCTAGCGCGCCGTCACTTCGCTCGGCGTGGAACCAGGAGCGCAAGGGGCCGCGCCGCGAGCAAACGGAAGTTCCGCGCGCCCCGGAGTCAGGCGCCCTACGCGACCACGTTGGGGCAGCTCGCCGAGCACCTGGCCGCCTCGCTCGCATCCGACGAGGCGCGCGAGCAGCTCACGGGCGCGACGACCGCGGAGCTGGCGCTCAAGGTGTACCGCCCGCCAGGGAACCGGAACCGCCTCCGCGACCTAGGACACGAAGAGCTGGCGCGGCGTGCAACCCAGGTCGAGAACGACCTACCGCGAACCGCGGGGCGCGCGAGGCTCGCGCTCGTACGGGCCAAAGACACCAACGCCCGGGAGGTGACGGCGCGCGCGCGGGTGCGGGCACTCCTACGCGCGTGGGGCTTTGACCGGAACGAAGTCCACAACGCGCTGGGAAGACTCATGTTCTGAGGCGCCTTGCGGGGTCCCTCCACGTAGGCGCCGCACCTCGGGTCTCTCTGCGACCCTGATATGGGCTCGCACTACGAGAGGCTCCGCTACGTCGCCCGGCTGTCTCGGATCCGCGTCTCGGTCGAGACGGCGACGACCGTCCTCACCGTGATCGCCTTCGAGCGCGGCGACCGCGACCTGATCCACCCGCGGGACCTCGCGCGGCTGGACCGGTACTACGCGGCTCTGGATCGCGACCACGGCGGGGCGGTGCCGCGGTGATCGCCCGAGCGTTCCTCACCGAGCTGCTCGACGTGCTGGAAAACGATCCGGCGCTCACCCGCCGGCTCGGCGACGCGCTGGGCGTGGCAGCCGACGGTCCCGCTCCGGCTCCCGCGCTGCTCGACCGCGCTGGCCTGGCGCGCGCACTGAGCACGAGCCCGGCCACGATCGACAGGCTGCGCTCGGAGCCGTCGTTCCCCGAATTGCGGTTGGTCGATTCGCCTCGGTTCGTGCTGGAGGACGTCCTCGCGTGGGTCCGGGCTCGGAGTGGGCCGGGGCTGCGCATCGTGGACGGCGGACGGCGATGAACAAGCGCGACCGCCTGATCGAGCGGTAGACGGCGAGTTCATAGCCATCCCACCAGTCGAAGCGGTCCGCCGGGATACCAGCTCTCCGCGCAAGGTCGATCACGAGCGCCTGGTCGTACATGAGGCCCAGCCTAGGCGGAGACAGGACACCGGAAAAGGTCCGTTCCAGGGAGCCATGTTGCATGAGTGTTTATTTCAATGTACAAGCTATAGACATGAGTCCTGAACGCCTACGCCAATTCCACCTAATGCTCAGCGACGACGAGCACGAGAAGCTCCAAGCGCTTGCCGAACGCGCGGGTGTGAGCGCGTCGGAGGTGGTCCGAACCCGCGTCTTCGGGTTGGACGACGGAATGCTCCAGCAAGACCGCGGCTCGATCGCGACCCGCCTCGACATGATTCGAGACGACATCGAGCGACTCCGGACAGCTCGCACAAAACAAGAACGAGACCGCGCGGCAGGCGATGCCCGGTCCGCCCGAGCGCACCTCAAGTGGCACGTTAACAGAGTTCTCCGGGCGGCCCACTTGGAGCCGCTCCCCGACGACGAATGAAAGGCGGGCCATGCCCCGCAAGACAACCGGAACCCTGATCTGGACCAAGGACGGCTGGGCCGCGCGTGTGCCCGGCGTGAAGGACGGCGAGAAGGTGAAGCTCTGGTTCCCGCTCGGGACCGAGAGCAAGCCAGTGGCCCGCCGGAAGCTCGCGCGCATCGTCGCCGATCTGGAACGCGACGCGGCGCCCCAGCCCGAGCAGACCAAGGCGGAGGAAACCGTCGCGGCCTACGCCGAGACCTGGCTCAAGGGTCGCGAGGCGCGAATGATCCGGGCGACCGAGTACGAACGGAAGTACGTCGAGAGACTCTGGAACCCGGCGATCGGCGACAAGCCACTGTCCGCCGTGACGGCGGCCGACGTACGGGCGGTCCTGGCAGACGTCGCCGAAGGTCGAATCCTCACGAAGCGCGGAACCCGCTACTCCCGGCAGAGCATGGCTCACATGCGAGCCTCGCTCTTCCGACTCTTCCAAGCGGCGTGGAAAGACGAAGTGATCTCGGAGAACCGCGTGGCCCGCGTCGAGCTGCCCGAGCTGGACGAGGTGAAGAAGCCCCGCGCCGTGCTGGTCGACGCGGAGATCGCCAAGCTCATCGCGCACCCGAGCGTGGACGCCGAGATCAAGCTCCTAGTCCTGCTCTCCCGGACGATCGGCGGGCTTCGGTCCGGCGACTGGAACGCGCTGACCTGGGAAGCATTCGGTCCGGACTTCGCCACCTGCACCTTCGTGCGGCGGAAGACGCGCAAGAAGCGCCCGATGCCGCAGACCCTCGCGGTCCCCGAGTCGATCCGGCCGTTCATCAAAGCGTGGTGGAACCGGCTGGACCGGCCCAGCCAAGGCCCCGTCTTCCCGGTCCGGAAGGGCGAGCGGGCTGGCAAGCAGAAGAAGGCCTCGAACATGAGCTATGCGGATCGGCTGCGCCGCGAGCTGCTCCGCGCCGGGATCGACCGGCACGAGCTGCACACGGCGACCGAGACGACCCTGCCCGTCGACTTCCACTCGACCCGGCGGGCCTACGCTACCGCCCTGGCCCGGGTCGGGGTGAACGAGCAGACCGCCATGGTCCTGACCGGCCACTCGGACCCGAAGGTCCACCAGCGCTACGTCGAAGCTGCCAGCATCCGGGAGCTGCCGAGGGGCGCGGTTCCGGTGGTCGACGCCGGGGCGGTGCGGACGCTGGCCAAGCCTCGGCGGGGTTCGGACAGTGCCCGTGTCCGATCGGTTTCTCCTTCGAGCGTTTTCTTCGAGCGGGAAACGGGATTCGAACCCGCGACCCCAAGCTTGGGAAGCTTGTGCTCTACCAGCTGAGCTATTCCCGCAAGTCCGCGCAGCATAGCCCCCTCCCTGGCGTTTCGCAAAGCCCGGAGGTGGCTTGACCCGAAGAATCGTCGTCGCTAATCGTTCGGGCGTGAAGACCGCGACCGTTCGCTCTGCCTGTGAATGCCAGTCCTTGCTGCTCGCCGAGCTGGGCGAAGGGAAGCTGGTCCGGCGCGGCTGGTCCGCCGACCCAGCCACCGGCAGGGCGCGGGTCGCGCCCGCCCACAGCATCCACCCCGACCGCGACCGTTTCCAGGTCGGGTGGGCCTGCCCGATGTGCGGGCGCAACACGCTGCGCGCGTTCGAGACCAGTGGCCTCCGCTGGGAAGACTCGGCGTCGGCCTGAGCTCAAGCGGCGGCGACGCGCAGCGTGGCGCTTCCGGCCAAGAGGCCGCTCAGGAGCTCGCGAGTGACCCGCGCCTTGTCTGCGTGGCGGTCGCGCTGCCGCAGCCACAGCGCCTGCTTCAACGCGTCGGCCGCCTCGTCGCGACGCCCCGCGCGCACGCACGCCACGGCGTAGATCGTCCAGAGCCGCGCGTCGTCGAGGGTCCGGTAGCAGATCTCCTTCATCACCAGCATCGCACGACGGTGCTCGCCACGTCGGTGGTGGCGCCGGGCGCGAGCCAGAAGGTCGATCTCGCCCGGTGAGCACATGGTGCGACGGTGTTTGCGCATGAGCCTTGCCGGCGAGCCCGAGGGACTCGCCCCCCTTTCCACCCCACGCCTGCCACGGCGAGTGACGAATGGAAAAGTATTCGGCAGAGCCTCACATCGACGCTTGGTACAGGGCAAGGAGGTCGGCGCGGCTGCAGGGCCGCGGGCTCGAGCGGTGGCAGGCGTCCTCGAAGGCCTTGTCCGCCAACCGTCCGAGCACGTCGGGCTTCACCCCCTCTGCCGCCAGGCCTTTGGGCAACCCCAGGCGGTCGGCGAAGGCGCGAATGGCCCGCGCCCCACCGCCCTCTTCCGCCTCGCCACCGAGCAGCAGCGAGACGTGCAACACCCGCTCGAGCGCGGCCTGTTCGGTGAATCGGAGCACCGCCGGCAGGCACAGCGCGTTGGCCAGACCGTGGTGCATCCCGAGCTCGCTCGACAGCGGGTGCGCCAGTGAATGGCACGCACCGAGGCCCTTCTGGAACGCCACCGCGCCCATCATCGCCGCTTTCATCATGCCGCCCCGCGCCTCGAGGTCGTCGCCGTTTGCGACTGCGGCTTCCAGGTGCTTGGCCACCAGATCCACCCCCGCGATCGCGATGGCGTCCGCCATGGGGTGGTCGCCCTGGGCCAGGTACGCCTCGACGCAGTGGGTGAGCGCGTCGAACCCGGTCGCGGCCGTGATCTTCGCGGGCATCTTCCGCGTCAGCTCGGGGTCGAGGATTGCGCACCTCGGCAAGAGCTGGGGCGCGAAGATCACGGTCTTTCTCCCGGTGGACTTCACGGTCAGCACGCCCGAGCGACCGACCTCGCTGCCCGTGCCGCTGGTGGTCGGCAGCGCGATCACCGGCGGCACGTCCCGCGGGATGTGCACGCCGCCGTCGATCGAGTCGTCGAGCTCTTCCCACGGGCGCGCGGTCTTGGCTCGGACCGCGATCAGCTTGGCGCAGTCGAGCGGCGAGCCGCCGCCCACCGCGACCATCCCGTCGGCGCGATGGGCCGCATAGGCCTCGGCGCCGGCGGCCACGTCGGCCTCGGTGGGGTTCGGCGTGACGGCCGAGAAGACGGCGACCTCGAGCCCAGCGGCGGACAGCGACTGGTGGACCGGCTCGGTCAGACCGAGCCCCGCCACGGCGCTGTCGGTGACGAGCAGCACGCGGCTCATCCCGGCGAGGCGGGCCTCGGCCCCCGCGCGCGCGGCCTGCCCCGCACCGAACACGATTCGAGTCGGAAAGCTCCAAATGGTCGACATCAGATCACCTCGAAGTAGCGCGCGAGCTCGAAGTCGGTGACCGCGCGCTCGAAAGCACGCACCTCGAAGTCTCGGGTGCGCACGTAGTGGTCCACGAACTCGGCGCCGAACAGCGCCCGCGCTGCCTTGCTCTTCGAGAGCAAGTGGCTCGCCTCGGCGAGGGAGGTGGGCAGGCGCTCGGCGCCGCCGCTCGCGTCGCCGGTGGACTCGGGCGGCGGCGAGAGCTGCTTCTCGATCCCCCAGAGCCCGGCCCCCAGGCACGCGGCCATCGCGACGTAAGGGTTGATGTCCGCCGCGGTCTGGCGGTACTCGACGCGCTGGGCGCTGGGGTTGCCGAGGTCGATCAGCCGGATCGCGCAGGTGCGGTTGTCCACGCCCCAGCTCGGCGTGAGCGGCGCCCAGACCCCCGGCACGTAGCGCTTGTACGAGTTGATGGTGGGCGAGTACATCGCCGTCAGCTCGCGCATCAGCGCCATTTGTCCGCCGATGTACTGGCGCAGGGTGGCGGAGAGGTTGCGGGAGCGAGCCGCGTCGAAGAACACGTTCTTGCCGTTCTTCCACAGCGACTGGTGCAGATGGCCGCTGGACCCGGGCAGCGCGGCGTTCCACTTGGCCATGAAGGTGACGCTGAGCCCGTGCTGGTGCGCGATCTGCTTGACCGCGGACTTGAAGAGCGCGGCCTTGTCCGCGGCCCGCAGGGCGTCGTCGTAGCGAATCGCCGCCTCGTACACCCCCGGTCCGGTCTCGGTGTGCAGCCCCTCGATCTCGATGTCGAACTCGGCCAGCCCCTCCATCAGGTCGCGTATCAGATCCGAGTCTTGACCCGAGCGGACCCAGCTGTAGCCGAACATGCCCGGGTCGAGGGGGGTGAGGCCCTTGAACCGCTTTTCGTGGAGCGTTTCGCGGGTCTCTTTGAAGAGGTAGAACTCGAACTCGGCGCCGAACTTGGCCGAGTACCCCAGGCGCTCGGCCCGAGCGATCACCCGCTTGAGCAGCGAGCGCGGACACGCCGGATGGGGCCCGCCCTGGGCGTCGCGGAAGTCGGCCAGCATCGCCACCACGCCGGGCTCCCAAGGCACGCGGCGCAGCGTGGCCTGATCGAGCACCGCGTGGGTGTCGGGGTAGCCGGTGTGCCAACCGGTGACCTTGACGTTGTCGTACAAGACGTCGGCGACGTCCCAGCCGAAAATCACGTCGCAGAAGCCGAAGCCTTTGGAGAGCGCCGACCTCAGCTTGTCGAGCGACACGTACTTTCCGCGCAGCACGCCGTCGATGTCGAAGCCGCCGATCTTGGCCCGTGTCACCCCTTGCCCCGCGAGCTCCGCGGTCAGGTCTTCTTCGCGGCGCTTGGGTTCCTTCGGAGCGCTCGCGCGCCTGCGGGTCTTTGCTCGGGCCATGGCTCCCGCCGGGCAATAGCGGAGGGCCTGGGCGGCAGCAAGGCGGGTCAGTCGGCTCGAGCCTAACGCGAGAGCGCGTCGCTCACCGTGGTGACCAGACGCTCGACCGGGTACGGCTTGGCGAGATAGGCCACCACGCCCGGCGCGGCCATCAGCGCCTGAGGCACGTCCTCCGGGCAGAAGCCGCTGGTCAGTACGATGCGCGTGCCCCGACCAAGCTCCCGCACGCGACGGATCACCTCCGCCGAGCTGGTCCCGTTCAGGTTCAAGTCCAAGATCAGCACGTCGAACCCGGGGTCGGCGAGCGCCGCCGACACCGCTCGATCTCCATCGGCCACCGACTCGGCGAAGAAGCCGAACTGCCTCAAGAGCGCCGCCGTCAGATCGGCCAGCCGGCGCTCGTCGTCACACACCAGAACCCGGCCACGGCCGAGCGCTGCCTCCACGTCCGCAAGTCCCACTCGATGACCCCTCACCGAGCAGCCTAGCGCAAGGCCCCCACGACGGCCAGCCCTTCAAGAGCGACTGCTCGGGATCAGGCGCACGGCGATCAGGACCACGCCACCCAGCATCGCGACGCCGGCGATCCACGTGGCCCGAACCGGCCCCAGGGTGAAGAGCTCGCCGGACGAGGCGGCGTACCACTGGTCGGCGAGCGTGACGATGATGCTGACCAGCACCAAGATCGCGCCAGGCAGCACGCGGCGGACGACGGTCTGCTCGGCCGGCAGCGGCGGCAGCGGCGGCAGTGGCGGCAGCGCAGTGCCGGGACCCGGGTACATGGATGCGCCCGCCCCGGGGCGAATGCTGGCCATGGGCGCTGCCGACGGCGGCATGGACCGCACGCTCTGGGACGCGCTCGCTGGCGGAATGCTGCCAGTGGCGAGGGAGTGAGCCCCGCTCGCGGTGCGCGGCGCACCGGTCGCGGCCGGCATGGTCGCGGAGCTGATGCGGCGGCGAGCATCGACGTCATGGGGGCCGCCCATGTCGGGCATGGGCCAGTTCGGACGACTGCCGCCGGCGCCGCCCGCCGACCCCACCTCGGTGACCGCGGGCCAGTTTGCTCCGCTGCCCAGCCCGGGCGACCGCAACGACGGACGCTCGCCTTCGGGGAGATCGACCTCGAGCCCGAGGGTGCTCACCTGGGACGGCGAGTCGTCGAAATCCATGGCGCGCGCGTAGGCCGGCGGGCGCTCGGATTTCTTCGCCGCCTTCGGGCGTGCCTGGGGGCTCGGTGCGGCCCCCGCCAGGTCCGGGATGCTGCCGAAATCGAGATCGGGCACGGCGGACGGGCCGCTGACGGGTGCGCCGGACTGCGGCACGGTCTCCGCCGGTGCGTACAGTCCCGCGGCGGCCGCGGCCTGGGCGGGGAGGCCCGTGAAGCTGACCTTGCGCGCGCCGCTGGCCACGCGGTGGCGAGGACTCGTGGCCGCCTCGATGGTCTCGACCCGCGGAGCAACGCCGTCGGCTCGCGAGTCGCGCGACGACATCGGCTCGCGCAGCTCTTGGCGCATGCCCAGGGCCTGGGTGAGATCGCTCCAGAACGCGCCGGCATCCGGATGCCGCTCGCGCGGATCGAGCGCCAGGGCTCGGGTGAAGACGCGTTCGACCGCATCCGGCACGTCGAGCCCCTCGTTGCGGGGCGTCGGCCGGCGAATGGGGTCGAGGGTGGTCCCCATCATCCCGGCGTGATCGCCGTCGATGATGGTCCGCCCCGCCATGACCTCGACGATGGTCAGCGCCAGACCCCAGACGTCCGTCCACGGACCGGTTTGTCCGAAGCGCTTCGGCACCCATTGCTCGGGTGCGCCGTAGGCAGGGGTGAACGAGCTGAACGCGCTCTCGGTCTGGCTCGCGCGGCCAGCCACCTGGCTGGCCATGCTCTTGGCCTTGCCGATACCGAAGTCGAGGATCTTGACCTGTTCTTCGCCGGCGATGTTGGCGACGAAGATGTTCTCGGGCTTCAGATCCCGGTGCACGATCGAGATCGGCCCCGAGGGCCCCTGGAAGTTGTGCGCCTTCTCGAGGGCGCGGGCGACCGGCGTGAGCATCCGCACCAGCTTCTTGAGGGGCAACGGGGGCAACCCCTCCGCTCGTCGGCGCTGCGCGATCGCATCGAGGGTCTCGCCCTCGAGCCACTCGAGGGCCATGAACGGCACGAACCGCCCGTCGGGCAGAGTGATGGCGTCCACGTGCAGCGGCCGAACCACCGTGGGGATGCTGGCGCTGAGCCGGAACAGTAGCTCGGCTTCGGCTCGGAACTGCTCGAGGAAGGACTCTTCTTGCTCTTGCGAGAGCTGCTGCGGCACCTTCAGGCACTTGACCGCGACCGACGCGCGAAAACCAGAATGATACGCGCGATACACCACGCCGAAGCCCCCCTCGGCGACCACCGCTTCGACCTTGTAGGCACCGGCGACGACAGTTCCTACTATTCCGAAGACGTCTTCAGTCATTCACCCTCGAGCAAGAAGCCGAGCCTGGCCCGGGCCTCCGGTGCAGGGTAGCAAATTTGGCGGGCGCACTAGCGTCATTGCTCATCGTGGGGAAGGAACTGGTAAATCAGCAGGCCGAGGCCCACGGCGAAGAGCAGCCCGGCCAGTACCATGGGCGTGACCGGGCCCAGGCTGACGACCGACGTGCCGTCCTCGTGGCGCAGCGCGCGATCGGCCGCGCCGATGGCGATCGCGGCGACGATCAGGCCGGCGCCCACCCCGAGCAGGTTGACCCGCTTCTTCGGTGGAGCGTCGCCTCGATCCGCGAACGAGGGCGCTCGCTCTCGGCGCTGCGGCGCCGGCCGGACCGGCGGGGGCTCGGGCCGGGGGGGGAGCTCGGAGCGGAAATCGACGCGCAATGCCGGCGCCTCGGCCCCGAGGTCGAGGTCCCCCGAGCGCGCCGAGCGCGCGGGCCCCGCCGGAGCCCTGGCCGCGGGGCGCAGCGAGGCTTCGAGGGCCTCCGGGCGCTGAGACGGCGCCGCGGCGTCCACGTCGAGGGCGTTCCGGCTCATGATCGGATCGAGCTCGACTTGCGGTTTGCGCGGAACGGCCTGGGGAACCTCGAGCTCCATGCTCGGGGGACGGGGCGGAGCAGCCGGTCGCGGCGCCGGCTCGGGCGCCGCCGCGCTCGGCGCCAGCGACGGGATGGAGGCCTCGAGGCTCGAGACGGCGACGGGCGGGAGCGAGGGCAGCGCCGCTTCGAGATCGATCGGGCCGGGCCCTGGGGGCTCCGAAGGCAACTTGAGCTCGAGCGACATCCGGGGCTCGGGCTTCGGCCCCCGCGGCGCCGGCAGCGGCGACTCGTGGACCGGGCCCGAGAGATCGTCGAGCTCGAACGGGTCGTCGATGGTGAGCCGGTGCCTCGGCTGGGCCAGGGGCGCCTTCGGGGCGGCGCGGGGCTGAAGCTTCACTCGAGCGAGGGTCGCGCCCTTCGGCGCTGGGCGGGCCTTCGGCACCGCGACCCGCTCTTCACGCAACAGGCCGCCGCCTTCGCGCCGCGCGTCGCGGGGCCCTTCTTTCATGCCCAGGGCGACCAAGAGCTCGTCCCAGAACTCGCCGACGTTGCTCTGACGATGCTGCGGATTGAGCGCGAGCGCTCGCTCGAACACCTCCTCGACCTCCGGTGAGACTTCGACGTCGTTGTTGAGCGGAGTCGGCCGCGCCACCGGATCGAGCGCGATGTTCATCATGGTGGCGATGTCGCCATCGATGATCAGGCGCCCCGCCATCGCCTCGACCAAGGTCAGAGCCAGACCCCAGACGTCGGTCCAGGCCCCGGTCTCGCCGAACTTGTCCGGTGCCCATTGCTCGGGAGCGGCATAGGCCGGCGTGAACGAGTGCACGCCGCTGCGCTCGGCGGCGCCTGGGCCTGCCACCTGGCTGGCGAAGCTCTGCGCCTTGGCGACGCCATAGTCCAAGATCTTCACCACCTGCTCGCCCGCAGCGCTCGCGACGAAGATGTTCTCGGGCTTGATGTCCTGGTGGACGATGCTCACGCGCTGGCCGTCGGCAGTCGTGAAGTCGTGCGCTCGCGCCAGCGCTTGCGCCACCGGGCCGAGCAGTCGCACCAGCTTCTTCAGGGGTGGCGGCGGCAACGAGTCGGCCGCGCGGTGGTGGATGATCGCGGCCAAGGTCTCGCCCTCGAGCCACTCGAGCACCATGTACGGAACGAAGGTCCCCTCTTTGGTGGTGAGCGCGTCGATGTGCAGCGGACGCACGACCGTGGGGATGCTGGACGACAGCTGGAACAAGAGCGCTGCCTCGGCCTTGAACTGCGCGAGGAACTCGGCCTGTCGCTCGGGCCCGACCTTCTGGGACAGCTTCAGGCACTTGAGCGCCACCTTGGCCCCGAACCCGGTGTGGTGGGCTCGGTACACGATGGCGAAACCGCCCTCGGCCACCACGGCTTCGACCTCGTAGGTCCCCGCAATGGAGGTGCCGACGATTCCGAATCGATCCGTGGCCATGTATCCGCCGACCATACCGCGGGCACGGCCGGACACCGAGTCCGGAGTTTCCCTCGGCGCGGCCGATGGTTAGAAAGGCGGGGTGAGCTCGCCTCGCCCTGGGTTTCGCGCCGGCTTCGGCGCCGTCTTCTGGGGGCCGGGCTTTCTCTTGCGCACGCCGCGCTCCTGGCCGTACGCGTGGGTGCCAGCGCTGATCCTGGTGACGCTGTCCGTGGCCCTGGGCTGGGCGGCGGTCGCCGGGGTGCACGCCTGGGTGGACGGCTGGCTGGGGGACGCCACCAGCTGGTACGGCCGAGCGGCTCACAGCGCGCTCTCGTGGACGGGGTCGGTGCTGGCGGCGGTCCTCGGGTTTCTGGTCGCCCTCGCGCTCACGCCACCGCTGTCGGGACCGGCGCTCGAGCGGATGGTCAGTCAGGTCGAGCAAGAGATCGGCGCTCCGGCGCGCGCCCCGATCGGGTTTCTCTCGGAGATGTGGTGCGCGCTCCGCGCCCAGGCGTTCGCGGCGATCTTCGCGGTGCCGCTCCTCGCCGTGCTCTGGGTCGTCGAGTTGGCGTTCGCGCCTGCCATCTTCGTGACCGTCCCCCTCAAGTTCCTGGTGACGGCGGTGTCCCTGGCGTGGAACCTGTTCGACTACCCGCTCACCCTGCGCGGAGTGCGGATGCGGGACCGCTTGCGACTGGTCGCCGCCTACAAGGCGGCGGCGCTGGGCTTCGGCCTGGCGTTCGCGCTGCTCTTCTGGATCCCCTGCTTCGGCGTGCTGCTCTTGCCGGTCGGCGTGGTCGCGGCGTCACGTCTGGTCTGGCAGATGCTCGAGGCCGACCCCGGCGTGCTCCCGCAGATCCCCCGCCGACTCAGCTCAGGTCCACCGCAATTCCCAGCCGCCGACGCAGCTGGAAATAACGCTCGCTCGTGACGAACGCGATCAGATCGCGGGACAGCTCGCCGAGCTTGCCCTCTTCTGCTTCGAGCAGCGCGCACGCGGTCGGCAGGTCGTTGCACAGCGCCATGCCCGCCCGCGCCGAGGTCTTCTCGGCGGCGTTCGACCAGCGCTGCAGGTTGGTGCGCCCGCCCTCCTCGACGAACCGCAGGAAGTGGCCGCGCAGCGCGTCCTTGTGCTGCGGCTCGAGCACCGGCTCGATGGCCGCGGCGATGGGCGCGACCCGGCGCTTCATGTCTTCGGCGATGGGCAGACCCGGGTTGCCGAGGGTCAGCGCCGCCAGGAAGAGATCTTCCAGGTCGGGCACTGCGGTGAACAGCGTGCGCACGAAGTGCTCCTGGCGGTACCCCGAGAGGTGACGGCCGACCAGGAACGCGTGCTCGAGCTGCGTCCGACCGCTGAGCACCCGCCGGCCGATGTACGTCACCGGCGGAACGCCGGGGATGTGCTCGTAGCCCGCGTCGCGCTCCTTCTCGAGGAAGATCGGCGGCACCGGCAGACCCAGGATGGCGGCGCCCCAGGGCAGCGCGCGCACCGCCGTGATCGTGGCCTTGGCGGGATCTTGCCGGAGCTCGGGCTTCGGCACCGAGAGCTTGCCCTCGCGCCGGAGCGCGGTGACCCGGCCGAGCAACACCGCCGGGGCGATCACGCCGAAGATCTGGCCGGTGAGGACCTCTTCTTCGGGGTGGAACACGCACTCGTACCAGGCCTGGGAGGCGATGCCGGTGCGCGGGGCCATCAACGTCTGGGAGCGGTGCTTCTCGAACAACTGGCGCTCGCCGTCGTTGGCGAGCCCGGCGCTGACCAGCGCGCCCGCGACGCACCACTGCTTGTCGAGCTCGTTCTTCGCGCCGTAGATCCGGAAGAGCTGGCGGAGCGCGCCGGCGTTCAGCGGGTCGCGTCGCACGTGGCGCCACACGTCCTCCGGGTCCTCGCTGGCATCCTGAACCGTGTCCTCGAGATCGCTCAGGTCGACCTCGACGTTGATCGCGGCTTGCGCCCGGGTCAGCTCTTCCTCGAGCTCGCGGATCCGGCCTTCGAGCTGCTCGATGCGCTTCAAGAGCAGCGCACGCCCGGCGTCGCCTTGGGCTTCGACGCGGATCGGAGCCAGGGACGCGGCTGGCTCTTCGTAGTGCTCCACGACCCGGACGCGGTGGTGAGTCTCGTAGGCCGCCATGATCGCCTGCTCGAGCCGGAGCAGGCGCTGGCGATCGAGACCCAAGTTGTCGGCGGCCTTCTCCAGGCGCTGCCGCTCTTCCGCGGTGATGATGCCGTCGGCCAGAACCTCGGCGAAGAGCTCTTCGTACTGCTGCTCGAGGGGCCCGAGCCCGAGCGCACCGGAGATCTCTCCCGGCACGAAGCCCTGCGCGAAATCGAATCCTCCCTCGGTGGCGGCGTTGCTCATGCGGCGACTTTCACCCGAGTTTGCGCCGGCGTAAACCCGAACCGTGATACCGTGTCTCGCGTCTTGTCGCCCATTCGAACGGCCGTCGCCGGCGTCTGGCTCGCGTCCGCCACCCGACTCGGCGCGTGCTCGCCCGCGCTTCCGAGCGAAGCCCCGGTGGCGCAGTCGGTGCCCGCGACCCCCGACGCCGCGATCGCCGATGCAGCGCCACCGGCGGTCGAGGCAGAAGCCGCGACCGCCGAGGGCGCGACCGAGCTCGACGCGCCCGCCGACGCGCCGCCCGTCGAGGACGCGGGTCCCGGCGCCGAGGCGCGAGTCGAGATCGAGACACCCTACTCGACGTGGGCACGTCCGCGTCCAAAGGGCGACGTCGCGGCGGGCGCCCACGACGAGCTCATCGCTCGGTGGAATCTCGGCGGCACCTCGGATCCGACGTTCCTCTCGAACCGCCCCGGGTTCCACCCCGGCACCCGGGTAAAGGTCGACACCCGTGTGGTGGGCGGCCGCTTGCCGAAGAGCGCTCCGCTCGATCGCCGTACCGGCAAGCATGTGGTCGTGCTGAGCGAGACCAGCCTGCTGGCGCGCGCGCGCAAGCACGGCTACTGGCCGTATCGGACGTGCTTCGAACGCGGGGTCCAGAAGAGCGGCAAGCTCGGGGGCGGTGAGACGGTGCTCCGCTTCTCGGTCGATCGCAGCGGTCGGATCGGTCCGCCGCGCGTGGCCCACACCAAGCTCGAAGCGCCCGAGGTGGTGAGCTGCCTCCGTGAGCAGACCGTCCGCCTCCCGCTCTTGCCGCCGCCGAAGCGGGTCGAGGTCGAGCTCAGCGTCCAGGTCTGGCCGGGGGACGCCCCCCTGCCCTCCCTCGATCCAGTCCCGACCGACCCGGCCCTGGCGCTCCCCGTCGACTCCAAGGCCCTGGCGAGCGCCCTCGACGGCGAGCGCTCGGCGATCGCGGGGTGCTACGCCGCTGGGCTCGGCCGCGACCCCGGGCTCTGGGGCCGTCTCCAGCTCCACGTGGAGCTCGACGCCCACGGGCGGGTGAAGCGCGCACGCGAGGCCGAGAGCCGGTTCCCGGACCCCGTGGCGACCGCCTGCGTGGCCGATCGGGTGAAGGCGCTCCGGCTCCCGGTGCGCGCGGGCCACGCCACGGCCTTCGAGCTGGCGTTTCGACTCGGGCGGCTGCCGGAGCGCCCGGCCGCCGCCACGCCCTGAAATCGCCGTCGATTCACCGCCTTCGGGCAATTCGCCGGGCACAGCGAGCCGAAATCCGGGGCTCGGGCGTCTGCTGCGTCGGGCGTGCTTTGTCGCTTGGCCGGTCTGTCTGCCTGTGGGAAGGTCGCGCCCGATCTCGGCGTAGCCCGGCAATAGACGAAAGCCGTTCAGGGCTGAGAGTTGATTTACCTGTGATGGAGGGCTTCTAGAAGATGCGAACTTTGCGAAACACGTCGGTTACGGCGTCCGTGGTTCTGCTGGCGCTCGCCGCCGCGGTGGGTTGTACGGCCGAGGCAAAAATGTCCGGGTCGTTCGAGGCGGGCACCCCGCCCCCACCCCCCCCGGCCCAGCCCGCGGACGACGACGGCGACGGCATCACCAACGCCGACGACAAGTGCCCGAACGAGAAGGAAGACGGCAAGCCCCCGGCCGACAAGGACGGCTGCCCGAACCTCGACGAGGACGGCGACAAGATCAACATCCCCCAGGACAAGTGCCCGACCGAGGCCGAGACCGTCAACGAGTTCGAGGACGACGACGGCTGCCCGGACAAGAAGCCGCTGGTCCAGCTGGTCGGTCAAGAAGTGAAGATCAACCAGAAGATCCAGTTCAAGAAGGGCTCGGCCGGCATCGAGGACGACTCGAAGCCCGTGCTCGACGCCGTCGCCGACGTGCTCAAGAAGAACCCCGACCTGCAGCTGGTCGAGGTCGGCGGCCACGCCTCGAAAGAGGGCGACGCTGGCTTCAACAAGAACCTCACCCAGAAGCGCGTCGAGTCGGTCTCGAAAGAGCTCGTGACCCGCGGCGTCGAGAAAGAGCGGCTCTTCTCCCAGGGCTACGGCTTCTATTGCCCGGCTGACGCGGGCGAGACCCCCGAGGCGCTCGAGAAGAACCGCCGCGTGGAGTTCAAGGTCCTGTTCCGCGGCGGCAAGGCCACGGACATGACCCGCGGCTGCGAGGCGTCGGAGAAGGCCGGCGTGAAGCCGAAGGCCCTGCCGGCCAAGCCGTGGGAGCCGAAGAAAGAGGGCGACAAGAAGCCCGAGGCCAAGCCGGCCGACACGGCCAAGAAGCCCGAGGCAGCCAAGCCGGCCGACACGGCCAAGAAGCCCGAGGCGGCCAAGCCGGCAGAGAAGAAGCTGTCGACGCCCGAGAAGAAGTGAGCGCCTAGCGCTCCTGCTTCCGGATCAGACGGGCGCGGTCTTGCACCGCGCCCGTTTTCTTTTTGTCGCCGGAGCGCCATGCTGGCGGCGTGGGCTGGCTCCTGTTCGTGCTGTTCGTCGCGCTGCCCTTCGTCGATCTGGTGCTGCTCTTGCGCGTCGGCAGCCTGCTCGGCTTCTGGCCGACGGTCGCGCTGACGTTGGCCATGGGGGCTCTGGGGGCGTGGCTCGCCAAGCGAGAGGGCCTGCGCGTCTGGCGGGCGTGGACGCGGGCACTGAGCGAGCTCCGGGCCCCCGAGCAGGGCATCATCGACGGCGTGCTGGTGATCGCCGGGGGCGCGCTCCTGATGGCGCCCGGCGTGCTCACCGACGTGGTGGGCTTCGCGTTTCTGATCCCGCCGACTCGCAAGCTGATCGCAGGGCTGGTCCGGCGCGGGGTCGATCGGCGCATCGCGCGCGGGCAGCTGCACGTGGTGACCACCGGCTTCGGCCCCTTCGCGCCCGAGGGCCGTGGCGACGGGGGCCCCGGACCTACCGCCGGCGGCGTGGTCGAGACCACCGGCGAGACCGTGGACGACCCCGCCAGTCGCCGCGCGCTCGGCCCGGGGCGCTGAGCCGCGCACGCGCAGAAAAGAAAACGCCCACCCGGCCGAAGCCAAGTGGGCGCTCTCGAATCAGCGAACCGCGCTCAGTCGGTGCTGGCGTCGCTGGTGCCGCCGCCGGTGCCGCCGCCGCCGCCGGTGCCGCCACCGCCGTCGGTCTTGCAGGTCGCAATGCCCGGCTCCACGCCGCCCTCGGAGTCCTTCGGGCCCTTGCAGTAGCCCTCGCGGTGCGTGCCGTCCTTCCAGCTCTTGCCGTTGGCGTCGTTGCCGAAGTCCTTGCAGATGAAGCCCGAGGCGCACTGTGAGTTGCAGTCGCAGAGCGCGCCGCAGTAGCCCTGGTCGCCGGTGCTGTAGCCCTTGCCGCCGAGCCACATGCAGGTGGCCTTCATCGGCGCGTTCTGGTCGGTCTCGCCACAGTTCAGGCCGCCGTTGACGGTGCACACGCCGCTGCACTGCCGGAGGTTGTCACCGAAGCCGAGGCAGATGCCCTTGCAGTCCGGGGCGCCCGAGTCCTTGGCCTCGCAGGCCGCGCCGTAGTCCTTACCGGCGGGGGCGGTGCTGGTGCAGCGACCGGTCCGCGGGTTGCACTTGAGCGAGCCGCCGCAGTCCTTGTCGTTGCCGCAGGTCGGCAGGCAGGCCGGGATGATCTTGTGGCACTTGCCGTCGGTGTAGCAGGTCTCACCGGTGGGGCAGGTGTCCGCCTTGGTCGGATCGCACGACGTGGCGCCGGGCGCGGTGGCGACCAGACCCGAGCACGCGACATCGGGACGGTTCAGGCACTTCTTCGAGCCATCGACCTGACCGAACTCGCAGCTGCGCATGCAGTACGCCTTGTCGGTGCCGTAGCTGAGGCAGACGCCGCCGAGCGGGCCGCAGATCGCGTTGTTGTCGTTGCCGGTCGAGCAGTCGGCCGTGCAGTAGCCGCCCGCAGGGCCCTCGCCGCTGAACTCGGTCTTGTCGGGCGTGACGCAGATGACGCCCGCGGTGCCGCAGTCCGCGTCCTTGGTGCACTTGGCGCCGAGCTTGCTGCTCCCGGTCGAGCCGCCGGTCGCACCCGAGCCGCCGGTCGCGCCGGAGCCGCCGGTCGCGCCCGAGCCGCCCACGCCGCCGCCGCCGCCGACGATCGAGCCGCCGGCCCCGCCAGCCCCGCCGCCGCTGCTGCCGCCGCCGCCGCTGTCGCTGCTGCTGCACGCGAACGTCGGACCGCTGACTGCAGCGCCCAACAGACCAAGCCCCAACCAAGTTAGATATCGTTTCATGGCGTCCCGTGCCTCCTAGAACCAATGACTAGCGGCGGACCGCTTAGCACGGCCGGCCGAACCCACCAAGCCTTACTTCGCGGAATTCGTCGCGCAAGCCGAGTGTGCGTCGAGCCCGCGCGCCTCGGGTTCGACGGAACCCGGCGGGGGTCTATTCCCCCGCCTTCGACAAACGCGGATCATCCGGCAATGCGCGTGCTGATCGCCCCCGACAAGCTCAAGGGCAGCCTCACGGCCGTCGCCGCCGCCGCCGCGATGGCGCAGGGCGTCGAACGGGCCTGCGGGTGCCCGCCGGAGCTCTTGCCCCTGGCCGACGGAGGTGAAGGCACGCTCGACGCGTTGATCGCGGCGCGGGGCGGCGAGGTACGCCGGGTCCCAGCTCACGACGCATTGGGCGTTCCCTGCTCGGCCCGGCTGGGCCTGCTCGATCGAGGGCGCGTCGCGGTAGTCGAGAGCGCCGACGCCATCGGGCTCGCTCGCCTTGCCGGCGAGCGCCGCCCGCTCGACGCGACCAGCTTCGGCGTCGGCGAGCTGATCGCGGCGGCGCTCGATCTCGGTGTCGAGTCCATCGTCGTCGCGCTGGGCGGCAGCGCCACCAACGACGGCGGCGTCGGCGCGGCGCAGGCGCTGGGCGCGCTGTTCCACGGCGCCCCCCGCCCCGCACGCGCGAGAGATCTGTCGACGCTGGGGGAGCTCGACATCTCGCGAATCGATGCGCGGCTCGCACGCGTCGAGCTGACGGCGCTGTGCGACGTCGACAGCCCGCTCACCGGTCCGGCCGGCGCGAGCCGCGTGTTCGGTCCCCAGAAGGGACTGAGCCCGGCGGACGCCGTCGTGCTCGATGGCGTGCTCGCCGAGCTCGCGCGCCAGTTCGCGTTCGACGCCCAGACCCCCGGTGCGGGCGCCGCGGGCGGCTTGGGTTTCGGGCTCGCGGCGTTCGCCGGCGCCAAGCTGGCGAGCGGCGCCGACTACGTGCTCGACGCGGTGCAGTTCGACTCGCGCGTGCGCGAGCGCGATCTGGTCCTCACCGCCGAGGGCCGGCTCGACGCCCAGAGCCTCGCCGGCAAGCTGGTGATCCGCGTGGGCGAGCGCGCTCTCGGGGCCAAGGTGCCGGCCGTCGTCCTAGCCGGCCGCATCGAGCTGTCGCCCGCCGAGCTCGCCGCCCACGGCCTAGTGGCCGCGTTCGCGCTCGGCGAGGGTCAGGTGAGCGAGGCCGAATCGATGGCCCGCGCCGCCGAGCTGCTCGAAGCGGCAGCGGAGCGCGCGGTCACAGCGCTCGGCTCGGGCACAGCACGCGCAGCGCGTTACCCGCGAGCACCTTCCTGACCTCGTCGCGGGTCATGCCCGCTTCGAAGAGCGCCCTCGCGAGCCGCGGGAAGCGCGTTGCATTCAAGAGCTCGTGGGGCGGCCGCACCCCGCTCTCGAACCCCGAGCCGATGGCCACCGCGTCGATCCCCGCGACCTTGGCCACGTGGCGGATGTGCGCGACCACGTCGGCCAGATCGGCGTCGCGACCCCGGGCGAGCTGCCGCCGCTGGAACGTGACGCCCACCACTCCGCCGCTCCGGCCGACGTCGACGAGCTGCGAGTCGGTGAGGTTCTGCGGATGGTCGGCGAGGGCGCGCGCATTGGCGTGAGAGGCGACCACCACCTTGCCCGACGCCCGCGCGATCTCGATCACGTCGCGGACGGTCATCTCCGATGCCCCGGACACGTCGACCATGCCGCCCGCCGCGTGGACGCGACCGACCACCTCTCGTCCGAGGGGGGTGAGCCCGGTGAGCACGGGCGCCGGCGTCGCCGCGCTCGTGGCCAAGCTGCCGTCGCGATCGCCCACCAGCCCGAAGAAGCGCACGCCCCGCGTCGCCCACAGCCCAGCGCTGGTCGGAGCTCGGGCCAAGGTCTCGCCACCCTCGAGGGCGAGCCAGGTGCGAACGCCCGGGCCCGGGCGGCGGCAGCCCGGGATGCGCAGGCCCGCACCGGCGGCCAGCGCCCGGTAGGTCGTGTGATAAGCGGGCTCGATCGCGGTCCCCGGGTGCTCGACCAACGGCAGCACGGCGCCGAACACCCCGCCCTGTCGCAGGCGGCGCGCGTCCGCTTGCCCGGTCGCAGCGACCCAGCTCTGTCCGCGGACCAACCGCTCGGGCAGATGAACGCTCAGGTCCACCACCGGCAGCGCCCGCTCGCTGACCGGCGCCCCCGCCACCGGGAGCGGCGCGAGGGGGCCGAGCGCTGCCCCGAGCGCGAGCAGCGCGCGCCCGGTCATGCGCGCGCCACGGCGTGGACGAATCGCTCGGAGATCGCCACCGGCTCGCCGGCGACGCGGATCCCGAAGACCCGCGTCGCGACGACCTCCCGGGACTCGTCCTCACCGACGACCCGGTAGCTCACCGTGTCGCCGGGGTCGAAGCGGCCGAGATCGATCTCCCAGTAGCTGTTCGGCCCGTGGTTGCGGCACCAGCGACCCCGGCGGATCTCTTGACGGCGCCGGCCCGTGGCGCTCTTGACGTCGATCGTTGCCCAGACCGACTGCCCGAGCTCCACGGGCCAGGTCCCGACGCACGCGAGCACCGGCTCACCCGGCTCGGCCGAAGCCGGAAGGCGCGGGGTGTCGAGCTCGAGGTGCCAGAGGTGCATCGGCGCTGCTCACTTCGCCTTGACGTTGATCTGCTTCGGCTGCGCTTCGGGCTTCTTCGGCAGCGTGACGGTCAGCACACCGTCCTTCAGATCAGCGTCGATCTTCTCGCCCAGGGTTCCCTCGGGCAAGGTGAAGGAACGGGCGAAGCTGCCGTACGAGCGCTCGAACGTGTAGAAGGTCTCTCCTTTCTCGGTCCTCTCGGCCTCGCGCTTGCCGCTGATGGTCAGCCGGTTCTGGGTCAGCTTGACGTCCAGATCCTCGGCCTTGATCCCCGGCAGGTCGGCCTTGAAGACGAAGGCCTCCGCGGTCTCTTTCACCTCGAAGGCGGCGGCGAACCCGAGCTCTTCGCCGAACCAGCGCGGACTCGAGTCGCTGAACGGATCCCAGCGCAGGACGTCACGCATCGTGCGGAAAGGATCCCACTCGCGCTCGCGACGCACCGGCTTCTGCATCGGAGCTTCCTTGTGGACTGCAATGCTTGCCATGGCCCTCTCCTCTCTCGAAGTTCACCCGCACCGTGAGCAAGCGCCGTTCCATCGCAGAAGGCGCTGAAGCCTCTTGCCATCCGGCGCCGCCTCACGGCAATCGGTGCGCCAGCGCTCGGATCCACGGCAGCGGTTGCGCCAGGGGCGTCGGGTTGCCCGGGCTTTGCCGCTGGGCACGCGGGATGCACCGGGGCAGGCCATGCGCCTCCCATGGGTATCGCTGGTCGTCCTGGCCTCCGCGTGCGGGCCGTCCATTCCACCGGGTGGTCCCGGTGAGCCCGGCACCGCTCCGGCCCGAGCCCCCGCCGCCGTCGAGGGCGAGGTCCTCGGGGTCGATCACGTCGCGCCCACCGATCGCTTGGCCTCGGGCGTTCGGCTGAGGCTCCAGCCGGGCGCCTCCGAGGTCGTGGTGATCGACCTCGCGCCGGACTGGTACCTGAACGAGCGCGGGATCAGCTTCTCACGCGCCGAGCGCGTCCGGGTCGAAGGCGCCCGCGTCGAGCAGAGCGGCCGCATCGTGATCTATGCGACCCGGGTCCGAAAGGGCGGCAAGACGGTCGAGCTGCGCGAGCCGGGCTCCGGCAAGCCGCTGTGGAACGAGAAGGCCCCCGAGTAGACCCCGCTCACTCGCCGGCCTTGGCGGCCTCGAGCTGACTGACCACGCTCTGCAAGATCGCCAGGCCCATGCTGATCTTCTCCAAGAAGCTGGCCCGGTGGGGCACCAGGAAGAAGCGCGGGTGCTTGGCCCAGAGGGTCCGGAGCGCCTTGTCGAGCGCCAGCGCCTGCTCGCTGGTCTCGGTCCGCGCCGGGTTGCCCCCTTCGATCTTCAGGCCCCCGGCCGCGGCGGTCTGGAAGAAGACCACCGCGTCGTAGCGCTCGAGCTCGGCTTCGTGGCTGGTGCTCATCGCCCGGAAGAACTCGTCGCCCGACCCCGGCCAATAGGCGGCGCCGTCCACCGTGCCGCGATCGCAGAGCAACACGCGGGTGGGGTGCAGGGCGCTCTGCACGTCCTCCAGGTTGCGCTGCACGTGGTAGATGGCCGTCTGCGCCGAGCGGCGAGCGTCCGGATCGTCCACCCGGGGGAACCCGCCGGTGAACATGATGGTCGCGCTCTCGGGGACGGCCACCACCCGCTCGCCCAGCTCGCGCCGAAACAGATCGAGGGCCGTCGTCTTGCCCCCGCCCGGACCGCCGGTCAGCACGATGCGCAAGTTCGGACGATCGGGCAGCGGGGGCGTCATGACCCGAGGGCCCGCGCGGGAACGGTGATCACGGGCACCCGCGACGAGCGCACGATCTTCTCGGCGACGCTGCCGAGCACCACGTGCTTGACCCCGCCGCGGCCGTGGGTGCCCATGACCAAGAGGTCGAAGTCCCCCGAGTCCAGATCGCCCAAGATGCACTTCGCCGCGTCGCCGCCCTCGACCCGCGTCGTGACCCGAAGCCCCTCGGGCAGGGCGGCACCGGCCAGGAACTGCTTCATCTCGTTCTCGGCGTTCTCGCGGATCACGTCGGCCAGCTTGCGCACCTTGCCGTCCCGGCCCTTGACCGTCAGATCCGGCGGGGCGTGGGGCATGCACTCCCAGACGTGGACCACGGTCAAGTCGCCGCCCAGGCGATGGGCGACCTCGGCGGCGAACTGCAGCACCGCCCGGCTGGGATCCGAGTAGTCGACGGGGACCAGGATGCGCTTCACGGTCGAAGCATGCCAAGGGTCGCGCGGCGCGTCGAGCTGATCAGCCGCGCCGCCGCGACATGGGGGGCAGGCTCTCGTGGGGCGCGTCGACCGGCTCGGGTTCGGGGTAGCGCATCTTCACCGAATACACCCCAGAGTCGAGGGTGGTCCGCACCTTGAGCCCGCTCTTGTTGAACACACCCAGCATCTTGGCGTTGCTCGAGTGGACCGTGGCCGTGAAGCCCGCGAGGCCGCGCGCCCGGCCGATCTCGACCATCCGGCGCATGAGCAAGCTCCCGAGGCCCTTGCCCTGGCACTCGTCGCGAACCACGAAGGCGATGTCGGCCAGCCCCGTCGCCGGATCGACGTCGTAGCGGGCCATCGCCAAGATGTCCGGCGCCGGGCCCGACTCGTCGCACACCACCAGCGCCATGTTGCTGGTGTAGTCGAGGTTCAGCAGGGCGGGCATCTCTTCGTAGGGGTGGCTCTTCTTGTGCTGCAAGAAGCGCAGGTAGGTCGACTCGTCCGAGAGCCGATAGAACATGTCCTGCAGCGTCTCGAGATCGGCGGCGCGCACCGGGCGCACCTTCAGCCGCTTGCCCCCGAGGTCGACCTCGCTCTCTTCCTCCCAGGGGTAGCGTGCGCGGCTGACGACTTGCTCGGCGAAGACGTAGCGTCGGGCTTTGGCCGCGGACAAGAGCTCGGATCTGAAGTCGGGGTGGGCGATCTCGGTCAGGGCCGTGGCGCGCTCGCGGATGCTCTTGCCCCAGAGGTCGGCCACACCGTACTCGGTGGCGACGAAATGCACGTCGCCACGGCTGGTGACGATGCCGGCGCCCTCTTCCAGGCCCACGCGGATGCGGCTGACCTTGCCGTCCTGCGCCGTCGACGGCAGCGCGATGATCGGCTTGCCGCCGTGGCTGCGCGCGGCGCCGCGGATGAAGTCCACCTGACCGCCGATCCCGCTGAAGAAGCGGCCCATCAGCGTGTCCGCCGCGACCTGCCCGGTCAGATCGACGGCCAGCGCGCTGTTGATCGCGATCATGTTGTCGTGGCGCGCGATCACGAACGGGTCGTTGGTGAACTCGCTGGGCCTGAGCTCCACCGCCGGGTTGTCGTGGATCCAATCGTACAGGCGCTTGGTGCCCATCACGAACGAGGTCACGATCTTGCCCGGGAGCAAGGTCTTCTTCCGACCCGTGACCACCCCGGCCTCGACCAGATCCACCACGCTGTCCGACAGCATCTCGGTGTGCACGCCCAGGTCCCTCCGGGTGCCGAGCGCCTCGATCACCGCGTGGGGAATGCGACCGATCCCGGTCTGCAGCGTGGCCCCGTCGGGGATCAGGCTGGCCACGTTGCGGCCGATCGCGCGGCAGACGTCGTCCAGCGGCTCGACCTCGAGCTCGTACAGCGGCCGGTCGACGGGGATCAGCTTCTCGATGCGGCTGACGGGCACGAACGAGTCGCCGAGGGCGCGCGGCATGTGGGGGTTGACCTCGGCGATCACCAGATCGGCCGAGTCGACCGCCGCGCGCACGATGTCCACCGAGACGCCCAGGCTGACGTAGCCGTGCTCGTCGGGGGGAGAGACCTGCACCAGGACGACGTCGATGCGCACGCGGCGCGAACGGATCAGCGCCGGGATCTCCGAGAGAAACACCGGCATGAAGTCGGCGCGCCCCTCTTGCACCGCCTTTCGGACGTTCTGACCGATGAAGAAGGCGGTGTGCCGAAAGCGATGTTCGAGCCCCGGCGCGACGTACGGCGCCGGGCCGAGCGTCAAGAGGTGGACCACCTCGTTGTCGGCGAGGTGGTCGCCGTGGCTGACCAGCGCTTCCACCAGGCTGGTGGGCTCGCCGGCGCCGGAACCGATCAAGATGCGGCGGCCCCGGCGGATCAGCTTCACCGCGTCGGCCGCGGTCGCGACCTTGTCGGCGTAGCGAGTCTTCCAGTCCATCTTCGCTCCGCGATCGACGGTGGCGGCCCGCGCGTCAATCGTTCGATCCGAGACCGGGCAGGCTCTCGCGCGCGCCGCTCATGCGGCCGATGTAGTGGTAGACGTGGCGGCGGCCGTGGTGTTCGTGGTGCCGGGGGCACCACAGGTCCTCGCCCTTGGTCTCTTGGCGCACGCGGATGCACTCAGGGCACGGCGGCTCGATCTGCGCCACCGGCCCTGCCTCCGGCGGCCGCACCACCAGAGTGGCACAGGGGCAGAGGCGCACCACACCCTCGGCCACGGAGCCGAGGAGCAACCGCCGAACGCCGCGGCGCCCGTGGGTCCCGATCACGACCAGCGAGGCCTCCAGATCCGAGGCAAGCTGCGCAATTGCTTCCGCGGGCGCGTCGAGGCGGATGTGCGTCACGGCCCGGGAGAAGGTGCCCAGGTTCTTGGCAGCGCGCTTTTCGACGAACTTGGCGAGCTGCTCTTCGACGTACACCTTCAGCTTCTGACTGGCCTCGTCCATCGTCGCGGTGACCAGCTCGGCGCCGGTGTCCATGTGGACCAGCGGCCCGTACCCGCGCGCCACGTACACGACGTGCACCTCGCCGTCTGCCTCGGCGCTCGCGAGCTCGAAGCCGCGCTCGAGTGCGGCGTTCCCGATGGGAGAGAAATCGATCCCGACGACGATCACGTACGGCTTCTTGGGCGTGGTCATGGCAACTCTCCTCGCGGGCCCCCGGCTCGCGGCGGTGGTTTGTTCGAGCTTTGGTTTTGCAGTGAGCGTGCCAAGCAAAAGCTTGCGATTTTTCGCAGGATCCCCGGGCACTCACGCAATTGGTGCGTCACCCGTCCGCCGGATGCAACGGTTGCGTCACCCGGCGCCCTAGCGCGCGAACCCCCTTCTCGAGCTCCCCGGCCAGCCACACGGTGGCGCAGGACAGCAGCACCGCCGCCAAGGTCGCCGGCGGCAGCGCGGTGGTCGAGAAGACCTTGCCCAGCGCCGGAACGTACAGCGCCACGGCCTGCAGCGCCAAGGCCACGGCGAAGGCGCCGAGCAGCCGGGGGTTCGACCAGAAGCCGAGCACGAAGACCGAGTCCCGCCGCGAGCGCGCGTTCTGCGCATGGAACAGCGGCGCGATCGCCAGCACGGTGAAGGTCGCGGATTGGGCCAGCGAGAGCGACGCCCCGTGGAACGACGCGAACGTTCCGATGCCCAGCACCGCGATCAGCACACCGTAGGACGTGAGCCACGCGAGCTCGCTCGCGGACAGGAGCCCTGAGTCCTTGGCCCTAGGCGGGTGCTTCATCGGATCGAGGTGCACCGGCTCCATGCCCAGAGCGAGGGCCGGCAGCCCGTTGGTGATCAGGTTGATCCAGAGGATCTGGGTGGGCGTGAGGATCGGCGGCCAGCCCAGGGCGGCCGCGGCCAAGACCGCCAACACCAGGCCAGCGTTGACCGAGAACAAGAAGACGATGAACCGCTTGATGTTGCCGTAGACGATCCGGCCCTGCTCGATGGCACCGACGATGGTGGCGTAGTTGTCGTCGAGCAGGACCATGTCGGCGGCCTCGCGAGTGACGTCCGTCCCGCCCCGCCCCATCGCCACGCCGATGTCGGCAGCCTTGATCGCCGGCGCGTCGTTGACGCCGTCGCCGGTCATCGCGACCACGTGCCCCCGGAGCTTCAGCGCCTCGATCAGCCGCAGCTTGTTGGCCGCGGTGGCGCGCGCGACCACGCGGATGCCCTCGACCTTCGCCGACAGCTCGGCGGCGTCGAGGGTGTCGATCTCCGGTCCGGTGATGACCTCGCCCTCGCTCGCGTTCATGATGCCCAGCTCCCGCGCGATGGCCTCGCCGGTCAGCGGGTGGTCGCCGGTGATCATGATGGTGCGCACCCCCGCCTCGCGGGCCTTGGCCAGCGCCAGCGCGACCTCGGGCCGAGGGGGATCGGCGATGCCGAGGAGCCCCACCAGCACCATTTCGTGCTCCACGCGGTCGAGCAGCGCCTCGCGCTCGAGCAGCGTGGCCTCCTCGAGCGTGACCACACCGGCACGCGCTCGAGCCACGGCGATCACCCGCAGGCCGAGCGCGGCCCACTCGTCGACCCGCCGGGTCAGCTGCACTCGCGCCGCGTCGTCCAGGGGGCGCGCCTCGGCGGCCGCTCCGAGCACCTGGCTCGAGCGTGCGAGCACGGCCTCCGGGGCCCCGTGGGAGTGGCTCTCGACGCCGCGGTCGCTGCTGGTCACCACCGTGACCATCTTGCGCTCGCGATCGAAGGGCACGACCCGCAGCGTCTCGAGATCGCATCCGGCGCGCGCCGCCGCGTCACGGTGTGCGTGCCACACGCGCAAGAGCGCCGCATCGGTCGGATCGCCCCGGATCGAACCGTCGTCGGCGACCCGCGCGCCGGGCGCTGCCACGCACGACAGCACCAGCTCACCGAGCGGGTCGTGCCCCGAGAACTCGGGCTCGACCGGCCCGAGCCCCAGCTCGGCGAGGACGACGCCGCCGTGGTCTCCGAGCTCCACCTCGAGGCTGCGCCCGGCCACCTCGGCGCGCCGCACCACCATGCGGTTCTGGGTCAGCGTGCCGGTCTTGTCCGTGCAGATCACGTCGGCGGCGCCCAGGGTCTCGACCGCCGACAGCCGGCGGATCAGCGCGTTTTGCCGGGCCATGCGCTGGACCCCCAGAGCCAGCACGATGGTGGTCACCGCCGGCAGGCCCTCGGGGATGGCGGCGACCGCCAGGCTGACCGCAGTGAGCAGCAAGAACCCAACCGGCACGTCGAGGCGGACCGAGCCGACCACGAACACCAGAGCCCCCAAGAGGGCCGAGCCGATCACGACCTTGGTGCCGAAGACCCTGAGCGCGCGCTGGAGCGGCGTCTCTTGGGCCTCGACGCTCCCCAAGAGCTCGGCGATCTGCCCGAGCTCGGTCCGCATGCCCGTGGCCACGACCACGGCGCGCGCGCGCCCTCGAACCACGTGGCTGCCGTAGAACACCATGTTCGCGCGCTCGGCCAGCGGGGTATTCGGCGCGAGCACCCCGGCCTCGAGCTTGTCCACGGGGAGCGACTCACCGGTGAGCGCCGACTCGTCCACCACCGTGTCGCTGGTCTCGAACAGTCGCGCGTCAGCGGCCACGCGATCGCCCTCGGTGATCTCGATCACGTCGCCCACCACCAGGCTGTGGGCCGGTGCCCGCACGATCGAGCCCCCGCGCAGCACCCGCGCCGCCGGGGCACCGAGCTTCCGGAGTGCCCGGAGCGCCTGCTCGGCCTTGCGCTGCTGGGCGAAGCCGACCGCGGCGTTGACCACCACGATGATGCCGATCGCGATGGCGTCACCGAAGCGGTGCAGAAACGACTCCGATGCCTTTTCCTGCCAGCCCAGCGCCACCGCGACCAGCGCCGCGACGATCAACGCGAGCACGGTGACGTCGGCGAATTGCTCGGCCAGCTGCACCAGGGCCGACGGCGGCGGTTTCGCGGCCAGCTCGTTCGGACCGTCGCGGGCCAGGCGCCGCTCGGCTTCGCCCTGCGAGAGCCCGCGGTCGAGCTCCGAGCCCAGCCGATCCGCCACCGCCTCGGGCTCGAGGGCAATCCAGTCCGAGGTGCCCGGGGAGTGGGCGCGGCGATACACCGAAATGGGGGCGCCCTGCCGCTCGGGGGTGTGTCCGGGGATCGACGGGGCAGGCGCCACGAGGCCTCTGGTTGCAAGAACGGGGCGCGCGCACGGCGGTTTCCGTCGGCGCGCACCTTGCACGGATCTCTGGTGCGCGTGCAGTAGCCGCGCAATGCAGAGTGAGCCCGCCATGACCAAGAAGCCGCTGACCATCCGCGACTACATGACCGAATCTCCGCACACGATCGGCTCGGAGCAGTCCCTGGCGAAGGCCCACGCGCTGATGCGCGAGCACTCGATCCGGCACTTGCCGGTGCTCCACGGCGGGCACCTCGCCGGCATGGTGACCGTGCGAGATTTGCACCTGGTCGAGACCCTGAGGGACGTCGAGCCGGACGCGGTCACGGTGGAAGAGGCGATGACGCCGGAGCCCTATGTCGTGGCGCCGAGCGCCCTCTTGCGCGACGTGGCGTCGGAGATGGCCGAGCGAAAGCTCGGGTCGGCCATCGTGGTGGACGGCAAGAAGGTGGTCGGCGTCTTCACCACGGTGGACGCGCTCCGCGCCCTCGCCGAGGCGATCCGCTAGCGACGCAAATTCAGCGCCGCCCGGCGCCAAGACGCACTATTTTCGGACAAGCTCGGTCGAGCCCGCAGATTTCGGCTGTTCTTCGGCGGCACGAGTCCTGCAAAGCTTGCGCCAGAGGAAAGCGGAGGAGCCATGACCAGCAAGGGACGCATTCTCGTCGTGGACGACGAACCCAACGCCCGGACCGCGCTCGCTGAGATCTTGAAGGAAGAGGGCTATCAGGTCGAGACCGCCGCCGACGGCTTCAAGGGGCTCGCCCGCGCCGAAGAGTTCGGCCCCGACCTGGTGCTGACCGATCTGAAGATGCCCGGGATGGACGGCGTGGAGCTATTGCGCAAGCTGCGCCACCACGCCTCCGATCTGCCGGTCGTGCTCATGACCGCCTTCGGCGCGGTAGAGACGGCGGTCAGCGCCATGCGCGAGGGGGCCGCGGACTACCTGACCAAGCCGCTCAACACCGACGAGCTGGTGTTGGTCATCGACCGCGCCCTCGAACGCGTGCGCTTGCGCCGCGAGACCCACGAGCTGAAGAGTCAGCTCACCGAGCGCTATCGCTTCGACAACATCGTGGGCAACTCGCCCGAGATGCAGGAGGTCTTCAAGTCCGTGGCACAGGTGGCGCCGAGCCGCGCCACCGTGCTCTTGACCGGCGAGTCGGGCACCGGCAAAGAGCTGGTGGCCGCCGCGATCCACCACCGATCGCCGCGCAAGGACGGTCCGTTCGTGCGCCTGCACTGCGCGGCGCTGGCCGAGACCCTGCTCGAGAGCGAGCTCTTCGGCCACGAGCGAGGCGCGTACACCGGGGCCGATCGTCGGCGGGAGGGGCGCTTCGAGCAAGCCAACGGTGGCACGTTGTTCCTCGACGAAATCGGCGACATCTCGCCGTCGACCCAGGTGAAGCTCCTGCGCGTCCTGCAAGAGCGCCAGTTCGAGCGAGTGGGCGGCAACCAGACGCAGACGGTGGACGTTCGGCTGATCGCCGCCACCAACCGCGACCTCAAGCAGCTGGTCGCCGAGGGGCGCTTCCGCGAGGACCTCTACTACCGGCTCAACGTGATCAACGTCTGTCTGCCGCCGCTCCGACGCCGCAAGAGCGACGTGGCAGCGCTGTCCGCCCACTTCCTCGAGCGGTTCGCCCGGGAGAACGCCAAGCGCGTCGACCGTTTCAGCGACGCGGCGCTGGCGCAGATAGTGGCTTACAGCTGGCCGGGCAACGTGCGCGAGCTCGAGAACGTGGTCGAGCGCGCGGTGGTGCTGACCGACGGCTCCACCATCGAGCTGCATCACCTTCCGGCCGAGCTCGGCGCGGCCGAGGCCGAAGGCGCCACGCCGACCATTCCCGGGTCGACCATGGCGGACATCGAGCGGCACGCCATCTTGGCGACCCTCGAGGCGCACGGCGGGTCGACCAGCAAGGCCGCCGAGGTGCTGGGCATCAGCGTGCGCAAGATCCAATACAAGCTGCACGAGTACGGCGCCGCGCCGAAGAGCGCCGTGCCCGCGGTGCGCAAGACCGAGAAGGGCGAGCTGCACCCACGCTGACCCTGAGCGCCCGGCTTTTCGCGGGGCAATTTGCGACAGCCGGGGAGGCTTGAAATACCCGCGCGGCCCGGAGATGCTCCGGCGTGACGGAAGGGGGACAGCCTCGTTCGTCCGGTCTCGCGTGCGTCGCCGTTTCGGCGGTCGGCGCACGCGGGCCGATTCAGCGGACGTAGCCCCAGGCCTTCATCAGGCCCATGGCTTCGTCCTTCGCGGCGTCGCTCTGCCCAAGCTCCACCTCCCGCGCTCCGCGGTCGCACAGCACGTAGAGGCCCGGCTCACCCGTAGCGTCCACGAAGGGCAAGCGCTCGCCGGCGGCCCGCGCGCGGGCGCTCGCGCCGCGGACGCCGTCCGCCAACCACCCGGCGTCGAGCCCGAACTCGCCCGCGAAGATCTGGCTCTTTTGCCAGGGCTTGCCGTCGAGCGCGAACGACCACTCGAGGTCGACGCTGGCGTCCGCGGTGAGGTCGAGCCCGCCGACGCTCCCCGCGGGCAGCTCGATGTCGAGCGCCAGGCCCTCGGGGCCGTTCTGGAGTCGCCCACCGTGCAGGTCGCGGGCGACCACCCCCAGCGAGCGGCCCGGGGCGCGGATCTTGGCGGTGACCCGGTGGCGCTCACCGCCGGCCGTGAAGCGGAGCTGATAGGTCACCTGCGCGTCGCTCGATGGGGCGCGCTCGGACCGGCGCTCGCGATCGATGCGCCGCAGCCGCTCGACCACGTCGGGGTGCTTGGCCGAGACCTCGACGCGCTCCCCCGGGTCGGTCTCGAGATCGTAGAGCTCGACGGCGCGGTTCTCGAACGCGCCCCTCACCCACACGCGCCGGTAACTCTCGTCGCGCGTCACCAGTCGCCAGCGCCCGACGCGGATCGAGCGCGCTGCGCGGCCCTCGACCACCACCGGCCGCTCGGGATCGCTCTTGCCGCCCACCAGCGGCATGAGCGAGGTGCCGGTCACGCCCGCAGGCACCTCGCCGCCCGCCAGCGCCAGCACCGTCGGCACGATGTCCAGGGCCGAGATCGGGTCCTTGACCCGCACCCCCGCCGGCAGCTTCTTCGGCAACCTGAGGATCACCGGCACGTGAGCGGTCTCGTCGAACAGCGTCGACAGGTGATGGAACCGACCGCTGACGCGGGGGCCACCGTCGACGCCTTCCGGGACCACGTCGTGATCTCGGCTCAGCGTCTCGCCGTGGTCCGCGGTCACCACGATCAGGGTGTCTTCCCGAAGACCCAGCTCGTCCAGACGCGCCAGGAGCGTCCCGATGGCCGCGTCGTCCTTGCGGATCTCGGCCAGGTAGTCCCGAATCAACCGATCTTCCGGACCCCGCGGCGGCTTCGGGATCGCTGCGCGCGCGTCCGGCGGCGGCTGGAACGGCGAGTGGGGCGACGCGAAGTTGACGAAGTACATGAAGCGCCGCGCCCGGTGGCGGTCCATCAGCCGCAGCGTGTCCCGCACGATCTCGGCGGTGTCGTCCCGGTTGAAGCGATGGTCGACCAAGCCTTCGAGACCGACGTCGACGCCGACGCCCGCGTAGCCCACGATGTAGAAGTTGTTCACCACGCCGTGGGTCAGCGCGCCGCGCTCGCGGAACCAGAGTGGCAAGAACGCCGGGCGGCGCGCGTACATCGCCCGCACGTCCGCCGGCTGGGGGATCAGCGCGAGGGGCGAGATCCCGAGATCGCCGGAATGAGTGCCCGCGAGCATGGCCAGCGTGCCGGGCCGGGTCCACGTACCGCCGGAATAGGCACGGGTGAAGTGCACGCCCTCTCTCGCCAAGCGATCCAGGTTCGGAGCGACCTCTGGGAGGTTCGGCAGCCGAGCGTCGAGCGGCGGGAGCTTGGCGGCTGCGATCGCGCGATCGGTCTCTTCGTCGTGAGCCGAGCTGAGCGCGTCGCCGCGGAGCGCGTCGACCACGATGAACAGCAGGTTGAACGGCAGGGCGCTGGCGCCCGGAGCGAGGACGCGCGGCGTACCCCAGAACGAGGCCGGCGCCGCCACGCCCCGGACCTTGGCCCGCGTCGTCAGCTCGAGGTCGATGGACTGCCCCGCCCAACGCTCGAGCGAGAGCTCCCAATCGCCGAACGAACCGGTGTACCCGCCCTCGACGAAGCGGGTCCCGAGCACCACCCGCGCGCCGTCGGGACCGCGCACCGCGACCTCGAACTCGACGCCGCCCATGCCCGGGCCGGCGATGGCGGGCGCGGTCTCGAGCGTGGCGCCCGCCACGACCGCGAGCCCCGGGAAGCGAATCGTGCCCGGCGGCGGCGCGAGGATCGCCTCGCGCTGGTCGTACGACCCCTCGCTCATGTTCCAGACCTTGGGATCGAGCGCCCAGCCGCCGGGCGTGCCCTGACGCTTGCTGCCCTCGCGCACCAGCGCCACCTGCTGCACCGCCGCGGCGAGCTCACCGCCCGGACCGAAGTACGGCGAGCGCATCCGTCGCCAGTACTGCAGCTGCTCGTCGGCCCGGGTGAGCTCGGGGAGGTCGACCACGGCGCTCGAGAGGCGATCGACCAGGCGCACGGCCACGCCGGCGGCACGGCCCGACGCGGCAGGCGCGGCGCTCGGTGCGGCCGCGGCGGTCACCGCCGGGGCGTCCACGGCACGCGGATCGGCCAGCTTGCCGATGGCCGCCACCGAGCCGAGCGCAAGAGCCAGCGCTGCCAGCTGCGCCCCACGTTCCGCGAAGCTCACGGCTTCACCTCGACCCGCGGGACCAACATCTCGCCGTCGCGACGCATGCCCCGATCGGCGAGCATCCACTGCCAGAGCTCCTTCTGCAGCCGCGCCACCACCTCGGGGTGCTCGCCCGCGACGTCGCGCTGCTCGAGCGGGTCGCCCTCGGTGTCGTACAAGAGCCACTTCACGCCGCCGCGCGTCGGGGCGTAGATCAGCTTGTAGCGCTCGTCGCGGACCATGCGGTGTTTGGCCGTGACCAGCAGCGGCTCGAGATCGGCGCGGGCGACCAGATCGCCGCCCGCCCCCGAGTCCACCTCGACCACCTCCGTCAGATCGGGGTACGGCAGGCGCAGTGACGCCGGCACGTCGGGGATGCGGCGGGTGAACCAGAGCCCGGTCTCGGCGAACGCCAGCCGCGCCGGCAGCGGCTTGCCCTCGATGGCCGGCACGAGCGACTGCCCGTCGATGCCGCTCGCACACTCCACGCCGGCGAGCGCGCACAGCGTGGGCGCGAGGTCGACCGAGCGCACCACGCCGGGCACCCGGCGCGCGCCCGGTCGGCGCGGGTCGACTACCACCAGCGGCACGCGCAGCGCCTCGTCACCGAACAGGTGGTCGCCGTGCCCCTGCCCTCGCCCCGGCTCGTACAAGCACTCGCCGTGATCCGAGGTCACGACGACGATCGTGTGGTCGGCGTGGCCGCGCCGCGCGACCCCTCGAAGCAGGTCGCCGACGGCCTCGTCGACGGCAGCGACCGCGCCGTCGTAGAGCCCGCGAATCGCGGCGACGTCGGCGGCATCCGGCTGCCGCTCGCCGAAGATCCCGGGGGACTTTCCGAAGCGGAACGGCCCACGGTACCCCGGGTCGACGAAGCGCGACCAGTGGGGTGCCGGCGCCGAGTACGGGAAGTGGGCCGTCGAGTAGAACGCCGTCACGAAGAAGGGCGACCCCTTCGCGGCGTCGATTTCGTCCAGCACGTCGAGGGACAGCGAGCGCGCATCGGTGGTGTCGTGCAGCGCCCGCAGTGTGGGCAGCACGCGCCGGGCCGTGCGGGTGCGCAGCAAGGGCAAGATCGGGCTCTGCCCACCGATCACCGTCTCGCGCACCAGTTCGCGCACGTTGAAAGTCGGCGCGATCACCCGCGAGAAGCCGAAGTCGTAGCGGCGGAAGATGTCCCCGGCGAAGTCGCTCACCACCGCGGTGCGGTAGCCCCGCGCGGCGAAGGCCCTGGGGATGGCGCCGATCTCGACGCCGCGCGCCTCGCGCCGGGGGAACATGTGACGGATGCCGTGGTGGTGCGGATCGCGGCCGCTCAGCATGCTGGCCCACGACGGAAAGGTGCGGGGCAAGCTCACGAAGGCGCGCTCGAACCGGGTGCCCTTCGCCGCGAGCCCCGACAGCTCGGGCGCCACGCGGGGGTCGAGCCGGTCCGCGCGGAGCGAGTCGACGGCGATCACCAGCACGTTCGGCGTCGTGCCCTGGGCGCGGGCTTCGGGCACCGGGCTCCCGATCGGCGGCAGGCCGAGCCACAGCCCGAGCCCCAGCACCCCGGCAACCCCGACCGCGACTGGCCCGCGGCGACGGTGCACGAGCCCGCGGACCAGCGGCGCCGCGATCAGGGCGAGCCCGGCGATCGACGCGAGGACGATCACGCCGGTCGGGCCGAGCACGTCACAGGCGAGCGTCTGGAGCAGCGCCCTGAGCCCGCCCCGGGCGTAGAGCGCGGGCGCGTAGGCCTGGGGATGGCGGGCCACGTCGAACAGCCAGGCGAGCGCGTGCGCGACCACCACCAACCCCAAGGCCGGAACCGCGCGCTCGCTCGGCGACCGCGGGGCCCGACCCCCGAGGCGGTCGCGAAGCCCGACCACGACGCCCGCAAGGGCGCCGAGAACCAGGCCGAGCGCGACAGCGACGGCGAGCGACAAGAGAGCCGCGTCGATCACCTCGCCGCGGAACCGCGTCGCAACCAGGCGCCGGACCGCGGGAGCGGCCACGCCCTGCACTCGGTCGTCACCCAGCGCGACCGCGAGTGCGCCCGCCGACAGCAGCGCGAAATACGCCGCGCCCACGGTCGAGGGTCGACAGAGCGCGCGCGCGGGGCTGGGTACCGACGCCGGCATCGGGGCTGGCGAAGGCATAGCAGAAGAACAGTGGCCGAACGCCCCCATTCGCGCTAAAGAGGCCGCCCCTTTCGGGGACCGGGTCGATAGCTCAGTCGGTTAGAGCTGCGGATTTTTAATCCGTCGGTCCAGGGTTCGAGTCCCTGTCGACCCACTGTTTTTCGTCGCTCACCGCCCCGGCGTCACCGGCACACGCTCCCCCTGCCAGCTCGGGGATGCTCCAGCCGGGGGGCGGGAGCGAGAGCCAGCGGGGGGCCGGCTCCGCCGCGCGCCTACGCGGCAACGCGGATCCGCTTTCGCCGAGCCGGCGAGCGCTGCGCGCCCAACCGATCGCGCATCGCCGTCTTTCCGCCGAGCGCGTCGAGCACGATGGCGGCGAGCAGTGCGCGCGTGGTCACGTCCGACGGGTGCTTGCCCGTCTCCCAGTGCGAGACGGTCTCAGGCGTGACACCCATCCACTCGGCAAGATCCGCAGCGCGGATCCCCGCCGCCTTCCGCATGAACTTGAACTCGGCGCCCGTGTCGAAGCCGTTCTCGGCGAGCCATCGCGCGACGAGCTTCTCGAAGTGCTCCAGATCCGGCCCGTGGTAGTACCGCTCGCCGCAGACGCGGCACCGCCAGCCTCGGACCTCGCCCTCGAACGCGCGGCGGCCAAGCTCGATTTCGTAGCGCTGCGATCCGGCCCGCTTGCCCTTCTCGCACTTCTTGCATCGCTTCATGTTCTTTCCTCTCAGAAGACCGTGATCACCACGACGTCGCCCTCGATCACCACCACGCACGAAAGCGCGTCTCCGTCGAGGTCCGGCCCCGTTGTCTTCCAGCGATCGTCGGGCAGAGCAGCGCATGCCGTCGCGCCTGCGAGCGCGCATCTGATGTCAACGGGGCGAACGTTCCTCTGGTTCATCCGCTTGGCCGCGTGCTCGCTGATGACGTAGCGGGCGGCCCGAGCGAGACCGCGGATCGTCCTGAGTGCCTCGGCTGCGGCCACCGGAGCACGATAGCATACAATGAAGTCACTTCAAGTGCGGTTCGGTGACGAGCGTCGCTCGCGGCGGTGCAGCGCCGCCAGGGATCGAAGCCCTGCCGGCCCACTCATCTGGTCCGTGAAGCAAAGCGGGCCGGCGTCACGCGTCTCTCCCAGCGGCACCACAGCGCGCTGCACCGTGGCAACCGATCGCGCTTTGGCACAAATTGCTCGTCGTTGCCGTCGCGTGGGGTGTGTACCCTTGAGGCATGGCATGTGGGACGGGAGCGAAGTGGCTGGGTGGACTGTTAGCCTTGTGGCTGTGCGGCTGCTCGGCAAGTGACGATGCCGCGGCATCGGGGGTCCCGAACGAAGTGAACGCCTGCGCCACGAAGGGGGCAACCTACGTCTCTGCATTCAAAGAACGCAGCGGTGGGACGTGCGGGTCTCTCCCGGACTTGGTCATGAACATCGACGATCCAGCGATTACCGCAGGCAAGTGCGCGTCGGTCACACAGGAAAACTGCGTGGCACGCGGGACTGCATGCAAGACGTCGGCCGACGGTTGCGAGGCGACGCTAACTTACATGAGGACGTTTGCTGCCGATGGCAGCTCGGCTACGTCGGTCTCGACGATGTCGATGAAGTGCAACGATGGCTCGTCGTGCGTTTCTACCTACGACGTGACGATGACGAGGCAATAGCGCTGCAGCCCCCACTGAGCGCATCACGCGCTGGTGTTGGGGCGCACGCCTGATGCCGTGGGTGGGCGTGCGCGCGTACTCTTGCTCGTCGGAGTATTCGGTCCGGCGCGCGTGGCGGCATTTCAGTGGTCGGCCACCCGTTGCCGGCCAGCAAACTTCCGCGG
>JACPVJ010000057.1 GCA_016191785.1 Myxococcales bacterium | reverse complement strand
GGCGGCGGCCCGCCGTAGTACCCGGGCTGCTGGCCGTACCCGGGTTGCTGGCCGTAGCCGGGCGGTGGTGGTTGCCCGTAGCCGGGCGGCGGCGGTTGGCCGTAGCCGGGCTGCTGGCCGTAGCCGGGGGGTGGCGGTTGCCCGTAGCCAGGCGGTGGCTGCTGGCCGTACCCGGGCGGTGGCGGCTGGCCGCCGTACTGTGCGCCTGCGACGCCCGAAGACAAGACGACCGCGAGCGACGCTGCGCTCGCCGTCACGACCGAAAGACGCATGCCTCGAGTGTACCAGGCTCTCAGACGTCGTCCTTGACGAATTGCTCGAAGGTCTCGACGTCGTGCTTCGAGCCGATGATCAGCGGCACTCGAGCGTGCAGCTCGCTCGGAACCACGTCTAGCACGCGCTCCCGGCCGGTGGTGGCGAGGCCGCCGGCGGCCTCGAAAATCAGGGCCATCGGGTTGGCCTCGTAGAGCAGCCGCAGCTTTCCCCCCGGGCTCTTCGTGTCTGCGGGGTAGGCGAAGATGCCACCCTTGAGCAGCGTCCGGTGCGCGTCGGCGACCAGCGACCCGACGTAGCGGTGGGTGTACGGGCGCCCCTCGGCCTTGTTCTCTTCCTTGACCCAGCTCGCCCAGCGCTTGACCCCCGGCGTCCATCGCGCGGTGTTGCCCTCGTTCACCGAATAGATGTTGCCGCGGGTTGGGCAGCGGATGTTCTCGTGCGACAGGAAGAACTCGCCGGCGCCGGGGTCCCAGGTGAAGCCGTGCACGCCCTGGCCGGTCGAGAGCATCAAGACAGTCGAGGTCCCGTAGATCACGTAGCCGGCCGCGGCGTACTCGCTGCCGGGCACCAAGAAGCTCTCGGCGCTGACGGGCCTCTCCTGGTCGCAGCGCAGGATGCCGAAGATGGTCCCGATCGAGACGTCGACGTCGATGTTGCTCGACCCGTCGAGCGGAGCGACCACCACCAGGTAGCCGCCCCGCGCATTGGGGAACAAGATCGCTTCGTCGTTCTCTTCGCTGGCGACCCCCATGCAGTGGCCGCGCCGGCGGAGCACGTTGATCATCGTCTCGTTGGCGATGATGTCGAGCTTCTGCACGCTCTCGCCCTGCACGTTTGTGTCGCCCGTCCATCCCAGCACGTCGGCCAGGCCTGCGCGGCGCACGCGCCCCGTTATCAGCTTGGCCGCCAAGCTGATCTGATTCAGGAGCGAGGTGAAGGTCCCGGTCGCTCCGGGGACCTTGAACATGCCTTCGAGGATGAACGTCTCGAGCGTGGCGCCCGCCTTCGACGCGTCCGGCGGGCTCCAAGAAACGTGGGTCATTGCGCTCCTCTTTCTGCTTTCGAGGCCTTGGTTGAAAGGCCGGCGATAAGGATCTACTTTCCCGGGCCGCATTCAAGCCCTCGGGCGCGACAAGGGGAAAACGATCATGGCCACCGACCGCGTGAAGGAAATCCTCTCTTGGTACGGCTCGGACAATCCGGGCACCAAGACCAACCTCGCCCGCCTGCTGAACACCGGCGCCCTCGCCGGAACCGGCAAGCTGGTGATTCTGCCCGTCGATCAGGGCTTCGAGCACGGGCCGGTGCGCTCGTTCGCGATGAACCCCGACGCGCACGACCCGGAGTACCACTTCCGGCTCGCCATCGACTCGGCGTGCAACGCCTACGCTGCCCCTCTGGGCTTCCTCGAGGCCTGCGCCGACAAGTACGCCGGGCAGATCCCGCTGATCCTGAAGCTGAACAACAGCGACTCGCTGTCCAAGGTCGAGCCCTGCTCGGCGCTGACCGCCACGGTCGACGATGCCCTTCGCCTGGGCTGCGTCGCCATCGGCTACACCATCTACCCGGGGTCGGGGCTGCGCAATCAGATGTACCAAGATCTGAAGGCGCTCACCTACGAAGCCAAGGCCAAGGGCCTGGCGGTCGTGACCTGGGCCTACCCGCGGGGCGAGGGTCTGAGCAAAGACGGCGAGACCGCGGTGGACGTCGCCGCCTACGCGGCGCACATCGCCGCCGAGCTCGGCTCGCACATCATCAAGATCAAGCCTCCCACGGCCCACATCGAGCAGGCCGAGGCCAAGAAGGCCATCGAGAAGGCCAAGATCCCGGTCGGCACGCTGGCCGAGCGCGTGCGCTACTGCGTGCAGGCGGCGTTCGGTGGCAAGCGTATCGTGATCTTCTCGGGCGGCGCCGCCAAGGGCACCGACGAGGTGCTGGAAGAGATCCGTCAGATCAACGCCGGCGGTGGTTTCGGCGCGATCGTGGGCCGAAACGCCTTCCAGCGCCCGCGCGCCGAGGGCATCGACCTGCTCAAGAAGATCATCGCCATCTACAAGGGCTGAAAGCCGCTTGAAGGGCCGCGGGTCGGGGTGGCAGTATCGCTGCCCCGCTCCCGGCCGCCGCCGGGCGCCCCAGGAGAGTTCGCGCCATGGCTTTGCACATCCAAACGGCATCGGGAGATCCGACCACCGCCGCTGTCGACCTGATCGCCGTGCTCGTCACCGAGGGCGGCCTCGACAAGCAGAAGGTCGTCGCCGACCTCGACCGCGCCCTCGGCGGGGCGTTGCTCGAGAACGCCAAGCTCGCCGAGTTCACCGGCAAGCCCGATCAGTCGCTGGATCTGCCGACCATGGGCCGGCTCAAGGCCCGGCGCGTGCTGCTGCTCGGCGTCGGCGCGAAGCGCGCCCACGAGCCCGCGCGCCTGCGCGCCGCGGCGGCCACCGCTGCTCGCGCCGCGCAGGGCGCCAAGGCAAAGAGCCTCGGCTTCGCTCTGCCGGTCGAGGGCATCGACCTGCGGGTCATCGCCGAGGGCATCGGCCTCGGGGCCTACCGCTTCACCAAGTACATGACCGGCGATCGGCTGCCCAAGGCCGAGCTCAAAGACGTCAAGCTGTTCGTCCACAAGCAGGCGCAGGCCGACAAGGCCGCCATCGACATCGGGCTCAAGATCGCCGAGGCCATCTGCCTCACGCGCGATGCCGTCAACGAGCCGCCGAACGAGCTCAACCCCGAGGCCTTGGCACGCATCGCCCGCGGCCTGGCCAAGAAGCACGGCATGGGCATCAAGGTGCTCGACAAGAAGGGCATCGCCGCGGCCGGCATGAAGCTGCACTACGCGGTGGCCCAGGGCAGCGCCAACGAGCCGCGCTTCATCCACCTGTCCTACGTGCCCAAGAAGCCCAAGAAGAAGCTGGTCTTCGTCGGCAAGGGCCTGACCTTCGACTCCGGCGGCCTGTGCATCAAGCCCGCCCCCGGCATGGGTGAGATGAAGAGCGACATGTCCGGGGCCGGCGTCGTGCTCGGGCTGATGGCGGCGGTCGCGGCGCTGCGGCCCAACGTCGAGGTCCACGGCATCGTCGGCGCGGCCGAGAACATGCCCGACGCCGAGGCGTACCGCCCCGGTGACATCTTCGGTTCCCTCGACGGCAAGACCGTCGAGATCGTCAACACCGACGCCGAGGGGCGCTTGGTGCTGGCCGATGCGCTGACCTACGCCTCTCGGCTGAACCCCGATCTGTTGGTCGACGCGGCGACCCTCACCGGCGCGTGCATGGTGGCACTGGGGAAGACCTGCTCTGGGTTCTACTCCGTCGAGGACAAGCACGCTCGCGAGCTCGAGGCCGCCGCGAAAGAGGCGGGCGAGCAGTTCTGGCGCATGCCGCTGATCGAGGACATGCGCGAGCAGCTGAAGAGCGACGTGGCCGACCTGAAGCACACCGCGGACCGCTGGGGTGGCTCGATCAGCGCCGCGCTCTTCCTCCGCGAGTTCGTGGGCAAGGCGCCCTGGATCCACTGCGACATCGCGGGCCCGGTGCTGGGCGACGCGGCCAAGGGCACCTACCCCAAGGGCGCGACCGGCCACGCCGTGCTCACCTTCTTGAAGATGATCGAGCACGCCGCGCGTTGACCTTGCGCGCTGCCGCGGCGGGTCTGGGTCTCGCGCTCGTGCTCTTTGCTCCGGGCGGGCGAGCGCACCTCAGGTTCCCGACCGTGCAGGCCGAGCGCTGGCTCGAGCTGCGCCTCGGCGATCAGCCGATCCGCATCGGCTATCGGGTGGGGTTCGGCGCACAGCTCGCGACCGAGGTCCGCAAGGCCGCCGATCGCGACGGTGATCTGCAGATCAGCGCCGCCGAGGGCAACGCGGCCCTCGACGCACGCTCCGCCGAGCTCGTGCGGTCACTGTCGGTGTGCGTCGGGCGCACCCTCGAGACCGTCCGCTGCCGCCCGCTCGCGGCCCGGGACATCGAGCGGGTCGAGGCCGAGGGCTGGGTGCCCGGGCAGAGCGGGCACCTCCACTTCTCGTGGACGTTTCGCCTCGACCAGCTGGCGACCGAGGTCGGCGCGGTGCGCGTCGAGGACCACTACGAAGTTCCCGGGGTCGAGATCACCGACGTCCTGATCGACCCGCCGACGCATGCACGGCTGTCGCGCGCGGGCGACGGCCGGCGCACCGAGGGCGTGGCCCAGTCCTTCAACTGGATCGAGCGCCTGCGCGAGCCGGGGCCGCGGACGGTGGTGGCGGCCTGGGCGCCGCCGCGGTCGCGATCGCTGGCCAGCCTGGTGGTCGGCGCGCTCTTGGTGCTGGTCCCGGTGGGCGCCTGGCTGGTCCATCGCCGTCGGCGCCGTCCGTCCCGAAATTGAGCTAGCCTGCGTCGCGATGCCGGCCGACCCCAAAGAGCGAGCGCGCGCGCTGTCGACGCGCTCGAACATGCTGCTCCCGGGGCTTCTGGCCTGGGTCGGCACGGTGGGCGCGCCAGCCTTCGAGCGCGGGGTGGGGGTCGGGCCGCGAGTCGCCGCGTGCGCGGCTCTGGTCGCGATGGTCGTCGGACCCTTTCTGACCGAAGCCCGGCCCTGGGTCGGTCGCGCCGTGGGGATCCACGCCACCGTCGTGCTCTGCCTGGTCACCTGGCTCTCGCTCGGCGCGAACATCGGCGTGCAGCACCTCGAGCCGGTGCGCGCCGCGATCGGCGCGGTGGCCTGGGTGCTGTTTGCGTTCGGCTGGGGTGCCACGCGCGCGCCAGGCACCCCCGAAGACGACCCGCGTGCCATCCCCGGCGCGCCGCTCCCGGCGCGCAGCCGCCTTCCGACGGCGGCCGCCCCGATCTTCGCGGTCGGGCTGATCGGCGCGGCGCTGACGCTCTTCGCCGCCTGGCGCGTGTCTCGTCCGAGCCACGCGCTCCTCTCCCACGCCGCCGCAGCGGTCGCCGCCATCGCCCTGGTGACGAGCGCCGCCAAGATCGCGGTCGATCGCCAGGACTACAAACCCCTGACGCCACCCACTGCGCGGATCGGCGCCGCCGTGCGTCCCCTCTCCGTCCTGGCCATCGCGTTGATCGTGCGCTTCGCCTGGATGCTCGTCGAGTAGAGTGTGGTCGTGGCCCGGGTCGTCGATGTCGTCAGTGTCGTGCTCCTGGTCGCCGCGGCGGGCGCGTTCACCATGGGGGTGAGCGCGCTGGGTGATCGCCGCGACCTCGACGCGCTCTATTGGTTGGCGATCGGGGGCCTCACCCTGCGCTCGGCGACGGACATGCTCCGCCCGAAAGGCGCGTCCCGCTGAGCCATGCGCGCAACGTCTCGACTCGCGCTGCTCGGGGCCTTCGCGCTCGCCTGCGGGCCCGAGCAAAGCGCCCCGCCGCCACCCCAGGTCTCTGCCCTCCCCGAGGGCGTGGCCGCTCGGGTCGCTGACGACGACCTCCCGGCCGAGCTCGTGCGCGACGTGGCCCGAGCGCAGGCCATCAGCTTGCCGCAGGCGCGAGAGCGGCTGATCTCGGACGCGCTCTTCGCGGCGCATGCCCGGCAGGCGCTCCGGGGCACCGGTCTGATCGAGAGCGCCGAGCGCTCGGCGCTGGCTCGCGTCATGCTGGAAGAGATCGCGAAAGAGGCGAAGGCGAAGGGCCCGCCCACCGACGCCGAGGTCGAAGAGGTCACCGCGCTTCGCTGGCTGGACGTCGCGCGGCCAGCGCTGGTGCGCACCACCCACGCGGTGGTGATCGACGAGGCGCCGCAGAAGTCGGCCAAGGCGCGCAGCGTCGCCGAGCGCATTCACGCAGCAGTCGCCGGCGCCACCGTCCCCGCCGACTTCGAGGCGAAGGCCAAGGCGGTCGATGCCGAGGGGCTGAGCGTGAAGGTCGAGCACCTCGATCCGGTGGCGGCCGACGGGCGGATCGGCGATCCGAAGGCTCCGCTCGGGGCCGAGCCCAGGCGCCTCGAGCTCTCGTACGCCCAGGGCGCCCACGCGGTCGCGCAGGTGCCGGGGGTCAGCCCGCTGATCGAGTCGCGCTACGGCTTCCACGTGATCTTGGCGGTCGAGCGCATCCCCGAGAAGGTCGTCCCGCTCGCCGACCGGCGTCTGATGATGGAGCGCGAGATCGTCGACCGTCGTGCCCGCGTCCAGCACCAACGGCTGCTCGAGACCGTCAACCGCTCCGCCCCGGTCTTGCTCGATCGCGGGGTCAGCGATCTTCTCGCGCGCGTCCAGGTCGATAAATGAGCAGGCGCCGCCCCGCGGTCGGCACCCGCGATCAGGACGCGACGCCGTTCGGCGCGGTGCTGCTCCGGCTGTGCGACAACACCGGGGCGGTGGCCGCCGCGCTGGTCGATCAAGAGGGCGAGACGGTGGACTACGCCGGGGCGATCGACCCGTTCGAGATCCGCGTGGCCGCGGCAGAGTGGCGGCTGGTGCTGCGCGCCCTCGGCTCGAGTCTGATCCCCGGCTGGTCCGACACCGAACAGCTCGTCGTGCGCGCACGCCAGCGCAGCTTCGCCGTGGTGGCGCTGCCCGAGGGGTACGCCATCGTTCTCGAGGTGGCGCGGCGCTGCTTCTCCGTCTCTCCGCGCGCGCTCTCCGAGGCCGCGCGCGAAATCGCTCACGAGGCCGGGCTCGAGCTCCCGAAGGCAGCGCAGCGCGACCACTGGTCCCGCGTCGAGGTCCGGACCGCACAGAGCGACGCGCGGCGCCCGTCCGCGCTCTGGTTCGGTGGCTCGTGGGTGCCCGTCGAGGTGCTCGGGCGCTACCAGCTTCGCGGCGAGCTCGGCTATCGCGCGCGGCTCTCGAACGGCGCAGAAATCAATTTGGTGCGCGAGAAGCTCGGGCGCTGGTACGCGGAAGAGCTGCCGAAGACCTGATCACTCCGGCAGCTTGCGCTCCCGGTACTTGATGTTGTGCTCCGGCCGATAGATCGCGTGGCAACGCGCGCAGGCGGCGATCACTCCCCGCAGCCGGCCTTCCCGTGCGGCCCGGGCGCCGTCGAGCGCGAACTTGTTCCAGTTGTGCCACTTGCGCGGCTCTGGGTTCTGCTCCGCCACCTGGGTCAGCCGGCGCTCGAGCTCGCGGAAATCCCGGTGGGCCAGCGCCGTCGCCAGGCGCGTCCGCATGTAGCTCTGGAGCGGGCAGGCGGGCTTTCCCGGGGCGCCGCACGCGGGCGCGGCCGGGGCCGGCGTGTGCGCCAAGAGGACCCCGGCGACGAGAAAAATCGCCCGATACTGAACATAAAATCCAATTGATTTCATGTAGATACGTAAATTCCTCAGGCTCGAATCAAAAACTCTTGCACTGAGTTCGGCCGTAGTCCATATAGCCGCTCCCCCTGGCGCTTCGCCGGGGCGTCTCCGGCTCCCCCCCGTTGCCGGAGACACGGGCCGAAAAGCCCAGGACCTCGGTTCTGGTACCCTTCGGTGACTTGGCTGAGTCAGCCGCTCTGCGACTGACCCGGTGAAGAACCTTCGAGTCTGCTCTTGCCCACCGCGGTTCGCTGCGCGGCGTGAGTCGATTTATTGGTTGACCTGCCTGCATCTTGCAAGTAGAGTCTCCGGCCCGCTCGGGAGCCCGCTCCCCTTGGTCCTTGAAAACTGAGTCCTATGAAACACGCGAGAAATCGCGTGGGTTCTCGTTAATCCGTCGGTTCAACCCGACGGAATTAATCTCCATAGTAAACAAGCCATGGCGGCGCAGCGGCCTCGGTCGCAGCGTCTGCCGAAGGATCTAACTGGAGAGTTTGATCCTGGCTCAGAACGAACGTTAGCGGCGCGCCTAACACATGCAAGTCGTGCGAGAAAGGGCTTCGGCCCCAGTACAGCGGCGCACGGGTGAGTAACACGTAGGTAATCTTCCCTTCAGTGGTGGATAACCCTCCGAAAGGGGGGCTAATACAGCATAAGACCACGGTCCCCTCGGGGGCTGCGGCCAAAGTGGGCCTCTTCATGAAAGCTCACGCTGGAGGACGAGCCTGCGGCCCATCAGCTAGTTGGTAGGGTAATGGCCTACCAAGGCTAAGACGGGTAGCTGGTCTGAGAGGATGAACAGCCACACTGGAACTGAGACACGGTCCAGACTCCTACGGGAGGCAGCAGTGGGGAATCTTGCGCAATGGGCGAAAGCCTGACGCAGCGACGCCGCGTGAGCGATGAAGGCCTTCGGGTTGTAAAGCTCTGTGGGGAGAGAAGAATAAGGGTTGGCTAACATCCAACCTGATGACGGTATCTCCTTAGCAAGCACCGGCTAACTCTGTGCCAGCAGCCGCGGTAAGACAGAGGGTGCAAACGTTGTTCGGAATCACTGGGCGTAAAGCGCGTGTAGGCGGCTTGGCAAGTCGGATGTGAAATCCCACGGCTCAACCATGGAAGTGCATTCGAAACTGCCAGACTAGAGTCCTGGAGAGGAAGGCGGAATACTCGGTGTAGAGGTGAAATTCGTAGATATCGAGTGGAACACCGGTGGCGAAGGCGGCCTTCTGGACAGTGACTGACGCTGAAACGCGAAAGCGTGGGGAGCAAACAGGATTAGATACCCTGGTAGTCCACGCCGTAAACGATGGGTACTAGGCGTCGGGGGGAGCGACCCTCCCGGTG
>JACPVJ010000059.1 GCA_016191785.1 Myxococcales bacterium | reverse complement strand
CGTCAGGAGCCGCTGCGGAACACCCGAAGGGGTGGACTTCGCGGAGTCGTCGTCGGGGCGGTCGTCCAGGGTCGAGCCGGCGAGCTTGGCCAGGCCCACCATCCACTCGAGGGTGCGCGCCTCGAGCATGCGGCCGAGGCGCCCAGGGTAGTCCAGGAACTCGAGGGCGTGGCGCGAGGGTGCGGTGTCGAGCACCACCTCGTCGTAGCGGCCGGACTCGAGCTCGTGTGTTTGTGCCCCAACTCGCCGCCGCTTTGCGGCGTCGGTCTTCCCCAAGTTCGGGCTTTGCCCGAACGGGGAAGACGAGCGTCCGCCAGAGACCGCGGCGCCGGCGAGCGCTCACGGCGAGCGGCCGGGTGGTGCCTCGGCCCGGCGCGGTGGTCGGGCTCCGCTCGGCCGGCGCACGCTCTGCGCCACGCCGCTTGGTGAGCTGACGCCAAACGGTGAGCCCGATCGCATGAGCACCCACGAACGCGGCGCAGGCGGCGTGTCACAGATCGTGCGCCAGGGGTCGCGAAGCCCGCCCACCACGCCGGGCCCCTGGGGTGCCCATGTCCGCTCGCCCGATCGTTCAGCTCCGACGCCAGCGAGTCCTCGCGGAGCGCGCCGCCGCGATGCGGGCTCAGCCCACTCGGTCCGAGGCCGCGCTCTGGGAACTGCTTCGCGCCGGGAGGCTCCAACGCCCGGAGCAACGTGGCCTCAAGCAGGACGGCAAGACCAAGCGAGACGGGACGAGGTTCGACCGCTTCCCCGTGTGCCAGGACTGCGGAACGCTCCGGCAGTTGGTCGGCGCCGCCGCGACGATGGCCGCCGCAGAAACGCCAGTGCTCAAGCTCGTCTCGCCTAGACGCCCCCCAGCCGAGCCCGCGTCTTACGTGCGGCTCTGCAAGAGGATTTCCGAAATTCGAACAATCTGGGAACCAGCGGCCCGGCGCGGAGTCTCACCCCGCATGGCACGGTTTCTCGCTGGGTTGTTGTGCGGGGCGATGATCGTTGGGGCATCCTGGTACGGCAATCGCCTCGGATACGAGCAAGCAAAAGTTGATGTGGCTGCGGCCCAGAAGCTGGCCTCGCAACTGCACGAGCGCGAACGCGAGGCGGCGCCCGACCGACGCGACGACTCGATCTGGGCCAGGCAGACTAACCCGGACGAAGACTTCGGCAGCGGTGACTGCATGCTCGCGACTCTCCCTGCCAGGCCGTGTGTCGGCACGAGCCCGCCAAAGCCCTCGCCGCGCATGGACAAACACCGTCGGCTCGGCAGCTCGCGCGAATTCCGCCGCGACGACACTGGCGGACCTTGGGTAGACCTGCCGACGCCGGAGATCTCGCCGACGGAACGGGCGAAGCTGGTGGCGGACCTACAGGCCCGAGGGGCCTTGACCCGGAAGTGACACATCAGCTCGGCGCGGGTCTGGCTCGCGTCCTGCGATCAAATCTGTCGCAGCGACCCGCGACGCCCTACGATCAGCTCCTTGGGAGCCGCCATCCTGGCGTCCTCCTCGGGCCGTTTGAGGGTCAACCGGGATACACTGGCCGACTAGCCACGGAGACAGACGGAGACAGACATGATGAGACGGATCCTGACGGCGGCTCTCGCGGCATCGGTGCTCTGGGTTGGCTTCGCGCCGGCGCGTGCGACCGAACGAGAGCCCACTCCTGACGGCCGCGGCTGCTGCTCGCACCACGATGGCGTGTGCGGTTGCGCCGGGGGCCGCGTGCAGTGCTGCGATGGAACCACGAGCCCGAGCTGTCGGTGCTAGCCGATGCCACGTTCAGAAGCGTTGTCGCTCGCTGCCTCTTGGTCCCTCGCGGGTGTCATCACCCTGGTGTCGATGCTCGGCTGCGCAACCGGTGAAGCGAGCTTTCGACACGCTCTATTCTCGAACGGCCGGGCCGGGTTTCGCATCACCTGCCCCGAAGGCGCTAAGCAGTGCGTGGCGAAGGCCGAGAGTCTGTGCGGGCGCGAGTACGTTATTCGCTCGGCGCCCATAGTGGACCGCACGGAGGTCGAATGCGGGTTCCGACCACCTGATTGGACGCCATCCAATCCGCCCCCGTACAGCCGCCCCGACGCCACGCCTCCGGAGCCGCAGCCGCACGAGAGTGTGCCGGCGGAACGCGCAAGCGCGGCGGATCTGCAGATCCGGGTGCGCAACCAATGCGATCGAGTCCCTGGGAAGCTGCTCGTACACGTTCGCCTCCCGTTCAGGTCCGAACCCAAGGGCTCGAAGGCGACCAACGGAACGATGCTCCGCCAGTTTTCGTGCTCCACCAGCACCCGGCACTGCCAAAGCGTTCAGCTGGTCCTGTCGCGAGTGGAGCGGACACACGAAATCGGAGTACTCGATTTTGACGCGAGTGATGACGAAATCATTTCAGACCAGGGCTCTGTCGTCGTCATCAGGTCGGGCTTGTCCAAAACGTTCACTGTCGATCTCGCGCAACAACGCGTCACGTACGTTCACTCCAACCACTTCGGTGAAGAGCGAGGGAGCGCGGCCTGCCCGGTCACGGTCAATAACCGAGAGTGACGGTGTACTGCCGGGTCACTTCACGACGACGACCTGGCCGACGCCATAGTCGACCGCATCCAGTCGCGGCGACCCGGGGCTCGGAGCTCGTGACTCCGGGCCCTACTGTCGCGGTCGCGCGGATCGTCCGGCGGCTGACACCGACGGACCAACTACGCTGCCAGGTGGGGCTGCACAGACTTCCGCGCTTTCAGATGCCCGATGACACGCTGGCGCTCGAGCGGGTGCAAGAGGCGCTGAATTGGTGAGGTCGCTCCGCGGCGGCGGCGTCGAGGGGCGGGGAGGATGGCTCCGGGCGAGCTCCTGGGCATAATTGTCGGGCAGACCCAGCCACAAGACCCTCGCACCATGACCATCGGATTTGCCGCGACCAGCTTGACCCAGACCGGCGCCTCCCTGCTGCTCGCAGCGGACTGCCGCTACAGCATCGCGAGTGACGCCACCGACACCGGAATCAAGACGCACGCGCTCGACCGCTCCACTGGCGCAGTCGTTGCGGGCAACGCTCTCTCTGTCGCGTCAGCCGTTGAACTCACCCGTGGAATCGCTCACGACCACAACCGACTGAAGCCGGACCTTCCGATCAATTTCTACAGCACCGTTCGTTTGTTCGCCTTCTTCTTGGACCAAATCGAGCGACGCAGCCCATGGTCGAATGGGAGCGAAGTAGTCCTTGTTGGGTTCCTCTCCAACGGCGTGCCAGCGCTCGCAAAGGTCTTCACGGGTCCCAGCCGGAGAGCCGAGGTGCATCTCTACTCGCACCGACATTCCGGGTCCCTGATGCTGTTCGTCGGTCAGCGCGACGGAAAGGAGCAGATCGTCTCGTCTGTCCGCAGGGCTCTGCAAGACGGTGGACCGCACTGGGTCGAACGCGCTGTCGGCGCGATAGCCTACCTTTGTGAACACGAGGGCGAACACGCCATTGGAGGAGCGCCGTCAGTTGCCATCTGCCGGCGCGGAGGCGTGTTGCACTGGCCAGTGGTTGTGATGGGCGATCAGACCTTCCTCCGCGGCTTCGACATCACACCAATGGCCCCACCGTTTGCTCCCGTCGCCGGCGACGAGCGCCTCCACATTCGCTACGATCAAGGGTGGCACGCCGGAGCGGACCAGAGCCGCGTTCCGACACGCGTCCGCGTTGACGATGGTTTCTGCGCGGTCTCACGGTACGTCGACATCTGGTCGCCGGCGCCAGACGCCTTCAACTGGAAGGTTGATCCCGCGGCCCTGCTTGAGCCGCCGGATCTGGCGAGTCCCCCTCACCATGTCGCTATCACTCGCCCTGGCGAGATGTCTCTCACACGGGAGACCGAGGTCATTGTGCGACCCGGATAGAGGGCTTCCGAAAGCGTATTCCGCTCAACCTGGGCATGCGTTCCGACGATGAGTCGCCCGCTCCAAAACTGATCCACTCGGCCGGGTGAAAACTGATCCACCCGGAGAGGCAGACCGCCTTAGCGCGCCCTGCCGCTACCCGCCCCCCAGAAGCGCCGACCCCTGGAGCGCGCCCGCGATGGTGATCAAGATCTCGCGCGGGTCGCTGCTCTTGAGCGCGGGGAGCGCGGCCAGTGGGGTCTTCTCTTCGCCGCTCGGCAGAATTGACCCGGGTCTGCTCGTGAAAATGGGTCCACCCGGGGCGCCGGCCGCGCGAGGCGTGCAGGAGGTCGGCTCAGGCAGTTGCTCGGCGCACGATCGGGGGTGCTTCGCCCTCGCCCATGCCG
>JACPVJ010000031.1 GCA_016191785.1 Myxococcales bacterium | reverse complement strand
CCGAGCGGTGGCGGAGCACCGAGCGGTGGCGGAGCACCGAGCGGTGGCGGAGCACCGAGCGGTGGCGGAGCACCGAGCGGTGGCGGCACCGGCGGAGGAACGGGCGGCTCTCCGCCGACCTGTCCTACCGTCGCCGGAACTGCCGAGATGCTGCTCGTCCCCGGGCCGGGCAAGACCACCTGCATCGACAAGACCGAGGTCTCGCAGAAGCAATACGACGTCTGGCTCGGGACGAACCCGCCCAAGACCGGGCAGCCTGCGGCCTGCAGCGGAAACTCGAGCTTCACCCCGACGTGTGGCTACAACCCGACCAACTACGCGAACCGCCCCGTGGTGTGCGTGGACTGGTGCGATGCCTATGCGTACTGCAAGGGCGTGGGCAAGCGTTTGTGCGGCAAGATCGGCGGCGGCTCGGTGGCGCCCGCGTCGAACACCGACCCTGCGCAGAGCGAGTGGCACTTCGCCTGCACCAAGAACGGGACGCGGCCGTATCCGTACGGTCCGGTCTCGGACAACTTCTATTGTGTGGGGCTCGACAACAGCAACTTCCTCACGCAACAGAGCGTCGGCAGCGTGTCCACCTGTCAGGGCGGGTACCCGGGCCTGTACGACATGAGCGGCAACGCTTCGGAGTGGGAGGACTCGTGCAACGGCAGCAACGAGTGCTTTGCCCGCGGCGGGCACTACCTGTCGAAGCCCGTCGATCTCACCTGCGCGGCGCAGGCGAAATTCCCGCGCATGAGCAACGAGCAATCGCGTGGGTTCCGCTGCTGCGCGGACTGATCGCTCACAGACCGTTGATCCAAGCCTCCACCGCCGCGAGGCCGGCGATGTCGACCTGCTCGGTGCCCAGCGGCGGCATCTGCGTGGGCACGCCGCGCTGGTTCATGCGGATGTGAAGGTCGCTCTTCGCGGCGTTGCCGGGCACCACGCGCGCTTGCCCGGTGCTCGGATTGGACGCGGTCAGCGGCTTGTTCGCGGTGGAGAGGTAGGTGCCCGTCGCCTTCACCGAGCCCAGGTTCTCGACCTCGAGCCAGAGCCGCATGTCGACCATGGCGAACACGAAGCTCTTTTCGTTGTGACAGATACCGCAGTTGGCGTGGAGGGTGCCGAGCGCCAGCTGATCTTGGGCGCTGCCCGGCAGGCTGAAGGGCCCGCTCGGCGGCTTGCTCAGACGGCCGGCGCTGATCAGCTTGCTCAGGTTCACCCCCTTGTCGCTGTGCGAGAGCTGGATGGCGCTGAACGAGGCGGCCCGGTCCGGCAGCTTGCTGTGACAGCCTCCGCAGTCGGTGACCGACGGGATGTCATGCTGGGTGCCCGACGCGTTCTGCACGCCCAGCGGGACCGCGTCCGCATCGGTCTGCGCGCTGTTCCAGTGGTAGGCCATTATGTCCCAGACGGAGTCGGCCTTCTTGTGGAGCAGGCGCGTCTCGACGCGCACGCCGTCGCGCACGAACTCTTTCCAGAGCTTGGTCCCCACCGGATAGACCCAGAAGTTCATGTCCGTGGTGTCGATCTTGCTGCCCGCCGGCAGGTACACCCAGCGCTTCTTCGCCGCGCCGTCGGTCCACAGCTGGTACTTCGGGTGGTACTCTTCGACTCCGGGCGCGAGCGTGCCCTTTGCCGTGTCGGAGTAGAGCCCGGTCGCGGACAGCTTGTCGGCGATGCCGCCGTCGCCGCTGCCGCCGCTGCCGGCCGCCCCGCCGCCATCGCTGCCCGCGCTGCCACCCGTCGCGCTGCCGCCACTGCCCGCGCCGCCGCCGTTGCCGGCCGCGCCGCCGGTGGCGCTCGCACCCGTGCCCCCGCCGCCGGTGCTGGTCTTGCCTCCGTCTTCGTCGGAGGAGCAGGAGCAGGCGAGCACGAGCAGGGCGAGGGGCAGGACGCGGGACAGCATCCGGCGAACTCTACCTCAGCTCTTCTTCGTGATCTTGTCGTTCGCGCCGGCAGCGCCGGCCACGATCAGGAAGAGCGCGGCGAGCAGGCCGACGACCACCGGTCGGTTGGCGAGCGGGCGCCGGTTGGCCGCGGGCTTGGCCGCGGGCTTGGCCGCGACGTTCGGCTTCTCCGGGGTCACGTCGGCGGATGCGGTGGCCGAGCCGAGCGCGAGCGAAAGTGCCAAGCCGGCTCCCCAGAGCAACCGCGGTCCCATGTGTCTCACGGGTATTCGCGTGCCCGCGGGCCGTCAAGGCTGCCGAGCGCCAAGGCGGCCTCCCGCCGCACCTCGGCGTCCGGATCTACCAGCGCCGCCTCGAGCGCGGCCTTCGCGACCGGGCCTCCAAGCTGCCCCAGCGCCCACGCCGCGTGCCCTCGCACCAGCGCGCTCGGGTGACCGGCTAGGGCGCGGGACAGGGCCGGGGTGGCGGCGCGATCGCCGGCGTTGCCCAGGGCCACGGCGGCGTTGCGCGCCAGCACGTCGCGGCTGACTCGGCGCAGCGCCGTCCGGCGCACGAGCTTGCGATACCGGGCGTTCCCCGCCGAGAGCAGGGCTTCGAGCTCGAGCCCCTCGGGGGCGATGCGCCCGGCGAGCTCGGGGGCGAAGGGCCGCGGGCTGGCCGAGGCGTCGAACGGACACACCGCCTGGCAGTCGTCGCAGCCGAACACCCGCGTGCCGATCAGCGGGCGCAGCTCGACGGGGATCGAGCCGTGGTGCTCGATGGTCAAGTACGAGATGCAGCGCCGGGCATCGACCAAGTACGGCGCGACGATCGCGCCGGTGGGGCAGGCGTCGAGGCACGCCGTGCACGCGCCGCAGCCCGCGCTCACGGGCTCACCCGCCGGCAGCGCAAGATCGGTGACGAGCTCGCCGAGCATCACGTTGGTGCCCACGCCCGGAACGATCAGCATCGTGCTCTTGCCGACGAACCCGAGGCCCGCGCGGGCGGCGAGCTCGCGCTCGAGCAGCGGAGCGGTGTCGACCGCAACACGCGCTCGGATGTCCACGCCAGCGGCGCTCGCCAGCGCGTCGGCGAGGGACCGCAGCTTGTCCTTCATTACCAGGTGATAGTCGGTGCCGCGAGCGTAGGCCGCGACGCTGCCGCGCGCCGAGCGCCGAATCAGGACCGGGGTCGGGTGAGCCAGCGCGACCACGATCACCGAGCGTGCCCCCGGCAAGAGCGCGCTCGGATCGGCGCGGTCGGTCCCTCGCATGTAGTCGAGGGCCGCGTCGTAGCCGTGGGCGGACCAGCTCTCGAGGCGCTCGGCGGCGTCGCTCAGGCGCAGGGCCCCCGACACGGCCAGCGCGGTGAACCCGATCCGCTCCGCCTCGGCGCGAAGGCGCCCGAGGAGCGCGTCGCCTTCGAGGCCCAGTCCACCGTCCGCCGGCGCGTGGCGGCTGATCGCCGGATCTTCCACGACCGGAGCATAGCGGCGTCGGAAAAATTGCCCCGTGGGAATAGTCCCTGCGGCTTCCGGGTCCCGGGCGGGCGCGTCTTGTGGTAACGCGGGGCCCCCCGTCGGGGATCGGGAGAGCAATCCAGAGCCGTGATCGAGATCCGAGACCTCTACAAATACTACGGCGACCGGCGAGCGGTCGGCCCGCTGTCGGCCACCATCGAGAAGGGCGAAATCGTCGGCCTGCTCGGCCTCAACGGCGCGGGCAAGACCACCACGCTCCGCATCTTGGCCTGCGACCTCTTGCCCACCAGCGGCAGCGTGAAGGTCGGAGGCCTGGACGTGGTCGAGGTGCCCCACGAGGTCCGGCGGCGCATCGGGTACTTGCCCGACACCCCGCCGGTCTATCTGGAGATGACCGTCGAGGAGTACCTGACCTTCGCCGCCAAGCTCCGGGGCGTGACCGGCCCGGACGTCGAGAAGCGCGTCGACGAGGCCCTCGAGCTGACCGAGGTCGGCTCCGAGCGCGACCGCCCGATCGGGGCGCTCTCCCACGGATACCGCCAGCGGGTCGGCATCGCCCAGGCCATCGTGCACAAGCCCGAGTTCGTCGTGCTCGACGAGCCCATCAGCGGCCTCGATCCGGTGCAGATCGTCGAGATGCGCGAGCTGGTCCGCAGCCTGGGCGGCGAGCACACGGTGGTGGTGTCGAGCCACATCTTGAGCGAGATCCACGAGACCTGCGATCGCATCTTCGTGATCCGCGATGGCCAGATCGTCGCCTCGGGGACCGAGAAAGAGCTGTCCGACCAGCTGCTGTCGGGCATGCGGGTGTCGCTCTCGCTCCGGGTGGGTGAGGGCGGCGCGGCAAAGGCCGGCGAGCTGATCGCCGGCGTGCCGGGCGTGACCGGGGTCGAGCTCGGGGTCGCGACCGAGGGCCCGGGCATCGCCACCTATCGCGTGGTGCTCTCCCGCGACACGCGCGACGACCTGACGCGCGCGGTGGTCGGCGCGGGCTACGGCCTGCTCGAGCTGACGCGGGGCGAGCGGGAGCTCGAGAGCGTGTTCCTCGAGCTCGCCAAGAGCCTCGACGAACCGGCCCGTCGCAAGAAGAAGCGCAAGAAACCCCCGGTCGACGCCCCGACGGAGGAGTCGCCATGAGCCAAGCCCTGCTCATCGCTCGGCGCGAGCTCGCCGCGTATCGTCGCTCGCCCCTCGGCGCCATCGTGATCGCCGGCGCGCTCTTGATCGACGGCATCTACTTCTACTGGAAGGGCCTCGCCGACAAGCTGGTCTCGGCCCAGGTCCTGAGCGAGTTCTTCTACGGCGCGAGCGGCACCACCATGATCGCCGGCATCGTGCTGGCGATGCGGCTCTTGGCGGAAGAGCGCCAGACCGGAACGCTGACGCTGCTCAATACCTCGCCCATCAAAGACAGCGAGATCGTGCTCGGCAAGTTCGTGTCGGCCTTTGGCGTGCTGGCGCTGATGACGCTGATGACGCTGTACATGCCGCTCTTGATCTTCGTGAACGGGAAGGTCAGCGTGGGTCACATCCTGGTCGGCTACGCCGGCCTCTTGCTGATCGGCGCGGCGTCCTTGTCGATCGGCCTGTTCGCCTCGGCGGTGGCCAAGTCCCAGGTGGTCGCGGCGCTGATCGGCGCGCTGATCTTAGCGCCGCTGGTGTTGCTCTGGGCGGTGGCCAAGGCGGTCGACCCGCCGCTCAACCGGGTGCTCACCTCACTGGCCATTCACCACGAGAACTTCCGCCCGTTCATGAACGGCATCCTCGAGCTGGACGGCGTCGTGTACTACGCCGCCGTGACGTACTTCTTCTTGCTCGCGGCGACCAAGACCCTGGAGGCCCGCCGATGGCGCTGACGGACGACGACCGCGATCAGGCGCCCGACAGCGAGCCCGAGGCGCCCGAGCCCAAGGCGGCCGCCAAGAGCGAGCCGCCGGTGGCCGAGCCGCAGGCCCCCGGTGGGCGCCCGGCGCCGCTCTGGGTGGTGCCGGCGTACGTCGTGGGGCTGATCCTGGTGTACCTGGGCGAGCGGGTGCTCGAGCCCATGCCCACGGCGCACTACGTGGTCACGGCCACCGGCCTCGGCGCGGTCACGGGCGCCACGGTGGTGCGCTTTTTGCCGAAGTTCCGCGTGGGCGGCGAGCGCAGCGACATCGAGAAGCTGCTCGGCGTGCTCAGCGTGCTGGGCGCTCTTGCCCTGGCGATCTACTTCGTCGGCTCGGACTTCGGCTGGGAGAAGACCGGCCTCTCGGCCCTCGATCCCGAGACGGGCGAGCGCGTTCGGGGCGTGCTGACCATCGTCTGGGTGGTGCTGGTGCTGGTCGCCACCCTGCCGATGTTGTTCGCCGAGGCGGCGCTCTTGCCGATGCGACACGCCGAGCGACCGGAGGCGCGGCGCGTGCGCGCAGCGGCGGTCAGCGGCCTCACGCTGGTGATCGCGGCCACCTATGGCGCGCTCTTCACCTATTCCGCCGACAAGGTGAGCTGGCGCGCCGACTACAGCTACTTCAAGACCTCGCGCCCCAGCGAGTCGACCCGCAAGATCGCCGAGAGCCTGAGCGAGCCTTTGGACGTGGTCGCATTCTTCCCGCAGGTGAACGAGGTCAAGACCGAGGTCAAGGCGTACCTCGACGAGCTCGGACGGGGCACGCCGAACCTGAAGATCGAGATCCAAGATCGGCTGCTGGTGCCCAAGCGCGCCAAGGAGCTGAAGGCCACTTCTGACGGCGTGATCGTGCTCTCGAAGGGCAGCGTGACCGAGACCCTGACGATCGGCTCGGAAGAGAAGAACGCCCGGCCCAAGCTCAAGACCCTGGACCGTGATTTCCAGGAAAAGCTGCTGAAGATCGTGCGGGCGCGCCGCGTGGCCTACCTGACCGTGGGGCACGGCGAGCTGAACGACCCGGCGCAGGGTGAAGGCAGCGAGCGCGCCGTGAAGCTGGCGCGGAACATCCTGCAGAAGCAGAACTACCTGATCAAAGACTTGGGCCTTTCGCAGGGCCTCGGCAGCGAGGTTCCCGACGACGCCGACGTCGTCTTCGTGCTCGGCCCGACCGAGCCCTTCGCCCGCGAAGAGCTGGCTGCCCTCGAGCGCTACGGCTCCCGGGGCGGGAAGCTGTTCATCGCCCTCGATCCCGACGCCGTGTCGTGGGCCGAGGTCGCCGAGCCCGAGGCGGCTCCGCCGCTCGGATCGTCCGGCGCACCCGCCCCGAGCGCCGCACCGAAGGCCGCCCCGAGCGCCGCACCGAAGGCCGCCCCGAGCGCTGCACCGAGCGCCGCGCCGAAGGCCGCGCCGAGCGCTGCACCGAAGGCCGCGCCGAGCGCCGCGCCGAAGGCCGCCCCGAGCGCCACGCCGAAGGCCGCCCCGTCGGCGGCGCCCGCCGGATCCGGAACGCCGAGCGCGCCGCCCGTCGAGGCCTCGAAGCCCGTGCTGCCCGCGGGCGCGTCGGGCCTGGTCGCCCTCGCTCGCATCGCCGGCGTCGAGTTCTCGCCGGTGGTGCTGGCCAACGACAAGCAGCACGTGCGTCGCCGCTACAACGACTCGGATCGCACGCTGCTCGTGACCAATCGCTTCTCGTCGCACGCCTCGGTCTCGACCCTGAGTCGCAACTCGGCCCGGGCGGCGGTGGGCTTCTTCGGCGCGGGCAGCCTCGAGCGCGCCACCGGCGCCACCGAGAAGATCGACTTCGCGCTCAAGGCGGTCGCGGGCACCTTCGCCGACGCGAACCGGAACTACCGCGCCGACGGCGCCGAGAAACCCGGTGCGTTCAACCTGGCCGCGGCCGCCACCCGGCCGCGGACCGCCGAGCCGCTGAAGAAGAAGCCCGCCGAGCCCGAGAAGAAGCCCGACGGGAAGAAGGAGACGAAGGCCGATCCCGACGAGATGCGCGCGTTCGTGATGGCCGACGCCGACGCGATCACCGACGTGGTGCTGGCCAACGTGGTGGCCAACCAGGTGCTGTTCGCCGACGCGGTGCGCTGGCTCGGCGGTGAAGAGAGCTTCGCGGGGGAAGTGAACACCGAGGAAGACGTGCGGATCGAGCACACCAAGCAGAAAGACCTGGTCTGGTTCTACGCGACGATCTTCGGCGCTCCGGCGCTGATCCTGGGCGCGGGGCTCTTCTTCTCGCGCCGGGGCAAGAAGAAGGGGGGTGCGGCGTGATCTCGTGGCGCGCGCTCTCCGGCCACCTGGTGGTGCTGGGTCTCTCGTCGGCCGTGGCGCTGGTGGTCTGGACCCGCAAAGATCCAGCGGCCAGCACCCAGAAGGGCAACGTCGAGGTGTGGGGCGGCTCCGCCGACGCCGTCGAAAAGATCGTGTTCGAGGCCGAGGGGCGCTCGGTGCGACTCGAGCGTCGCAAAGACAGCCACGGCCTGTGGTACGTGGGCGCCGTCGACAAGACCATCGAGGTCAAGCCCGCGGCCGGCGACGCCGGGGCGGACGCCGGGCCCCCACCCGAGAAGAAGCACGAGAGCAGCACCTTCGTCAGCGTTGAGCAGGGCAAGAAGCTGGCCGAGGGCGTGGCCCCGCTGCTCGGCGTGCGCCGGCTGGGCAAGCTGGAAGAGTCCCGCGCCGAAGAGTTCGGGTTCCACAAGCCCGAGGGCACGCTCAAGGTCACGATCGGCGGCCGCGAGCGCACGCTGATCTTCGGCGGCACCACGCCGGGCGGCGGCGACCGCTACGTGAAGGACGACAGCGGCGAGGCCTTCGCCATCAGCGGCAGCGTCGCCCAGAGCGTGCTCTTCGCCGAGTCGCGCCTGGTCGAGCGCAACCTCCACGGCTACGAGGCCGACGAGCTGAAGAGCGCCAAGATCGAGCGCGGCACCCTGTCGCGTGAGGTGGTCCGGGTCGAAGACAAGAAAGACGGCTGGGCCGACGCCGCGACGCCGACCACCCTGGACGAGACCGCCGGCAACTGGATGAGCAAGCTCGAGCGGCTGCGCATCTCGAGCTTCGTCGAGAACCCCGGCGAGCTCGCCCCCGACGCTCGGGTGGTGAAGGTCGAGCTCTTGGGCAAGGGCGGCCGGAAGCTCGGCTTCCTCGAGCTGTACAAAGCGCCGGGCGAGGGTGGCAAGCCCAGGTTCCTGGTCAAGACCGAGCACACGCGGTGGTTTGCCGAGGTGATCGCCAGCGCTGCCGAGCAGGTCGAGCAAGATCTCGGCTCGGTGGTGAAGGCGCAGTAGCGCTCGGGTGGGGGGCGGCGAGCCTACTTGATCCCGAGCAACGCTTCGGCCTCGGTCATGACCGCCCGCGCGCGCTTCGCGTCGTGGCTGGCCGCCGCGCGGTCGCCGGCCAAGAGCTGAAGCAGCTCCCACGCCGCGCGCCGCTTCGGATCGGCGACCTTGGCGAGCTCGCGGGCGTGCAGCGGCTGCCCGGGCTCGAGCTTCACCCCGAGCTTGCCGAGGGCGGCGTCGACGCGCTTGCCGAGGTTGCCATCGGGCTGGGGCACGCCGTCGGTGTGGCAACCGCGGCTGCAGCTCGCGCGGTCGACCTGGAAGCCGTGGTTTCGGCCGCGTCCCGCCTCGCCGGCGTGGCACCCGACGCAGCCCTTGGGCACCGCCGCGTGGGCGCCGGGAGCCGCGTGATCGAACAAGAGCGCCGCCGGTGAAGTGTGGCACTCGACGCAGACGCGGCTCACGGTCGCGCTGTCCGGGAGCTTGCCCGCGGGCCGCGCGCGGAGCAGGGCGCGGTCCTGGTGCTCGCCGTGGGGCGCGTGGCACGCGGCGCAGCCGATGCCCAGCTGAAGATCGGGGCTCGGGGGCCCGCCGTCCTTGCGCAAGCCGATCTTCGCCAAGAACCCGGCGGTGGTGTGGCAGCCGCGGCAGCCCTCGGTCCGGCGCGCGCGCTCGTCGCGATCGGCCCGGGCCATCTTGGTTTTGTTCCAAGCCTGCACGTGGCCGTAGCGCGGCGGCGCGTCGTGGCAGGTGGCGCACACGTCGGTGCGCAGCACGGCCCAGCGCGCGGCCGGTTCGGGAATGGCGCCCGGACCGTGACACGCGGTGCACGTCACGCCGCCCAGGCGCCGCAGCGGGCGAGGGAGCTGGTTCCAGGCATCGGGGCCGGTCGCGAAGTGTCCGCTCAGGCCCAGCTCGCGCGCGACCTGAGTGAACCCACCGTCGGGCAGCCCGGGCTCGCCGGCGGTGTGACAGGGCAGGGCGCAGGCCACGTCGTAGCGCGGGATCTGACCCCGCAGGCCGCGCTCGAAGACGTGGGTCATGCGCGTGGGCTTGGCGGCCTCGGCGGCCCCGGCGTGGCAGTCGCTGCGACCGCAGTCGAGCAGCGTGTCCGAGTGCGTGCCGACCACCAGCGACAGCTCTCGGCCTTCGGCGTCGCTGAGGACCCAGCGGCCGCGGGCGTCGGGTTGGAACGCGCTCAGCGCGCCGACGGCGGTCGTCTGCGCCTTGCCGTCCTTCGCCGGGGCCTTCACGCGCCAGCCCGCGCCGCCGAGCAGCACGCGCTGTGAGAGCGCCAGGCTGGGCAGACCCGACGCGCGGGCCGCCGCGGCGACGCGGATCTTCAGCGCGTGCTCGCCCGAGCGGGCGGTGAGCTCGATCTCGCCGCGGGTGCGGGGCGAAAATGGAACGATGCCCCAGGGCACCGGCGCGTCGAGCGGCCGGGAGCGGCCGCGGACCACGAAGCCGTTGTTCTCGACCGTCAGAGTGACGGGCTCCCCGGCGGTCTGCTGCCACTCGACCTTGCTGGCGAGCGCCTCGCGACACCCCGGGGTCAAGGTCACGCTGAACGGTGCGTCGAACCCGACCTGCGCGAGATCGCCCCCGGCTACAGCCAGCCAAGGCTTGACCGTGACGCGAGCTGGGGCGGCCGCGACGTCGATCTCGAGCGGGCACGCGCCCGGGGTCTTCACGCTCACGCTCGCTGCGCCCGCGCGCAGTTCGAGATCCAGCTGGTCGTCGGCGCGCTTCATCCCCACGACCGCCGCCGGCGGCTCGACCTGACTTTGAGCGAGGGAGATCTCGGAGCCGACCGCGGCGCGCACCACGACGTGCACGATTGGCTCCTGCGGCGCTGACGAGCAGGCCAGAAGCGGCACGAAGCAGAGCCCGCGCTTCACCGCGGCACCTCGCGACAGGTGCCGTGCGCGCACTTCTGCCCCGCCGCGCAGTCCTTGTCGACCCAGCACTTTGGCTGAGGCTCGAGCGGCAGGCAGCGCTCCGCGACGCACACGCTCCCGAACGGACAGCCTCCGGCGCACTCGCGCCCGAGGGGCCCGGCGCCGCCCCGGGTGCAGAGGCGCGGCGGGGCGTCCGACTCGTACTGGAAGCGGCAGCTCCACGGCTCGTGGGGCGGACGATCGGGCGCGAAGTCCACGCAGATGCGCTCGCTCCTCGCGCCGGCGCGGGGCCCGCAGTGCCAGCCCGGATCCGGCGGGCCCGGCACGACTCCGGCAGCCTCGGCCCAGCCGCGGCAGACCACGACGCCGTCCAGATCGGCGCACTCCCACTCGCCGTCGTCCGGCATCCGAGGGTGCCGCTGGGTGCACTGGGCGTCGTTGCACGCGAACGCGTCGGCGGAAAATCGGCGATCTTCGCAGCGCTGCGCCGGGCCGTGACCCGCGCAGCGCAGGCCGCGATCGCTCGCCGGCCGGCGGGCACGCTCGACCCGGCGCACGTCGCTCGGCCCCGGCCCCCAGCACACCCGGGTGTCCGCCACGTCCGAGCAGGCGCGCCCGACGTCATCCGGCGCCGGCACGGCCAGCGAGCGCCCCCCGAGCTCGAGGCGCGGCCGCGTCTCGTCCGAGCGCGAGCAACCGAAGAGCAGAGCGACGGAGAAGAGCGCCCGGGCTACTTGCACGTGACGATGGTGCTGCAGTTGCCGATCGACTTGTCGTCCTTCGGATAGTTCTGGCAGCACTGGTTGGCCTTCACGCAGCAGTCGGCGCTGTACAGCTGGCCGGTACAGCCGGGCGGCGGGGTCTGGGTCTCGATGCACTGGCCCCACTTGCCGTCGCTGCCGCACTTCTGCTTGCCCCAGTGGCAGTACTGCGGGTCGTCGCACCAGCGCTCGGTCCCCGGCGTGCACTTCTGGCAGTCGATGTCCGAGCAGTCGGTGCTCTTGTCGCAGTCCTCGTCCTTGCCGTCGGTGCACGAGGTCTCGGTGGGGGTGCAACCGCAATCGCCGGGGCGCTTGCAGTCGGGGTCGTCGCAGTCGATCTTGCCGTCGCAGTCGTTGTCGACCTTGTCGCCGCACATCACCTCGACGAAGAACGGGAACTGCGCCGTGCACCCCGGGACCTGCTTGCACTCGGTGGCGCTGACGCAGTCGGCGTCCTTGCAGTCCACCTGCCCGTCGCAGTCGTTGTCCTGGCCGTCGCCGCACTTCTCGGCGGTGCAGGTGCAGATGCTGGTACACGCGGGATCGGCGCAGTCCACCAGCCCGTTG
>JACPVJ010000055.1 GCA_016191785.1 Myxococcales bacterium | reverse complement strand
CGGCATGGGCGAGGGCGAAGCACCCCCGATCGTGCGCCGAGCAACTGCCTGAGCCGACCTCCTGCACGCCTCGCGCGGCCGGCGCCCCGGGTGGACCCATTTTCACGAGCAGACCCGGGTCAATTCTGCCGAGCGGCGAAGTTGGTGGGCAACTCGCCAAGCTCGCGGGCGGCGTGCCCATGCTGCTGATCGTGGCGGTCGGAGCTGCCGTCGCCGCGCCGCAGCGTGGTGCCGGAGCACGGCCGTCGTGACCCCTCCGCGTGGCGAGCAGGTCGCGAAGCTCACGGGCCTGCTCGAGGATGCTGACGTGCTCGTGGAAGAGATCCACGAGCACGTGGATCACCTGGCGAGGATGGTGCACGACGTCGCCGAGGGCAGGGACGACGCCGAGATCCCGAACCAGCCGATGACGCACATCACATACCTAGCGGAGTGGGCTGTCGAACAGCTTCGCGCAGTTCTCCGGGTCGCCGCTGGCACTGCGAGGGGAGAGGGTCTGGCGACTGCGCTCGATGCTGCACTCGATGCGGTCGTTGTCCTGTCCAAACCCGTAGATGTCGACGGTGTGACTTCGACTGCCCCGCGCCAAGTATTGGTGCGTACTTTGGCCGACAGGCTTAGCGCGGTCGACCCGACACTGCCCACGCTCCTGCGCGCGGACGCTGACGCGCTCAAGCTAGTTGGTGACGCGGTCGACCTCGCGGCCGGAGGGGATCGGCGCGCCGCGGTCGTCCAGCTTCGCGATGCGTTGGAGGGTGTCGCCCCGTCGTTCTCGTCCGAAGACGCCGTCACTCGCGCGATGAGTCGCGCGCGCGCACACACGGGTCAAAGCTCCAACCCGACGAGCGAACGGCTGGCCAAGAAACGCTGAGATTGTCAAGGACAGGGTGTCTTCGCTCGAGCCGCCGAAATAGCCGAGAACCGCTTCAGCCGACGGGTCAACCACCCCCCGTCGGCGTGAGGCAGTCATGACGACGATCGACGACGAAACATACCGAACTGTGCTGGCGGAAGTTGACCTTGGGCCTGACCCGGGGAGTGCGGGCGCCGGGTTGACCGCGGCCGACGACACCGGGCGCGCCGACACCGCGTTCATCGGTGACACCAGCAGAGTGGTGTCAGAAATGCGCGTAGGGGACTCGGCCGAGTTCGACGCGAAGAGCGGTGAGATCCGCATGAGGACGGGTCTGGACACTGTGTTCGCCACGGTCGCAGAGTCCGCGCCTCCGGTGCCCACGGAGCCGGCCGTCCCGGCCGCCGAAGCCCGAAAGAGGTCTCCCGCGAGGCGGCGCGTCGAGCTCCAGCGCGGCGCAAACGCCCTGCGCGGCCAGGTGCGCACGCGCCGCACTCTGCTCGCGGCTGAGCGCGCGAAGGACCAGCCGGACGCGGACAAGGTCGCCGAACTCGAGAGCGAGCTTGACGCTCTCGACGCTCAGCTGCTGAAGCTGGACCTCGAAATTGAGGACCGCATGGAGCGTGACGCGCGTCGCGCGGATCGTGACTGCAGTATCCGGGCGCTCGACCGCGATCCGCGGACAGGCAAGGTCCGCAACGGGCCGTACGCCTACGACCCGAGGCTCCCGGAGATGCAGGCCCTCTACGCCGACAAGGCGACGCCACAGGCAGTCTTCGCCGACGGCGCGAAGCTGATCCGCAATGACGGCGGGCAGTACGGACTCGCTGGCGGCGTGTTGCGCGCGCTGCTTGATGGTGCCGCGCGCGCGGGCGAGTCGCTGAGCCCGCGGCTGCAGATCGAGCTCACCAAGGCAATGTGCTGGGATGCCGTCGAACGGATTCATGGCATCGGTTCGGGATACTGTAGAGACGCGGCCTGGATCATCTGGTTGTGGTCACAGCTGACCGGAACCTCGCTTGACCCCTCCATATTGCCGCAGCGAAAGCCGTTGCGTGAGTTCGGCGAGTGGGTGACCAGCGAGTTCGACGAGATGTACGCAGAAGCGCTCGTCAAGCTCGGGCTTGGTTCACCGGTGGTCGCCGACAGCACAGCCGCGGATCTCGCGACCGGGGAGGGTGCGTAGATGTACCTGCACTACCCCAGCACTTTCGATCCCATTCATCACTCGCTCGCTTGTGTCGCCGACCCCCGCGATCCTGGCCAGGTCACGGTCATCACTTCGGCGGTCCTGCAGATGTTGGCCGAGCGCGTGCGGGAGGAGACCGAGGGCGAAGGCGAGCTCAGGAGGGACTTCGCGCACGAACGTATCGCCGGTTCGTTGGACGACTTGCGCCTCCTGAGGCGCCGGGCGTTGAAGGCCGGTGCGTTGCCTGAGTTCATCGCGCTGATCGACCGGGTGATCGGCGAGGCCGACGCAGCATGCGCCGTCGCTCCGCGTCGGGTAGCAACGTCGGTCGATGCCGGCCCCCGGCATGCCGACTGGGCGACCGTGGAAGTCGAAGACGCCCAGAGTCAGTTGCCCGAATTCCTACGCGATATCTAGTAGCAGGGCGGCGGAGCGGCTTCGGCCATTCCGCCGCCTTCTTCCGCGTCGCGCTCGGTCCCACGGCGCGGAAGAAGGCGTTCTGCCCACCACGCCCACGAGCACGACAGCGCGTGCGACCACCACTCGCGACGGCAAAGCCATGTCCCCGACGCCGACAACCGACCAGCGTTGCGCCGATCACGAGCGCGGGGGCGCGCGCGTCGGTGTGCAACAGCAAGAGCGACAAGAGCCCCACCAAGAACACCACCAAGAACAGGCGCAAGCTGTCGCCAATCAGCGTTCGGATGTGGGCGAGCCGCTCGCGGCCGCGGTCATCGCGTTGCTCGACCTGCTTGTCGAGCTCGCCATCAGCGATCTTGAGCGCAGTGCTGATGCCGAGCGTGACCAAGGTGACGTGCCCGGCGACGTACCTGGCCCCGAGCCATGACGACCAGCCTCGCCGGGAAGCGCGTCGCTGTGTACGCGCGATACTCGTCCACGCTTCAGAGCGAGACCTCCATCGAGGACCAGGTCACGCGCTGCGCAGCATTTGTCGATGCCGCCGGCGGCGTCGTCTCCGACGACCTCATTTTCACCGACATTGCCATCAGCGCTGCCAGTCTTCAGCGTCCGGGCTTCGCACGCATGATGGCCGCGGTCGAGGAGCACCGCGTTGACGCCATCGTCACCGAGGATCTGTCGCGCATCTCTCGGGACATCGCCGACTCGGCGGCCCTCTTCAAGAAACTGCAGTACCTGTCCGTCCCGTTGATTGGCGTCGCCGATGGCATTCACACCGGCGAGAAGAGCGCCAAGCTCACGTTCTGGGCGAAGAGCTTCGTCGCCGACCTGTATCTAGACGACTTGCGGGACAAAACGCTGCGGGGGCTGAAGGCACGCGCACAGAATGGTTACTCCACCGGCGGCCTCCCGTTTGGATACAGGTCGATGCCGGACGTCGGCGCGGACGGGCGAGTGCGCGGGCACATCATCGAGGTCGATGCCGAAGCTGCCGCGATCGTTCGCCGGGTGTTTGCTCTCTACGTGTCTGGCTTGAGCTACGCCGGCATCGCGAAGATGTTCAATGCAGAGGGCGTGCCCTACGCGCGCTTGCGCACGAAGCATCGCCGCAAGGGCTGGGTGGCGGGCTCGACACGTGCGATCATCCACAACAGCTCATACATCGGCGACTGGGCGTACGGACGCCGACAGTGGGTCAAATTGCCGGGGACAAACGTCCGGCGCCCACGTCGACGACCGGAGGCTGAGGTCATTCGGAGACACTTCCCCGAGCGCCGCATCATAGAGCCCGAGGTGTGGAATGCCGCGCAGCAGCGCGCCGCCGCCGTACACGCGCGGTACACGAACAAGCGGGCTGCGCGCTCCGCGCCCGGCGTCAAGACGCCGTACCCGTTCTCGGGCCTGCTCTTGTGCGGTTCGTGCGGCGCCCCGATGGTGGTGTCGGGTGGGTCTAGCGCGAACTACTACAACTGCGGAGACCACAAGAAGCGCGGGACCTGCCCGAACAGGCTGAGCGTGCGGGAGGACTTGGTGCGGCGGCGCATGTTCGCTGCGATCCGCGAGCGCGTTGCGACTCCAGCGGCCATAGAGTATCTGCGGCGCCGGGTTGCAGAGCGACTCGGTGCGCTTGTTCGGGAAGCGGGTCGGGAGATCGAGGAGCGGCGAGCAAGGCTTGCGCGAACCGAGGCGCGCATCGGGGGATTGGTGCAGTTCATAGCCGACGGTGACCAGAGCCAGTACATCAGGGAGACGCTGCTGGACCTCGAGGCGCAGGCGCGCGCGGAGAAGACGGGCATCGAAGTGGCGGGCATGCGCGCGAGAATGCCGGCCAGACTTCCGGCGCCGGAGGAGATTCTCAACCGGGCGCTAGCGCTCGAGACGTTGCTCGCCGCCGACCCCGTGCGCGCGCGCGAAGCCCTAAGACAGCTATTTCGTGAGGGGCGGATAGTTCTCGACCCGACGGACGAGGGAGTCTACGAGGCTCGCGCGGAGCTGCTGCCTCTTGTCGTCGTTGGCGAAGGCCTCGTCGCGGACGACGACTTCTCGGTCACGATGGTCGTGCGTTTGGCGTAGCCCCTGGGACCGTGGCGCCCGCGCTGGGACCCGCCGGGACCCGGCGCTCGCGCGCTCCGGAAGCCTCGCGAGGCCAAGGGGACCCGTGGGACCTCTGGGACCGCGCTTGCCGGCGGTGGCCTTTCCACAGGAGAGCCGGCGCGCTGTTTCGCCTACGTGCCTACTGCCTCGAAGACTTCGTCGATGATCTCCTCGGTGGCGTCGCGGCCGGCCGACTCCTTGTCCGCGACGAGGGGGAGCAGGTCGTTGAAATCCTCAACGCGGAAGAGATGCAGCCGCTTCACGAACTTGTCCGCGTTGGTAACGGCGCGCAGCGCCTGGCAGGCCCTGAAGGCGTTCGTCAGCGTGTTCTCACCTTCGCTGGTGTAGATGCTGAACTGCTTGAACTTCTCGAACCCGTTGGTCCTCAAGCATCCGCGCACGCTGTTGTAGAACATCGTGACTTGGCTCTTCGTGTAGCCAGCGCGCTTCATTCCGCTCACGTCCAAGTCGTATCCGATCGCCCAGAGTGCCATGGCTCGGAGCGTAGCGCTGGGGGCTGCGGCGACAAGGAGAAGCACTCGCCGCGGCACTTCCAGGCGGCCGCGGCGGGCGCCGCCTCGCCGGCGCGCTTTCCGCGGTGCTATAAACCAAAAACCCCCCGGCTCGTCACCGGGGGGATTGTGCCGTGGTACGGCGAGGGTTGCGCGGGCAGGATTTGAACCTGCGACCTTCGGGTTATGAGCCCGACGAGCTACCAGGCTGCTCCACCGCGCGGGCGCACTCTACCCGCGGGCGCTCGCCTGTCAAGCCCGGTTTTCGGCGGTCAACTTCGCATTCCGGGGGCTTCGTAGCCGACCTCGTCCACGTACTCGGCGTAGCCGCCGCCGAAGGCGCGCACGCCGGTCGGGGAGACCTCGAGCACGCGGTTCGAGAGCAGCCGCAGGAAGTGCCGGTCGTGCGACACGAAGAGCATCGTGCCGTCGTAACCGGCCAGGGCCTCGACCAGCATCTCTTTGGTGGCGATGTCGAGGTGGTTGGTCGGCTCGTCGAGCACCAAGAAGTTGGGCGGGTCGTAGAGCATCAGCGCGAGCACCAGGCGAGCCTTCTCGCCGCCCGACAAGATCTTGCAGGGCTTCTCGACGTCGTCGCCGGGGAAGCCAAAGACGCCGGCCAGGGTCTTGAGCGAGCCGACGGTGGCCTTCGGGAACTTCCCGATCAGCATGTCCCAGACGCTCGAGGCGGGGTCGAGCAGCTCCATCGAGTGCTGGGCAAAGTAGCCGAGCTTCACGCTGGCGCCGACCGTGACCGTTCCCGCGTCGGGCTGGGTGGCGTGGGTCACCAGCTTGAGCAGCGTGCTCTTGCCGGCGCCGTTCACTCCCATCACGCACCAGCGCTCTTTGCGGCGAATCAAGAGGTCGAGGCCGTCGTAGATCACCCTCGAGCCGTAGGCCTTCTTCACGCCCTGGAGCTTGACCACGTCGTCGCCCGAGCGCGGTGACTCGGGGAAGTCGAAGCGCAGCTTCTTGCGGCGCTTGGGCGGCTCGACCCGCTCGATCTTCTCCAGCTTCTTCACCCGTGACTGGACCTGGGCCGCGTGGCTGGCCCGGGCCTTGAACCGCGCGATGAAGGCCTCTTCTTTCGCCAGCATCGCCTGCTGGCGCTCGAACTCGCTCTCGCGCTGGGCGTCGAGCACGGCCCGCTGGGCCAGGTAGCTCTCGTAGTTGCCCGTGAAGCTGGTCAGCTCGCCGCCGTCGATCTCGATGATGCGATTGACCAGGCGGTTCATGAACTCGTGATCGTGCGAGGTCATGATCAGCGCGCCGTCGAAGGCCTTCAGGAACTGCTCGAGCCAGAGGATGGACTCGAGATCGAGGTGGTTGGTCGGCTCGTCGAGCAGCAGCGCATCGGGCTTCATCAGCAGGATGCGGGCCAGGGCGACGCGCATCTTCCAGCCGCCGGACAGCGCGCCAACGTCGCCGTCCATCACCTCTTGAGAGAACCCGAGGCCCGCGAGGATCTCGCGGGCGCGAGCGTCGAGGGCGTAGCCGCCCAGCTCCTCGAAGCGCGCCTGCGCGTCGCCGAACTCCTCGATCAGCTTCTCCATCTGGTCGCCGAGCTCGGGATCGGCCAGCTGCTTCTCGAGCTCGGACAGGCGGGCCGCGACCTCGGAGACCGGGCCTGCGCCATCGAGGGTCGCCGCCACCACGCTCTGCCCGCGCATGTCGCCGACGTCCTGGCTGAAGTAGCCGACGGTGGTCCCCTTGTCGACCATCACCTGGCCCGCGTCGGGGTCCTCTTCCTTCACGAACATCCGGAAGATGGTCGACTTGCCGGCGCCGTTGGGGCCCACCAGACCGACTCGGTCTCCGCGGAACACCGCGAACGACGCATCGGCGAACAAGATCTGCCGGCCGTGCTGCTTGGCGACGGAGTCCAGTCGGAGCATGGGGCGCCGCGTTTGGCATGGGCCCGGCGGGCTGTCGAGAAGCTCCGAAAAAACCGGCGCTTGACGAGCCCCCAGGGGGCAGCTAAGAAGAGCCGAGACTGAACCCTAACGCATACGTAAGGGTTATTCCCTCTACGGCAGTGTCCTAGCCACTATGGCCCGCAAAGTCCGCCTGCAGATCAGCGCATCGACCTCGACGAACGAGCGTTCGCCTTTGGCGGAGCCGCCGATCGAAGAGCTGGGGGTGAGCGCCGACACCGTGCTCTTGGTCGGTGATCTGGCCCGGGCCACCGGCAAGACGGTGCGCGCCATTCATCTGTACGAAGATCTCGGGCTGCTTCGGCCGCACGATCGAAGCAAGGGTCGGTATCGCCTGTTCGGACCCGACGCCCTGGTCCGCGTGCGCTGGATCACCAAGCTGCAGTCCCTGGGCTTCTCGCTCTCGGACATCCAAGAGCTGGTCCGGGCGCAGGGGGACTCCGAGAGCGCGAAGCTGGCAGCCAGCCGTCTGTCGGAGGTGTACCTGACCAAGCTCGCCGAGACCCGCGCGAAGCTGGACGAGCTGGCTCAGCTCGAACGCGAGCTGGTCGAGAGCTTGAGCTACCTCCATGCCTGCGGGTCCGCCTGCGAGCCGCGCGTGCCGGTGCACGCCTGCCCGAACTGCGAGCGCCACAGCGACAGCCACACGCCCGACCTCGTCGCGGGCGCCCAGACCCACTGATCATGGCACTCAAGCTCCCCATCTACATGGACAACCACGCGACGACTCGGGTCGACCCCCGGGTGGTCGAGGCCATGCTGCCGTTCTTCGACGAGACGTTCGGCAACGCTGCCAGCCGCACCCACGCCTTCGGTTGGCACGCCGAGGCCGCGGTCGAGGCGGCGCGCGACACCATCGCGGGCCTGATCAACGCCGAGAGCAGCAAAGAGATCGTCTTCACCTCGGGCGCCACCGAGAGCGACAACCTGGCGATCAAGGGCGTCGCCGAGTACTACCAGCCCAAGGGCAACCACATCGTCACCACCGTGATCGAGCACAAGGCCGTGCTCGACTCGTGCAAGCGGCTCGAGAAGCAGGGCTTCGAGGTCACCTACCTGCCCGTGGGCAAGGACGGCCGCGTGGACCCCGACGACATCCGCCGCGCCCTGACCGACAAGACCATCTTGGTCAGCGTGATGCTGGCCAACAACGAGGTGGGCACCATCCAGCCCATCGCCGAGATCGGGAAGGTCACCCGGGAGCGGGGCGTGCTCTTGCACTGTGACGCGGTCCAGGGCATCGGCAAGACCGACTTCGACGTGCGGGCGATGAACGTCGATCTGGCGTCCCTCACCGCCCACAAGATCTACGGGCCGAAGGGCGTTGGCGCGCTCTACGTCCGGCGCGCCAAGCCGCGCGTGCGGCTCGTGGCGCAGATGGACGGCGGCGGGCACGAGCGCGGCAATCGCTCGGGCACCCTGAACGTGCCGGGCATCGCCGGCTTCGCCAAGGCCTGCGAGATCTTGAAGCAGGAAGGCAAAGCCGAGAACGAGCGCGTCCGCCGGCTGCGTGACCGCCTGCACCGGGGCATCGCCTCGGCGCTCGACGAGGTCGTGCTGAACGGCCACGCGGAGCACCGCCTGCCGGGCAACCTGAACCTCTCGTTCTCGTTCGTCGAAGGCGAGGGGCTGATGATGGCCATCAAGGACGTGGCCGTGTCGAGCGGGTCCGCCTGCACCAGCGCCAGCCTCGAGCCCAGCTACGTGCTGCGCGCCATGGGCCTGGACGAAGAGCTCGCGCACTCGAGCATCCGTTTCGGTCTCGGGCGCTTCAACACGGAAGAGGAAGTGGACTTCGTGATCGACCTGGTGGTGGGCAAGGTCAAGAAGCTGCGGGACATGTCGCCGCTCTACGAAATGTTCAAAGACGGCATCGACTTGAAGAGCATCCAGTGGGTTCCCCACTGAGCGCGGAGGGTTCACCATGGCGTACAGCGAAAAAGTCATCGAGCACTACGAGAACCCGAAGAACGTCGGCGCCCTCGACAAGGAAGACCCGACCGTGGGGACGGGTCTGGTCGGCGCGCCCGCCTGCGGTGACGTGATGCGCTTGCAGATCAGGGTGAACGACTCGGGCGTGATCGAGGACGCCAAGTTCAAGACCTTCGGCTGCGGCTCGGCCATTGCCTCGAGCTCGCTGGCCACCGAGTGGATCAAGGGCAAGCACATCGACGAGGCGGGGCGCATTCAGAACAGCCAGATCGCCGAAGAGCTGAACCTGCCCCCGGTGAAGATCCACTGTTCGGTCCTGGCAGAGGACGCGATCAAGAGCGCGATCGAGGATTTCCGCCAGAAGCGCGCGGCCCAGCGGGCGCTGGCCGCCGACGCACCGGCGACCGCCGCGAAGTGACCCGACCATGTTGACGATGAGCACCGAGAACTCGAAGCCCGAAGCCCCGCCCATCGAGCGGAAGCTTTCCATCACCATCACCGACAAGGCCGTCGAGTTCGCCCGGCAGAAGCTGGCGAAGCGCGGCACGCCCGAGGCGGCCATCCGCTTGGGGATCAAAGGTGGCGGTTGCTCGGGCTTCAGCTACGTGATCGCCTTCGAGGACGAGGCCCCGCGGGAGCGCGATCGCGTGTTCGAAGCCGACGGCGTGCGCTTCGTGGTCGACAAGAAGAGCCTGATCTACCTGGCGGGCTCGGCCCTGGACTTCGAGAAGACCTTGATGTTTCAGGGCTTCAAGTTCCGAAACCCGAACGAGGCCACGAGCTGCGGCTGCGGTCATTCGTTCACCGTGAAGTGAGGGGCCGCCGAGCTCGCCCCGGCGGCTGCCCATCATGCTGGATCCGTTCGCGACCTTGGGCCTGGAGCCCGCGTTCGATCTCGACCTGGCCGAGGCCGAGCGGCGTCATCGCGACCTGAGCCGCGCGCTGCACCCCGATCGCCACAGCCAGAGCACCCCGGCCGACCGCCGCGCGGCGCTGGGCAAGGCCATCGAGGTGAACGAGGCCTGGCGCACCTTGAAGGACCCCATCCGGAGGGGCGAGGCCCTCTTGCGTCGACTGGGCGTCGAGGTGGAAGAGGGACGGGAGCCGAAGCCCGACCCGGCTTTTCTGATGCACGTGATGGAGCAGCGAGAGGCGCTCGCACAGGCGGGGCGAGAGCGGAACGAGGCGCGGCTCGAGGCGCTGGTCGGCGAGATGAGGGCCGAGCAGGCTCGGGCCATCGCCGCGCTGTCGCTCGAGCTTGGCCGGGCGGCGGCAAACGGTGGCGCGAGCGTGCACGCCGCTGCTCTGCTCTCGCGGCTCGGCGAGCTGCGCTACTGCCAGCGCTTCCTGGACGAGGCCACGATGCTTCGAGACGAGCTGTTCTGATCATGGTGCTGCTCGACATCTTCGACCCCAAGGCCCCGCCGAAGCCCATCGGCATCGATCTGGGGACCACCAACAGCATCGTGGCACACGTTCGCGACGAGCGCCCCGTCGCGCTGACGACCTGCGACGGCTCGGCGCTCTTGCCGAGCGTCGTGTACTACGGTGATCACGGAAGCGTGATCGTGGGCGCGTCGGCCAAGGCGTATGCCTCGCTGCACCCCGAGCGGACCCTCGCCAGCGTGAAGCGTTTCATGGGGCGGGGCGCCGACGACCCCGAGACCCAGCGCTTGGCAGCGCACCGTCTCGCCCCGCCGAGCACGCCAGACGAGGCGAGGGTGGTGCGCTTCGACGTCGGCTCGCGGGTCGTCACGCCGGTGGAGGTCAGCGCCGAGATCTTGAAGAGCCTGAAGCAGAGCGCTCAGGATCAGCTGGGCGCGCTCGGGGGCGCGGTGATCACCGTCCCGGCCTACTTCGACGACGCGCAGCGCCAGGCCACCCGGGACGCTGGCCGGCTCGCCGGGCTCGAGGTGCTTCGGCTCTTGAACGAGCCGACGGCCGCAGCCTTGGCCTACGGCCTGGACAAGAAGCAAGACGGCTTGTTTGCGGTCTACGATCTCGGCGGAGGGACCTTCGACGTGACCCTCCTCCGGCTCGAGGACGGCGTGTTTCAGGTCAAGAGCACCGGTGGTGACAGCGCCCTCGGGGGCGACGACATGGATCGTCGGATCGCCGAGGAGATGCTGGCGGCCATGGGCGCGAGTGAGGCCGCGGCGCGGACCCCCGAGCTGGTGGCGCTGGTGCTCGACGCGGCCCGCCGTGCCAAGCACGGGCTCACCGAGGCGCTCGAGGTGGCGGTCGAGCTCCCGAAGCGCGGCGGAGGCACCGTGGTCTACGATCTCCGGCGCCCGCACTTCGACGAGCTGATCGAGCCTCTCTTGGAGCGCACCGGGCGCGCGTGCCGGCGCGCGATGCGTGACGCAGAGGTCGAGCCCGCGGCGCTCGACGGCGTGATCCTCGTCGGCGGCTCGACGCGGGTGCCGCGGGTGCGCAGCTTCGTCGAGGAGACGTTCGGCCGGGAGCCGCTCGCCGACATCGATCCCGATCTGGTGGTGGCCTACGGTGCCGCCGTGCAAGCCCAGCTGCTCGCGGAATCGAGCGACGAGGTGCTGCTCTTGGACGTGCTTCCGCTGTCGCTGGGCGTCGAGACCATGGGCGGAGGCGTGGACAAGGTCTTGCCGCGAAACACCACCATCCCCGCCGGCGCCCGCTCCACCTTCACGACCTACGCCGACAACCAGACCGGCTTCGAGATCCACGTGGTGCAGGGCGAGCGCGAGCTGGCCAAAGATTGCCGGTCCCTGGCGCGCTTCACCCTGGCGGGCATCCCGCCCCTGCCCGCCGGGATGGCGCGGCTCGAGATCACCTTCCACGTGGACGAGAACAACTTGCTCAAGGTCGAGGCCAGCGAGCTGACCACCGGCCTTCGCCAAGCGATCGACGTCCGGCCGAGCTATGGTCTGACCGACGAGCAGGTCGAGACCATGCTGCTCGACGCCCTGGACCACGGGGAAGAGGACTTCGAGGCGCGGCGGCTGGCGGACGCCAAGGTCGAAGGCTCACGCATGCTGCTCGCCACCAGGAAGGCGCTGGCGGCCGACGCGGACCTGCTCGACCCCGCTGAGCGGGCTCGGGTCGAACAGGCGCTGGGCGCCCTCGAGCGCGCGATCGACGGCGCAGAACGGGTCGCTTCGGTGCAGCTCGGCATCGACGGGCTCGACGCCGCGACCCACGAGTGGTCCGGGCGGCGCATGGACCGCGCGATCCAGTCGGCGATCGCCGGAAAGAGCGTCGAGGCGATCGGCGAGTCGGTGGCCCACGCACGCGGCGTCGAGGCTCACCTGATCGAGCACGGCGCCCTCCCCCAGAAGGAGACCTGATGCCGAAGATCCGGTTCATCGATCAGGGCATCGAGGTCGAAGTCCCCCTCGGCACAACCGTGCTCGCGGCGGCACAGAAGGCTCACGCGCCCGAGGGCTCGGCTTGCGGCGGAGTGTGCGCGTGCTCGACCTGCCACGTCTACGTCGAGAAGGGCGCCGAACTCTTGAGCGACGCCGAAGAGGCCGAAGAAGACATCCTCGACAAGGCCTTCGACGTGCGCATGAGCTCGCGACTCGGCTGCCAGTCGAAGATCGTGAAGGAAGGCGTGGTCGAGGTGCGCATCAGTGACGAGAGCCTGGACGCCTACTACAACGAGCACCCGGGCGAGCCGCGGCCGGGCTAGCTCAGTGCACCATGATCGGGGCCACGCCGGCGTCGCTCTCGGGCTCGGCTCGAGCCACCGGCTCGACACACATCAGCGACTCGGGATGCGGCGCGTCGGCGCCGGCGTCTCTGGTGGCGCCGTGGAAGACCCGAGCCCGGAGCTTCAGGCCGGCTTCGAGCAGCTCGGCGCCGGCCTCTTTTGCCGGCCCGGTGGCGACGATGGCCAGGACGTGCTCGAGGCCGGTCTTCTTGCCGAGCGGCACGTAGGCGAAGCCGAGCAAGGCGAACAATCCCACCCCGATCTCGAGCACGCGGCGGCCGACGCGGGTGATCACCGACGCGACGGTACTCGCCTGAGCAGTGCAAAACGAAGTTCGCGGGGACGCAGGTGCGCTCGCCTCACCCCTTGCCGGTGAGCTTCAGCACGCGGCTGACGAGCTCGCCCGAGAGCGTGCCCTGGCCGAGCTGCTTCACCGCCGGCACGATCACCTTGCGCCACTCCTCGCGGTCGGCAGCCGTGAGGTCGACCACGGTCATCTTCTTCGAGATGCGGGTGAACGCCTGAGCGTCGAGCTTGCGCACTCGGTTCTTGTTCACCTCGGCGGCGCGCTTCTGCAGGTCCCAGAAGATGGTCTGCAGGTCCTTCGGGAGGTCATCCAGGGACTTCTTGCGGAACACCGTGCCGCCCACCGCACACACGCTGGCCGTGGACGAGACGTGATCGAGGAACGGAGTCCACTGCAGCTGCTCGGCGGCGAGCGCCGGCGCGTTCAGGGACTCGACCTTGCCAGCACGCAGGGCGGGCAGCACCTCGGGGGGCGAGAGCGGCGTGGGCACGACCCCGCCGATGGCGGTGTAGATCGCGGCGCCGATTGGCTCGTTGCGCCAGACCAGGGGGCGCCGGCCCTTCAGATCGCTGGGGCGCCGAAGCTCGAACCCGCGGGTCCACTGGCGCACGAGGCCGAGGTCGCCCCAGCCGACGACCTGGAAGCCCTCCGCCTCGAAGCGCTTCTCGAGATCGGGCGCGAGATCGGCGCGCACCTTGTCGAGCACGTCCCACGAGTCGACCACCCCCGGCAGCTGGAGCACCATCACGTCTTTGGTGATGCGCGACATGCCCATCGAGGTGAGCGCCCCGCCGTCGAGGGACCCGGTCTTCATCTTCGAGACCATGGTGTCTTCGTTGCCCTGCGACGCGTTGTAGTAGACCTCGAGCTCGAGCTGCCCGCCGCTCTTCTGCGACAAGGCCTTCTGCCAGACCTTGAACACCTTGCCCCAGGCCGAGCTCTTGGGCGCGAGGGTGGCCACTCGCAGCTTGTGGGTCTCGGCCCGGCTCGGTGTGGCCGCGGCGAAGAGAGAGAGGAACAGAGCGGCGGCGATCGTGGGGCGCATGGTTCTTCCTCACTTCGGGGGCTTGATGGGAGCGCAGGTGCTGACGCCGGCGCCCACGATGGCGAAGGACTCGGACTTCTTCTTGATGGTGGTGCCCGCTTGCGGGTCGTACTGAAAGACGTCGGTGGAGGTGCCTGGGCCGACGAACAACCAGAAGCTACCGCCCCAGAACGCGAAGGCGAAGTTCGAGCCCCCGGGCGGGTACTGCACCTGATTTTGCGGGGCTTGCGAGAGGATCTTGGCTTGGCTCTTGTCGATCTGCGCTACCACGTAGGGTGAGCCCTCGAACGCGCCGTACAGCTTGCCGTCACCGGTGCCGGTGAGCTCGGCACGGGCGTTCATCTGGTCGTACATGCCGATGGGAGTGAGCACCAGCGACTGAGTGTCGATCGTGGCCAGGCCCTTGGTGGTCCCGCCCATGTCCGAGTCACTGACGAAGAGCGTGTCCTTGCTGCTCCCGGCGCCCTCGGTGGAGAAGCCCATCCCGAAGGTGACGAACCCGGCTTGCCCGGGCTGGAACCCGGTGGCTGAGCAGGCTGCCGTCTTGGTGTCGACCTTGAACAGCGAGCCGTCGGTGTAGACCACCCAGGCGTTGGCGTTGCGGTCTACCGCCATCGAGAACGGCGTGTCCAAGAAGCCGGCCGGGCAGTTGAGCGTCCCGATGGCGGTGAAGGTCAGCGCGGGGGGATCGAACTTGTAGAGCTTGGCGTCCGAGTCGAGCACGTAGACGAACTGCGACTCGAGCGAGCACGCGCTGCCGCCGCCGCCGCCGCCGCTGTTGCCCGAGCCGCCCACGTTCATGCCGCCCGAGCCCCCGCCGCCGCTGTTGCCGGAGCCCCCGCCGCCGAGGTTCATGCCGCCCGACCCCGAGCCGCCGCCGGTGCCGGTGCCGCCGCTGCCGGTCGCACTGGAACAACCCCACACCGCGATCACACCTAGCCCGATCAAGACCCGCTTCACGCCCCGGAGAATAGCTCAGCCTGAAGGATCGAGCATCACCGCGGGCAGGCCGTCGGGCGCGATGGCCACGGCGCCGGGTCTCGGCTCGGGGACGAACAGCGTTCCGGCGGGATCCTCGCTGGTCGGGACGAACCAGCCGTCGGACTCGTCGACCCGATTGCCGCTCGCGTCCAGCACGTGGATTCGGCGTTTCTGCCCGCTGGGGGTGCGAGTGAAGGTGACGCTGCGACCCCAGGACAGCGTGCCGTTCGGATCGACCAGCAACTTGCGCCACTTGGCGGGGGTGCCCTCGACCTCGTAGTAGTTCGCGTTGACCCACTTGATGCGCTTGAACAACTTGCCGTAGTTCACGTCGCTGATCCACTGCGGGTCGCAGTAGCTCATGACGTCGCGGAACCCGCTCGGCTCTTTCAGCTTCTGGCTGATCAGGCTGTAGCCCCAGGCGCCGATCGTCGCGCCGGCATAGGGGAAGGCTTCCCCCGAGACGCCGCACGGCGCGTGGGGGCGACCGTGGGTGTGACCGATCTCGTGGGCCATGATGAACCCGTCGGGATCGGCGCCCTTGAAGCCCAGGCCCACGGCGCAGCGCGAGTACTTGTCGGTGGCGTCCGGCACGTAGCCCAGGCCCGCGATGCCGCCGCCGTACGCGCTCCAGCTGGCGGAGGGCGCCATGATGCCGAAGTAGAACGTCTTGGAGTCGGCCCCGTCGCTGGTGCGAAGGTCGCACAGCGTATCGAGCCAGGTGGACCAGCCCGAGCCCGCGCTGACGTACGACTTGTAGTCGACCGGGTCGCGGAGCGAGACCTCCACCTTGGTGGCCGGGTACATCGCGAACAGCACGTCGTGGTAACGCTGCATCTGCTCGGTCGAAGTGTCGGGCAGGCGCCCCGAGCCGTCGCTCATGTATTTGAACGGGACGAACTTGACCCGCATGATCCCCGAGGTGTCTGCGCCGACGTTCATGCCGTTCTGAGCCGGCCACCTCACCATCGATTGGACGGTCCCCACACTCGCGCCCGAGGGCTCGTGGATCGAGGCCGTGAGCTTGAGATCGGTGGTGACCTGTTCGGGCGGGATCAGGAAGTTGAAGGTGCTGCCCAGGTTGCCGTCGGTGGAGGCGGCGTTCACGTCCAGGCTCACCGTCTGCGGCTTCACCTTCGGATCCGACGAGGTCAAGTCGAGCTTCGCCGTGAGCTTGCGGTTCGAGAAACCGCTCGCCGGCGCCACGAACACGCGCACGAACGCCGGCCGGCCGGCGACGACCGGAGCGTTCTTCTGCGCGACCTCTTGGCCGCCCTTCATCAGCGAGATCTTCACCGCCTGATACAGCGCGATTTCCTGGATGGCGACGCTGCCTGCGTAGTCGCCAACGGGACCAAACGACCCGCCACCCCAGCCGCCGCCACCGCCCCAGCCACCGCCACCTCCGCTGGCGCCACCGGCGCCTCCGCTTCCGCCACCACTCGAGCCGCCACCGCCCGAGCCGCCGCCGCTCGAGCCGCCCCCCGGGACGCCGCCACCCCCGCTCGACCCGCCGCTGGGCGCCCCGCCGTCGCCGGGCGCGTTGCCGAAGCCGCCGTTGCCGCCGCCAGCGGTGCTCCCGCCGACCCCGCTCACGATGCAGTCGCACTTGGTGTACGCCATCCCGTCCGCGCTGCAGCTCTGAGCGCCGAGCTCACCGCCCGGGCACGCGCACGACACCTGGATCCCTGGGGCGCAGACCTTCTGATCGTCGGCCGCGGTGGGGTCGACGCCGCAGCCGGCTGCGACCAGGAGCGCGACGATTCGTACGAGGGCGCGGGACATTTTTCCTCCGGGCTACGAGCACTCGGCGGCACAGGCCGAGGCGGCGCAGTTCCCGAGGGACACCGCCGCGGGCACTGCTTTGAAGTTGACCATGTAGACCCCGCACCCCATCAGCAGGCAGCCGTAGTCGCTCATCGAGCAACCGCTCTGATCGGCGCACTGCACGAGCTCCATGCAACCCGACGTCTGCGAGCACCCCGAGAGCTCGGAGCCGCAGCTCTGGGAGACGCAGCCGGAACAATCGAGGCCGCCGCCGCCGGCCCCGCCGCCGCCCGAGGTGCCGCCGCTGCCGCCGCCGGAATACCCGCCGCCGCCGGAGGTGCCGCCGCTGCCCCCTCCGGAGTATCCGCCGCCGCCCGAACTGCCACCGCCGCCGCCGCCCCCCGCCGAGCCCGCGCAGGACTTCAGGCAGGTCTTGGCGTCGCCGCCCTGGCAGACGCAGGAGTCGAAGCACGACGTGCAGCCGTTGCAGTCCGGTTCATGCGAGCACCCCTCGACGGGCTCCTTGCACTGCGTGCACTCCCCGTAGCCGGTCCCGTCCGTCGCGCACTCTTTGACCCCGACGCCGCCGCTCGGGCAGGTGCACGCGACCGACTGGTTGGGGATGCAGTCGTCGTCGTCGGCCGGCTCGGGGCTGCCCCCGCAGGCCCAGGCCGAGAGCAGCAAGAACCAAGCTCCAACCCGGGTGCGCGTGGACATCGCACCCACATGGACACCGGAGCTTGGGACGCTTGCATCAGAAACCCATCACGTTCTTCGCCCACGCCTCGCCGTAGGTCTTCTTGACCCAAGCGCGGAGCTGAGCGCCGTCCGAGCCGGTCTGCATCTTCGCGTAGTACTGGTCCATCTTGTCCCACTTGAACTCGGTCATGCCCTTGGTCTGCTGGTAGAGCGCCATCGCCCGCTCCGCGTTCCACTTCAAGAACTCGCGGAACTGGGCGTAGGTCGTGAAATAGGTCGGGTCCTTCACCTCGGCGGCCATCCCCACCGCGAGGGCGTAGACCGTGAATTCGAGGGAGCCGAACGAGTCACGCCAACCGGTGTTCCACTTGCCTTCTTTGACCAGGTTCACGCCGGCTTCGGTGCCGTTGGTGTAGGCCACCCACTCGTCCCACAGGTACAGGGGGGTGTCGTTCCAGTCGGTCGAGCCCTGGAGGTAGAGGTTGTAGCGGCTCTCTCGCAGGCTCTGGGGCACGTACGGGTTGGCGTCGCTCTTCATCATCTTCGGCTCGACGACCACCGCGAACTTGTTCCCGCCCACGTAGAAGGCATTCGCCTTCTTCCCCGTGTCGTTGAAGTTGTTGCGTAAATGGGCGTTGATGCCGTGAGTCGTCTCGTGGACGTACGTCACCTTGTCGCTGTCGTAGTACGTGTTTCCGTACGAGAGCGGCAGGTGGCGGATCACGTCCGTCATGTAGCTGCTCCAGCCAGCGTTCGAGCTGGTGTGCTGCTCCGGGAAGGTCTTCCAGACCACCGCGCCCGTCGGGAAGCCGCCGGAGCCACCCGAGCCGCCGGCACCGCCCGAGCCGCCAGTGCCGCCGGAGCCACCGCTGCCCGCACTGCCACCCCCACCGGGTGAGCCGCCGCCGCCGGGTGAGCCGCCGCCACCGGATGACCCGCCGCCACCGCCCGTTCCGCCGGTGCCGCCCGAGCAGGAGCCGCAGCCGAACTTCTGCACCTCACTGACGCACAGGCCATCCCACTCGGTCTTGCAGCAGTAGTCGTCCTTCGCGCAAACGCAGGATTCGATCGTCGAGTCGCCACAGCCTGCGCTGGTCTGGGCTTTGCAGCAGTCGGCGCCGCTGCTCGTACCCCCACCGCCCGCCGAGCCGCCGCCGCCGGATGAGCCGCCGCCGCCCGGCGAGCCGCCGCCACCCGGCGAGCCGCCGCCGCCCGCGCTGACGCCGCCGCCTCCGGGAGCGCCGCCGCTGGAGGTGCCCCCACCCGAGGACGAACCTCCGCCGCTGCCCACGGTGGTGCCGCCGCTGCCGGAGCTGCCGCAGGCGGCGAGGCAGGTCGCGGCGTCGTTGGTCTCGCACAGGCAGCGCTGGTAGCAACTGCCGCACAGGTCGCAGCCCGGCGCCTTGCAGTCCGCTGCAGCGGCGCCGCCACTGCTCGGCGTGCCGCCCTTGCCCTCGCCTTGCCCGTCCGTTCCGACCGCGCACCCGAGTGCGGCGACGAGCGCCGCGACCAACCAGAATTTCTGCTTCATGATCATTCTCCGCTCGAGAAGCGCATCGCCACCGTCTGATGCGAGCCGGGCTCCAACATCACCGCGCGAGCGCGACGCCCTTGCTCCGGGTGAACGAACACCACCACGTGGGCCCCGGCCTTCACCGGCACGTTCAGCTTCGGGGTCGTCCCTAGCGGGCGCCCGTCGACCAAGACCGCCGAAGGCGGGATGGAATTCAGGTTGAGGAATGCGCCCCCCGGAGCCGCAGGCGGGGTCGGAGCTCGCGGCGGAGCCGGCAACGGCGCTGGCGTCACCGTCTGCGGCTGCGTCGGCGCCGGCGGGGGTGCCGCGGTCAGCGGCGCGGGCGGGGTCGATTCCAGCGGCAGCGACTCGACGGCGGTGGTGGTGGCTGGCTCCGGTGTGCTCGACGGCGCCTCACGGGCGAGGTCGATGTGCAAGAGGGACTGCTCCGAGCCCGCGACGCGCACCACTCGCGGACTGGTGGTCACGTGTTCGCGCGCCGAGACCGCGACGAAGTGCAGCCCCTCGGCCAGACCCGGCACCAGGCAGGGCGAGCTCTCGCAGCGGCGCACGCCGTCGATGAAGACCTGAGGGCTCTCGACGGCCCCACCGCCAGGTCCAGCGACCGTGACCAACAGCGCCTCGGCGGGCCCCGCGAGCTTGGTGCTCGGCGGCGGGCGGAGCGCGAAGAACGCGGCCACGAACACCACCAGGCCAAGCAGTGCGCCGCCCGCGAGGGGGAGGCTCGTTCGGTAGGATCGCGCGCGGCGCTTGCATGCGTCGACCGCACCCGACACGGGCATCACGCTGGTGCGCTCGGTGTCTTCGGGCAGGGTCGAGGTCTCGACGGCTTGGAGGTCCCACTCGAGAGTGGCGGGCGCGCGCGGTAGCTCGAGGGGCATCGCCTTCGGCGCCGCTGGCCGGACCGGCAGCGCCGCGATCGGCGGCAAGGACCGCGCCTTTTTCTTCGGAAAGGGCGAGGCGGGGGGCAGCGACTTGGTCGCCAGCTTCCGAGCGAGCTGGGCGCCGGGGTGCAGGTCGCGCGCCTGCTTCTTCGGCAGCGGAGCGATAGGCGGGAGCGAGCTCGGCCGGTCGTCTGCGGCGCCCGACGGCGGCGGCAGCAGGGTGTCGTGTCGGGGGGCTGGCTTGGGCGCCGTCGGAAGGTCGTCGAGCAGGCTGAAGTCCGGGAGTCGCTTCACGGTGGGTTCGGCCGAGAGCTCCTCGTAAGCCGCCAGCTCAGGCGTCGACGGCTCGAGTGGGACCAGCGCCGACTCGGACAAGTCGACGATCGAATCCGTGTAGGGGCGGAGCTCGGGGCTCGTGGGCATCATCTCGGTCATGGTTCACCTGCGGCGTCGGAGCGCCGTGACTCCAAGGAGAGAAAGCGAGAACAGAACGAAGGGCAGGGACTCGGGCGACGAGCCCTTCAGGCGACACGCACAGCCCCCGGTCACGTCGCTGTTGTCCGGCGTGCGTGGCTCCTCGGGGCCGAGGTTCGGCCCATTCGGTCCCGAGCCCGGGCCGTAGGGCGCGCATGCGACGGCGCAGCCCTCGGCATCACCCGTCGCACAGGTGCAGTGCGCCGCGCACGACGAGCAGGCGCCGCAGTCTGGCGCCGTCGAGCAGCCCGGTTCGCCGATGTTCACGCCGCCGCCGGAGCTGGTCCCGGCACCGGACCCGCCGCTGCCCTCGCCACCCTCACCACCGAACCCGGGCGTTCCGCCACCGCCCGGGCTGCCGCCGCCCGACGGGGCGCCCCCGGAGCCACCGCCGCCCGGAGGTGGACCGCCTCCGCTGCCGCCACCGCCCGACGGAGCGCCTCCGGAGCCGCCGCCGCCGCCGTAGGGTGCGCCGCACGTGCTGCTGAGCCCCGAGAGATCGGTGGTGCCGCAGCCCGTGCTCCACGCGCTGCCGCCCAAGCCGGGTGACTTCGGAAACGACCCGCAGCCGGCGGTCGGCGCCCACTGACCTTGCTGGTGACACGGCGTGAGATCGAGGCCGGAGGTCTGCTCTACCCAGTCGATCGCGGTGTGCATCATCGAGTAGTAGCCGCCTCCCCCGCAGTACTCGCCGTACGAGGTGATGCCGAACACCCGCCACGTTCCATCCGACAACTGGGTGAAGACCGGGCCGCCCGAGTCGCCGTAGCAGGTGTCCTTGCCCGCGCCGCCGATGAACGCTTCGCCGTTCTTGATGGAGTTCAGCGCCATCGCGACCTCGCGCTTCGGACCCCAGCCCAGGCCGTCGTTCGCTTGCCCGAAGCCGACCGCGACCACCTTGGCGCCGGGGACGAGCACCCCGGTCTCGCAGCCCATCAAGATGGGAACGATCGGCACCTGGGTCACCGGCTTGGACAGGCGGCAGAACGCGACGTCGTAGCCGGACGAGCCTGGGTACTTGGGGTTCGCCTTGCAGCCTTGGGTTGCCACCGAGAACGCCGGCGAGTTCTCGTTGTCCCCGAAGGTCGCCTTGCTCGGCCCCCCGCCGCCCTCCATGCAGTGGGCGGCGAAGATCACCAGCTCGGGGTGGACCAGCGTGCCGGTGCACCCGCCGAGCGCGACGGTGGTCGGCCACCCGCAGGGTTTGACCTTCGAGCCGCCGTAGATGGGCTCGGCTTCCGCCGCGGTCCCCTGCCCAGCGATCAAGCTGAGCGCGACGGCGAAGAGTGGGGCGGAGAAACGCGGCATGGGCACCATGGGCGGGTCTGGCCCACACCCTCGACACCGCCCGGGACCGGGCTTGCACGCGATTCGGTCAGAGCCGGGAATCCAGCGGATTACCGGTGGGTCGGCCGCGCCGCTTGCCCGATGCGCCGGCATCCGCGCTGCTTGCGGGCGCCGGCTGAGACACCGGCTCGACGGGCTCGGGAGCTCGGCCGGTGGGCGTCGCGGCCGGGATGGCAGTCACGCTGGACTCGACCTCGTCGTCCAGTGCCCCGAGCACCAGTGCGGCCACCGCGCCTGCTGAAATCAGGAACGCGGCGGCTGCGACCATCGACCGCCGGCGCGTCGAGACCCGCCGGCCGAAGGACGCGGTGTCCGACAGACCGGTCTCGAGGGTGCTTGCCGCGGGCCGCGGCGGGATGGGCGTCAGTCGGGGCGGAGGCGGCGGCACCGACGTGCGCGGCACGCTCGCCTCGCCGATGTGACGGATCCGCTCGACCGAGGCGAGGCCGGCCTCGGAAGCGAAGGGCGCGAGGGCTTCGGCCAGCGTTCGTACGCTGAACGGGCGCGCGTCCGGGTGCTTCTCGAGGCAGCGCAAGATCAGCGCCTCGAGCGGGGCGGGAATCGACGGCAACAGCGCTCGAGGCGGAAGCGGCTCGTCACTCACTATGGCCGCGCACAAAGCCGGCAGGTTCTCGGCCAAAAAGGGCGGCTTGCCGGTCAGCGCTTCGTACAAGATGACGCCCAGGGCCCAGATGTCGGTGCGGGCGTCGACGCTCTTGGAGCTTCGCACCTGCTCGGGCGACATGTGGGTCGGCGTTCCGAGCACGTCGGCGGTACCCGTGAGGCGAAGGCGTGCGGCTTGCTCCAGCCAGTCCGACTTCGACACTCCGAAGTCGAGAACCTTGACCTTGGGTGGCTCGCCGGCGCTCCCGAGCACCATCAAGTTCTCGGGCTTGAGATCCCGGTGCACGATGCCCATGGCGTGGCACTCTGCGACGGCCACGCAGGCTTGGAGCACGTAGTCGAGGGCCTCGCTCACGGGCAGTGCGCCCCGTCGCTTGAGCAGCTTGCCGAGCGTCGAGCCCTCGAGGTGCTCCATCACGATGAACGGCGCCCCCTCGTCGCTCTGCCCCACTTCCAGCACCCGCACCACGTGCTCGCTGGAGACCGCAGATGCCGCGCGGCCTTCCCGCAGGAAGCGCTCCACGGCGGCGCGGCTCTTGGTGGCCCGGGGCGGCATCAACTTGATGGCGACTCGGCGACCGCTTTCGCGCTCCGTCGCGGTCACGACCGCACCCATGCCGCCGCGCCCCAAGAGCCCCTCGACCAAGTAGCGGTCTGCGACCACCGTCCCGGGCGACGGGACCCATTCGCCGTCGCGACCGACGCTCCTTCGCTCGGGCAAGGGGCGGCGCTCGAGCTGGACCCTCGCGACGGCGTCGGCGAGCTCGACCGCCGAGGGAAACCCGTCGGGCCGCTCGACGGCGCTCTCGAGGATGGCGGTGACCGCCGGGGCGCTGCCTCCGCAACGTTCGAGCAGGGTGAGCGCGAGCCGGGCGGCGGCTTGAGTGTCGTCCAATGCGAGCTCGGCCTGCGTCCGAGCCCGGCCGAAGATCGCGTCGGCGAGGCCGAAGTCCGCCACCTGCACGTGCCCCGCCAGGTCGACCAGCACGTTCTCGGTCCGGAGCTGGCCGTGGGTCACGCCGGCGCGGTGAGCGGTCGAGAGCGTTCCCAGCAGCTGAACCACGACGTCGAGCGCGAGATCAGGGCCGATCCCCTGGGCGCGAAGCAGCGCCGCCAGATCGTCGCTGGCGACCAGATCCACAGCGATCACCAGCACGCCCTCCGAGGCATGACACTCTCGAGGCGACACGACGGTGTCACTCGCGATGGCTCGCGCACGGGTGATGGCCGCCCGTACCCGGTCGGCCACGCCGGGCTGCTTGGCCAGGTCTTCGCGCACCCACTCGAGCGCTACGAGCTCGTCGCTGGTGCGGTCGCGGGCGACGTAGGCCGAGTACAGCGAGCACTGGCGGATTTCGCGCAAGAGCACGTAACGGCTGGTCAGGTCCGCCGGCAGGGTCACGCTCAGGCGTTGGGCAGTGACGGTCGGGGTCTCGTCTCCGGGCTCAGGCTCGTCGGAGTGAGCCACCGCCGCCAGCACGCGGCGGCAGTCGTCGCAGCCATCCAGGTGCCGGTTGGCCCGGGCCCGGGCCTCGGCGGTCGCCGTGCCGTCGGCGAGCGCCAAGAGCTCGTCCTCGCCGAGACAGGCCCCTTCCGGTTCTGGCGGCATCGTTCATACCTCGACGGTGCCCGCCGGCTCGGTTTGCAAGAGGCGAGCGATGCTGAGGTGCAGATCGCTCCGGACCAGCCGCATCACGCTGGCACACTCCGACGGCCGGAGCGCGTAGCGCTGCAAGAGCTCGGTCTGCGCCTCGTCCAGGAGCCGCGCGCGGATTTTGGTCAGCCACCGCGAAATGGTCGAGGCGTCGACCGAGTGGAGCTTGCCCAGCTCCGCCAGAGACAGCTGATCGATCACGTAGAGACGCAAGAGGTTGCGCTGCTCGCTGGTCAAGCGACGGAACGCTCCGGCCACGGCCTGGGCCAACGTGTCCGCGTACTCGGCCTTCATCACCTGAAGCTCGGGGTCGGCGGAGTCCTCGGCGATGCGAGTGGCGAGCAGGTCGTCGTCTCGGGGCACGTGACGCTTCTCCGAGCGCTGGGTATTGAGCGCCGTGCGCACCACCACCACCCGGATCCAGCCGCCCAACGCGCCCCGGCCGGAGTACTGCGCGAGCTTGGGGGGAGCGTCGGGGGCATTGGCCAAGAGCTTCTCGCGTGCCAGCTGGAGCGCCTCTTCCCGGGCCTGGGTGTTCGCACCGAACCGCCCCAGGGCGCGGGCCGAGTCCGCGATGAACCGTCGATCGAGCTCGGCGATGGCCGGTGCCGAGCCGGCGAGGCAGGCACAGCACAGGTAGAGCTCTTCGATGCGAAGGTCGACCAGGGTCGCGACGGGGTCGGCGTCCGACGGCAGGCGCTCGGCCAGGAACCGCACGAACGCCGGCGCGTCCACGCTGACCCCCGGCCAAGCCCGAGCGCCGCGCTCGGCGGCCTCGGCCAGGGCGGCCTCGAGGCGGTCGGGATCGGCGAGCGCGAAGCTCGCGGGCGCGACCTCACGGAACTTCGTGCTCAGCGGGTGCGTCATGGGGCTCACGCACCATTTTCGACTGCGGGGCCGGATGCCGCAAGTACGGCGCAGGGGTACAGGTGCGCTCAGCGCTGGAGCCGCAGCAGTGTGAGGCCGGGTCGGGCCGCTTCCACCGTGCCGTGTCGAACCGCGAGCGCGAGGTGCTCGGTCTCGACCACGAGCCAGGCTGCTGGCTCGGCGGCGAGCCGGGCCGCGAGCGCCTCAGCGTCGGCAAAAGCGTCGGGTTTCCTCGGGCGCCTGGGGTCACGGTCGTCGAGCGGTGCCGAGCGCGAGGGCGCGCCGAAGCCGGCCATGGTCGCGTAGAAGCCGAAGTCCTTCGAATCGACCAGCAGTCGCTCTCCCGGCCCGGCGCGGGCACGTGCCACGCGCCCGAGATCGACCTCTGCGCTCCGATCGATGAAGGCGTCGCGAGCCGCGTACCAGGGGCGAACGACGGCCAGCATCGGCGCCATTGCCAGTCCGGGAAGGGCGATCAGCGCGGCGCGGCCCGGGCCCCGGGCGTGGGCCCACGCCTCACCCAGCGCGTCGCCGCCGAGGGCCGCGAGGCCCAGCCACGCGGTGAGCAGCGCGCGCTCACCGTGGTGGGTGGGCGCCCCGTCTCGGAGGTCACCCGCCACCAAGAAGGCCATCAGGGCGCCGAGCGCGAGCAACACGTGGGCGTGGCGGCGAAGCACCGCCGGTCTGCCGACGGCGAGCGCGGCGCCGAGCGCCACGAGGGCAAACGCACAGAGCTCCGGCTCGCAGCGCACGAGCATCGACGGATACCCGAGCAGCCCGTCGGTGATGCTCTGGTTCCCGGCGCCGACCGCCCGCCGGTATTCGCTGACACGTTTCACGAAGAAGAGCGCGCTGCCGTGACTGATTGCTCCGTGCACCAGCCAAGCGCCCAGCCCTGAAAGCGCGACGCCTGCGGCTGGCCATCGTGCCCGCCCATCCCGTACGGAAGTGAGCGCGAACACCAGCGCGATGGGCCACGCTTCGTAGCGGCTGAGGCACGCGGCGAAGAGCGCGAGGGCGCCCCACAGCCGCTCGCGCCCCCCACGACCCAGGCTCGCCGCGCCGAGCAGACAGAGCGCCGCGGTCGGGAGCTCGGGCACCGTGGCGACCCCGAGCCATGCCGAGTACGGAAAGATCGCCGCGGCGAGCGCGCCCAGAAACGCGCCGAGCCGGCTCGCGCCCAGCCATCCGAGCGCGACCCAGACCAAGAGCGCCGACGCGACGCCGAGCGCCAGGGCCACGGCCCGCGCCACCTCGACGCTGGTGCCGAACGCCACCATGGCCGCTCCGTTGAGCCAGAACGGCAGCGGGAGCCAGCTGGTGCCGCTCGGATCGAGGCCGGGGCTCTCGGCAAAGCGCTGCGCGATCACGACGCGCGCGAAGTCGTCGTCGGACAGCGCGCGAAAGCCGCTCGCCCAGACCAGCGACGAGACGACCGCCTTTCCGAGCGCGACGGCGGCGGCGTCAGTCACCCGCGCGCGCATTCAGACCGATGCGCGCGTCACTTCGAGGGCGCGGGTGCGGGGGGAGTCTGGACCTGAGTGGTCGGTGGCCCCTTGGCCGGGGCTGCGGGCGCGCGCTTGGCCAGGGACTCGTCCGACGACGTGGACAGGTAGGCCAGCGTGATGCTGGTGACGAAGAAGATGCTGGCGGTGGTCCAGCTGATCTTGGTCAAGATGTTGCCGGCGCCGCGCCCGCCGAACACCTGCTGGGCCGCCGCGCCGGTGAACGCGCCCATTCCGCCGCTCTTCCCGGGCTGCAGCAGCACGACGACCATCAGGAACAGGCAAGCCAACACGTGGACGACGGTGAGGGGGGTCTTTAGAAGTTCGGCCATGGCTCAGACTCTCGAGGGGGACGCTTCGACGATTTTCGCGAACGAGCCCGCGTCGAGCGAGGCTCCGCCGACGAGCGCACCGTCGACGTCGGGGCAGGAGAGCAGCCCCGACGCATTGTCGGGTTTGACGCTGCCGCCGTACAGGATGTGGGTCACGTGGGCCAGCTTGGCGTCGGTCGACGACAGCCGCTGTCGGAGCGCCTGGTGGACCTCTTGGGCCTGCTCGGGGCCCGCGACCTTGCCCGTGCCGATGGCCCACACGGGCTCGTAGGCGATGGTGCCGAAGCCCGGGCGCTCGGCGAGCACGCTCACGAACGCGTCGAGCTGCCGGGACACGACCTCGAGCGTGCGGCCGGCCTCGCGCTCGGCCAGCGTTTCACCCACGCACACGATGGGGCGGAGGCCCGCGGCCATGGCGGCCGCGGTCTTCTCGCGTACGCCCTGGTCGGTTTCGCCGAAGAGCTGGCGTCGCTCGCTGTGGCCGATGATCACCCACTTGCAGCCGGCATCGAGCAGCATCGGTGCGCTCACCTCTCCGGTGAACGCGCCCTCGGCCTTCGGGTGCAGGTTCTGACCCGCGACCTCGACTCGACTGCCGGCGACGGCGTGCACCACCGCCGCGAGCGCGGTGAACGGTGGCGAGAGCACGACCGTGACGCCGGCCAAGTCGCCGCACGCGCGCACCACGTCGCGCGCCAGCTCGACGCCCGCGGCGCCGCCTTTGTACATCTTCCAGTTGCCGGCGATGATCGGTGTTCGGTTCATGGGACCCTTCAGCCGCGGGGCATTCTGAGCGCCTCGACGCCCGGGAGCTTCTGCCCCTCGAGCAGCTCGAGGGCGGCGCCACCGCCGGTGGAGACGAAGCTGATCTTCGCCTCGAGACCGTCGCCGGCCTGGCGAAGCGCGGCCGCGCTGTCCCCGCCGCCGACCACGGTGAAGCCCGGGGCCTCGGCCAGCGCCCGCGCCATGCCGCTCGTGCCCGCGGAGAACGCTGGGTTCTCGAACAGGCCCATGGGGCCGTTCCAGAACACCGTCTTGGCGCCGAGCACGTGCTTCTTGAAGGCGTCCAGGGACGCCGCCCCGATGTCGAGGGCCAGGGTGCCGTCCGGGACCGAGCCGACGCTGACGGTCGTGCCCGACGTCGCCTCGGTGCTCGAGGCGACCACGACGTCGCTCGGGAGCACGATCTCGATGCCCTTGTCCCGCGCCTTCTCGAGGAGCGTGCGCGCCGCCGCCAAGAAATCCTTCTCGACCAGGCTGGCCTTCATGTCGTGCCCCTTGGCCGCGAGCAGCGTGTTGGCCATGGCGCCGCCGATGCAAATCGCGCTGCACTTGCCCAGCAGCGACTCGATCACGCCGATCTTGTCGGTGACCTTCGCGCCGCCCAGGACCGCCACGAAGGGCTGCTCGGGGGTCTCGAGCACCTTGGATAGGTTCGAGACCTCGCTCTTCATCAAGAACCCCATGGCGCGGGTCTGCATCAGTCGAGGGAGCGCCTCGACCGAAGCGTGCGCGCGGTGCGCCGCTCCGAAGGCGTCGTTCACGTACACCGTGCAGAGCGACGCCAGCTCTTTCGCGAAGGCGTCGTCGTTCTTCTCTTCTTCGGCGTGGAAACGCAGGTTCTCGAGCAGCACGACCTGACGGTCGCGCAGGTCCTGGACCACCTTCTTCGCGGCCTCGCCCACGCAGTCGTCGGGGACGAACACCTCGTAGCCGGTGAGCTCGGCCAGCCGTGCACCCACGGGCTCCATGCCGAACTCGGGTGCCGGCTTGCCCTTCGGGCGGCCGAGGTGACTGGCCAGGATGACCTTGGCGCCCGCTTCGACCGCGTGCTTCACCGTGGGCAGCGCGGCACGGATCCGCTCGTCGTCGGTGATGGCCCGCGTCTTCTTGTCCAGCGGGACGTTGAAGTCGACGCGGATGAAGACCTTCTGCCCGGCGAGCTCGAGCTCGTCGATGCAGCGGATGCCGTCGAGCATGCCCATGGCGTTCAGCCCTTCTTGGCCATCAGGCGCATGAGGTCGACCATGCGGCACGAGAAGCCCCACTCGTTGTCGTACCACGAGAAGATCTTCGCGAACTTGTCGCCCATGAGCAGGGTCTGCGTGGCGTCGAACGAGCTCGAGTACGGGTTGCCGATGAAGTCGCCGGAGACCAGCTCTTCGTCGACGTATTGCAGGATGCCCTTGAGCGGCCCGCTCTCGGCGGCGGTCTTCATGGCGCCGTTGATCGCGTCGACCGTCGCGGCCTTCTCGGTGATGATGGTGAGATCGACCATCGACACGTCGACGGTCGGCACGCGGATGGCGGTGCCGTGGCACTTGCCCTTCAGCGCCGGGATCACCTCGGCGATGGCCTTGGCCGCCCCGGTGCTGGTCGGGACCATGTTGACGGCGGCGGCGCGCGCCCGCCGCAGGTCGCCCTTGCGGTGCGGCAGGTCGAGCAGGTTCTGGTCGTTGGTGTAGCTGTGGATCGTCGTCATGAACGCGTTCACGATCCCGAAATTGTCGAGCATGACCTTGGCGACCGGAGCCAAACAGTTGGTGGTGCACGACCCGTTCGAGACGATCTGGTGCTTGGCCGGGTCGTAGAGGTCGTGGTTGACACCCATCACGATGGTCAGATCGTGGTTCTTGGCGGGCGCGCTGATCATCACCTTCTTTGCGCCGGCCTCGACGTGGGCAATTGCCTTGTTCTTGTCGGTGAACAGGCCAGTGCACTCGAGCACGATGTCGACGCCGTGGCTCTTCCACGGGAGCTCTTTCGGATCCTTGATGGCCGAGACCGCGATGTCTTTGCCGCCCACGGTGATGCCAGTGTCCTTGTGGCCCACCGGCGCCGCGTCGAACGTGCGGTGGATCGAGTCGTACTTCAGCAGGTGCGCCAGGGTCTTGGTGTCGACCAGGTCGTTGATGGCCACGACTTCGACGTCGGTGATTTTCTGCTCCACCAGCGCGCGCAGAACACAGCGGCCGATGCGGCCGAACCCGTTGATCGCGATCTTCGTTGCCATGGTCGTCTCCTGCCTCGCGGGGGTGCCGCGGCCTTCGCCCGCGTGCTGACGCGGACGGCTGATTCCTAGCGGTGCGAGCGCCACGGGCGTTCGCGGGGCCCGGAACCTAGCGATGAGGGGGGGGCCGGTCAAGGACACCCCGGCCGGCGGGCAAACCCACGCTTCCTCGCGGGTTTTTCCCGGGTCGGTCAGCCCCGGAAGGCGGACTTCACGTCCTGGTTCATCAGCACGACGATGGCCCAGATGCCGAGGGGGAGGCCCAAGATGCAGCACGGCGAGGTGCAGGGCAGGGCGGCCACGACCGCCGCCGCCATCGAGAGCGAGTAGCTCTCGAGCTTCTTCATCTTGAGCGCGCCGAAGATCACCAGGCCGCTGAGCAGGAGCCAGATCACGTTGAAGATCAGGCCGACCACGCCGCTGAACAGGCTGCCCATGCCGGCGGAATCGCCGCTCGCCGCCGAGAACGCGCCGATGCCCGTCCCGAGCAGGTTCATCACGATGCTGGCGAGCTGGTAGAAAATGCCGATGATGGCGACGACCAAGAGCCCGATGGCCGGCGCGCCCACCATGCTCTCGGCTTTGCCGGGCATGCCGCCCCCGGGAGGGCCCCCGAAGCCGCCGCCGGGGGGGCTGAAACCGCCGCCGGGCGGACCGAAGCCGCCGCCGGGCGGCGGACCGTAGCCACCGGGAGCGCCGTAGCCCGGCGGACCGGGCGGAGGGCCAGGGGGACCGCCAAAACCACCGGGAGGGGGATAGCCTTGCATCGGCGGCTACCGCACTCGGCCTGCGCGCAGAAGTCAACCCTGCAGGCGGGAACAACCCCCGGGGCTCGGCCGTTGTGCGCCGAGGAGGTGCGAATGAGCCGCGTCGACATCGTGATTCTGGGTGCAGTCATCGTAGTGATGGGCTGCGCGGCCACCCCGAAAGAAGAGGCGCGACCCACCGCAGGGCTCTCCCGTCCGGAGCGGCCCGTCGCAGAGCCGCGGGTCCACCTGGTGTCCCTCGACGCCCGCGCTCCGGCGAACACCTTCGGTTCCGAGCTCGCGGCGCGGGCTGCCGAGATCGGCGTCACCGGGCCGACGGCCTTCGTCTGGGGTGACGTGTCACCCGTGCCGCCCGGCGCACGCCGGGTCGAGATCCGAGCGGGCAGCGCGTCGCTCCGCGGCTTTTTGATCCCGAGCGCTCACGAGGTCGACATGGGTCAGCTCGCGACCGGGATCCACGACGTGGTGATGGTCGGCTGCGACGATCGTGGCCTCTACGGCAGCCATCCGTCGGGTCCGGGGCGACATCGCATCGAGCTCGGAGCCACGGACCCCGAACTCCGGCGCGAAGCCCGCGAGAGCTTCGCGTTCGTCAGCGTCATGCCGGGCGATCTCTCGGACAGCGTGACCTCCGGGCAGGTCGTCTCGCTCTTGCACGACCTGCCGACGCGCGTGCGCTACGCGGTCATGGCCCTGCCGAGCTGAACCGGTTTCAGCTCGCGCGGCTCCCATCTACAGGAGTCCGACCATGCCCCCCGCCTACGCCCTGACCCGCGAAGTTCCCCACCTGACCCAAGACCGAGCCCTCGAGCGCGTGAAAGAGCTCCTGGCCGAGGAGGGGTTCGGCGTCTTGACCACGATCGACGTCGCCGCGACCCTGAAGGCGAAGCTGGGCGTCGAGAAAGAGCCCTACGTGATCCTCGGCGCGTGCAACCCACCGCTGGCCCACCGCGCCCTCGAGGCCGACCCCGCCATCGGCGTGCTCTTGCCCTGCAACGTGGACGTGTACCAGCAGGGCGGGCGCACGATCGTGCAGGCGATCAACCCGCGCAAGCAGTTCGAGCTGGTCTCGAACCCAGGGGTCGCCCCGATCGCCGAAGAGGTGGCGCAGAAGCTGGAGCGGGTTCTGGCCAAGCTGTGATCAGCCCGTCGTCCCGGGCTGCGAGGCGTTGACGTTCCAGACGAAGCTGTCGAGGAGCACGACGGAGTCGTACCACTGGTCGCCGGTGTCCCAGATCACGAAGCGGATCTCGATCGTCTCGCCGGGCTTCACGTTGCCCGACACGTTGAGCCAGCTCGTGCCGCCTCCGGCCATGTTGCTGGTGCCGCACCAGCCGGGGTCGTTCAGGAATTGGGAGGGCGGGTTGAGGATGTCCATGCCCGTACCGACCAGCTCGGTGGTCCCGGTGCAGGTGTTGGTGTTGCCGGCGATCGAGCCGCCGCCGCAGCCCGTGGGGCCGTTCTTGCACGCCTTGAATAGTCCGGTGTTGCCGAAGGCCAGGTTCACGCCCACGGGGTAGACCGACCCGCCGGCGGGCGGCGGATCGTAGAACGCCAGGTTCTTGTCGCCGGGGTTGGCGATCTCGCCGGGGCCCGGAACGAAGCTCGAGTCGAGCAACGTCAAGAAGAAGTCGTTGAACGCGCTGCACACCCACTCGGGGTACTCCGACGAGTAGAAGAAGCTCTTGACGGAGAACGACTTGGCGTTGGTCGGCACCCGCACGCGTAGCTTGAGCATGATCGGGTCGTGCGCTGTCGTGCCACCCTGCGGATCCGGGCACCCGGGCGCATTGGGGAAGTTGCCGCCGTTGGCGGTCAGCCAGTCGTTGGGCACGCCGCTGGTCGTCCCGTTGTTCTGTCCGCCCTGGAACGCCGCCCACGCCGGGTTCGAGTTGTTCGGTGCCGCCTGGGCGGCCGCCCGCCCGGTGGAGAGCACGGCCAGCGACTGCCCCAGCTTGGGTGACACGTTGTTGCCGAAGCCGGTGCGGATCGAGCGGGCGTAGGCGTTCGGCGTGCCGGTGCCGCCGGCCAGCGAAAAGCTGCCGCTGATCACGCCCCACTTCTTCTGATTAAGGGCCGGCGACTCGGTGGTGGTCTGACACAGGTCCATCGCCTTGGCGTAGTCGACGGCGTTCGACGAGCTGCTCGCCAGCCCGGTGTCGCAGCCGGTCAGCGTGTTGTCCGTCGTCCCGTCACAGTCGTCGTCGACGCCGTTCCCCGCGAACTCGAAGGCGCCAGGGTTCACCAGCTTCGGGGCGCTGCACTGGGAGGTCGTCTCGCAGCAGTCGCCGTTGCACTTGGTCCAACCGTCTCCGTCGGTGTCCCCGACGTCGTCCGCGACCCCCGTACAGTCCTCGTCGATGCCGTTCGAACAGATCTCGTCCGAGGGCACCACCTGGTTCAGGCAGGGCCCCCAGCTCAGGCCGCTCGAGTCGCAGGTCTGCGAGCCCGCCTTGCAGGCGCCCTTGCCCTGGGTGCCCGTGGGTCCGGTGTAACACGCTTGAGTCGCGCCGGGTGCGCAGGCGCAACTCGACACGATCGCGGTGTTCACCTCGCAGCCGTCGAGCGTGCTCTTGTTGCAGTCGAGGAAGCCCGCCGCGCACGCTCCCATGCCGCACGCGCCCGCGGTGCAGGTCGCGGCGGCGTTGAGCGGCGTGGGGCAGACCGTGCCGCAGCTTCCGCAGTCGTTCAGATCGGACTTCAGATCGTGGCAGCTCGAGCCGCAGCACGTCTCGGCGGCGTTCACGCACGGCTGGGTGGCCGAGCACCCCTGCGCGCAGGCGTTCTGCACGCAGATTTTCCCGGACGTACAGTCGGTGTCGGCCAGGCACTCGACACACTTGTTGGTCGAGGTGTCGCACTTGTTCGTGGTGCCGCTGCAGTCGGTGCCGTCGCTGCAGCCCGCGGCGCAGCCGTTGTTCTTGGTGCAGTACTGGCCGGTCGGGCACTTGTCATTGGCCGGCGTGCACTCGACGCACTTGCTGTTCGCGGTGTCGCACACCGGGGTCGGCGTCGCGCAGTCCGTGTCGCCGCTGCAACCGCCGCTGCCACCCGTGCCGCCGCTGCCCGCAGCGCCGCCCGAGCCCGCCGCGCCGCCGCTGTTCGCACCGCCCGTGGCCCCGCCGGCGCCGCCGCTCGTGCCGCCGCTCGCGCTGGTGCCGCCGCTGCCACCGCCGTCGGCATTTCCGCTGCCGCCCGCTCCCGACGCGCTGCCGTCGGCTCCGGCTGCACAACCCCAAGCGACCAAGCCGGTCGCAGCCAAGCCCAAACCGAAGAAAGCAATTTTCAAGCGCATCTCGATCAGCTCCGACACGATCTTACCCCGCGGCTTTCGCGACCGCCGAGCCGCCGGGTGCACTTTGGTGGGGGCGTGTGGGTCGCCTACCGACAGAAAATCCGGGCAGCCTGCAGGACTTCAGTCTGACGGTGTCTACGCTCGGAGAGCAGCACGAGCACCTGACCGCCGATCGCGTGCAGGGCGAGGGCGCCCACCGGGTGGGGTGACTCGCCGACCTCGATCACTGCGCCTTCGGGCGCGAGGGCGCGGGTGAGGCGTTGCGCCCGGACTCGGCGCCCCGACTCGCGGTCGCCTTCGACCCAGGCCAAGAGCCAGCCCCCGCCCGGCAAGGAGGCGAGCGCAGGACGATCGCGCGACGCCTCGGTGCCGAAGCGCAGCGTGCTGGCAGGCAGCTCTCCCAGCTTGGCGCTGGCAAGCTCGATGCTCCAGGGCGCGTCCGCGGGTTGTCGCGCGGCGTAGGCGACGACCACCCGATCGTCGGTCACCGCCAACGTGGGCTCGCCCACCACTCCGGACTCGACCGACAACAGACCCAGCTCGCTCTTCTTTCCACCCTGCGCGTCGAGCCACCCGAACCGGACGACGCCGCGGTCGTCATCGCCGCGGCGAAATGCGACGGCAAGGCTCGCGTCGGGAGCGGTGACGACCGCCGGGCGGGAGATGATCTCGCCGGCTTGCCCCGGCCAGATGGTGCTCTGGGCCCCGTCGTCCGCGATGCGGGTGAACCCAGCCGGCGTCATGCCGAGCGAGAACGCGGCGCTGCCGGCAGCACGGCGCGTGAATCGGTCGACCGTGAAGGCTCCGGCCGCCGACGGGATTACGCCCGCCACGTGGCGCGGATCAGCCAGAAGGTCGCTCTTTTCGACCTTCAGTGGGTCGAGGGCGAGGGTCAGGCCGAGGCCCGTCTTCTCCGTCGCCGTGACGCCGAGGGCGACCCGCTGATCCGAGAGCGTCACGACGTGCAGCGCCGGCGTTCGCGCGACCCGCGGCGCAAGCTCGGTGGGCCGAGCGGTCAGCGCGCAGCCGCGAGCCGCCGTCGGGCTGGCAGTGGGGAGACTGACCTTCGGCGCAGCCGCGCGGCGCAGCGTGGGGGAACGAGCCTCGGCCGCGGCCGACGCCACGATGCCTGCTGCCACCATCGCGCCGATCGCGCCGAACGCTGCTCCGATCAGCACCGGGGCGCGGAGACTCTGGCGCTTGACCGGTGGAGGCACCGTGTGGGTCGTTCCCCCGAGCGGCAAGGCCGTCGGCGCCGCCCGGGGCGGGGTCGGGCGAGGGGCGACGGTCACCAGCTGGTAGAGCGGCTGGGTGAGCTCTTCGCAGGTCGCGTCGGGATCGATCATCGGTGAGGTGGGGACCGCGTCCACGTCCGGAGTCGTGGGCGGGCCCTCGAGATCGTCCTCGATCAGGCGCTCCGCCAGCGCGTCGCCCATCGCCACCCACTCCGACCAACCCTGACGCCAGACCGGGTTCTTCGCCGGCACCGCGCCGGCATCGAACGCACGCATCAGCTCGCCTGCGGAGCCGCTGTGCAGCGACCCGTCGGCGCCCACCCAACTGAAGTCGGTCGTGTCGCTCATGATCCGAGGTGTCCGGTCTCGGGGCCGGGAGCTTTGATGCTTTTCGTACGAAATGTCCACGCTCCTCTGCAAGTCGCCGATTTTCCGGCCCTCGGCCTTTCGGCCGAAGGCCACGTGCTAGGTTCTCGGTCGCATGATTCGGTGGGTGGCGCTCCCCTTCGCGCTCGGGACGATCGGCGCGTGCGGGTCGACGCTGCCGCCCCCCGAGCCACGTCCTCTGCCGCCGACTCCAGCGCGCGCGGCTCCCCGTGCCGAGCAGCCGGACCTCTCGCCCGTGCCCGAGCCGGCCAGCCTGCTGCTCGTCGCGCGCCTGAAGCGGGACGCCTTGGGGCGCCTGCCCCTCGGCGCAGAGCTCGGCCCGGCGGTCGCGTCCCCTCTCGCGGTGATGGCCCCAGCTCTCGAGAGCGCGCTGGGTGACCTGGTGTCGCCCGAGGCCATCGAGCTTGCCGTGGCCCTCGACTCTCCCGAAGCGATCTTGCTTCGAGGCGCGGACGTCGCGTGGTCGATCCCTCTCACGTCGTATCGCTCGGCACACGACGCGATCCGCGCGCTCCCGCGTCTCACCGCCGAGCGTCGCGGGCCGGGTGTCGTCGCCGTCTCGGACGACGCTGGGCTCGCGTGCTTGCTCGCCGCCTCGGCGGGGCCTGCGCCGGCGCGCCTGATCTGTGGGTCACGACGTGGCGCCGTCGACGCGCTCGGATCCTACCTGGCGCGGAGCCTTCCGACGCGGGAGCTCGGCCCCGACCCGGTCGTCGTCGAGGCGTGGCCCGATCGCTTCGCGCGCCCTCATCGCGCGGCGCTCCATCAGGCGGCCCGCTTCCTGGCGCCCAAGACCGGGCGCGGGCTCGACGCCGCGCTCTCGGTCCTGGCCGACGACGCGGTGGATCTGCTCGCCGACGCGCGCCGGCTGCGTCTTGTCGTCCGCGAGCGTGGGGGCGGCCTCGAGCTCGAGCTGACCGCCGAGATCCCCGAGCAGACCGCGTGGATCTCGCGCGTGCTCTCGACCTTGCCGCCGCCCTCGGCCGGGCTCGGCGAGCTGTGGTCGCGGCTGCCCGCCGATACCCAGGCGGCGTGGTTCTTCGCCGCCGCGACCCCTGCCCGAAGCGACGAGGCGCGCGCCGCCTTCGCCAACTTTCTCGCCGACGAGGTCGGCACGGGCGTGCCGCGCGCGACCTTGGATCTGGTCGCCAAGACCTTCGTCCAGCGTGCCCCCCACCTGCACGCTCACGGCGACGGTCACGGCCGCGACGCGGGCATGGGGTTCGCGACGGGGCGTGCGCTCTGGGAGCACACGCGCTCGACCTACGGCTGGCACGTGTTCGGGTTCGACGAACCCGCGCGCGCCTACGTGCCCGAGCTCGACCGCGGGATGCGCGACTACAACGCCGGCCCGCTTCGCACGTTCGCCTACCGAGCGCTGCCGCGGCTGTGCGAGGGGCTGGGCAAGATCAAGAAGAAGCGCGGGCCGCCCACGCTGCCGGCGGGCAGCTGGGTCTACGAGCTGCCGCTGCCGGGGAGGTTCTATGACGCCTGCGTCGCGGGGCGCACGCGCGTGCCGGCGCCGGCACCCGACGACGCGCTGGTGGTGGTGGTCGTGCCCTGGGGTGAGCGCACCTTCGTCGGTCTCGGGCTCGGCGAGCGCGAGATGGTCGAACGAATGCGGGCGCTCGCGGCCCCTCGCGCCGACGGGCCGAAGCTCGAGGACCCGGCGGCCCGGCTCGGCGGGTTCGTCACCCTGGCGGGGCTGGGCGGTCTGATGCGCTTCGGCACGATGCACGAGCATCGGGCCTTCACGCGGTCGCGCCTCGGATCGCTGCCGAATCGCGGGGCCACCCGCGCCCGGTTCTCGCTGGCGGTGGAGCCCGGCACGCCCGGACGCACCGTGGTGAAGGTCGAGCTGCCCGCGGAGCTGCTGGTCGATCTTCAGGCCACGAACGAGCCGAGCCTGCGGAAGCGCTGGTAGCGGTCGAGGGTCAGCTCTTCGGGTGAGAGCCCGTCGAGCGAGACCAGCGCCTCCCACAGCGCCCGATCCAAGCGTCGGGCCGCGTCGTCGTGGTCTTGATGGGCCCCGCCCGGGGGCTCGTCCACGATCGCGTCCACGCAGCCGAGCTCGAGCAGATCGGGTGCGGTGATCTTGAGGCGCTCGGCGGCGCGCGGGGCGAGCGCGCCGTCTTTCCACAAGATGGCGGCGCAACCCTCGGGCGTGATCACCGAGTAGTAGCTGAACTCGAGCATCAGCACGCGATTGCCGATGCCCAGCGCCAGCGCGCCGCCCGACCCGCCCTCGCCGATCACCGTGGTCACCACCGGCACGCCGATGCGGGCCATCACCTCGATGGCGTGCGCGATGGCCTCGGCCTGGCCGCGCTCTTCGGCCTCGATGCCCGGAAAGGCCCCGGGGGTGTCCACGAACGCGAGCACCGGCAATCGGAAACGGTCTGCCAGCTCGTACAGCCGGATCGCCTTCCTGTACCCCTCGGGGTTCGGCATGCCGAAGTTGCGCACCATGTTCTCGCGGGTGCTGCGCCCCTTCTGGTGCCCGATCACCACCACGCTGCGGTCGTGATAGCGCGCAAGCCCACCCACCAGCGAGGCGTCCTCGGCGAAGTAGCGATCCCCCGAGAGCTCGACGAAGTCGTCGAACAGCCGCCCGAGATAGTCGAGCGTGTAGGGCCGGTTCGGGTGCCGCGAGAGCTGCACCTTCTGCATCGGCTCGAGCTTCGAGAACATCTCGCGCGCGAGCTTGGCCGCCTTCTCTTCGAGTCGCTTGAGCTCGGGGGCGAGGCGCGCGTCGGAGCTGGCGAGCTCGCGCAGCTCACGCACTCGGCTCACCAGCTCGACCACTGGTTTTTCGAAGGCGAGCACGTGGGCCATGGGGAAGGGCGCGGAGAGTCGCAGAGAGGGGGGGCGAATGCCAAGGGGGTCGCGCGCAGAACAGGTCAGACCAGCGGCCAACGCGCCGCATCAGTGGAGGGGATTCCCGTCACTTGACCGCGTGCTCGATGGCGTCGCGGAGCGCGGTCTCGTCCTGGTTTTCTCCGCCGACCCAGCGCACCACGCCGTCTTTGCCGGCGACGAAGGTGGCCGGCATCTCGCGCACTCGGAACCGGCCCGACAGCACCTGCCCCGAGTCGTGGATCACCGGGAAGGTCAGCCCGTGGCGCCTCACCAGCTCTGCCGCGGTCGAGGCGTGCTCGTCCTCGGAGATGCCGATGAATGCCACCTCGGGATGCTCGGTCGCCAGCGCCTGCGCTGCCGGCAAGGTCTTGGTGCAGGGCGCGCAGTACTCGGCGAAGAACTTCACCACCACCACCTTGCCGGCTAGCGCCTTGGTGTCCACGGGTGCGCCGCCCAGGGTGCGACGGCTGAAGCTGGGCAGCGGCTTGCCCGAGAGTGGGCTCGAGGCCGACGCGGGCAGCCCACGCTCGCTCCCGCAGCCTGTCAGGGCGAGGCCGAGCGCCACCGAGACGAGCGCGTGTCTCATCCCACCGAGGCCGGGACCTGCACGGCCGTCGCGCGCCCCAGGATGTTGAACACGCGGAACGGCTTGCCCTTGCCCTTGAGCTGCGCGGGCGGAAGCTCTTCGTACTCGAACTTCTCGCTCAGGCGCGCCAAGGTCTGCTCGCTGACGAGGATCTGCCCCGCCGCGGCGATGCCGCACAGGCGGGCGCTGGTGTTGGCCACGTCGCCGATCACCGTGTACGACAGCGCGCGGGAGCTTCCGATGTAGCCGGCGACCAGGGGGCCGGTGTGGATCCCGATGCCGATACCCAAGGGGGGCAAGGCGTGACTGACCCGGCTCCGGTTGAACGCCCCCAGGACCTCCATCTGCTCGATGGCGCAGGCCACCGATCGCGTGGGATCGTCCGGGTGCACCACCGGCGCGCCCCACAGCGCCATGATGCCGTCGCCCATGAACTTGTCGAGCGTGCCTTCGTACTTGAACAGAACCTCGACCATCTGCTCGAAGTACTCGTTCAGCATCTCGACGATCAGCTCTGGCTGCGCGCCCTCGCTCATCCGGGTGAAGCCGCGGATGTCGGAGTTGAACACCGTGCACTCGGGGACCAGCGCTCCGCCCTTGGTGACCTCGAGCTCGCCCGAGAGCACGCGCTGCGCGATGTTCGGCGAGAGGAGCCGGCTGAAGCGCTCGCGGTTGACGATCTCTTGCTCGATCTGCTTACCCAGGATGTTGATCTCGATGAACATCGCGGCTTGGGCCGCGATGGCGGTGACGATCTCCATGTCCTTGGGCTGAAACTGCGCCAAGGTCTCGCTGTCGAGCCACATCACCCCCAAGATCTCGTCGTTGTGGAGCAGCGGGGCCACGATCGCGGAGCTGATCCGGTTCAGGATCATGCTCTTGCCCTTGGACGCGGCGAAATCCATGGCGGCGTCGTGGGTGAGCACCGTCGCGCGCTCTTTGATCACGTGGTTCATGATCGTGGACGACACGCTGATCGGCGAGTCGGTGCCGTCGCGCCGCAGGCTGGCTCCGGGGCGCAGCTCTCCGGAAGAATCGCGCAAGAAGATCACGCCTCGATCGGCGCGCACGAACTTGAAGATCGTGAGCAAGATCTTGTTGAGCAAGACCCGAAGGTCGCGCTCCATCGCGATCTCGCGGGACAGCTCGTGCGAGAGGCGGAGCCGCTCGTAGTCGGCCTGCAGCTGCGCGGTGTTTCCGGCCAGCTGGTCGTACGGCAGAAACCCCTTCTGCGTCGCGGCGATCTGGGTGCCAATCGCCCGCGATTGGTCGTTCATGTCCACCCGCGTCGCGTTGAGCGGCGGCAGGGCGTGCGCCTCGGGGTCGTCGAGGGTGGGGGTGCGGTTGTAGGCTTGGTATTGCGCGGGAGAGGTCACGCTCTGCGGGCCCGGGATCGAGAGCGGGACCTGCGGGACTTGCGGAAGCATGCCCGGCGAGGCCGGGGCGGTCGCCGGGACGGCGCTCATGGGCACGGGGCGCTGGTGCGACGCGGGCGGGACGCTGGGTTGGGCGACCGGCGCGGCGGGCTGCCAGGCCGGGGGCGGCGCGGCGGCCATCGGGGGGACCCCCGGCGCGCCGGGGGCGCCCGGGGTGGCCGGTGCCGGCGACCAGACGGGCGGCGCCAGCGGCTTGCCCGACCCGTCGTCGAAGCGCGCGCGGGTGCTGCCGAGCGCGATGTCGTCGCCGTGCCGCAGCATCTGCTCGCCGCCCACCGTCACGCGTTCGCCGTTGATGTACGTCCCGTTCAGGCTGCCCAGATCGCGGAGCACGTACTCGTTGCCCCGTCGCTCCACGATGCAGTGCTCTTTCGACACGATCTTGTCGAGCAGCTGGATGGTGTTGCTGGGGTGGCGACCGAGCGAATTGAACGCGCGCAGCTCGACGACCTGTTGGCCTTCCGGCGTGGCAAGAAGCAAGCGCGGCATATTCGACGCTGAAGGCTACCGTCCTCGTCTCGCGGCGACAAGAGAGCGCAAAGATTCCCGAGTTTTGCGCTCCCGGAGACCGCCCTTCCCCGCGGGCTCGGGCCTGGTACTCTGCAAGGTGCCGTGAGTTTGCACATCCTCGCCATCGATCAAGGGACCACCGGCTCGACCGCGCTGGTGATGGATGTTCGCGGGCGGACGCTGGGCCGTGCCAACCGGGAGTTCACCCAGCACTTCCCGACGCCCGGCTGGGTCGAGCACGAGCCCGACGAGATCTGGCAGAGCGTGGTGGACGCCGTGGGCGAGGCGCTGGGGGCGGCGGCGATCCGAGGCGACCAGATCGGCGCCATCGGCATCACCAACCAACGCGAGACCGTGGTCGTCTGGGACAGGGCGAGCGGGCGCCCGATTCACCGCGCGATCGTCTGGCAGGACCGACGCACCGCCGATCGCTGCGCCGCGCTGAAGCGAGACGGGCACGAGGCCCGGGTGCGCGAGATCACGGGGCTGGTGCTCGATCCGTACTTCTCCGGGACGAAGATCGAGTGGCTGCTCGACCACGTGGACGGCGCTCGCGCCCGCGCAGATCGCGGCGCGCTGGCCTTCGGCACCATCGACTCGTTCCTGGTGCAGCGGCTCGCCGGCGGCGTGGAGGCCCCGCACGTGATCGAGGCGTCCAACGCCTCGCGGACGCTGCTGATGGACCTCGGCAAGCGCCGATGGGACCCGGCGATGTGCGATCTGCTCCGCGTGCCGTCGTCCATGCTCCCGACGATCGTGCCTTCCGCCGGCGAGATCGCGCGCACCCGCGGGGTGCCGGGGCTCCCGGACGGGATTTGCATCGCCGGCGTGGCCGGCGATCAACAGGCGGCCTTGTTCGGGCAGGCGTGCTTCGGCAGCGGCGAGGCAAAGTGCACCTACGGCACCGGGGCCTTCGTGCTGGTGAACGCGGGCAGTCGGCCCATCGCCAGTCGATCGGGTCTGCTCTCGACCCTGGGCTGGCAGATCGGCGACGAGGTGGTCTACGCCCTCGAAGGCAGCTCGTTCATCGCGGGAGCCGCCGTTCAGTGGCTGCGGGACGGTCTCGGCCTCATATCTAGCGCCAGAGACGTGGAAGCGCTGGCAAATTCGGTGGACTCGAGCGACGGGGTCAGCTTCGTGCCGGCTCTCTCCGGCCTCGGCGCTCCGTACTGGGACCCCGACGCGCGGGGCGTGATCTGCGGGCTGACTCGCGGGACCACCCGGGCGCACCTGGCGCGTGCCACCCTCGAAGGCATCGCGTTCAGCGTGAACGACCTGCTCGGCGCGATGGCCGGCGACCTGGGCCAGCCGCTCGCGCGCATGCGGGTCGATGGGGGCGCGGCCGCCAACGATCTCCTGATGCAGCTCCAGAGCGACGTGGGCAAGCTCGTCGTCGAGCGCCCGAGCGAGCTCGAGTCCACGGCGCGGGGCGCCGCGATGCTGGCTGGGCTGGGCGCGGGGCTGTTCCGCGATCGCGCCGAGGCGAGCCGGATGATCTCGGTCGAGCGCAGGTTCGAGCCGACGATGGCCGAGGCCGAGCGCGCCGAGCGCCTGGCCCGGTGGCGCGACGCAGTGCGTCGGGCACGCAGCTCATGAAGGTGGACCAAACCAAGTTGGCAGCTGATTCGTAGCCGAGGAACGATGTCGAACGTGAATGACGAAAGGCCGATGCGGGACGTCCCGATCGATTGGGAGGCGCTCGAGGACGCGTTCGAGAACAACGCGCCCGAAGTGCACAGCTATCTGCACCTCTCCACCGGCGAGGTGCTGAGGGTCGTCGATGGCATCGCCGATCCCGAGATGCACACGCGCATCGCGTCCGACGCGGTGTACTTGCGCATCGAGCCGGTCAGCTCGCGGGAGCAGTACCGTTGGATGGAACGCTACATCCCGATGGTCGACGAGCCCGAGCTGCGGGGGCGCCTGACCCAGGCCATCGACGGGAAGGGCGCCTTCCGGCGCTTCAAGGACGTCTTGATGTCGCACGGCCCCGAGCGGGAGCGCTGGTTCGCGTTTCGCAGCGAGCGCCTGCGGGTGTTCATGGAAGCCTGGCTCTCGGCCCACGCGCTCACCCCCGTGCCGCGGCCTGCGGCCGCCGCACCGCCCGAAGAACCCCCGCAAGACAGCGAGCCCATCTCTCAAGATCAGCTCAGCGGTCGCCGCGGTCGGAGCGCGGACGCGCTGCGCCGACAGGTGCGCGAGGTGATCGAGTCGCTGGGGATCCGCGACCTGGACAAGGTGCTCGCCTTCGCCGAGTTCGTGAAGGCCCGTCGCGCCGCGCGGAGCTTCGGTCACCGTCGGGACGGGCGACCCGAAGGCGACGCCCCGCTCGACTCGTCGCCGGGCGAGGCGCCGCCCGACTCACCCGACGACGACGAACCCGAGCCCTCGTCGTCGGTCCCGAACACGCTGGCGCGATGAGCTGGCTCCGGCTCGCCGCGTTTCTGGCCGCGCTGTCGGTGGCGGCGAGCGCGCACGCCGACCGCGTCGGCCTCGACCGCGCCGTGGTGCGCTTCAGCGCTCCCGAGACCGGTGGCGTGCGCACCCCGCGCTTCATCTTCGAACGCACCTTGGCCTTCGAGGCCCGGGTCGAGGCGCTGGCCGACCCCGATCGCGCGCAGGCCCGCGACGGCCGACCGTATCGCGAGCGTCACGTGCGCGCCGCCCTCGAGCGCCACGTGGCCGAGACGCTGCTCTCGAGCCTGCGCATCGACCCCGAGCCCACCGAGCGCGAGCTCGCGCGGCAGACCGACGCCGCTCGCCGAATGTTCTACGCGCGGGCAGGCGGGGCGCTCGCCGTCGAGCAGGCCGCGAGCGCCGAGGGCATCGACAGCCGAGAGCTGACCAGCATCTTGCGCCGGCAGGCGCGCTCCAGCCTGTACCTCGATCGCATGGTCGCGCCCATGCTCACCCCCAGCGAGGCCGAGCTCCGGAACATCCACCGTTCGGCGCAGACGCCCTTCCGCGATCACGAGTTCGACGAGATCGAGCCCGCCCTACGCCGCTGGTACGTGGGCAAGCGCCTGTCGTCGGCGCTCGCCGCATTCTTCCAGAACGCGCGCTCGCGAGTGAGCATCGCGGTGCTGTCGCCGCCGTGACCCAGGTTCTGGTCTTCGAGGGCGTCAGCAAGCATTACGGCGACAAGACCGCGTTGTCGGGCGTCTCGTTCGAGGTGCGCGCCGGCGAGGTATTCGGGCTGCTCGGGCCCAACGGGGCGGGCAAGACCACCTGCATCCGCATCTTGATGGACATCGTGCGCGCCGACGGCGGTCAAATGAGCCTGTTCGGCGCGCCCCTCGGCCGCGACCACGACTGCCGGCTGGCCTACCTGCCCGAAGAGCGCGGCCTCTACACCAAGCAGCGCGTGATCGACGTGATGGTCTACTTCGGCAAGCTCAAGGGGCTGAGCGCCGCCGAAGCGCGGGCGCGGGCGCGCACCTGGCTCGAGCGCCTGGGGCTCGCCAGCGTCGAGACCCACCAGGTCGAGCGGCTCAGCAAGGGCATGAGCCAGAAGGTCCAGATCGCGGCCACCCTCTTGTCCGAGCCCGAGCTGTGCGTGCTCGACGAGCCGTTCTCGGGGCTCGACCCGGTCAACACCGCGCTGGTCCGGGATCTGATCGGCGAGATCCGAGCCTCGGGGCGGACCACCATCCTGTCGACGCACCAGATGAGCATGGTCGAGACGCTGTGCGATCGCGTGGCCCTGCTCTCCGAGGGTCGACGGGTCGTCTACGGGCCGGTCGACGAGGTGCGGCGGCGGTACAGCGCGTCGGAGCTTCGGATCAGCGTCGAGGGCGACCTGCCCGAGCTGCCCGGCGTCGAGAGCGTGATCTCGGAGCGTCCGGGAACGCACCGGCTGGTGCTGGCCAAGGGCGCCGACTCCCAGCGCGTGCTCGCGAGCCTGATCGCCACGGGCGTGCCGGTGTTGCGCTACGAGCGCGTCCTCGCGCCGATGGAGGACATCTTCATCCGCGTGGTCCAGCACGGGGAGGATCGCGGTTGATGCGCTGGCGCAAGGTCCGCACCGTCACGTGGTTCGAGCTCTCGTCCACGGTGCGGCGGCTCGGCTACCTGATCGTGACGCTGGGCATGCCGGTGTTCTCGCTGCTCTACGCCGGGCTCGCGCTGATCCCGGCCAAGCTCGCCAAGGACCGGGAGGACGCGCCGCGGATCTACGGCGTGGTCGATCGCGCAGCGCTGCTCGGCCTCGGCGACGGCGAGGTGATCGTGGTCCGCTCGGCCGGCTTCCGCTGCTACGGGGACGAGGCCGGGGCCCGTGGCGCGCTGGTCGACGAGCGGGTGATTCGCAGCTACTTCGTCGTCCCGGCGGACTACCTGGAGACCGGCCGGGTGCTGGCGCACACCGGGCCCGCGAGCGGGCTCGGGCCGTGGGAGGGTCGCGCCGAGCTGAGCGAGCTCTTGCGCACGCGCCTCTTGGGGACGCGGGTCGAGCCGAAGGTCGCCGCGCGCTTGCTCGAGCCCATCTCGGGACGCGAGACCTTCCGCGTCGGCGGCGACGGGCAAGTCGAAGCGGAGGGTGCCGACGCCTTCATCGGCCGCCTGGTGCTGCCCATCGGCTTCGTCTTCTTGCTCTTCACTTCGATCTTGATGAGCGGCAGCTACCTGATCCAGGCCACCGCCACCGAGAAAGAGAACCGAGTGGTCGAGGTGCTGCTCTCGAGCGCGAGCGCCGACGAGATCATGACCGGCAAGCTGCTCGGCCTGGGCGGCGCGGGCCTGTTGCAGGTCTTGATCTGGCTCGCGATGACCCTCGCGGTGCGCTTCGGGTTTTCGCAGCTGGTGCTGCCGTTGAACGTGCAGATCGCCTGGCAGGCGGTGGCCATCGCCCCGGTGCTGTTCATCACGGCCTATGCCTTCCTCGGCAGCCTGATGCTCGGCACTGGGTCGTTCGGCGGCAACGTGCGCGAGAGCCAGCAGCTCGGCATGTTCTGGGCGTTCCTTGCCACCTTGCCCTTGATGTTCGTTCCTCTCTTGCTCACCGACCCCCATGGTCTGATCGCGCACGTGCTGACCTGGATCCCTTTCTCGGCCCCGGCCACGCTGGTGCTGCGCCTGTCGCTGGACCCCGATGGCATGTCGGTCTGGGAGGTCGCGGGCTCGTTGGCGGTGCTGGTGCTCTCCACCTGGGCCGCCGTTCGGCTCGCGTCGCGGCTGTTTCGAGTGGGCCTGATGCTCACCGGGGCGCGGCCGAGTCTCCGGGAGATCTTGCGGCAGGCCAGGAGTGCGCCGTGACGGCCGGTCACTCGGCGCGCAGGGCGCCGATCGGATCGATGCGTGCCGCGCGCGCGGCCGGCGCTACCCCGGCGACGAGGCCGGTCGAGAGCGCAGCGACGAGCGCCGAGCCGATGGCCCAAGGTTCGATCGCGAGGTCCCAGTGCCCGAGCCATCGCTCGAGCCCCAGGCTGGCAAGAGCCGCCAAGAGCGCGCCGCCGCCGACGCCGATCACGCCGCCGGCCGCGGCCAGAGCCGACGCTTCCAGCAGGAACTGAGCCAGGATGCTGCCACGGGTCGCGCCCAGGGCCCGGCGCAAGCCGATCTCGCGCGTGCGCTCGGTCACCGCGACCAGCATCACGTTGGCCACGTTGATCCCGCCGACGAACAGCGAGAGCAGGCCGGTGCCGATCAGCAGAATCCGCACCACCGCCAAGATGGTGCGCTCTTCCGAGCGCTTCGCCGGGTCGTCGACCTCGAAGTTTCTGACGCCGAAGTGCCGACGCAGAAGCAGCCCGTGGGCCGCGCTCCGTAGCTCACCCATCGGCGCCCCGGCACCGCGAGCGTAGAGTCGCGAGACTTCGCCGTGGGTGGACAGCGTGGCGGCGAACGTGGTCTCGGGGACCAGCACCTTGCGGTTCCAGATGTTCGTACCGTCGGTCGACCCGAGCATGGGCTTGTCGGCCAGCACACCGATCACGGTCCAGACTTCGCCGTCGATCTCGAGCTCTACGTCGCGGCCGAGCCCCTGCCCCGGGAAGAGCTTCTCTGCGACCTCTCGGCCCACGACGGCGACCCGGCGCCGCTCGCGGAGGTCGGCGTCGTCGAAGAACCGGCCCTCCGCCAGCCGCAGGCGGTAGAGCTCGGGTGCTCGGGTAGAGGCGCTGACCAAGGTGATCCGGCGGGATCGCTCGCCCAGGCTCATGCCGATGGCCCGCGTGCCACGCAAGAAGGCTCGCGTCTGTCGGCTCGACTCGCTGCCCACCCAGGCGCCGCCGAGTGTCCGTGACGACGCGAGCTCCTCGCCGTCCCAGCGCGAGAGCGGGCGGGTGGTCCTGTGGCGCGCGGTGGGCGGCGCCGGCTTGGGCGACACGCTGGCGAGGTCCGCGTCCGTGGCACGCTGGTTCATGTGCAAGAGCGCCCCTTCGCCGCCTTTGACCAGCGCGGCGACGAACACCACCGAGCCCGAGCCGATCACGATGCCCAGCAGGGTCAGGGCCACGCGCGCCCGATGAGCGGCGAGCACCCTGAGCTCACGCAAGAGGTCCCAGGGGCTCATCCGCGGAGGGCCTCCACCGGATCGAGTCGCGCGGCCCTGCGGGAGGGCGCCCAGCCGAAGACCGCACCGATCCCCAGGGCGGACGCCAGTGCGAGCCCCACGGCGACCCAAGAGGTGACCGGAACCCAGCCGGGCAGAGCGCGACGGATCAGGATCGCCGAACCGCCGGCGACCAGCACCCCGGCGACCGCGCCCAGGGTTCCCCCGAGCCCCGAGAGCGCCAGCGCCTCGGCGGCGAACTGCGCCGCGATGTCTGCCGGACGAGCACCCAACGCCTTGCGCACTCCGATCTCGCGCACGCGTTCGGTCACGCTCACCAAGAGCATGTTCATCACGCCCACGCCGCCGATCACCAGCGCCACGGCCGCCACCAGCGCCACGATCACCTCGAGGACGGTGAACAGCGCGTGGAACCGGGCCATCACGCTCGAAAAATCGTAGATGGTGAAGTCGTCGACGCCGTGGTGACGCTCGACGAGCCGCGCGTTGACCACGCGCTTGACGTGCTCGTTCTCGCTGGGCTGGCGGGTCTTGGCCAAGATCATCGCCGCCGAGCGCGCTTCGGGCAGCGCGACGGCGCCGGTCTCGTGCGGCACGACCAACAGGTCGGTCCACTCGAAGCCGAAGCTCAGCCCGAACCGGTCGTTGTCGGCGAACACCCCGATCACCCGGCAGCGCAGAGCTCCGGCGACGAGCCAGTGTCCCACCGCCGAGCCGGGCCAGAGCCGTTCGGCGGTCTTGTGCCCGATCACGCACACCGGCGCCCGTCCCAGGTTCTCTGCCTCGGTGAAGGCGCGCCCTTCCGCCACACGCATGCGAAACAGGTCGAAGAACGCGGCGTCGGCGGCGACCAGATCGGTGCTGACCTCGAGACCGGCGTCGGAGACCACCTCGCGCCGGCCCAGGGTCGCGAGCAGGGTTGCGCCGTCGAGCTCGGCGAGGTCGGAGAGCGCCCGGTCGCGGTCGACCCGCGTGAGCCCGAGGCTGAAGCTCGAGGCCCGGGCCTCGGCGCGCTCGGGCCGCTTGGGCACGAACATCAAGAGACGCGCGCCGCCCATCTCCTCGATGCTCTTCTCCAGCGACGCGAACCCGCTCTCGGCGAGCGAGGTCATGCTCACGATGCCGAAGCAACCGATGCCGATGCTGAGCAGGGTGAGCAGGGAACGGACGGTGTGCTGTCGCAGCGAGCGGAGCGCGACCCAGAGCAGAGTGCCGACCATGACCGGCTCACATCTTGGTTTCGTTGGCGGCGGCCGAGGCGGGCTCGATCAGCACGCGGTCCCCCGGGGCGATGCCCCCGACGATCTCGACGTCGCGGTCGTTCCGCGAGCCGACGGTCACCTCGGCCTCCAGCTTCTTCCGGCCTTTCGGTCCGTCGACGATGCGTGTGACCAGGTTCTTGCCTGCGCTCTTCCTCACGGCCTCGATGGGCAGCGTGAGCACGTCGGCCTTCTTCTCCACGTCGATGCGGACCTCCGCGCTCATCCCGGGCTTGATGCGCCCGTCCGTGTCGGCGAGCAGCGCCTCGATCGGGAACACGTCGACGTCTTTCCCGGGTCGCCGGACGCTGGCGGGAGCGATCCGCGTCACTCGGGCGGAGTAGAGCCTGCCCGGCAGCGCGTCGACCGCGACCCGGACCGCCATGCCCTGAGCGACCTTGGCGACGTCGATCTGGTTCAGGTCGACCCGCACGAGCAGGCGAGAGAGGTCGGCGATGGTGAAGAGCGGCTTGCCGTCCAGGGCGGTCTCGACCCCTGGGGTCACTGTCTCGCCCGGGTCGATCCCCCGGTGGATGACCGTCCCCGAGATCGGCGCGCGGAGCTCGGTCCACCTCAGCCGATCGCGGGCGGCGCCGAGCGCCCCGCGGCTGGCAGCTACGGCCCAGCGCTTCTCTTCGGCTTCCCGCATGGCGACCTCGCGGTCCGCCTGAGACGTGACCCCCTGGCGCGCGCCCTCGTCGGCCCTGCGACGGCCGAGCTCGGCGAACCCGAGCCCGCTTTTGTGCCTCGCGACTTCGGTCAGCGCGCGCGCCACGTCTCGCCGATGATCGGCGGCGTCGAGCCGCAAGAGCAGCTCCCCGGCCGCGACGCGATCGCCCTCCTCGACCCGCGCTTCGCTGACCACGCCCGCCACCTTCGACTTGAGCTCCACCTGCCGCTCTGGCTCGACTCGGCCGACCTCGACGATCTCCAGGCTCAGATCGCGGCGCACCGCTTCGATCACCCGCCGCTCGTCGATCGGCTCGCCTTGGGCACGCCTTGCCCCGAGGGTGGCTGCGGCGGCTCCGAACACGGCCAGCCCGCCCAACAGCCAGGGCCAGCGGCGCCCGCGTCGCTTCGCGCTCACGAGACGGCTCCGATCCCGGTCGTGGTGACGAGGTAGTGGCCTGACGGCCTCGCGCGTTCGTCGCTCGCGACCGAGCCGTCGGCGATGGTGATCACGCGCTCTGCCTCGCCGGCCACCGCCGGATCATGGGTGACCAGCACGATCGTCATGCCGCCCCGGTGCAATGAGTGGAAGAGCGACAGGATCTCCCGGGCGGTGTGGGAGTCGAGCGCGCCGGTGGGCTCGTCCGCCAGGAGCATCAACGGGCGGTTCACGATCGCGCGGGCGATCGCCACGCGCTGCTGCTGGCCGCCCGAGAGCTCGGTCGGCAAGTGGTGGGCGCGGTCCCCGAGCCCGACGCGCTCGAGGGCCTGGCGGGCACGTTCCCGTCGCTCGCCCCGGGGCACCCGCGCGTAGACGAGCGGCAGCTCGACGTTGCCGAGCGCCGTCTCCCGAGGCAGAAGCTGGAAGCTCTGGAACACGAAGCCGAGCTTCGCGTTGCGCAGCCGGGCGAGCTCGGCGTCGTCGAGCCCCTCGATCGCCTCGCCGTCCAGCCAGTATCGCCCGGCCGTTGGCCGGTCGAGGGTTCCGAGCACGTTCAGCAGGGTGGACTTGCCCGAGCCGGACGAGCCGACGATGGCGCAGAGCTCCCCCCGCGCGATCTGGAGGCTGACGCCCGACAGCGCAACGACCTCGACGGCGTGGGAGGCGTAGACGCGGGAGACTGTCCGTAAAGCCACGAGTGGCGGGTTGACATCGAGCATGCGGAGCCTGTTCGGCGGTCTCGGTCGGTTATTTCACGACCTTCGGCGAAACAGGTTCCCGCGGTGGTAGCCTCGGACGAGGACGCCATGCCGGCTCGAGAGACACCCGACGGCACCGAGAACGCGGGGGCGGACGCCGCGCTGCTCGCCGCCCTCTCCGAGTCACTGACGTCGTTCCTCGAGAGCGGCGACCACGGCGGGTCGCTCAAGTTTCTGCTGCGGCACGTGCTGGTGCGGACCGCCAGCGAGTACGGCTTCATCGGCGCGTGGATCCCCGGCCGCGCGCTGCGCGTTCTGGCCCACGAGGGCATCGTGTGGGACGCGGTCGAGAACCGCGCCTTCTACGAGACCGCCATGCAGCGGTATCGCGAGCAGGGCTACCTGGACTTCGACAAGTTCGGCAACCTGTTCGGCGAGGTGCTTCGAACCCGGCGTTCGGTGATCAGCAACGACCGCGCGAACGATCCCAGGTCCGGTGGCATTCCGCCGGGGCACCCCCCGCTGACCACCTTCTTGGGCGTGCCGATCTTGCGCGGCACCGAGATCGTCGGCGTGATTGGCGTCGCCAACCGCCAGGGCGGGTACTCCGGCGCCGAAGAGCGCGCCATCCAGGCGCTGGTCCGCCAGGCCGCGGTGCTCTGCGACAGCTACCTGCAGCGACGCCGTGCCGTCGAGCTCGAAGACGAGTTCCGTCAGGCGCAGAAGCTCGAGGGCATCGGGCGCTTGGCCGGCGGCGTGGCCCACGACTTCAACAACCTCCTGACGGCGATCCTCAGCGGGGTCGAGTTTCTCGAGACTGAAGGTGGAGACGCAGCGTCCCGAGCTTCCGACCTGGCGGACATCCGCGCGGCGGCCGAGCGCGCGCGGGACTTGACGCGCCAGCTGCTCGCCTTCGCGCGCCGCCAGGTGCTCGAGCCTCGAGTCCTCGACATCAACCAGGTGGTGTCCGGGGCAGAGCGGCTGCTCCGGCGGTTGCTGCCCGAGAACGTCACTCTCGACGCGCGCCCGGATCCGAACGCATGGCAGCTCAGCGCCGATCCCAGCCAGCTCGAGCAGGTGCTGGTGAACCTGGCCCTCAACGCGCGGGACGCGATGCCGGGCGGCGGCTCCCTCCGGTTCGAGACCCACAATGTCACGGTCGACGTCGCCGATGCGGAGCGCCACGTCGGGGTCGACCCCGGCGACTACGTCGTGCTCTCGGTGGTCGACTCGGGTGAGGGCATGAGCAAAGAGGTGCTCTCCCACCTGTTCGAGCCGTTCTTCACCACCAAGAGCGTCGGCAAGGGAACCGGCCTAGGGCTCGCGATGGTCCACGGCGTGGTCCACCAGAGCGGCGGTCACATTCGAGTCGAGAGCGAGCCGGGGGAAGGGACGGCGTTTCACGTCTACCTGCCGCGAGCCATGGGCGCCGTCGAGCCTGCTCGGCCCGAGCCACGCAGCAGCCGCCGCGGACGCGAGAACGTGCTCCTGGTCGAAGACGACCAGGCGGTGCGCCTCGTGACCGCACGCGCCCTCGGGCTCGCGGGCTATCGGGTGACCCAGGCGGGGAGCCCCGCCGAAGCGCTGGCGCTGCTCGAGGGCGCGCCCGAGCTCGATCTCTTGATCGCGGATCTGGTCATGCCCGGCGGTTCCGGCGTGCAGGTCGCCGAGGCTTTCCTGGTCAGGTATCCGCGCCTCCGAGTGCTCTACGTCTCGGGTCACGCTGGACAGGTGCTCGACGGCCTGATCGGCACCGGCAAGGCGCCCGAGTTCTTGCCCAAGCCGTATACCCCGACCGTGCTGCTCGAAAAGGTGCGCGCCGTGCTGGACGCGAGCTGATATCGTCGCGCGCTCATGCTCGCCGCCATTCGTCCCGTCCCCCGCACCGGCGTCATCTACGTGATGGCGGAGGCGCAGCGTCACGGCTATTCGCAGGAGAACCCCGAGTGGTGCAACCTGGGGCAGGGGATGCCCGAGACCGGCCCCCTCGAGGGCGCCCCGCCGCGGGTGACCCACGTCGAGATCGACGTCGCCGACCAGGAATACGCCCCGGTCGCAGGGCTGTGGGAGCTGCGCGAGGCCGTCGCGGGCCTGTACAACGACCTCTATCGCCGCGGCATGCCCTCGCAGTACAGCGCGGAAAACGTCGCCATCGCCGGGGGCGGGCGCGTCTCGATCATGCGCGCCTGCGCCGCGGTCGGCCCGGTTCATCTGGGCCACTTCCTTCCGGACTACACCGCCTACGAAGAGCTGCTCGACGTGTTCCGGCGCTTCACGCCCATCCCGATCTTGCTCGACCCCGAACAGGGCTACCGCTTCACCGTGCCCGAGCTGAGGCGCGAGATCTTGGGTCGCGGCCTCGGGGCCCTCTTGCTCTCGAACCCCTGCAACCCCACGGGCAAGCTGATCGAAGGCGACGAGCTCGCCGGTTGGGTGTCCACGGCGCGCGAGCTCGACTGCGCGCTCTTGATCGACGAGTTTTACAGCTACTACGTCTGGGGCGATGCCCCGCGCACCGTCAGCGCCGCGCGGTACGTCGAAGACGTGAACGAAGATCCGGTCGTGTTGTTCGACGGCCTGACCAAGAACTGGCGCTACCCGGGCTGGCGCACCACCTGGATCGTCGGTCCCAAGCGGGTGATCGAGGCCGCCGCCAGCGCCGGCTCGTTCCTCGACGGCGGCGGCTCGCGGCCGCTCCAGCGTGCGGCGCAGCGCTTCGTGCGCGCCGAGGGCGCGTTGGCCGAGTGCGCCGCCATCCACCGCGCGTTCGGCCGAAAGCGAGCGCGCCTGCTCGAGGGGCTGAAGGCGCTGGGCGTGCGCACCGACGTCGACCCCGAGGGCACGTTCTACGTCTGGGGGGACCTCTCTGCCCTGCCCGAGTCACTCCGGAACGGCCACGACTTCTTCAAGCGGGCGCTCGAGCGCCAGGTGATTGTCGTCCCCGGCGAGTTCTTCGACATCGACCCCGGCGGCCGCCGCACCAACCGCCCTTCGCGCTTCCGTCACCACGTGCGGTTCTCGTTCGGCCCCTCGCTCGCCACCATGGACAGCGCGCTCGAGCGATTGGGCGCGATGGTGAAAGCCGGCTAGCCGTGGCGGGGGCAGCGCGCGCAGTGACGCCGGCGCGAGTCGCCTTTGCCCTCGCGGCAGCGCTCTCGGCTTGCGTCGCCACGAACGCTTCGCGCGACCCCCCCGCTCCGCCACCGGCGTCGAGCTCGCCCACTCCGCCCAGCGCGCCGCCCGCCCCCCCACTCGTCGCGGACGCCGGGACCGACGCCCCCGTGACGGCGCCCGTCGGGGTCTTCCGCATGCGCGCCAAGCTCGTGGCGGCGCCGGGCCTCACGTGTCTGGCCGGGTTCCAAGACCTCGCCGCGCTCCCTTCGGGCGGGGCGTGGGTCGCGGGTCACTGCGGCACGCGCGTGCGCCTCGACGCGGACGGCCAGGTCGAGGACTTCAGCGAGCCGTGGCAGCTCACCTCGGTACCGGTACCGGGCTACGGAGCCACGATACGCTGCCCCGAGACCGCGAGCTTCTGGGGGATTTGGGCTCGTTCTGACCACGAAGCGTTTGCGGTCAGTGACGGCCGCTGTGGCACCGATCCGAACTTGCTCTGGGGCAGACCCCTCGATCGCTTCGACGGAACCCGGTGGCGGCTCACCAAAGCCCTGCCTCCGGCTGGGCCACACGAAGGGATACCCGAGCAGCTCGCCGGGACGACTCGTGAGCTCTACACCCTGGTGACGGGAGACGAGTGGCACGGTCCGCCCCAGTGCGCCCTGCTCCGCTACGCGCGAGGCAGTTGGGGCAAGCCCGAGCTGACCTGCCCGCCCCCGAGGACTCCGCGCGACCGAGTCATGGTGCTGAAGAGCCTCGCGGTGGCCGCCGACGGCGCGGTCTGGGTCGCTGGGCAGATCTGGCACGACGGCAAGGCGACCGCCGGCATGCTGTGGTCGCGGGACGCGGGCGCCAAGAAGTGGACCGAGACCCGCGTCGATGACCTCGAGCTCCAGAGCGTGAGCGTTGGGGCCGGCGGAAGCGTCTGGGCTGCCGGCACCGGTCTCTGGCGGCGCGAGGCCGCTGGCTTCGTGCGGGTCGCCCCGGCGGGCGAGCCGATCGCGTCGCTCTGGGCCGAGAGCTCGACGCGCGCATGGCTGGTGCGCAGCGGCCCGCAGGTCTTCGATGGCGGAAGGGTGCTGCCCGTCGCCATCGACCCCACTCAGGACTCGGTGACGCGGATCCGCGGGTCCGGCGAGCACGTGTGGGCCATCTCGCGTGGGGAGGTCTGGCGGCTCGAGCGCGGTAGCGCGCGCGGCGACGTCAGTCGAATCCTGGTCACCCGCCCGATCGGCTCGGACTACCCAGAGCAGTAGCCGTCGTTGGCCAGCTGCGGGCAGCTCTATTGCCCCGCCCGGGTTCGATGCACAATGGCTCCGTGCCCGATGACGCCGAGCGCCTGAGGCTGCTCCTGGAGGGGCAGCTGGAAGAGAGCGACGCCCGGGCCCTTCAGACCAAGCTCGATCGGCGCCCAGAGCTACGGCGGATGCTCGCGGACATGGCGCTCGAGGCACCCGACGCCCAGGGCCAGCGGACCATTCGGGTTCAGCCCGACGTGCCACGACCGACGCCGCTCGACACCGAGTCCGTCGACGTGGGCGTGACGCTCGGCCAAGGCGGAATGGCCATCGTGCGCGTCGGTCGCCAGCTCAAGCTCGATCGCGCGGTGGCGGTCAAGACGCTGCGAAGCGACCGGCGGTCGTCGGCCGACGTCGAGCAGCTCTTGCGGGAGGCCCGCATCACCGGTCGGCTCGAGCACCCGAACATCGTGCCGGTGCACGACATCGTGCGCGGCTCCGACGGTGCGCCGCAGGTGGTCTTGAAGCTGATCGAAGGGCACACCTGGAGCGACTTGATGAGCGACGCCGAGCAGGTGCGCGTGCTGTTCGGCGCGTCGGACCTCCTCGAGTGGAACCTGGGGGTGCTGATGGCCGTCGCGCGGGCGCTCTCGTTTGCCCACAGTCGCGGCGTGATCCACCGCGACGTGAAGCCGTCGAACGTGATGCTCGGGGCGTTCGGCGAGGTCTACCTGGTCGACTGGGGGATCGCGCGCGAGCTCGACGACCCGAGCCAGGTCGACGCGCCCTTCGAGGTCGCGGGCTCGTCGGGCTACATGGCCCCCGAGCAGCTCCTGGGAAATCCGAGTGCGTTCGGCAGCTGGACGGACACCTACCTCTTGGGAGCCACGCTCTACCACGTGCTCATCGGCAAGCCGCCCCACTCGGGCGTCGCCATGGGGCTTCGCGTTGCCGACGCCTTGGACGGCAAGCCCGCCCCGCCGCTTCCGGAGTCCGTCCCCGCCGAGCTTCGCCGCATCGTCGAGCGGGCTCTCGAGCCATCGCCCGAGCGGCGGACTGCGACTCCGGACGAGCTGCGCCTCGCGATCGCGGCCTTCCTCCGCCACCGCGGGGCGCTCCAGCTCGTCGACCGCGGTGACCTCGACCGGAGCCGAGCGGCCCAGGCCGGCGAGAGCGGCGACGAGGGCTCGTGGGAGCAGGCCTGTCAGGCTGCCGACCTGGCCTACCGCGCGGCGCTCGAGGACTGGCCCGAGTGCGAAGGCGCGGCTCTGGGAGTGCGGGCCCTCGCCCGGGCGCGCGTCGAGCGCGCGCTGGCGCGGGGTGAGGTGCAAGCCGCTCTGCGCATCGTCGAGGCTCACGCGGACCTGCCGCCCGAGCTCGTGGAGCGAGTCGCCGCGGCGCGCGCTGCCGCTGTCGACGACGAAGCGCGCCTCCGGCGTATCGTCACCGACGCCGATCGAGGGTTGGGCTTGAAGCTCCGCGGTCTCATGGGCGCGGTGTTCGGCCTCGTCTGGGTCGGGTTCTGGTCCGTGGTCGCGTTTCGCCCGCCAGAGAGCGTCGTGCCGCTCGTCGTGTTCACCGCCGGCGCTCTGCTCGTCGGCGTCCTGGTGGTGGTGACTTCTGCCAGGCAGCTGCTCCAAAATCGCATCAACCGAACCAGCATGGCCATCGTCGGCAGCGGCATGGGCTTGCTGGTGGTGTGGTGCCTCGGCGCGGCATGGCTCGGGTTCGACGTGCGCACCGTGATCATCGGCCAGCTGTTCGTGAGCGCCACCTTCGCTGGAGGCATGGCCACGCTGATGGACCCCTGGGGAACCGTCAGCTTGGTCGGCTTCGCCACCGCGTTCTTGGCTGCCGCGCACGAGCCGAGCTGGACCCCTTGGGCCGTCGTGTTCGGCAACACCGTGCTGATCGTCAACCAGATCGTGCTGAACCTGGCCCACCTTCGGCGCGGCTTCGAGAAGCTGCCGGCCGTGCCCGAGGCACACGGCCGAACGCGCGGGTGAGTCTGCTCGCGCGACGGACTCGAGGCCGAGCCATCCGCGTGTCTGCCTGAGATTCAGCGCGCGCCCAACCGGTCTTGCTCTTTGGGCCATGAGGCCCCCGGGTTCGACCTATACTGCGTCGGATCATGTTTCTGGCGCCCGACGACGACCTCCTGCGCGGGCTCGAGGGGGTCTCGGTGCGCGCCGCCGCTCAGCCCGACGTGGTCTACACGCTCGAGCGCATGGTCGGCGCGGGCAGCTATTCGATCGCCTTCTTCGCGATCCGCAGCGCGCCGGACGGCGAGGCGCCGGTCGTGCTCAAGCTGGTGCGGCCCAGCTTGATGCGCGTGGCCGGCGACCTGGCCACTCTGGCGGTCGAGAAGGAGACCGTCGCGCTCGGGCGGTTGAACGAACGTGTGCCTCCCACCCCGTTCGTGGTGCGCATGCTCGCCAGCGACGTGATCGACGTGCAGCAGGGGGGGGTCGACCTCCGGCTACCGTGGCTGGCCCTCGAGTACGTCCACGGTGGCGCCGAGGGCACCACCCTGGAAGAGCGCGTCGGGTTCAGCGTCGAGCAGACCGGGTACGCCTTCGACCCCGAGCGCGCGGAGCTGGCCCTGACCTGCCTGGCCGCCGGCCTCGAGGCCATCCACGAGGTCGGCGTCGTGCACCGCGACCTCTCGCCGCACAACGTGCTGTGCTGCGGTTTCGGTCAAGACGAGCTCTTCAAGATCGCGGACTTCGGCATCGCGCGACCCCAGGGCGGCGCCGGCACGTTCGTCGGGGTCCCCGGCGGCACGCCCGGTTACGCCGCGCCCGAGCAGGTCCGCGAGGGCGGCGCCAAGGTCTGCCCCGAGAGCGACGTCTTCAGCCTCACCGCGGTCATCTTCAAGCTGCTCACGGGAGAGGACCTGTTCGACGCGAACACCGTGCTCGACGGCGCGATGCTCGCGCTCGCAGCCGAGCGCAAGAGCATCACCAAGTGCAAGGCGCTGTGTCCCGAGCTGGTCGAGCGGCCCGGCGCCTGCGCGGCCATCGACCGGGTCATCGCTCGCGGCACGGCGGCCGATCCGCGGCATCGGCCGCCCACCGGCTGGGAGCTGGTGTCGGGCGCGCTGCGGGCGCTCCGCTCCGGGAAGCGCCGCTCGCGCCCACCCCGTCGTCGTCTCGAGAGCATCACCGACTACTCCGCGCCGATGCGCTTCGGTTGGACGTGGCGCGTGCGGCACCAGACCGGCGGCAGCCGCATCGTGCGCAGCGTGGCTTGGGACGCGGACGGGCGCGGCTTGGCGGCGACCAGCGGTGGGTTGGTGTTCTGGAACGGGACGGGCTGGGTCGCGGCGCGAGTCGAGGGCCTGGCCGACGAGAAGGCGGTCCGCTTCGTCGAGCGCGTCGGGCCCGGCAACTGGCTGATCGGCGGCGACGGCGCGTTCATCGCGCACTACTCCACCGACGGGGCAACGGGCCTCTTGCGCGGCGAAGATACGAGCGTCTCGTTCACGCATGCCAGCGGAGATCTCGAAGACCTGGCCGTCTTGGTCGGCCAGCGTCCCGACGGCGCGCCGCTCTTGTTCGCGCTGGCCTCGCGGCGTTGGATGAAACCCGCGGCGCTCGCGCGAGCCAAGTCGGTGCGCTCGCTCGCGCGCCTCGACGACGAGCGCTGGCTGATCGCCGGAGAGTCCAAGGCCGGGGGCGGCTACGCGGCGATCTATCGGCCGCTGATGTTCGAGGTCGAGCTCGTGGCTGGCGGTGAGCCCGCCCTCTATTCGTCGTGCGCCGGCCGGGCCGATCTCGCCCTCGGCGCGGTGGTAGGGGACGGCGGGCGGGTGATCTCGTTCGACGAACAGGCGGCCAAGCCCCTCGCGGTGGGGGACGACGGCCCAGATTTCGGCGCGGTCGCCGTGGACGTCGGGGCGCGCATCTGGGCGGCGAGCCCGGGCAACATCTGGCTGCACGAGCCCGGGGGCACGCTGCCCTGGCGGTGCGTCTGGCGAAACGAAGCGTGGAGCGTGCCGTTCATCGGTCTGTTCGCCGACGTCGGGCGAGTCGTTGCGACGGCGCGTGACGGCGGCGTGGTCGAAGGCCGCTGGGAAGCGAAGTAGCTCGACGCCCGGGGACCATGGAGGCATCCTCCGCCGCCATGGACGCCCCGGCCCACGATCGCATCGCCGTCATCGACTTCGGTGGACAGTACGCTCACCTGATCGCCACCAAGATTCGGCGCCTCCACGTCCTGGCGGAGATCCGCCAACCCGACGACCCCATCGAGGCGTTCGAGGGCTATCGCGGCGTGATCCTCTCGGGCAGCCCGGCACTGGCGTCCGCCGACGAGGGCGGGTACACGCGGGCGGTTCTGGACCTGCCGGTGCCCGCCCTGGGGTTCTGCTTCGGTCATCAAGAGGTCGCGAAGCGCTACGGCGGCAAGGTCGAGCACTGCCAGCGCGAATACGGACCGGCGCGCCTGACCCTCAGCGGGGGCTCGCCGATCTTCGCCGGCATCCCTCGAGAGTCGATCGTGTGGATGAGTCACGGTGACACCGTGGTGGCGCTGGGCGCAGGGTTCTCCGAGATCGGGACCTCGCTGGTGCCGGGCGACGATCACCCGCATCGCAACGCGGCCATTGCCGACGACGCACGCCGCCGGTACGGCTTCCAGTTCCATCCGGAGGTCGACGACAGCGAATTCGGCGAGAAAATGCTGGAGAATTTCGCCGTCGGCATCTGCGGCTGCCGTCCTACCTGGACGATGCACCGCTACGTCGAAGAAGAGGTCGCGAAGATCCGCGCGCAAGCCGCGGGCAAGGGCGTGTTCCTGCTGGCGTCGGGCGGGGTGGACTCGACGGTCTGCGCCAAGCTGTTCGCCGAGGCCCTGGGCGCGGATCACCTGCACCTGCTCCATGTCGACAACGGGCTGATGCGCAAGGGCGAGAGCCGCAAGGTGGTCGAGTCGCTGAAGGCGCTCGGGGTCTCGAAGAACCTTCATTTCATCGACGCCACCGAAGACTTCATGGCGAGCCTCGCCGGGCTGGTCGAGCCGGAGGCCAAACGTCGCGCGATTGGTGACACTTACGTGAAGGTGTTCGAGCGCGAGGCGAAGCGCCTCGGCCTCGAGCACATGCTGCTTGGCCAGGGCACGATCTATCCCGATACCATCGAGACCGGCGGCACGAAGCGAGCCGACGTGATCAAGACCCACCACAACCGCGTGCCGATCATCGAGCAGATGATCGCCCAGGGTCGTGTGATCGAGCCGCTGCACGAGCTCTACAAGTCCGAGGTGCGCGAGCTGGGCGCGAAGCTGGGCATCCCGGACGACCTCCTCTGGCGCCACCCGTTTCCCGGGCCGGGGCTGGGCATTCGGTTGCTCTGCTCGGACGGCACGCTTCCGCCGGGCTTTGGCCGAGCGGCAGAGAGCGACGCGGCCATCCGCGAGATCGCTGCGACCGCCGGGCTCACGGGGCACCTGCTTCCGGTGCGGTCGGTGGGGGTGAAGGCCGACCTCCGCAGCTACGAGATGCCGGTGTGGCTCGCCGGAACCGCGAGCTTTCCGCGCGTGCTCGAGACGGCGACCCGGCTGTTCAAGCGGGTCCCCGGCATCAACCGCGCGGTGGTCGACCTCGGTGGCCGGCCCCTGGGTGCACCGCGCCCGCGCGCTGCCACCGTCACTCGCGAACGCCTCGAGCTCTTGCAAGAGGCCGACGCCATAGTGATGTCTGCTCTGACTCGCCACGAGCAGCTGCGGGTGGTCTGGCAGTGTCCCACCGTGGCGTTGCCCCTCGAGGTGGATGGCCAGGGCGGTGAGCTGATCGTGGTTCGGCCCATCCACTCCGAGCGCGGCATGACGGCGAAACCCGCCGAGCTGCCGCCGCCGGTCGTCGCCGAGCTGCGACGCATCCTCGATCTTCCGGGGGTGGTTGGCCTCGGGCTGGACGTGACCACGAAGCCTCCGGGCACCATCGAGTGGGAGTGACGTGAGCGGCGAGGGGTGGGTGACCTTCCGGCGCGTTCGCGTCGGACTGCTCGTCGCGGTGCTCGCCGTGGTGCTGCTCTGGGCGTGGAACGACGTCCGCCGGCGCAAGGCACGCACCGAGTGGAAACAGACCGTTCAGGTCGCGCTCGTGCTCTTGCGCCGGGGCGCGGTCGATCCCGCGTCGATGGCCGAGCTCAAGGCGCGAACGCGCGAGCTCGAAGCGCGGCTCGCCCAAGAGATGGCACGCCATCGGGGCACCAGCGAGCCGGTGCCGTTCGCGTTCACGGTCTACGGGCCGATCGACGTCGGCGCTCCCCCTCCGCGCCCTACCGGCGACGAGCTCGGGGCCCTGGCGAAGCATGCCTGGGACAGCTGGCAGTACTTCCGCGACGTCGATCAGCGCGCCGCCGTCGAGTGGCGCGCCGCGGACAGTCGCATCTACCTGGTCCTGCAAGCCCCAGCGTCCGAGGGCAAGAAGACCGTCGAGGGGCAGAGCGAGCAGGGGGGAAGGGTCGGCAGCGTCGAGGTCGAGCTCGACTCGAGCATGGTCGACTTCGCGCTCTTCGTCGCGGCCCACGAGCTCTTCCACACCCTCGGTGCCACCGACAAGTACGACGCGCTGGGCCGCGCTCGGGTCCCCGACGGTCTGCCGGAGCCCGACCGCGCTCCGCTCTATCCGCAGGCCGCGGCCGAGATCATGGCGCGCAACCGGGTCGTCGCCCCGGGCAACGAGCGCCCGCCGGACACGCTGGCCGAGCTCAGCGTGGGACCGGCCACGGCGCGCGAAATCGGTTGGCTCTCGGCGACACCTCCGTGACTTGCGTTACAGTCCGCCGCGTGAAGGCCTTCGCGTTCGGGGCTCTGGCGGTCGCCGGCGGTTGCGCTGCGCCCCAGCCACCTGCCGTGGCCGCCGCGCCCACGGCGGTGCGGGCCCCGGCTGAAGCGCCGCGGCCGAGGCCGAGCGCCGACGCCGCGCCACCGCCCGAGCCCGCCGCGCCGCCCGAGCCATGGGCGTGGGTGCTGCCGGTGGACCACGGGATCCGCGCGGACCGCGGCGGGGGAGGGGCATTCCTCGCTCCGCGGGCCCACGGTAGTCACAACGGGGTCGACCTGCTCGCACCCGTCGGCACGCCGGTGCGCGCCCCGTGCGCCGGAAAGGCCCGGTCGGGGCAGAACTCGTCCCACGGCAAGTGGGCGCAGCTGGTGTGCCCGCTGCCGTCCGAGCTCGGGCTCCCAAAAGAGCGCCGTGTGTCGGTGTTCTTCGCCCATCTTCACCAGATCGCAGGCCTCGGAGACGAGCCCAAGGACGTGGCCGTCGGCGCAGCGCTCGGGAGCGTCGGAAAGAGCGGAAACGCCTCGTCGAGCATCATCGCCGCACACCTGCACCTCGAGCTCGCAGTGCACGACGACGAGCCGCACGCGCTCGCGGATCGCCACTCGGGGCGCGAGCAGAGCGACTCTGCCGGCGCCCACGAGCTCGACGCCGCGCTCCGATCGCGTTGCCTCGAGCCCGAGGGCCTCGCGCGCGAGGGTGAGCCCCTGTGGCGGGCGCGGCGTGCAGACCCTTTCGTGATGTTGACCTGCCTCGGTGCGCGCAAGCCGCCCTACACGCGACCGCAGGGCAAGCTCGCAGAGGCAAGCTTCGCGTGGAGCACGCGCTACCGCGCCAAGACCTTCGACGTAGATCGCGAGGGCTTCGCACCCGCGCCGAAGAAAGAGCAGCCCTGATCAGTAGTGGTAGTCCACCGAGTACGCGGTGCAAGCGTTCGACGCGCCCTGATCGACGCGAATGTAGATGGTCGCGTCGTCGGCCCAGCCGCTGCAGTCGAGGGACAGGTCGACCTTGCCGCCGGCTGGGACGCAGCAACCCGGGCGGCCTCCCGGCGAGGTGCTGGGAGTGCCGGACGTGCAACTCACCTGCGCGCTGGCGCAGTTCGCGAACAGACACAACCGAACCTTGGCGGTCGTGGACGCGACCGGCCCGACCACGCACCCGGCCTGATCGATGCCGAAGAACGAGTAGTAGTCGGTATCGGTCGACCCATCGAGCTTGCCCGACAGCGTCGAGCCCGAGCCGTCGCAGTCGTTGATCGTGCCCAGAGTGGTCGCTGCGCTCTCGGTCTGGTTGGGCTCGAAACCCTGGTCGACGCAGCTGGTGCCGCCCGTGCCGCCGGTTCCGCCGCCGCCGGTTCCACCGCCGCCGGTTCCACCGCCGCCGGTCCCGCCCCCGCCGGTTCCGCCGCCGCCGGTTCCACCGCCGCCGGTTCCACCGCCGCCGGTTCCACCGCCGCCGGACCCACCGCCGCCGGACCCACCGCCGCCGGTTCCGCCGCCAGCCCCGCCGCCGCCGCCAGTCGGAGAGCCACCGCCACCGCTCGGTGAGCCGCCGCCACCGCTCGGTGAGCCGCCGCCACCGCCACTCGAGGCCCACTCGTAGCACTGCGTGCCATCGGTCGAACACAGCGGGTGCGAGTCGGGGCAACACCCGATGATCACACCCTCTGGCGATGGGCACTCGTGCGGCTCGCTCGCCGAGCACGAGACGGTCATGTCCTCTTCCGGTTCACTCGCACAGGCAAACAGCGCGAGGGGGACGAGGGCCGAAAGCGCAATCCCCAGTACCCGGGCGCGCATCAGCCGCCTCGCTTTCGGGCGGCTTCTTGCGCCAGCTCGTCGACGACCGCCGCCGACTGAATCGAGGCGGGGTTTCCCGACTCGCGCAGTGAGCGCGCATAGGCCGCGAGCCGGTCGAGGTCGACCGAAGTGACCCGTTTCATGGTGGCCCTGAGATTGGAGGCCACGATGGGCGTGCAGGCCGCACGCTGCCCCCTGAGCAAATCGACGGTGAAGTCGAACCAGCGTCCGGTGCCGCTGGCCTGAGCCAAACGGAGCGCATACCGCATGGCGAACTCCATCGAGTCCAGCTCGAGCTCGTGTCCCAGACTCGACTCTTGTGCCATGTCGAGCAGGGTCGTCTTGAGCAGGTCCTCCGCGTCCTCCATCCGACCGGCCTCGAGGGCGCGGTCCGCGATGTTGGCAAGGATCTCCAGGGCGCGGCTCTTCTGCGTGGTCTCGGGGTTGTCGGGCGGCTCCGAAATCCGCCGCGTCGTCTCGGCTTCGCTGCTCGAGGGCACCGGGCTGAACTCGTCCTGGGTCGCGGTCGCCGAACGCCGCGTCGTGCCGTCTCCGATCAGCACCTCGAGCTCCTCGGCGCCGGCCGTCAGCCAGTCGCCGTCGAACAGGGGTTGCGACCCGGTCAGTCGCACCCCGTTCACGTACAAGCCGTTCATGCTCCCGAGATCGTCGATGCTGACCTGCTCGCCACGCACGTTGATGCGCGCGTGGCGACGCGACACCTTGGCGTCATCGAGCAAGATGTGACACGAGGCGTCTCGCCCGATCAGATAGGTGCCCTCGGTCAGGAGCAGCTCTTGCCCCCGATGCCGAAGTCTCACCCGGGTCAGCCCTCGCGGCTCGCGAACACCCATGCGCGCTTCACCTTATCTCGCCGGGTGCGGATATCAAATCCTGTCGCGATTCGCGGCCTTCGGTGGCTCGGCGGCGCGCGGTGGGTCGCTCGGCCCGCGCTGGGCTTCGCGAGGCTAGAGCCCGAGAGTCCCGGTCGTCGGGTGGCCGAGCCCCGCCGTTCGACCCGCTCGCAAGGCCCCCTTCCGTCGCGCCCCGGCTCGTGACAAACCTCGGTGTGGTCGTGCCCGCCTGCGACGTTCTCTCGATCCACGGTCTCGAGACCGAATGCGTGGTGGGCGTGTACCCGCGGGAGCGCGGGCGCCCACAGCCCCTGTCGCTGGACATCGATCTGACCGTCGACACCGAGCCCGCCGCGACCAGCGGCAAGCTGTCGAAGGCCGTCGACTACGACGCCACGGCGCAGGCCCTGGTCTTTCTGCTCCAGACGTGCCGCTTCGGCTTGCTCGAGACCGCGGCGCACGCCCTGGCGCGCTATCTCTTGTCGCATCCACTGCCGACTGAGCGCCAGGCGCGAGTACACGCCGTGCGCATCCGGCTGGTCAAGCCGCAAGCACTGCCGGGCAGCGCCGTCGCGTCGCTCACCATCCAGCGCGATTCGAGTTGGGCGGTCGTTCCCCGCGAGTCGCGCGCGTTCGGCAGCGTCGACGTGATCCTCGACTGCCCGGAGGCGAGCATCGTGCGGTTGAACCTCGCGCCGGGCGCAGAGGTCGCGCTGCACGAGCAGCACGAGGCGCACGACGCCGAGCACGCGCTGACCCAGGGCCTGGTGCTCGACGGTGCGCCGTTTCCGCGCGGCGCGCGGCGCGCCCTGGGGCGCGGCACGCCCCGGCTGCTGGCCAATCCGTCGCGGCGCTGGCAGTCGTTGCTCTGCACCGACTCACCGATGCTCTCGCGTGGCGCTGATGCGCTCGAGGCGGGGTCGCCCCCCTTCGACGACCGCATCTCCTGAAGCGTTTCGACCGAGCATTCGGCGGTGTAGGTCCATGTCATCCATGTCCCACGTTGTCCTTCCATTCTGATCGAGCGGTGCACTTCCCCTATTTCCATTCGCGCGCCGTTCGGGCATTCAAGAGCGCGACTGGGGAGGCTTCGCCGTGGGTCACGTCAACGAGAACCCGAACGATTCGTATTCCATCACCGCGCCGGGTGCCTTCGAGCCCGCGCCGGACAGCCGTGATCGCCGTCGCTCGCGCCGCAAGCGGGCAGTGCGCGCGCGCACACTGAGCGTCAAGCGCCTGTCCCGGCTGGACTCCGAGCTCACGCGGGAGCTTCGGGCTCGGCTCGACGCCCTGCGACCGAAGACCCGCGGCGAGTGCGCGGACGGTCCCAGGCCGTGCCCCCACGTGTCGTGTCGCCACCACCTGTACCTCGACGTCTCGCCCCGCACGGGCGCGATCAAGCTGAACTTCCCCGACCTCGAGGTCTGGGACCTGCCCACCTCGTGCGCGCTCGACGTCGCCGAAGGCGGCGCGACCACTCTCGAGGACGTGGGCGGCATCTTGAACCTGACCCGGGAACGCATTCGCCAGCTCGAGCTCTCGGCCCTGGCCCGGCTCGAGGCCCTGGGCGACCTGCTCGCCCTCCGGGAGCTGATCGACCCCGACTTCTGTCCGTAGCCGGCCCCATCCGCCCACGCCCGCCCGCGCCCGCCCGCGCCCGCGCCCGCGATCCCGCGCTTTCCACGCCAATGGCGCGGGTCCCGGCGGTAGTGGTAAGCTTCGACGCTCACCCCGCTCCCCCTGCGCGAACAGAGCGATGGCAGGCAACCAGCCCCCTCAACGCCCCGGCCGACCGCCGCCCGCGCCGCCCCGCGCAGACCCCCGGGCTCCTCCTCCGCCCAAGCCCGCCGCTGTCACGCCTGCTGCTGCGCCGAGACGAAGCCTCCCACCGCCCCGTCCTGCGGCGGGCGCTCCGCCGCCCCCACGGCGCGCGGCTGCCGCTCTTGCCGCGCGGGACCAAGAGACGCTCCTGGCGCCGCCCCGCGTCACCCACGAGCGCGTCCGGGCGCAGGTCCCACCGAGTGGGGTCGACCTCGTCGGCTCGCCGCCTTCCGGAAGGGAGCCCGACAAGTACATCGGGACCACCATCGATGGTCGTTACATCGTCGAGGCCCTGCTCGGCGAGGGCGGCATGGGCGTGGTCTACAAGTGCAAGCGCAAGGTCTTCGACCGCGCGGCGGCGCTCAAGATCTTGCGCTCCGATCTCGCCAAGAACACCGAGGCGCTCGATCGATTCGCGACCGAGGCCAGAGCTGCCTCCGGCATCGGCAACGACCACATCGTCGACGTGTTCGACTTCGGCGAGGTGCCCGACGGGTCCACCTATTTCGCGATGGAGTACCTCGAGGGCGAGACGCTCGGCGCTCGCCTGGCGAAGGGGCGCATCGAGCCAGAGGCGGTGGTCGATCTCGGGCGTCAGCTGGCCGAGGGTCTGGCCGCCGCCCACGTCGGACAGATCGTCCACCGTGACCTCAAGCCCGACAACGTGTTCATCACGCTGCGGGACGGCCGAGAGTTCATCAAGATCCTCGATTTCGGCATCGCGAAGGTGATTGGCATCGACAACAAGATCACGCGGGCCGGGGCGGTCTTCGGGACGCCGCACTACATGTCGCCCGAGCAGTGCCGCGGCAGCGGCGTCGATCACCGCACCGACATCTATTCGCTCGGCATCATCCTGTTCGAGATGACCGTCGGGCGGGTGCCGTTCGACGCCGAGAACCCGCTGACCATCCTCTCGATGCACCTGAACGAAGCGCCGCAGCGCTTCGCGGACGCGGCGCCCGATCTCCGAGTGCCGCCGGGCCTCGAGAACCTGGTGCTGAAGTGCCTGGCGAAGCGGCCGGAAGAGCGCTTCGCTTCGATGCTCGAGGTCGAACGGGCGCTCGCGGCCATTGCCCGGGGCGAAGAGGTCGAGATCGAGGTGCCGATCAGCGTCGCGCCGCCGGAGCCAGAAGAGCCCGCCGCCCTGGCGGTGCCGCCGGCGCCGGGCGCGCCGCGGCTCGATGCCCCGCCTGCTTCTGGTCCCGTGTCGGTGCGTGAGCCCGCCTCGGACCCGGGTCGTTTTTCTTTCCCCGGCGACGTGAGGGCGTCCCTTCCGGACGTCCGTCCGTCGGCCGTCTCGGTACCGAGCTCGGTCGATCCGGTGGAGGCAGAGCTGCGCCGTGCCGCCGAAGCCGCCGATGCCGAGCGCGACTGGGCAAGGTCCGGTCGCCCTCGACGCTGGCCGTTCGTGCTCGGCGCCGTCGCGCTGTTCGGCGTCGCGGGTGCGATCTGGGTCGTCGTTTCGCTGCAGGTCGAGACGCTGGGCGAGGCGTTCCAACCGGCGCGTTCCCTGGTGTTCGGAAAGTACATCGACGACCGCGGCCCGAGCGCCGCCGAGGAAGCCAAGGTGGCGCTCGTGCTCTCGCCCATCGACTCCCACGTCTTCTTGGAGGGGCGCGATCTCGGCACGATGCCGGTCGAGGTTCCGGTGAAGAAGGGGCAGAAGCTCGAGGTCGAGGTCAAGCGCCAGGGGTATTGGTCGCGAAAGGTGACGCTCGACGCGGAGAACCCCAAGGTCACGGTGCGGCTGGCCCCGTCCACCCAAGCGAAGGGCGCGGCCGGCAAGGGCCTGCCCGACAAGCCCGGCGCCGGCGACCCCGCGCCCGAGGCGCCCGCCCCCGCCGCCCCCGCCGCGCCTGCCCCCGACAAAGAAGAGTGACCCTCAGCCCGAGCGGGTGAACGTGCGCCGCTCGCGGTTCTTGGTGACGCCAGGGAACGCCAGCGCGCGGCCGTGCATCACGACATAGACGCCGGGCGCGAGCAGGCGCGCCGCGAGCAGCGACTCGTTCACGTTCTGCAGCGCATCCGAGTCGCGGAACTCGAACGGCCGCATGGCGCCCGTCAGCACGACGGGCACGGCGAGCCCCGGCAGGCTCGTCGCGAGGTGCTCCCCCGTCTCGGCCAGGGTGTCGGTGCCGTGGATCACCAAGACGGCGTCGTAGTGCGCGACTGCATCGCGCACCTGGGCGAGGATCTCGTCCCTGTCCGCCGGGGTCATGTCCAGCGAGTCCTTGTTCATCACCGGCACGTGCGTGACCTGCAGGTCCGGCAGGCGCAGCTCGTCGAGCAGGCGGTCGAGCACCGAGCGCACGTTCCGCAGGCTGCCGTCGGTCTCGTCGTAGGTCTTCTCGATGGTGCCGCCGGTGGTCAGGATGGCGACGCGAAGCGGCCCCTCCCACCGGTCACGTGGGGTACGAGTCACTTCCCCTGGCCCTTGCCTGCGCTGCCGAACTCACCGCGCTTCTCGCCCACCACAGAGTCCTTGGCGTTCGGACCGAGCAGCGTGCCGCACAGCGTCTTGCAGTTCGTGTCCTTGTCCGCGCAGGCGCACTTGCCCTGCTTCTTCAGCTCGAGCTTCTCCTTGACCTGCGCCACGGTCCAGCCGGCGAGCTTCTCGACCTTGTCCACGGTCCACTTCTCTTTGATCTGCCGGGGCGTGCGCGGATCGGTGGGCTTGCCGTCGGCCTCGGCGCAACAGCGGAAGCTCAAGAAGTAATAGTAGAAGCCCTCGTCGTGGGTGTAGACCTTCGGGCGGCACTGGTTGCGCACGCCTTCGTACCAGGGGCCGCCGGTGTGCACGCTGTCGAACTTGCCGCGGAAGTCGCTCTGCGTGTGGTGCTCACTCGCCACCACCTCGTCGGTGTTCCCCGGCATGTCTGCGACCCCATAGTCGCTCACACAGTTCGGTTGGCTGCCGCTCGGCACGCCCTTCCAGAGCCGAGCCAGCTCCTTCGGATCGCGCTGGGCGACCTTCTTCATGTCCGGGTTGTCCCACTTGTGGTCCCCGTTGCACTGGGAAGAGTCCCGCACGTACCCCTGGGGATAGGGTTTCATGCTCGGGCCCTCGCAGGCCATGTTCCACTCGCTCTCGGTGCACATGCGCTTGCCGACAGCGGCGCACTTGAGCTGCGCCTGGTGGAAGCGGTTCATCACCTCGGGGCGGACGCCCTTCTGGTTGGGCCACTCGTAGGTGTCGACGCAGTAGCGCTTTTTGACCTTCTCGCCGACGCACACGCTCTTTTCTTCGAAGCGTTCGCAGACGGTCTTCTTGTTCCACTTGGCGTACCAGCTCTTCTCGCACTTGTAGTCGACGTCGGTGCAGTACTCGCCGCTGACCAGCTTCATCCCGGCCGGGCAGGCGCCCTCGTCCGCGGCCTGACTCGGCGCGGCATCCGGCGCCCCGGCGTCCGTCACAGGCGGGGCCTCGGGCGTAACGGTTCCGTCCGGGTGTGACGTCACACTGGCGTCGGGCGCCGATGTAGGTGCGCCGGGCCCCACCAGGCTCGAACCCCCGGTTTCGGGCTCGGCAGGCGGGACCGTCGCGCACGCGACGAAGGCAGCGAGGCCGGCGAAAGCGAGCAGGGGAGCGACGCGCATGGCGGCCCCCTTTTACGAGCGACCCCCGCGGACGGGAAGGGTTTTTGGCAGGCGAGGCCGGCTTGATACGGCGGGGGCGCACCCAAGCTTCCCCCCGCTCGGACGGTCGGAACCGGCGACCTCGGGACGACACAGGGGATGTGGCCCGCTGCCCACGGCGGGGGTGAAAGAAACGCAGCGTTTCGCCGTTCAGAGGTTGGTCTGGCAGTTGCAAAGGGAACCTTCACAGAAACAGGCGGTCACAGTCGGAGCGGTCGGCACGAAGAAGCGGAGCCGGCCCCAGTCGGTGAGAACGGTCGTAGGAGGAGATAAAGGGTCATGAAGAAGCTCGGTGCAGTGATGATGGTTGCGGTTTCGGCGTTCGCGGCGGTCGGCTCGGTGGCGAGCGATGCGAAGGCCTGCGGCGGTGAGTGGGTGCCCGCGGTCGAGATCGATCACCGCCCCGAGGGCATTGCCCGCGCCGAGAAGGTCCTGAAGAAGGGCGAGCACGCGGCGGCGGCGGCGATGATCATCCGCATGATGCCCCACGTGAAGGATCTCAAGGCCAAGAAGGACGGCACGCTCGTCGCGCGTGCCCAGCGCATCCTGGCCCTGTCGGTCGCGCGCAACAACGGCGCGCTCCCCATCGACAAGGAGCTTCCGTCGTACGTGCAAGGGACCTGGATCGGCAAGAGCGACAAGGACAAGGCGACCAACCTCGAGTGGTCGGTGGCTGCGCTCCGCAAGCTGAACGACATCAAGAAGGACGACGCGGCGGTCCAGAGTGACCTCGCCGAGGCCCTGGCCAAGGTCGAGAAGCACCGCGGCGAAGCCAAGGCCATGCTCGAGAAGCTGGCCGAGAAGGACCTGATCGCGACCCCCGAAGCGTACGCCGCGCTCGCCGACCTGCGCAGCGCAGCGGGCGACAGCGAAGGCCAGAAGCTGGCGCTCAAGCGCTGCGAGTCGATGGCCAAGTCCGCCAACGTCTGTCGCGCCTCGGCCTGAGCGGCTTGAAGCTCCGCGCCAGCGGGAGTTGACTCGGAGGTCCCATGACCCGCCCTCTGGTCCTCGCGCTGGCGCTCGGCTCGCTGCTCGTCACCGGCTGCAAGAAGCCCGAGGGGCGCGCGCGCCCCGAGGCATCATCGACCGTGAGCTCTGCCTCAGCCGCGCCGTCGACGACCCCGCCCGCCCCCGTGCACCTGGCCGGTGACACGGAACGCGGTCGGTCACTGGTGGAGAAGTTCGAGTGCAGTCGATGCCACGACGGAACTGGCGTCGCCTCCGCACCTTTGGAGAAGCACTGCGTGACTTGTCACCAGGACATCTGGGCGGACAAGTTCAAGGCGAAGCCCGACAAGATCGCCAAGTGGAAGAAGACCGTCGTCCACTACCTGAACGCCCCGAGCTTCGAGAACGCCGGTGAGCGCCTCGAGCCGGCGTTCGTCGCCGCGTTCGTTCTCCGGCCGCACAAGCTGCGCCCGAACATGGTCTCGACCATGCCGCGCCTGCGCATCAGTGAACAAGAGGCCGCCGACGTGGCGGCGTACCTGACCCGGGGGGCGAAGACCGCCGCCGAGCCGCCGAGCGGCGACGCGACCGCCGGGCGCCAGGTGCTCGAGACGAAGGCCTGCGGCACTTGCCACGCGTTCTCGGGCGTGCCCGATCTGCCGATGAAGCCCACACTCTCGACGCCGTGGCAGAAGGGCAACGACGGCATCGAGCTCGCGCCGGACCTGCGCTTCACCCGCGACCGAACGACGTTCGGCAAGCTCTGGCGCTGGCTCGAAGACCCGGCCAAGGTCAAGCCAGGCACGCTCATGCCCAAGCTGGGTCTCACCGAGAAAGAGGCGAAAGACGCGGCGGCCTATCTGCTCGGTGCCAAGCTCGAGCCCCTCGCCAAGAAGCCCGTCCCCGCGCGGCTCCCGGTGCTCGAGCGCAAAGTGACCTTCGAGGACGTGGACCGCGAGGTCTTGCAGAAGACCTGCCGGCACTGCCACACCAACCCCGACATCGCCCGGGGCGACGGGGGGCCGGGGATGACCGGTGGCTTCGGGTTCATCCCCCGCAAGCTCGATTTCTCGACTTACGAGAGCACCAACGGTGGGCTGCTCGACCTCAAGGGCGAGCGCATGAGTGTCTTCACCAAGACCAAGGATGGCACGCCGCTCTTGGTCGCGGCGCTCCTCGCACGCCAGAAGGAAGAGGCCGGCGAGATCGATCCGGAGGCCCGAGGGATGCCCCTGGGCCTCCCCGCCTTGACCGCCGAGCAGGTCCAGATCGTCGAGAGCTGGGTGGCCCAGGGCCGACCGCAGTAGCTACTTCGCGTCCTTGCAGCAGCGGAAGCCGGCCTCGTACCCGTAGTCGAACTCCTTGTGGAAGGTGACGGTCGGGCGACAACGGCTACGCACCGGCCCCCACCAGCCTCCCTTGAGCCCGCTGCGGTTCGGGTGCTTCTCTCCGGGGATCTCCACCCACTCGTTGACGTTGCCGTTGATGTCGACGACCCCTGCCCACGAGACGCAGCTCTGCTTTTCGCCGATGGCGTGGCGCTGGTCGAGGCGCTTCATCTCCGAGTTGCAGAACTCGTTCGTGGGGCACTTGTCGTACGTGGCCATCTGCCGTGACTGATCGGGCTGCACGTACGGCTTGTCGATGTTGCACTTGGACGGCTCTCGAACGTAACCCGTGGCATAGGGCAGCATCTCTGGCCCCTCGCAGGCGAAGTTGAACTCGTCCTCGGTGCACAGTCGCTTCCCGGCCTTCTCGCAGAGCGCCTTGGCCTCGAGCCAAGAGGTCAAGACGCGCGGCAGCTCGCCGACCTTGTTCGGCCACTCGTAGCGGTCGACGCAGTACGACAGGTGCTTCCGCTCTTTCGACACGCAGGTCGACGGCTGCTTGTACTTCATGCACCGCTCGCTGACCGTCTTCTCGCCCTTGCGCGACTTGTACTCCGGGTGGTGCTCGATGCAGTCCTGCATCACCGCCGGGCAGTACTCGCCCTCGACCCGGACCATGCCGTCGTCGCACCCTTCGGTGCGAGCGGGCGGCGGCTGGACCGACGCTCCGGCATCCACCGGCTCGGCGGCGTCGGGCTGGCCGGACGCCACCGTCGCAGCGGGCGGGGCCGCGCTGGCCGTGGTCGTCGGCGCCGCGTCGGACGCCTGACTCGACTTGCAGCTCGGCGCTCCGAGCGCGACGAAGAACAGCGCCGGGGTCACGGTGCGAAGCGCGTGGGCGGGGCAGGGCATCGGGGCCGCGCTCTCATACTGTCGCCGAGGGCGCCACGCAAACCCGAAGCGGATCGCAGGCTCGGGTCAAAAGGGTCGCCGAGGGGGCGGGGCTTTGGTACTCGATCGGCATGGTCGACACCAGCGTCAGCTTCATGAGCTCCCTGTGCATGGGCATCATCGAAGAGCAGGTCCTGATCCCTTACCCGGTCATGGCCACGGAGCAGAAAGAGACGCTGCACGGCGTGATCGACTCGGTCAAGCAGCTGCTCGGGCCGCGCACCGAGGACTTTCGCAAGTGGGACCGCGCCGGCGAGATGCCTCCGGAGTTCGTGGACGAGCTCAAGGCGTTCGGCCTGTTCGGCCTGGTCATCCCCGAAGAGTACGGGGGCATGGGCTTCAAGAGCGCGTCGTACGCTCGCACGCTGCAAGAGATCGCGAAGTACGACGCCTCGGTGGCCGTGACGGTGGGTGCTCACAGCTCGATCGGCATGCGGGGTCTGCTCTTGTTCGGTACGCCCGAGCAGAAGCAGCGCTACCTGCCCAAGCTGGCCACCGGCGAGATGATCGCGGCCTTCGCCCTGACCGAGGCGGGGGCCGGCTCGGACGCGGCGGCGCTCAAGACGCGGGCCGAGCGCGACGGCGACGCCTGGGTGCTGAACGGGAACAAGCTGTGGATCACCAACGGCGGAATCGCGGACTTCTTCACCGTGTTCGCCCGGACGGGTGAGCTCGAGGGCAAGCCGCACATCACCGCCTTCATCGTCACCCGTGACCTGCCCGGGGTCACCGTGGGCACCCACGAGGACAAGATGGGTCTTCGGGCCAGCTCGACCACGACGGTGCACTTCGACAACGTGCGCGTGCCTCACGAGAACCTGCTGGGCGAAGAGAACAAGGGGTTCAAGGTCGCCATGGCGATCTTGAACAACGGTCGCACCGGGCTCGGCGGGGGCGCCATCGGCGCCATGAAGAAGCTGATCGAGCATTCGACCAAGTACGCGAACGAGCGCAAGACCTTCGGCAAGGCGATCCGCGAGTACGGAATGATCAAGCTCAAGGTCGGCCAAATGGTCGTCGACTGCTACGCCACGGAGGCGGCGGTCGAGATGGTCGCGGCGCTGATCGACGGCGGTTACGACGACTACGCGGTGGAGGCCGCGATCAGCAAGGTCTTCGCCAGCGAAGCGCTGTGGCACACCGCCGACGAGGCGCTGCAGATCGCCGGCGGCAACGGCTACATGTGCGAATACCCCTACGAGCGCATGATCCGCGACGCGCGCATCAATCGCATCTTCGAGGGGACCAACGAGATCTTGCGCCTGTTCATCGCCCTCACGGCGATGAACGACGTCGGCGGCCAGCTGAAGGAGCTGTCGTCGAGCGTGCGCGGCATCTTCGACGACCCGATCAAGGGCTTCGGCGTGCTGCGCCAGTACGCCCTCAAGCAGGCCAGCCTGGTGACGGGCATTCCCCGGGCGCGAAGCCGCTTCACCTTGGTCAGCCCGGAGCTGCACGAGGCGACCACGGTGTTCGAAGAGCTGACCCGCCACCTGGCCGCTGCGGTCGATCGGATCTTGCGCAAGCACGGGCGCAACATCATCGGCAAGCAGCTGGCCTCGCGCCGGCTCGCCAACATCATGATCGACCTGTTCGTGCTGGCGTGCGTGATCTCTCGGGTGAACGCCTCTCTGGCTGCGCTCGGCCCAGAGAAGGCCGCCAAAGAGGTCGACATCCTCAAGGTGTTCAGCGGCCAGGTCGAGCGTCGGGTCAAGCACGCGTTCGGGCTGATCGACATCAACGACGACGAGGTGATCAAAGGTTTGGCGGACCACGCGTTCGACGCCGAGAAGTTCACCTGGGACAACGTGTGAGGCCGTGTAAGCCCGGAGAAACCCGAGGTTTGTCGGGGTGTCCCGGGGGGCAGGCCGTGCGCGCGGCAAAGCGCACTCCGGCGCTGGACCGGGCTCCGGTCAGCACGTACTCTTTGGGAGCCCATGGCCTCCCCGAACCCGAGCTCCAAAGCTGCCGACGCATCGCTCGATGCGATCCCGATGAAGAAGTCCAACCCGCTGGTCCTGTTCGGGATCATCGGGGCCGTGCTGCTCGTGGGCGGCGTGATCGCCTTCAAGAGCATGGGCGGCAAGCCCAAGGCGACCGCGGCGGCCGCGTCGAGCGTCGAGGACCCGTTTGCCGGTATGTCGCCGGAAGAGCGCAAGCGTCACATCGAGATCACTCGCAAGAGCCTGGAGGCGGTCGCCGCCAAGCAGGCTGAAGAGGACACCAAGAAGAAGGCCGCGGAAGAGGCGAAGAAGGCCGAAGAGGCGTCCAAGCCGGCGGCGGGCGGCGTAGCGGCACCACCCGCGGGGGGCGGCGGCGATCCTGCGCCGGTGGCGGCGAAGGCACCGAGCGACGACCCGCCCAAGAAGAAAGCGCCGACTGTCGTCGAGAAGAAGAAGATGGATGACCTCGACAAGCTCGGGTCGGACATCAGCGGCAAGCTCGGCAAGTAGCCCTGAGGGCTCGAACCATCAGCTGTAGGCCGGGCCCCGCAGCAGGTCCCGCGCGGCCAGGGCCGCACTCGCAGTGAATTCGCGGACCTGAGTGCAAGGGCAGGGGTGGCACGGTGTCTGCACCATGAGCAGACATGCGGCTCGAACTCGTGATCGTCGTGGCGGCACTGGGCCTGGGCGTGACCCAGCCCGCCGCGGCCGAGCGTCGCGGCTCGGCCGCGCGCAGCGCCTCGGCGCTGGAGGTGACCCTGCTCGAGGGCTGGCGAGCCACCGGGCCGCACGTCGACCTGGGCCGGCAGGCTGCGGCTCAGAAAGAGGCCGCCGAGCCCGGGCAGGAGCTGAGCTTGGCCGTGGAGCGGATGTGGTCGCAGGCACGGGTGCACCGGCGCCCCGGCGGCGCCGAGCTGATCGTGCGCGGCCGCTTCTGATCGCAAATTCGGCGCGAGTTTGTCGCCGCCTCCGCGCTACATTGGCGGCTGTTCGTGTCGAAAGCGCACTCGCCCGCGGGGCTGCACACCGACGGCCACCGACGTTCGCGTCGGCCTCTCTCGCCCGAGGCGCAGAGGCTGTCGCCGCAGTTCCGCGTGCGGCGCTTCGCCGGGCCCAGTGCCCACGTCGGTGCGCTGTCCCACCTGCGCATTGCCCACCTGACCGACTTGCACGTGGGCCGGGTCACGCCCGAGGCCGTCCAAGAGACCGCGGTCGAGCTCGCCAACCGCGAAGAGCCCGACGTGGTGGTGATCACCGGGGACTTCGTCTGTCACAGCCAGCTATACCTCGACCAGCTCTCGTGGCTGGTGTCGCGCTTCGACGCCCCGGTGCTCTGCGTGCTCGGCAACCACGACTACTGGGCAGGCGCCGAAGAGGTCCGACAGGCGCTCAGACGTGGCGGTGCCGAGGTGCTGTCGAACGAGCACACCATCCTCACCTTCCGCGGGCAGAAGCTGCAGGTCGTGGGGCTCGACGACGCGTACACCGGGCATGCGTCGTGGGAAGAAGCCGTGCGCGGGCTCGCGCCCGACGTGCCGACCATCGGCCTCTCGCACATCGCGGAAGAGGCGGATGCGCTCTGGGCCCACGGCGTGCCGCTGGTGCTCTCGGGGCACACCCACGCCGGCCAGGTCACGCTCGCGCGCCTGCATGAGCTCGCCATCGGGCGCTTGGCCGGGCACAAGTACGTGCACGGCCTGTACGGGGCGCGCAACGGCCAGGCCGGCACCGGCGGCGCGGTCTACGTGGGTGCCGGGGTCGGCGCCTCGGTCATGCCTCTGCGCATCGGCGAGCGAGGCCGGCGCGAGGTGACGATCTTCGAGCTCGGGCACGAGCCCGGGAGCTTCGACGAGCCGCACCCCGAGCAGGCGCCACGGCCGGGGCGGGCGCCGTCCGAGAAGAAGCTGTATGCGCGCGCTGCAGCGGTGGTGAAGAAGGAAGAACAGCGGAAGAAGAAGCGGCAGCAGCGCTGACTCAGCGCGCGAAGCCGTACACGTCCGGGCGCTCGAGCGCCGGCAGATGCTCCTTGGCCAAGAGCAACGTGCGTACCGACCAGAGCTCGCTGAAGATGCGATAGCGGGCGGTCTGATCCAGGTAGTCGACGCCGCTCGACCCGCCCGTGCCGACCCGACGACCGATGATGCGCTCGACCATCCGCGCGTGCCGCGAGCGGAAGATGACCAGCTGCGCCTCGAGCTCGACCACCGAGTCGAGCAGCAGCCGCGGCCAGGCGAGCAACGGCAGCTCGCGATAGCTCTCGATGAACAGCACGCCGGCCCGCACGCGGCGCGCCCGCGCGCGCTCGGCCTCGGGCACGTCTTCGGCGAAGAGGAAGCGCCGGGCTGCCAGCTCGGCGTCGCGCATGCGCGCCTCGATGGCCGCGGCGTCCGTGCCCAGGGACGCCACCAGGTGGCCGGTCTTGTCGGCGTTGGCGCGCTGAAGCGCGTGGAAGTAGTCCGACACGAAGCGCTCGACCGCGGCGTCATCGCCCGGGTCGCCCGGCGCCGAGCCTTGCACCGGCGTGCGATGCAGCCAGTCGTGGAGCACCGAGCGCAGGGTCGGCTCCGCACGCGCACGTTCGATGCGCCCCCACGCTTCGCGCCCGCCCGGCGAGCTCGCGGCCAGGGTACGGATGTGCTCCAGCGGATCGGCGCCGGCATAGGCGATCCGCTCCGCGTCATCGAGCCCGAGCAAGATCTCGAGCTCGCGCAGCTGGAAGGATTGAAAGCCGCTGGCCGGAATCAGCTTGTCGCGGAACGCCAGGAAGTCTTGCGGGGCGAGCGTCTCCATCACCCGGAACTGATCGACCAAGAGCTTCATGATCTCGGTCACGCGCCCGAGGTGATGCACCACGAAGGGGATCTTCTCTTCGGGAACCCGGGGCGCGGCCAGCTCGGTCCGGGCCGAGCGGAGCTCACGGAGCACCAGCTTGAACCACAGCTCATAGGCCTGGTGCACGATGATGAAGTGGAGCTCGTCGGTGCTCAGCTTGGTTTCGTCGCCCTCGACCCCGCCCTGGAGATCGAGCAGGCGATCGAGCTTCAGATAGTCCCAGTACGTCGGACCCATGGGTCGGGCCTAACCCGGTCCGGGGCGGGCACAAACGACGACGGGCGCCCCGTGGGGCGCCCATCGCTGCCCTCCCCGGAAAAAGGGGAGGGGCTTCTCTACTCAGGGTCGACTCAGCCGCCGGTGCCCGGCAGCGTGGCGTTCGGCAGCCACTTGAAGCCGTCGAGCAGCGCGAGCGAGTCGAGGGTGGTGTCGCCCACGTCGAAGATCGCGAAGCGGACTTCGACGATCTGCCCGGGGATGACGTTGCCCGCGACCGTGAGCCAGTACGTGCCGCCGCCACCGGGGCAGGCGTTCGCGCCGGTGCCCGGCTCCCAGCCCGTGCCGGCCAGGTCGGTCACGCCGAGCGAGCAAGACTTCGGGTTGACGTCCGCCTCGTAGCAGGGCGAGCCCGTGACCGAGACCTTGGGGTCACACACCGCGAAGAGGTTGGTGCCCTTGGCGATGTTGATGCCCACCGGCCACTTGGTGCCGGTCGACAGGTCGATGTAGGTGGTCAGGTTCTTGTCGACCGGGTTGGGGATCGGCTGGGGCGTGCCGCTCGGCGTGTCGACCAGGGTGATGAACTGGTCGTTGAACGTCGAGCAGACGTACTCCGGGTACTCGGACGAGAAGAAGTAGCTGTTGAACGAGAACGAGCGGGCGTTGGTCGGCGCGCGCAGTCGCACGCGGAGCATGACCGAGTCGTTCGCCGTGCCGCCGCTCGCGGTGCCGCAGGCGGGCGCCAGCGGGAACTGGTTGGCCGCCTTGAGGGGCGGGTTGGCCGCGCCATACCAGTCCTTGATGCACTTCGGGCTGGTGCAGGTGGTGATGTTCACGTTCGAGCTCGGCGTGTGCGCGGTCGCGACGTTCGAGCCGGTGGTGCCACCGTTGGGGCCCGGGTTGGTCTGGGTCTTGTCGGCCGCGATGCCGCTCGACAGGACCACCATGCTCTTGCCCTCGAGAGCGGTGATGTTGTCCCCGAACTTCTGCCGGATGCTGTGGGCGCGCTTGTCGCCGATCGGCGAGCCGTCGGCTCGGAGCAGCTCGGCCTCGATCAGACCCCAGGTCTTCGACTTCTTGTCGGCCGGGGCCTCTTCCGTGGTGCGGCAGACGCCCAGGGCCTTGGCGAAGTCCTTGGGATCCGACGAGTCGCTGGCCAGGGCCGCGTCGCAGTCCTGGGTGTCCGACTTGTCGAACAGATCGGCCAGGCCGTTGCAGTTGTCGTCGATGCCGTTGCCCACGACCTCGAGCGCGCCCGGGTTCACGAGCTGCGGGTTCGCACCGCAGACGCCCGGGACCTCGCAGCAGTCGCCCTCGGCCTTGCCGGCGTAGCCGTCGCCGTCGCAGTCGGTGGTGTTCGTGTCGCAACTGCCGCACTTGCCCTGCAGGCACGCCTGGCCGCTGGGGCAGACGGTGCCGCAGGCGCCGCAGTTGTTCTTGTCGTTGCCCGTGTCGACGCACGCGCTGCCGCACTTGGTGTAGCCCGTGCCGCAGCTGGTCGCACACTGACCGGCCGAGCAAACCTGGCCGCCGGTGCAGGCCGCGCCGCAGCCGCCGCAGTGGTTCGGGTTGCTCTGGGTGTCGACGCACTCGGTGCCGCACTTGGTGGCGCCGCCGGCGCACTTGATGCCGCACACGCCGACCGAGCAGACCTCGCCGGTCTTGCAGGCGGTGCCGCACGCGCCGCAGTTGTTCGGGTCGGTGCCGGTGTCGACGCACTTGTCGGTGCAGAGGGTGGTGCCGAGGCACTGGCCGGCGCACTTGCCCTGGGAGCAGAACTCGCCGGTCTTGCAGGCCGTGCCACAGCCGCCGCAGTTGGCCGGATCGAAGTCGGTGTTGGTGCAGGTCCCGCTGCAGTCTTTCAGCGTGCCGGGGCAACCGCCGCCGCCGCCCGTGCCGGCCATGCCGCCGGTCGCGCCGCTGCCGCCCGTGGCGCCGGTGCCACCGCCGCCGGTCGCGCCGCTGCCGCCCATTGCGCCGCTGCCGCCGGTCGCGCCGACATTGCCGGTGCCGCCCGTAGCCGTGCCGCCGCCGCTGCTGTCGCTGCCGCAACCCGGAGCCATTGCCGCTGCGCCGAGGCCGATGACCGCGATCGCAGAGGTGCGAAGAACACCCATCTTAAGACTCATGTGCCGTTACCTCCCAAATGAGGGACCTGGGGTAGCCCCATGTGGGGCATGGTGCAACCTCGGGGGCCTGAAAAATGCTAACGTTTTCGGTTTTGACGCGCGCCCCGGACGTCTAAGCAATTATTTCCCACAATACCGCTCCATTGAGCCGAAGCGTGCCGAGGGCGCCGGCTTTCGTCCGGATGTCGGCCACCGGATTGCGGCGGTCTTGCCCCGGTCCGCGGCGTCGGGCCCCGGCCGGCGAGCCAGGCGTCGACGAAATGCCCATGGCGGCGGAGCCGGGCGCTCACCTCGGCGGCGTGCCGGCGAGCTCGGGCTCGAGCTCTGCCATGAGTTGCGGCGTCCGGTCCCGGACCTGGCTCGCCGCGGCACGCGACCATGCCTCGACCAGCGGGACGCTCGACGGCTCGATGGCCAAGCGCGGTCGGCTCGAGAGTGCGTGCTCGATGCGTCGTGCCACCACCGGAGGCGTGGTGTGCTGGCGTGAGATGCCGCGCCCGAGCATCGCCGTGAGCAGCGACGCATACGCCGCCGCCTCGCTGGCGCCTCGCCACTCGAGCACTGTCCGCACGTTCGACGCGTGGGTCAGCGCTGCCAGGTAAGCGTTTCGCGCCTCGCGCGAGTCGGCGAGCACTCCGTCGAGCAAGATCTCGACACCCACGTGGGCGACGGCGCGCGCGCGACCGCGTTCCAGACCCGCCCCGACCAGGTCGAGCATCGACTCTTTCATCAGCTGCCGGAACGTCTGGGCGTCGTGGAATGCGTCGTCCGTCCGATGGTGGAACGCCACGCCCTCGGCGACGGCGGCGTCGGCCACACCCGGCGGGCGCGCTCCGACCATCGCCGCGAAATCCGGGAGCATCGCGCCCAGCACGAAGGCAGGCTCGGTGGAGCGCCAGCACGCGACAGCGGCGTGACCGAAGAAGTTCACGCCCGGAGTATAGGGCGCCCTCGATTTTTCTGGGAGCGCCGCGCCACCCGGACAATGCTTCGACGCGCGTGTATCAGATCGTCGCCCACCAAACCTTCTCCGAGTCCACCTTCTTGTGGGAGGTCTTCGCCCCGGACGTGGCCAAGGCCGCCCAGCCGGGGCAGTTCGTCATGCTGCGGCTGCACGAGCACGGCGAGCGCATTCCGCTCACCATCGCCGACTTCGACCGACGGCGCGGCACGGTAACGCTGGTCATCCAGGCGCTCGGGCGCTCGACGCGCGAGATGCTGACCAAGTACCGGCAGGGGGACTGGTTTCTGGATTTCGTGGGGCCGCTGGGCATCGCCAGCCACATCGACCAGCCCGGGCACGTGGTGCTCGTGGGCGGTGGGCTCGGGGTCGCGCCGATCTACCCCCAGGCCCGCGCCTTCAAACAGGCCGGCCATCGCGTGACCAGCATCATCGGGTTTCGCACCCAGGCGTTGGTGTTCTGGGAGGAGCGATTTCGGGAGATCAGCGACGAGCTGATCGTCTGCACCGACGACGGAAGTCATGGCCGAGCCGGCTTGGTGACGGGCGCCGTGGCGGACGTGATCACGCGTGAGCCCGTCCCCAAGCGCGTGATCGCCATCGGCCCCTTGCCGATGATGCGCGCCGTGGCCGAGGTGACGCGACCTGCGGGGGTTCCCACGGTCGTGAGCCTGAACGCCATCATGGTGGACGGGACCGGCATGTGCGGCTCGTGCCGCGTGACCGTGGGCGGAGACGTGCGCTTCGCCTGCGTCGACGGGCCCGACTTCGACGCGCACCAGGTCGATTTCGCGGAGCTGGGCGTGCGGCAGCGCCGGTTCAAGAGCCTGGAGCAGCGTGCCGAGGCGGACTTCGCCCACGTCTGCAACCTGGACCTTCAGCTCTTCGAAGAGGGCAAGCGCAACTACAAGAAGCTCAAAGGGGTGCCCGCGGTCGCCACGGCCATGCCCGAGCGACCCGCCCAGGAGCGCGCCCAGTGCTTCGACGAGGTGAACCTGGGCTACACCGAGGCGCACGCGCTGTCCGAAGCCGAGCGCTGCATCCAGTGCGTGCGCCCGACCTGCATCGAGGGCTGCCCGGTCAACATCGACATCCCGCGCTTCATCCGCCACATCTTGGTGCGCGACATGCCCGGCGCGCTCGCGGTGATCCACGAGAGCAACCTGTTCCCGGCGATCTGCGGCCGGGTGTGCCCGCAAGAGAGCCAGTGCGAGGCGCAGTGCATCCTGCAAAAGAAGATGGAGCCGGTGGCGATCGGCCGGCTCGAGCGCTTCGTGGGCGATCACGCCCCCGCGCCGATCATCGAGCCGGTGGCCAAGGATCCGACCAAGGGCCGCGTGGCCATCGTTGGCTCGGGCCCCGCGGGCCTGGCCTGCGCGGGCGATCTGGTCCGCGAGGGCATCGAGGTGGTGGTGTACGAGGCGTTGCACGTGGTCGGGGGCGTGCTCCGCTATGGCATCCCCAGCTTCCGCTTGCCCCGGGAGTCGATCGAGAAAGAGGTGCGTTCCCTCGAGCAGCTGGGCGTGCGCTTCGAGGTGAACAAGGTCGTCGGCAAGACCTTCACCCTGGCCCAGCTCATGGGCGAGATGGGGTTTTCGTCCGTGTTCGTCGCCACCGGCGCCGGGTACCCGGTGTTCTTGGGGATCCCGGGCGAAGGCGCGGGCCAGGTGCTGAGCGCGAACGAGTTTCTGACTCGGGTCAACCTGATGGGCGGAGACCGCTTCCCGTATCGTGACACTCCGATCGACCTGGGGGACTCGGTGGTGGTGATCGGCGCGGGCAACACCGCGATGGACTGCCTCAGGGTCGCCAAACGACTCGGGGCCAAGCACGTGCACTGCGTCTATCGCCGCACCGAAGCCGAGGCGCCAGCGCGGGTCGAAGAGCTACGCCACGCTCGCGAAGAGGGCGTGAGCTTCCATTTCTTGCGCGCGCCTGCCGAGATCTCGCTCGACGCCGACGAGAACGTGCGAGCGCTCCGGTGCCAGCACATGGATCTGGGCGAGCCGGACGCGACCGGGCGCCGCAAACCGGTGCCGGTCGAGGGCGCATTCACCGAGTACGCCGCGACCACCGTGATCTACGCGCTGGGAACCCGGGCCAATCCCGTGGTGCCGCGCTCGGCCGCAGATCTGAAGCTGAACAAGTGGGGCTACATCGAGGCGGACCCGCTCACCCAGGCCACCAGCATCGAGGGCGTGTTCGCCGGGGGCGACATCGTGACCGGCGGCGCGACGGTGATCTTGGCGCTGGGGGCCGGGCGGCGTGCGGCGCGCCACATCAGCCGCTACCTGTCGAGCCGCGTCTGGCCGCCCACGGCGGTGGAGACCGGCGAAGGCGAGTTCCCCGCGGGGGAAGGCAAGTGCCCGCGCTGTCACGGCCCGGTCGAGCCCGGCGAGCCCTACGTCTGTTGCGCTGGCGCCGCGATCCGCTGGCAGTGTCTGTCGTGTCACAAGGTTCACGAGGGGTTCGCATTCCCCTACGGTCGGTGCGCGGCCTGCGGCGGCAAGCTGACGCGCGAAGCGAGCGAGTCCCCCGCCGACGACGCCGTGCGCGACGCGGTGCAGAAGGCGATGGAGATCGAGCTCGGCGGTTGGGTCTTTTACGCGCGCGGGGCCAAGGCCACGAGCGAGCCCGAGCTGTCGGACATGTTCTCGCGGCTGGCCGCGATGGAGCGCGAGCACCTCGAGCTGCTCGCGACGCGCTATCACATCCCGGCGCCCGATCTGAGCGCCGTCGAGCTGGGCGCCGACGTGAGCGCGCTCTACGCCGGCGTGGATTCGCCAAGAACCCCGGTCGAGCTGCTCGAGCTGGCCCTGAGCCTGGAGGAGCGCGCCAAGCACTTCTTCGGCGAGCAGACCCGAGAGCTCGCGCGCGGCAGCGCCGTCTGGCGCCTGTATCGCGAGCTCGAGGCGGAAGAGCACGAGCACGTGGCGTTGATCGAGACCGAGCTGAATCGGCGGAAGACCGGGCGATCGGGGCTGCTCTGAGTGCGACGCGCGGTCCTGTTGGTCTGCGTCGCCGCCCTGGCTTCGTTCGGCTGCCGGCGCGGGCGGAACCAGCCCTCGCCTTCGTCCTCTGCCTCGGGCAGCGTGAGCCGGGCTGAGCGGCCCGCGCGGCCGGAGCCGCCGGGGCCTGCCCATCGGACGCTCGCGTCCGCGCTCGCTAGCGACACCACGCTGGTGGTCTGGCGAGACCGCGGGATCCGCGCAGCGCGGCTCGACGGCACCGGGACGCTGCTCGACGACAGACCCATCGCGGTCAGCTCGGATGCCAAGGACGGCGACCCCACGGTCGCCGGGTACGACGGCGGGTTCTGGGTCGTGTGGGAGCACTTTCGCAAGGGGCCGGGCGTGAACGTCCAGGGTGCACGGGTCGCGCTCGACGGCCGGCTGTTGGACCCGAGCCCCCGGGAGCTGACCGGTCCCGACGCGACCCAGCGGAGCCCGCGGATCGCCTGCGGGCCGAAGCGCTGTCTGCTCGCGTTCCACGAGTACCGAGAGGCATCCCACGGCACGCTCCACACCCGGGGCATCGATCTCGGCGGCTCGCTCGGGCCCGTCGAGGCGCATCCCGGAAAGAGCCACCAGGACGGCGATCTGGCCCGAGCCGGCGACGGGTTCTTGTCGGTGTTTACCGGCGGGCTCGACCCGAAGCTCGACACCGTGTCCGCGCTTCGCCTCGGCGGTGCGGTCCAGGCGATCCACGAGACGCGCTTCAACAGCGGCACGCGCGTCGCGTGCGGCCCCACGGGCTGCTACGTGGCGTGGCTGCACGGCGAAGAGGTCGTGGGTGGTCCTCGGCACCGCGACATCGACGGCGCGCGGGTGTACGTGACCCCGACGCGGAGCCAGATTTGGGGGTGTCCGCTGGAAGCCGACGGCACAGTCCGAGCCGGAGCATCGCCCCGGCGCCTGCGCGATCTCGACACGGGGCTCTCACGGTTGGAGTTGCTCGCACTGGCTGCCGACGAGCGCGACTTCTTCTTGTCTTGGGAGGCGACCGCATTCGAGCCGGACGGGAGGTCGTCGGCGGGGGTGCTTCGGATCGGCGCCGACGGCGCGACCGACGAGCTCTCGCCACCCGAAGAGGCGAAGCCCGCCCTCCCGGGCGAGGGCTGGCCCGTGGTGCTCATGCGCGGTGACCGCCTCGTGGCTGCGCGCGCGACCGCCGGCGGGGCCGTCGCGTGGGCAGTTCGAGCTCTGCCCAAGTGACGGGTCAGCGCGCGCAATGGGCGCGCGCGCATGCGGGCGTCGGTGGCAGACACGCGAGCGGTCAGCGGCAAATCGGGATCGCGCAGCCCTTTTCGCACTGGCCCTCCGGGCTCGAACGCCGACACCCTGTCTGAAACGGGTCCATGTTGGTCGTTGCTCCCCAGCTTGCGGTGAGCGAGTCAGAGGACGTAGCATGCAAGCTCCCACATGCATCGCGGGGTCGACGCCGTCCGGGGGGACTTGCGCGAGTTGTGGACTGCCCCGCATGCGTACGCGCGAGCGGCCTCGGTGTTGCAGAGAGCATTCCCGCGAGCGGATCATGCTGTCGTTTACGACTGGACGGCGGACGGCCAGCTCGGAGCGTGCGGCCACACCTTGGACGCGCGCGGCGTGGGCTGGGGGGCGTTCGGCTCCGTTGCACCCAGAATCGCATCGCACCGGCAGTACGCACTGGAGGGAGCAGACCCGTTCGCGGACCGCTCCGTCACCACCGAGGAGCTGTTTCGTGGTCGGCGTGAGGCTCTCGAGCGGCTGCGCGCCGAGATCTGGGCGCCGCTCGGTTCGCACGCGCAGCTGCGGTTGGCGCTCTACGATCGTGGGCGCATCTGTGCGCTGGTCGCGCTCTTGACCGGTGCAGGCGAAGGCGACTTCACCCGGCGCGAGGCGGTCCGCTTGGACGCATTGGCGACGGATCTCCGCGACGCGTTGACGGCGGTGCGCGCGCTCGGAGCGGTGCCGTCGAGCAGCACTGCGCTCGGCCAGACGCTCGACGCATTCGAGCAACCGGCGTTCATGTTGACGGCGGCCGGCGCCATCGTTCACGCGAACCGTCCGGCCCGGGGGGGCTACAAGCGTGCACCCGAATGGCTGAGCGCGGCTCCGCGAGAGCGAGCCCGACTCGCGGCGCAGGCGTCGGTCACGCGGGTCGAGCACGAGGGGAGGAGCCTGTACCTGGTGATCCCGCGGGGCGAAGCGCCGCTGGCGTTGCCCCCGAGCCTCCGGCGCGTGGCCGAGCTCGCGGCCGCGGGGCGTTCGGACAAGCAGATCGCCTTGGCGCTGGACATGCCCTTGCACACGGTGCGGACCTACGTGCGACGGATCTACGAGCGGCTCGGAGTGCAGAGCAGGGTGGGACTCGCCAAGGCCTGGTCGAAGCCGACCTGAGTCAGTACCAGACCGCGCCGAAGCCTGCGGTCAAGAGCCAGGGCCAGCCCTCTTTGAGCGGGGGCAGCAAGAACGCGGCGAATCGGAAGTGCGCTTCGGCGGCTTGCTTGTCGAGGAGCGCCTCGAGCGTGGTGACGTCGACGGTCAGCTCGACGCCAGCCCAATTGAAGTTGCCCTGACCTTCGGTGGCCTCGCTGGCCTTGGTGTAGCTGTAGGAAGGGGAGTACGCGAGCCCGAGCACGAGGCCGCGCCAGGCGCTGCCTGCGCCGAACCCCCCCAGGCCGACGTGAGCGCCCAGGTTGAGTGGCACGTTGAGCTGCATCATCGAGGCGCCGTCGTATTTCGCGGGGACCTCTCCGGTCTGGCACCTTCCGCCTTGTTGGATGTCGTACCCCACGGGGAACGCGAAGTAGAGATACGAGAAGTCGACGCCGCCGGCGATCCGGAACGCGCTGAAGGTGCTCGACTTGCCGGGCGTCGGGGCGTTAAGCACGAACACGCCGGTGCGCGCTCCGAGGCCACCACCGCCGCCGCCGGCGCTGGCCTGCGATGCGGGGACCGTCGCCATCGTCGGGGACCCGTTCGGCTGGACGCAGTAGTACGGCGTGGACGGGACCGTTTGGTCCGGAAACAATATGCCCGTGACGTTTGCCCGGACTTCGTAGCTGGCCAGCGCGCCGCCGCGCTTCTTCCATGCCTGGCGTTTCGCCTCCGACTCTTCGAAGGTGCCGCTCATGCCGACGCCGAACCCCGCCCCGAGCTCGGCCCGGGGACCCCCGCCGGGGGCGCCGTCCGAGGCCAGGATCACCCGGCGGATCTCTTGCCAGGGGAGCGTCTGCTGGCCTTGTGCCGTGACGATCACCACGTAGCGATCCGGCTCTTGCCGGAGCACTCGCCCCGTGAGCTCGGTTCCGTCCTTCAAGTAGACCTTGTCGTCGCCCGCCGGACCGCGAGCTGCGGGCTTCGGCGCGGGTGTCGCTTCGGGCGGGGCTTGCTTCGACGCGACCAGTGATTTCACCGTCATCGGCAGCGTCGACTCGAGCGCTTCGCGCGTCGCGCTGGTGAACGACTGCTCGCGGGTGCCGGTGCTGGAGATCACCAGTACGCGCGCCGACCACGCGCCGGTCGGCAGCCCAACCAGCGCGACCCGGACCAAGACGGCTGCGCCGACCGCGTTGCGCGTGGCGGCGAGGCGAGCGGGGTCGGTGGTGACCACCCCGAGATCGCTGGCTCCGTTGGCAGCCAGAGCAGCCTGCACCGTGGCGTCGTCGACCGCGGTGAAGCCGCCGCTCGCGAGCACCTCGGCCACTCGAGCGGCGAGCGCCTGGTCTTGCGCCGTGTCGGCGCTGCCGTCCACGACCACGGCGGCGCCCGATCGATGCTCGGACTGACCCGGGCTCGACGGCGCTGCGCCGAGCGAGCGCGACAGGAGCAGGGCCGCGACCAAGCACGCCAAAAACCCTGCGAGTTTCATGTTGGCCTTCGAGGATGCCGCGGTTCGACCCCGGCTCGGTAGGTCTTCAAATGCGGACGTCGCATCGCCCGGACGGAGAAATACTTCGCCCGCCCTGAAATCCGCAGAAGCACTGGTGTGCCAAGACGGAGCAACATGACGACGCCAGCGCGAGGGCGCCTACAAGCAGCCGACGCAGAAGGTCGCCGACGAGCAGGTCGGGCCCGGCTTCACGGCCTGGCAGGTCTTGTACTGCGACGAACAGCTCTTGTATTCCGCCCAGTACGAGCCCGTGCACTTCATCTCGGTCGTCAGGTCGGGTGAGCAAGCGTAGCTGTTCGGATTCGTGCAGGCCACCCCCGAGGGCACCATCGGGACGTAGAAATCTTCGGAGCCGCAGCCCACCATGTTGGTGAACTGAACGCACGACGCACCAGACTTGCAGCTCGTGAGCTGCTCGTAGAAGCCCGAGGAACAGCGCAGCACCAGGTCGCACCCGCCGTAGCCATCGCAGCCACACACGAGCTTCGTGCTCGGGGTCGCGCAACTCCCGCCCACGGTCGGACCTCCGCCTGATCCCCCCGACCCGCCGTAGCCCCCGTAACCGGCGCTCCCGCCGTACCCGCTGTACCCGCCCGAACCGCCGTAGCCCGAGTAGCCGCCGTAACCCGAGTAGCCGCCGTAACCCGCGTAGCCGCCGTAGCCGGAGCTCCCGGCGTAGCCGCCGTAGCCCGCCGCGCCGCCGCTCTCGTCCGTGACCAGCGGCCCCTCCTCGGCACCGAACATCACCCCGCACGCCAGCGACGACCCGAGTGTACCGACGAGCGCCAGCGCCGCCGGAGCGCTCATCCACCTCTTTCGACGCTGCATGGCCATCAGTCTACCGCCCTTCAGGGGAACAGCACCCCGCGCACGCCCGCCTGGATGTAACCGTGCACCGCCGGGTCGCTCACGGCCTTGTTTCTGCCCGTGCCATCCACCGCGTCCACTTCATAGAGGTAGAGGGAGAGGCCGACGCCGCCGAACGGTCCCACGGCTAGGTGATCGCCCACCTTGAAGTCGGCGCCCGCCAGGAGGGTGGCGAAGTCCAGTCCGCCATAGGCGTGCTGCTGGGTCTTCCCGCCGCCCTCGAGGTCGATTTCGTCCGCGCTCCACCCGAAAGCGTAACTGAGCCAAGGCAGGGGGCTGCCGCTCTGCGCCAGACGAAGCTCGAGGTCCAACCCTACGCGCGCGCCATACACCGAGCAGTCGACCTTCGCGCATGCCGCGTCCGCGTTGGTGCCGGCGCTGCCGACGACCCACGAGCCGTAGACGCCGACGTAGAAGCTCGGCGAGACCTGCGCTCCAACGTCCAACGTGAGCGGCAGAGCGGTGCCGAACACGCGCGAGAGCTGGCGGTCTTCTCCAGCTTCGGTCTTGCCCACGGGGAATGCGGCGGCTGCCCGCGCGCCCAGACGGAAACCCGTTCGGGCCGCAGTTGGCTCGGGCGCCGCGGCCGGCGCGTTGGGTGGCGCGTCGCCCCGCTGCGCGGCGGAGGCAGGGGATGCGGCCGGAGGCGGAGCGCCCACGTGTTGCCAAGGGAGGGTGAGGCGCCAACCGCTTTCGGTCTCGATCATCAGCCAGTCGCCGGGCTGCTCTCGCACCACGCGGCCTTTGACCGACGTGCCATTCTTCAGTTGGAACTCTCGCACGGGGCCCGACGCGGGCAACGGGGCTTCCGGCGGCGGCGGCGGCGGTGCGTCCAACGAAGGGGCCGGCGGCGGCGGTGGCTCTTCGGCGGGTTGACCCGTGGCCCGCTGCGACACCAATGTGCCCGCGGCAACCCACGTCGCGAGGGCCAGAGACATCTGCGCTGCGCGGTTCATTTCGGTGACTCGCAGCGCCCGTTGATGCAGATCCGATCGCCCTTGCACTCGACGTCCTTGGTGCAGCCGCCGGTCGCCGGCGGACCCGCGTCGGGACCCGCGCCGGCGTCGGGGCTCGCGCCGCCGTCCGGCGCAGCCTCGGTCGGCGGCGCGGGTGGGGGTGGCGGTGGTGAGGGTGGCGGCGGAGCCGGATACGCGCGCGGCGCGGGCGGGACGGCGCTCTCTTTCAGCCCGCCGAGGTCGAGGGTTGCCAACAGCTCGGCCAGCGCCTGGCGCACCGAGGCTTCGAGGCCGTCGGCTTCGGCGAACATTCGGCGCTCCGCCACGATCCCCCGCCCGGTGACCAGCACCGCCACTTGCCACGAGCCTGCGGGCGTGGCCGTCGCTCGCACTGAGATCGCCAGCGTCGCGTGGCCCGTCGCGCGGGCGGCATCGAGCTCTCGGGCTTCTTGCGGTGCGCCGCCGAAGGGTGCGACCGCCCGCTCCGCGACGCCGCGCTCGATGGGTTTCAGCCCGCGCTGCTCGAGGAAGGCGCGGATCGCTCCGACCAGCTTGCTGCCCGAGGCCGGGTCGTCGCCGACCCGCGCCACGACCATCACGCTGAGGGTCTCGGCGGGTCGCGCCGCCCCGTCGGTGCCGCGAGCCGGCTTGGCGCCTTCGGGCGATGGACGCCCTGCGGCCGACCTCTGGTACGCGTCGTCGGTGCCGGCCGCGAGCCGCGCCGCGCGAGTCGAGTTGCTCGCCCCGGCGGCGAAGGCCCAGCCGTCGTCGCCCTGACGAAACACCCGGAGGCCGAACAGCCAGTCCCCGGTGTCATAGCCGACGAGCGCGTTTTGTTGGAGCGTGTCCAGCACGCCGTCGAGCGCGATGGCGTCGCCGCTCACCCCGAGTTGGAAGGCCACTGGCGCCGTCCCGATGGTGGTGCCCCAGCGACCGACGACCTGGAGCGGGATCTGGACCCCACCAGCGTAAATCACGTCTGCGGCCGCACCCAAGCCCAGATCGCCGAAGGTCATCCCAACGATCCCGCCCGCCCCCGCGTGGTAGACGAGCGACGTGTCGAAGGCGTCACCGCTGGTGACCAAGAGCTGCAACGGTACGGACACGCCGAACACCTGCTTCTCGCCCGGGGAAGCCGCCGGAAACCACCGCAGCGAGGGCAGCGCGCTGAAGCCGTATTGGGTGACCCACTCGCTCTTGCCGAACAGCACCGTGCCCGCGAGATCCAGGTCGGTGTTCGCAGCCGAGAACGAGCGTCTGAAGCTCACGGGGACCGCGGCGCCGTAGCTCGACGAATCGCCACCCCCGAGCCCGTTCAGCGAGGTGTATTCGAGCACGCCGCCCACCTGCAGCGCATGCCCGAGTTGGCGCTTGTCACCGAACGCGCGGTCCAGCGCCGCGCCCTGCGAGCCGGCGGGCGAGGCCGTCGCCACCAGGCTGCCGCCGCGGTTCAGGCAAAAGAGCTGGTACCCAGCGGCGATCATGGTTTGCAGCGACTGCTGCCCGACTTCCCCCTTGAGCGACCCCCAGTGGCACGAGTCGGCGTCGCAACCGGCCGTGACGCCGCAGACCGAGCACTCGAACGAGCCGCCGCTGGCGTTCAAGTAGTCCTGAGTGCAGGTATCCAGCTCTTCGCTCGGCGACGCGGCGCGAGCCCCGGACGCGAAAGTCGCGACCGAGCCCGCCACGACCAGAGCCACGGCCCGACGCATGCCGGCGATTCGCTTCATCCACGCGCCTCCACGGATCCACCCTACATCTTGCCGAAGGCGCCGGGGCAAACGCAATGTCCGCATTCGAGGACATCGCGGCACGCGGCTCGGGCCCGCCTCCGCCCTGCGGGAAGGGACGCCTCAGCGCGACAGCACCTGGCGGAGCTTTGCGCGCAACGCGTCGCTGGTCCAAGCGTCCAGGTCTTCTCGTGCGAAGCGAGCGGTTTCCTCGGCCGAGACGTCGAGCAAGCCCGCGCGGAGCATCTGCTTGGCGCGCGCGTGGGCGTCGGGCGGGTGCGCGGCGAAGGCCGCCAAGCGCTCGCCGGCGCGAGCGCTCGGGTCGTCCGAAAGCTCGTCGAGCAGGCCGACCTCCAGGGCCGCCTGCGCGTCGAACAGCTCCGCGCCCAGCACCACTCGTCCGAGGTGGCGCTCCGGGACGCGCGCCTGCACCAGCTTCATCACCGCCGGGGGGAAGCGCAGGCCCAGGGCCACCTCGTTCAGGCCGATGCGGCCCGTGCTACGGGCCGGGGCCACGCGATGATCACAGCACAGCGCCAGCACGCAGCCGCCGGCGATGGCGTGGCCATTGACCAGCGCGACGGTCGGTCCCGGGTACTCGAAGAGCGCGCGGGTCATCTCGTCGAGCAGCCCCAGGAACGCGGGCATGGTCGTCGAGTCCAGCGACAGCACCTCTTTCAGGTTCAGGCCCGCGCTGAACGCGTCGCCGGCGCCGGTGAGCAGCACGGGCTCGCCGGCAGCGGCGCGAAGGTCGTCGATGATCTGGCGCATCAGCGCGGAGCTGATGGCGTTCTTGCCGGGGGCCGAGAGGATGATCTCTTTCATGGCTTGGGCTCCGTCAGAAGCTCGAACTCGAGGGCTCCGGACTGCTCGGGGTCGGTGCTGGCGGTGACGGACGTGGCCCCGGAGGGCACGTCGAGGTCCTTTCCGTTCACCCGCGCGCGCTTCACCTGCTCCCCCTCGGGCGCCTCGAGCACCAGCTGCCGCGCGCTCTTGCCGCTCGGCCGATAGCGGCCGGTCAGGGACGCCCCGCGCTGAGAGAGCTCGATCACGGCCGTCTCGAGAGAGAAGCTGCGGCTCGGGACGCGCGGCGAGATCACCAAGCCCTGCGCGCTCGCCTCGACGCCGGCGATCTTCAGCGCCGCGAAGAGCGGCATGGCGTGGGCGTTGTTGTTCTGCACGGGGAAGTCGGTCATGGGTGTGACCTGGCTCTTCCAGGCCCAGCCGCTCTCGCTGCTCACACCGTCGGGGCCGCTCCAGATCCCGGACCAGACCTCGGGAAACGCCCGCGCGTGGGCCGCCATCGTGTTCCTGGTGAAGTGCTTCCAGGCGCGGGCGGGGTCCGAGCGCGCGTAGCCCCAGGTGAGGGGCGCGCTGATCGCCGGCCAGACCTGCCCGCCCGGTGTGAGCGTCGCCCCGATCGGTGAGGGGTCGTCGAGCGCTTGGGCCACGTTCTGGGTCAGCTCGGCGCGCGAGAGCGCGGCGTCGAAGGTGCCGCCGATCAGCGCCCAGATCTGCGCCTCGAGGTTGATGGTCTGGTCGTAGCGCGGCTTGCCGTCGCCGAAGTAGCAGCGATAGAAGAACTTGCCGTTGTGGGCCTTCTCGAGCGCCAGGCGATAGGCCTCGACCCGGGCGCGGATGTCCTTTGCCAGGTCGGGCGCGCGGCCGTCGATCAGATCGGCGATGCGCGGCAAGACGGCCACGGCCATCTGGGTGTTGGGCACGCTCTCGCCTTTTGCTACCGCCAGCTCGCGATCGGGGGCCTCCATCACGATGCCGTCGCTCCAGTCGCCGGTGCCGATCCGGATCAGGCCGTGCTCGCCGGTCCCGACCCCCTCGAACAGGTGCTTCAGCGCGCCGGCGGTGTGGTCCCAGACGGTGGCGTTCGGCCGCGCGCCGCGCGGCCAGTACGGGGCCTTCTCGTCCAAGAAGGCGAGATCTCCGGTGGCGCCGAGGTACTCGCCCAGCGCCCACAGGAAGAACAGCGGCAGGTCGCTGGGCGCCGAGTGGATGCCCGCGTCGTCGAGCATTCCGTGACCCTGAAACGCGTACGAGAAGCGCTCGTCCGAGAACTGGATGCCCATGTACAGGCGAAGCTCGGCGCGGGCGAGGGCGGGGTCGGTGTAGACCAGCGGCAAGGCGAAGAGCCCGAGGTCCCGCGCCGCGCCGTCCGCGCCGTGAAGATACAGATAGGCCGAGCCCTGCGGCACGACCGGCCCCTGCCAGTAGTCGCGGTGCCCGACCGACGCTTCCAGTTGGTAGGCGTGCCAGGCAAGCTCGCGGCTGAGCTCGGGCGCGCTCGGCTCGGCGAAGTACATGAGTCGACTCGAGAGCTCTTCGGCCTGCTGCTCTCTCGCGCTGAAGCTCGGGTCGTGCCAGCTGGGCGCGTCGGGGAACTCTTCGCCTTCGCGCGCGTAGCCGTACACGAACCGCAGGCGTTGGGAGGCGCCGGGCGGGAGCACCACGTCGCTCTTCATCACGAACACGTGGGGCTGACCCGCGCCGCTGGCCGGCGACCGGCTGAACGGCTCGAGGCCGGTGCCGGCCACGTCGAACAGCACGCCGTCGGGCGCAGCGACCGGGCCGGCGCCGAAGAACGCCGCCTGATCCACCAGCACGTCCGAGATGCCTCCGAGCGGCGCCGCCAGAAACGGGCTGTTCGCGTAGTAGTCGGCGGCGCGGGGATCGTCGATCTTTGGCCGCGGGTCGTCGCCCACGTAGCTCCGCCTGAGCTCGAGGCGACCGTGCGCGGGGTCGAAGCTCGCCTCTTCGTCGAACCAGGCGTTTCGGGCGTCGCGGGCGTCCCGGGCCATGCTCGGCGCCAGCGCGAAGCTCTCGCCAGAGACGATCCAGTTGATCTCGATCGGTCGGCGGAACACGTCCCAGTACTCCCAGTGGGTCAGGGTCTTGGTCTCGCTGCCGAGGTTCTCGAGGGTCACGTCGCTCACGATCGCGGCCACGTTGCCCTTCGCCGCCGCGGTGACCCGAGTGGCCCGCACGTCGCGATGCTCGATGCTGCTCTCGGCATAGCCCATGCCGAACCGGCGGGTGGTGCGCGCCGCTTTGGGGCGCCACTTGTAGGCTGTGCACCAGCGCTCGTCCCCGTCCGACAGCCAGCCGAACCCGCCCGCGAACGCCTGCTTCGACTCGTCGAGCTTGTTGAGGTACTCGACGCCGCGGTCCTGGGTGACCAGCTCGATCATCCCGTCGTTGAAGACGTGGGCGTTCACCCGGCGGTTGCCGAACGCCGCCCAGTGATCGCGCCGGTCGAGCGCATCGCCCTCCGGATCACGCTCGCTCACCGGGTACGCGGCCCGGGCATCGGCGTGCTGATCGAGCCGATAGTCGTAGGCCGGGAGCCCCTGGGGGTCGAGCACCCAGCGACCGAAGACGCCGCTGCCGAGTGAGCACTCGCGGAGCGCTCGGGGGTCGTCCAGGTTCGGGGCCTCGCAGCTCTCGGGCGGCGGCACCCAGGGCGCGTCGCCGCTGCCGGGCGTCGGGGCAAGCTCGTCGTTTCCGCAGCCGAACAGCCAGAACGAGCAAGCGAGCGAGGTGAGCCGCCTTCGCATCGTGGTGGATGGTAACGAAAGGGCGGGCCGAAAGCAGCGCTTGCGTCGCGCCAGTGACAGGCGGTAGCACGATCGGGCTTGGAACAGGTCATCCCCGCGCCCGGAATGGTCCTCGCCCAGCGCTACCGGCTGGACGCGGAGATCGGCCACGGCGGCTTCAGCCAGGTGTTCCGCGCCACCGAGCTTCGCATCGGGCGCGACGTTGCGGTCAAGATCATGAGCGCCGACAGCGTCGACGCCGCCGGCGCCGCTCGTTTTCAGCGCGAAGCAGAGCTGGCGCGGCAGCTGACCCACCCCAACACCGTGCACCTTCTCGACTTCGATCTCGGCCATCGCCCGAGCCCGTTCATCGTCTACGAGCTGCTCTCGGGCGAGACCCTCGAGGCCACGCTCAAGCGCGAGGGCCCGCTGGCCGAGCAACGCGCGGTGAAGATCGCCTCGCAGATCCTGAAGAGCTTGATGGAGGCTCACGCGCTGGGCGTCGTGCACCGCGACATGAAGCCGGGCAACGTGTTCCTCTGCACGTATGCCGGCGAGACCGAGTTCGTGAAGGTGCTCGACTTCGGCATCGCCAAGACCCTCGAGAGTGCGCCGCTCACCGCTGCCGGCATGGTGATCGGGACGCCGCGCTACATGCCGCCGGACCAGATCTTGGGCAAGCCGCCCCACCCGAGCATGGACCTCTACGCCGTGGGCATGATGCTGGCCGAGATGCTGTGCGGACAGCCGGTGGTGGGCGGGACGCCCCTCGAGGCCGCCCAGGTTCAGCTCAGCCCGACGCCGGTTTCGTTGCCGGACGCGGTCGAGCGCTCGGTGCTGGGGCGGACGATCCGGCGCGCGCTGGACAAGGACCCGGCCGCGCGGTTTCAGGTTGGCTTCGAGATGCTGAGCGAGCTCGAACGGCTGACTCCCAGGCTCTCGTCGGCGCCCCTCGCCGTCGTGTCGCGCGGCGCGGCCGAGGCGGAGCTGCCCTCGGGTCAGGTCCCCACGCAGCTGCTTTCGCCGGCGTCGGGCAATGCGCCCACGCTCGTGGCACCCCTGCAGGCTCCGGCGCCTCGGCCCCCGCCGGCGGACCGAAGTCGAAATGTGCTGCTGCCGGTCGCCGTGGGGATGAGCCTGCTCGCGATCGTCGTGCTGCTCGCGGCGGTCCTGCTCGTCTGGCGCTGGCGCGCGCCGTGACCCTTCAGTCGGGGGTGCCCACCACCGCCAGGACGGCGGCGGCCTCGACTTGCTCGCCTTCGGAGACCAAGAGCTGCTTCACGATGCCGGCCTCGGGGGCCTTGACCGAGTGCTCCATCTTCATCGCCTCGAGCACGACCAGCACGTCCCCGGCGCTGACGGCGGTGCCTTCGAGAGCGACCACCTTGACGACCTTGCCCGGCATCGGGGCCACGCACGCGCCGGGGGCGGCCGCCGCCTGCTTTTCAGGGAATCGCGGCAGCTCGACCAGGGTGAACGAGCCACTTCGAGCGTGCACGTAGAAGTGGTCCGCGCGGCGGGTGACGCGGAAGCTTCGGCGCACGCCGGCGTCGTCCTCGAAGCTCACCGCCGCTCCGTCGACGCTGGCCTCGCGAACCACGTGCTCGCTGCCGTCGAAGCTCACCGCGAGGGTGCCTTTTCCCAGCGTGGCGTACTGTACGCGGACGTGGCGATCGGCCAGGCGGTACTCGACCCACTCGCGGCTGCCCGGGTTGTTGCGAAAGCCGGGGGCGAGCCCGGGCAGGACGTCCCGCGCCTGCAGGCGCTGATCGCGCCCCGAGAGCGTGGCCGCGACCGCGGCCCAGCGCTCGCGCTCGGGTCGGGTCGGGTCGTCGGGCTTTTCGGCCAAGTGCTGCTCGATGAAGTGGGTGTGGGTCGCGCCGGCGCGGAACTCGGGGTGGGTGAGGACGCGCAGCAAGAACTCGCGGTTGGTGACCAGGCCCTCGGCCGACAGCCCCGCGAGGGCGCCGATCATCTTCTGGATGGCTTCCCCGCGGCTGGGCGCGTGGGTGATCACCTTGGCGAGCATCGGATCGTAGTGGATGCCCACCTCGGAGCCGGTCTCGACGCCCGAGTCCACCCGAAGGCCTGGCATGTCGGGCACCTGCCAGTCGACGAGGGTGCCGGTGGTGGGCAAGAAGTGGTTGTCGGCGTCCTCGGCGTAGAGCCGACACTCGACCGCGTGACCGCGCTGCGCGAGGTCGGCCTGACGGAACGACAGCGCCTCGCCCTGAGCCACCAGCAGCTGCTCGCGGACGATGTCGATGCCCGTCACGCACTCGGTGATCGGGTGCTCGACCTGGAGCCGGGTGTTGACCTCGAGGAAGTAGAACGAGCCGTCTTGACCCAAGATGAACTCGACGGTCCCGGCGTTCTCGTAGCCCACCGCCTTGCCCACCGACACCGCCGCCGCGCCCATGGTGGCCCGCAGCGCGTCGGTTAGCGCGGGTGAGGGGGACTCTTCGATGATCTTCTGATGCCGGCGCTGGATCGAGCACTCGCGCTCGAACAGGTGCACCAAGTTTCCGTGCCGATCGCCCAAGATCTGCACCTCGACGTGCCGGGGGCGCTCGATGTACTTCTCGATCAGTAGGGTGTCGTCGCCGAAGGCGCTCTTGGCTTCGCGCTTGGCGCCCTCGATGGCGGGCTCCAGATCCGCGTCGCGATGGACGACGCGCATGCCCTTACCGCCGCCGCCCGCGCTGGCCTTGAGCAACAGGGGGTAGCCCACGGCCCGCGCATGCTTGGCGATCGACTCGGTGGCTTGGTCGTCGGGCTCGGCGCCAGGCACCACCGGGACCCCGGCGCCCGCGACCAGGCGCTTGGCAGCCTTCTTCGAGCCCATGCTGGCGATGGCCTCGGGGCTCGGGCCGACGAACGACAGCCCCGCCTTCTGGCAAGCCCGGGCGAAGTCGGCGTTTTCTGCCAAGAACCCGAACCCGGGGTGCACCGCGTCGGCGCCGGTGCGCTGCGCCGCTTCCAGGATGCGATCGATGCGCAGGTAGCTGTCGGCGCTCGGGGCGGGCCCGAGCCGCACCGCCTCGTCGGCGGCTCGCACGAAGGGCGCGGCCGCGTCGGCGTCCGAGTAGACGGCGACGGTGCTGATCCCCATCGCGCGCGCGCTCTGCTGAATACGGAGGGCGATCTCGCCTCGGTTCGCGATCAGGAGCTTGGAAATCGGCCGCATGGCGCGGCGCAGGCTAGCACAGCGACTGGCGTTGCGGTCTGCTCGTGGCTTGGACTATGGGAGGCTCCCATGACCCTTCCAGAGCCGCGTCAGGTTCGAGCCGAGCTGGTGGCTCAGGCCACGCTTTCACCGCGAGTGCGCGGGCTCGTCCTGGCGACGCTCGGGCCCAAGCCGCTCGAGTGGGTGCCGGGGCAGTACGTCGAGGTCGCGCCCGTCGGCGACGAACGTCGCACGCCGTTCTCGATCGCGAGCATGCCCGACCCCGCCCGGCCGGGTCTGTTCGAGCTGGCGGTACTCCGCGGCGGCGCGCTCGACGACGTGGTGGTGGGCGGCGCCGTCGACGTGCTCGGACCCAAGGGGAGCTTCGTGCGGCGTGACCCCGCGGGGCACCCCGAGGTGTTCATCGCCACCGGCACCGGCCTCGCTCCGATCCGCGCGCTCTTGCAGCAAGCGCTCGAGGCCGGCGGAAGCGCGCCGCTCTTGCTCTTGTCCGGGGCGCGCACCGAGCCCGAGCTGCTCTGGCGCGCCGAGCTCGAGATGCTGTGCAAGGCGCACCCGCGCCTGCGCTACGAGCCCATCGTCAGTCAGCCCCAGAACGGGTGGTCGGGGCGCACGGGCCGTGTCCAGGCGCACCTCGCCGAGCTGGTTTTCCCGCTTACGGGCGCGAACATCTACGTCTGCGGTGTGGGCGAGATGGTGGTCGAATGCGTCGACCAGCTGGTGACCGAGCACGGCGTGCCGGGCGATCGGGTGTTCACCGAGAAACACTGAATGACAGCCGCGGCGGACTGGCGCATCATGAGTGGGTCATGAGCGACGGAGACGCAAAGCGGTTGATCATGGCTCGCCGCGCCCGCTTCATCGCGGCGGCGCTGGCGAGCGCGGGCGTCGCCTCGGTGGCTCTCGCGGGTTGCGGGGGTGACACCGACGGCGGTGGCAGCGGAGGAAGCGCCGCCACGTCGGGCTCGGGCGGCTCCACGGGGGGCAGCGGCGGCGCGACCGGCGGCAGCGCGGGTGCAGGTGGCACCAGCACCGGCGGGTCTGCCGGCGCCCAGCCGTGCCTGTCGCCTCCGCCACCGGACGCCGGCGACGACGGCCCCCAGGTGTGTTTGTCGCAGCCGCCGCCGGACAGCGGCGCCGACGGGATCTGAGCCGAGTCTCACGGGCTCGACAAGAGCCCGAAGCCCATCACGCCGAACACGAACACGATCGCCAGGACGTTCAGCAGCAGCAGAAGGCCGTTGACCACCACCGCGGCGATCGCCACCGCTCGCCCCTGGCCACCGCCGCGCGAGCGCGCGAGCCCGGCCACGCCGAGCCCGAGCCCCACCAGGTTCAGGACGAGCGAGAGCCCGCCGCAGCACAGGTAGAGTGGCAGGCTGATCACGCCCAAGATCAAGCCGACGATGCCCAGCGGCTCACTGCCCCCGCTGCCTCCGGGCTTTTGATACGCGCTCTCGGCGCTCACGCCGGGCGGCAGCGCGAGCCCGTAGCCGCCGACCGGGCCGGGCGGAGGCGCGGGAGGTGCTTGCGGCGGCCAGGGGTTCACGGCGCCCCCATGGTCTCGAGCAAAACGTCCGGGCGATCGCTCATCAGCCCGTCGACGCCCAGCGCGCGCAGGCGGCGCATCTCGTTCGGGTCGTCGATGGTCCAGACGTGGACGTGCAGGCCCCGGGCGTGGGCCAGCTCGACGAACTGCTCGGTGACGACCTCGAGCCCGTACTGGCTCGGCGGCACCTGCAGCGCGTCGTAGTCGACCGGAACCCATCGGCCCAGACCCACCCGCGCGGCGGCCCACAGCTCGGCGACCTCCAGCGCCGACGCGCTGGTCGCGACGCTGCCTCGAGCGAGCTTTCGGAACTCGCGGCCGAGACCGAATTCCGCGGCGGCCACCAGGATGCGATCGTGGAGACTGCGCTGCTCGATGAAGTCCCAGAGCGCGCGCGGCAGGCCGACGCCGCTCTGCTTCATCTCGACGTTGAGCTTCACGCGGGGGTCGAGCTCGAAGGCCTCCGACAGCCTCGGGATGCGCAGGCCCTTGCCGCGCCAGGGCCGGCTCTTGCCGTCGGGCGAGAATCGAAACCCCGCATCGAGCTCCTGGAGCTCGCTCAGGGTAAAGTCGCGGATCGGTCCGTAGCCGTCGGTGGTGCGCTCGAGGCGGGCGTCGTGGAACACCACCAGCTCGCCGTCGCGGGTCAGGTGCACGTCGGTCTCGAGGTGGGTCACCCCCAGCTCGATGGCCCCGCGGAGCGCCACGAGGGTGTTTTCGGGCCAGAGCGCGGCGCCGCCGCGGTGCGCGAAGCACAGCGGGCGCGCGCCGTCGAGGTAGGGTTTCTGCTGGGCCATCGCCGACGGGCGAGGGTAGCGCAAGCCGTGCGTCGATGGGGGACTTGCGCCGCATCGGCGGGACGGACAGGCTCCGGGCCATGCGTTTCGTTCACCTGATCTTCGCCCTGGTTCTGATGGTGGTCAGCGCGAGCTGCATGGACGGCAAGTTCGGCGCCCTGGGGGGCGCGGCGTGCCCGGCGCTGGGCTCGGGTGATCCGATGCAGATGAGCTTCTCGGCCAACGCCAAGGCCAACGCCGAGGTGCGCGCGTTCGTCGCCGCGACCAAGGACCTGATGCAGGCCTCGGTGCAGATGGAGATGCTCGCGACCACCGCGTGCAAGAACATGGGTCGCGATCTCGGCATCCCGGACGCGGCAATGGCGCCGAAGAACGACGACCCGGGCGCGTCGGCCAAGGCTGCGTGCGGCGCGCTCGCGGCGCAGATCGACTGGATCTTCCGCCAGGGGATCCAGATCCAGGTGCAAGCCCAGCCACCCGCCTGCCAAGCCGACTTCCAGGCCAAGGCCAGCTGCGAGGGGCAGTGCAACGTCCAGGTCGATCCGGGGCAGATCGTCGCACAGTGCGAGCCCGCGCGCCTCTCGGGCTATTGCCAGGGCACGTGCGAAGGGCGCTGCGAGGGGCGCTGCAACGGCACCTGCAACGGTCAGTGCAGCGCGGTGGACGCACAAGGGCGCTGCACCGGCACTTGTAACGGCACCTGCACCGGCGGCTGCGACGCGACCTGTCACGCGAAGTGCCAGGGGCAGTGGCAGGCCCCGAAGTGCGAGGGGCACGTGCAGGGCCCCAGCGCCTCGGGGGAGTGCCAGGCCAGCTGCAGCGCGCGCGCCAACCTGCGCGCGCAGTGCACGCCCGGGCAGGTGAACGTGAACGTCGGGCAGAACGTCGACATGGCCCTGCGCCTGGCGGCCACCTTGCGCGCCAACTTGCCCTACCTGATCCAGGCCGAGGTGGGTCTCGGCAAGCGCGTGCTGGGCGACGTGAAGGTCGTGGTCGACGTCGGCGGCCGTCTGCCCAAGGTGATCGGGAACGCGGGCGCGCAGGCCGTGGCGTGCGTCGCCGCCGCAGCCCACGCCTCGGTCCAGGCCTCGGTGCGGATCAACGTCAGCGTGCAGGCCAGCGCCAGCGTCAGCGGCAAGGTCGGCGCAGGCACGGGCTGACGATGAGTCGGTGCTCTCGGCTCATCGGCTTCGGAATTGCCCTCGCCCTAGCTGCGTGCGGCGCGCGGCCGCCGGCCAAGGGCCCGCCCACGAGCGGGCTCGAGGTCAGCTACGCCGTCCGGACGGCGCGGCCAGCCGAGAGCTTCGAGCTCGCAGTCGCGGGCAAGGGCCTCGCGCGGCTCACGTTGAAGAAGGCCGGGCGAGCCGACCCGTGGGGCGCCGTCGGGTTCTTCGCCGTGCGGCCGCCGGCCGAGCAGCGCGCCGAGCTGGAGAAGATCGTGAGCGAGCACTCGCTGCTCGACCGCCACGACGAGCCCGGCTTCACCGCCGAGGGCTCGGGTCTCCTGCAGCTCTCCCACGGCACGCGCCGCGCCGAGGTCTCGCTCACCTCCAAGGACGAAGGCGCGGGGTCCCTCCGGCTGCTCTTGGGCGGGCTGATCGACGCGGCGAAGAAGCGCCCCCTGGCCGCGCTGAAGCTCGCCTCTCAGGCGCGCATGGACGGTCCGAACGCCGTGGTCGATCTCGCGATCGTGCACCAGGGGGTGGAACCGCTCGAGCTCTCGGTGGCCGATCCGAAGTCGCCGGACGGCACGATCAGCGTGCGCGTGGTGTTCGAGCGGGCGGGCCGCCTGGCCGACGAGCGCTTCCTCTCGCCGAGCGACATCGCGAAGCTGGTGGCCAAGAAGAAGCTGCCCGGCGGGCGGCACGTGCTCGCTCCCGGCGAAAAGCTCCTCGTCCCGTTGCCCCTGGTGGCGCTGCCCCCGGCGCCGTCCGAGGTCGCGCTGCGCGTAGAGGTCGCGGTGCTCGGGCGCTGGCGAGGCAGCTCCGAGCGCCTCGAGGCCTCGTCCGCTCCGGCGCCCCTCGAGCCCGAGGCGCCGCCGGCGGACTGAGATCTCCACGCAACCCGAGCAGCCCTCGGGCCGAAGACGGGGCATGATGATCGACATGAGGCTCGTGCTGCTGGTCGCCGTCGCGGCGCTGTCCCTCGGGGCGTGCAGCGACGACGACTCCGAGGGCGGCGGCCCGGCGAGTGGTGGCGGTGGCAGCGACGCGGGGGCGGCCGACGCGCCGCTCGAGGTCGAGACCGGGAGTGATGGCGACGCGACGCTCGACGCGACCGAGGCGTCGTCGCCCGACGCGGATGCGCAGTCGCCTTGCCCGGCGGACATGCAGCTCGTCGACGACTTCTGCATCGACCGCCACGAAGCACCGAACACCGTCGGCGCGTTGCCGCTGGTCATGTTCACCTTCGACGAGAGCGCGGCGTGGTGTCAGTCCCGGGGCAAGCGCCTGTGTTTCGACGACGAGTGGACTCGTAGCTGCGAGGGGCCGACCGGTACCAGCTACCCCTACGGGGACAAGCACGTTCCCGGAACCTGCAACGACGAAGAGAGCTGGAAGCTGTACGACCAGAGCAAGCTGAACGGCTGGCCGTGGACGGTCTCGAAACCGAACATCGAGTCGTTGACGCAGTTGCTCGACGCGGCGCGTGCCGTTTCGACGTCGGGCAAGGTCGCAGCCGATCACGTCGAGGCCCTGTACCAGGCCGAACCGAGCGGCTCGAACGGCGGCTGTGCCGGCCCGGATGGCGTGTTCGATCTGTGCGGCAACGTCGAAGAGTGGACGCGCCGGCGAGACGGCGGCTCGGGCAAGGACTTCTCGGGTTCCCTCAAGGGCCGCTACTGGGCCGAGTCGCGGACCTGTCAGAACGCGGTGACCAATCACGGCAACGCCTTCCGCTTCTACGAGATCGGCTTCCGCTGCTGCAAAGACCCAGTCACGCTGGAATGATCGAGCGCCTTCTCGCGTGCGTGGGAGCTTTGTCGGCGATAGACTGGCTCACAGGGTCGCGTTCGGAGGTGCTCATGTCACGCTGGGTCGGCGCGGTGTTCTTGCTCGGGGGCTTGTCGGCGTTGGGCTTCGGCTGCGGGGGTGAAGACGCCGGCGACGTTGCGGGCGGCGGCGCGCTGCCGGGCACGGGAGCGACGGGCGGCAGCGGCGGGGGCTCGGGCGGCAGTGGCGGGGGCGGCAGCACCTGCAAAGCGGACGGCGACTGCGACGCGGGCACCTTCTGTTCTGCGGCGGGCAGCTGCATCGCGACCGGGACGTGCGCCGCAGACGGCGACTGCGATGCGGGCAGCTTCTGCGGTGTGGGCAAGAAGTGCATCCCGACCGGCACCTGCGCGGCAGACGGCGACTGCGGCGCCGGCCTGGTCTGCGATCCGGCGCAGAAGACCTGCGTTCCGGGCGGCGGCTGCGGCGCGGAAGAGTTCACCATCGAGGCCGTCGCGCCGAACCTGTTCATCTCGCTCGACCGAAGCTGCTCGATGACCAGCGATGGGGGTGGCGGCAAGACCAAGTGGGTGATCGCGGTGGACGCGCTGAACAAGATGCTGACCACCTACAGCGGCAAGATCCGCTGGGGGCTCGGCCTGTTCCCCGACATCACCGGCAACAACTGCACGCAGGACGCGGCGCAGTTCGCCGTGGCCGACGCCAACGAAGCGAAGATCCAGGCGCTGCTCACCGCGTCGCTGGCCAAGGCCGACAAATTCTTCCCAGACGGGCCCTGCGTCACCAACATCGACACCGCCATGCAGCAGGCCAGCCTGGAGCCGGCCTTCAAGGACAAGACTCGCAAGAGCTACGTGCTCTTGATCACCGACGGCAAGCAAGCGGGCTGCAACGCAGCGGGCGGCGACCCAGGCACCGAGCAGATCATCAAGCAGCTGAACACGGGGGGCGTGTCCACCTTCGTGATCGGCTTCGGCACGGGCGTCGACCCGGCGCAGATGAACGCCTTCGCCCTGGCCGGCGGCGTGCCGAGCAGCGACCCGACCACCAAGTATTACCAGGCCAACGACGCGACCAGCCTGGGGGCTGCCCTCGGCAAGATCGCCGGCACCGTGGCGAGTTGTTCGTTCACGCTCGGCAAGACCCCGGCCGACCCGAGCAAGGTCTTCGTGTTCTTCGACAACGCCAAGGTCCCCCAGGACAAGACCCAGAAGGCCGGGTGGGACTACGACGCGACCACCAACCAGATTACCTTCTACGGAGCCGATTGCGACAAGATCAAGGCTCAGACCGTGAAGGACGTCGACGTGGTGTTCGGTTGCGACCAACCCACGCCGGGCTGATCGCGTTGCTGATGGCCCTCGGCCTCGGCACGCTCGGGCCGCGGGCGTCGGCGCAAGAGGTCGAGCGCCCTCGCGTGGTCGGCGACACCACCGTGGCTTACCCCGAAGGCGCCCGGGGCGACGCGGTGGTGGTGCTCGAGCTGGTGATCGGCGTCGACGGCAGCGTGCGCGACGCGACCGTGGTCAGCGGAGCCCCGCCGTTCGCGGAGGTCGCGACCCGAAGCGCGTACCGCTGGACCTTCGATCCCGCGAAGCGCGAAGGGCGAGCCGTGGCGTCGCGCATTCGTTTCGAGGTGCGCTTCAGCCAGCCCGCCCTGACCCCGGAGGCCCCGGAGAGCGCGCCGAAGGAGGCCCGGCCCGCCCGACCCGCGGCGCCCCGCGCGGCCGAGCAGATCGAGGTGGTGGTGCACGGGGACAAGCGCGCGCCCACGGTGCGCAGCTTCACCCGAGCCGAGGTGCGCGAGCTGCCGGGCAGCTTCGGCGATCCGTTCCGCGCGGTCGAGGCATTGCCCGGGGTCACTCCGATCATCAGCGGCGTGCCGTTCTTCTTCGTGCGCGGCGCGCCGCCGGGCAACGTCGGGTACTTCCTCGACGGGATCCGCGTTCCGCTGCTGTACCACGTGGGGCTCGGGCCCTCGGTGATCCACCCCGGCATCATCGAGCGCGTCGATCTGTATCCCGGCGGCTACCCCGCGCGCTTCGGTCGTTTCGCCGGGGGCATCGTCGCGGGCGAGACCACCGCGCCCCGGCCCGAGCTCCACGGCGAGGCCAACCTGAGGCTGGTGGACGCCGGCGCTCTGGTCGAGGCCCCGTTCGACGGGGGGCGAGGGACCGCGCTGGTTGGCGGCCGCTATTCGTACACCGGCCTCTTGCTCTCACTGCTCTCGCCCGAAGCCGTGCTCGAGTACTGGGACTATCAGCTGCGCGTGAGCCATGACGTCGGCGCTCGCGACACCCTGACGCTGTTCTCGTTCGGAGCCTTCGACTTCCTGGGCGAGAAGGACGAAGGCCAGACCAAGACCCTGCTCGGCACCGAGTTTCATCGCGCGGACCTGCGCTGGGACCGGCGCGCCTCCCGCGACACCGACCTGCGCCTGGCGGTGACCGCCGGGGTCGACCGCACCCGCGGGGGCGATCGCGACTTCTTCGTGCGCGATCGCCTGATCTCGATCCGCAGCGAGATCGCGCATCGTCCGAGCCGCGACGTCTCGCTGCGGGCCGGCACCGACGTCGCGGTGGACCACTACGACGTGCAGGCTCCTCGCTACGAGGGCGACGACCTCGACGAGCAGGCGACCTTCGAGCGCCTCTTCCCCGAGCGTACGGATCTCGCGGTGGGTATGTGGACCGACGTCACGTTCACTCCCGCCCGGGGGGTCAGCGTGACGCCCGGGCTCCGGGTCGATCTCTACGAGTCCGACGGCGCGGCGCTGCTCGGGATCGACCCGCGCATCTCGGCCCGCTTCGAGCTCACGCCTTCGCTCCGGACGATCCACGCCTTCGGCGTCGCGCACCAGGCGCCGTCGTTCGTGGTCCCCGTGCCCGGCTTTCAGCTCGCCGGGCTCCGCGGCGTTCTGCAGCAAAGCGTGCAGTCCAGCGCCGGGGTGGAGCACGACTTGCCCGCCGGCTTCACCGGCTCGCTCACCCTGTTTCAGAACGTGTTTCTGGACATGACCGACGGCATTGGGACGGCCAGCGACGACGAGCGCATCGACCAGCGCAGCCTGGGCTCGGCCGTCGGCGCCGAGCTGATGATCCGCCGCCCGCTGACCCACGCGCTCGGCGGCTACCTGGCCTACACGCTCAGCCGATCGACCCGCAGCTTCGGGCGCGAGCACTTCCCCGCGGCCTTCGACCGGACGCACGTCGTGAACCTGGCGCTCGCGTACAATCTCGGGCGGCGCTGGCGAGCCGGCACGCGGCTGGTCTACTACTCGGGCTTTCCGGCCGAGCGGGCCAGCTCCACCGAGCTCCGCTCCAGAAGCCCGCGGCGCGTGCCCGCCTTCTACCGGGTCGACGTTCGGCTCGAGAAGCGCTGGCGACTGGGGCAGCGTGGCTCGTGGGCGTTCGTGTTCGAGGTGCTGAACGCCACGCTCAGCAAAGAGCCGGTGGATCTCGACTGCGACGTGGGCGGCGAGTGTCGAGCCGAAGAGATCGGGCCCGTCACCATCCCGAGCGTGGGCGTGGAAGCGTTCTTCTGAGGCGCGCTGCCGGGGAGCGCGCGGGCCGCCGCTGATCGAGCTACCCGCCGTCCGCGTCGGTGCCCGAGTCGGTGACGGCGCCGTCGGTGCTGCCGTCGCCCGCGCTGCCGTCGGTGCTGGCGTCCGCGCCCCCAGCTCCGCCGGAGCTGGCGCCTCCGGTGCCCGCCGCGCCGCCGGTCGTACTGCCCGCGCTCCCGGCGGTCCCTCCGCTCCCCGACGAGCCCGCCGTGCCGCCTCCGCCGCTGGTCGCGCCGCCTTTGCCCCCTGAGCCTCCGCCGATGGTAGACGCCAGGTCACCCGTGTTGTCCGTCGAGCAAGCGGCCATCAGTAGAGCCGCCGTTGCCAGAACTACTGAGCACTTCCGCACCGCTCGAGGTTACCACGCGGCCCCGCCCTGCCGCACGTCGGCGCCGTGTGCTACACCGAGTCGCTTGGGAGGCGACATGGGTATGCGCCGCATCTTGCTTGGAGCCGTAGTTTCGTTGGTGGGTCTGTCTGGCTGCGGAGGCGACGACAGCGTCGGCTTTCAGTCCACGGGCGGCGCGGGCGGCTCGACCACGGGTGGCAGCGGCGGCTCGGTCACCGGCGGCGCCGGCGGGAGCGGCGGCGCAGTCACTGGAGGGAGCGGTGGGACCACGACCGGCGGCGCGGGCGGTGCCAGCGGGAGCGGCGGCACGGTGACGGGCGGTAGCGGTGGCACGGTCACGGGCGGCAGCGGTGGCACGGTGACGGGCGGCAGCGGTGGCACGACTGGAGGCACCGGTGGCACGGTCACGGGCGGCAGCGGTGGCACGGTGACGGGCGGCAGCGGTGGCACGACCGGAGGCACGGGTGGCACGGTCACCGGAGGCAGCGGTGGCACCACGGGCGGCGCGGGCGGCGCGGGTGGCGCGGGCGGCACGGTGACCGGCGGCAGTGGCGGAACGGGTGGCTGCACCAGCCCCGCGCAGTGCAGCGACAACGACGCGTGCACCAACGACGTGTGCAACGCCGGCGTGTGTTCGAACCCAGCCCTCCCACTGAGCGACAACGACGCCTGCACCCTCGACGTTTGCGACAAGTCGACGGGCGTGGCTCACCTCAAAGAACAGACCCTGTTCGAAGAGGACTTCAGCGACAACTCGGCGGGCTGGGTCCTCGGCAACGAGTGGCAGATCAAGGCCGCCGCCCCCACCAGCGGTGGCATGTCGGGGGGCAACGATCCGGCAACGGACCACACCCCCACCGCCGACAACGGCGTGGCGGGCGTGGTGGTCGGCGGCTACCCCGCCAAGGCCGTCCACGGCTTCTACTACCTCGAGAGCCCGGCCATCGACGTCACGAAGGCGCCGGGCGGGGCCTTCGTCGAGCTCCGGTTCTGGCGCTGGCTCAACGCCGACTACACCCCGTACATGCGCAGCCGCATCGAGGTCTGGGACGGCGCGCAGTGGGTGGTGGTGTGGAACACGCTGAACCAGCCCTCGCCGGTCCTGCTGATCGACGCGCCCCCGCGGGGCATGGGCTGGTACCCGATGTCGTTCGACCTGACCCCTTACAAGAACGCCCAGCTCAAGGTGCGGTTCGGCTTCGACGTGGGCAACGTGCAGGTCTTCGACATCGGCGGCTGGACCCTCGACGACCTCTCGATCGTCGCGTCCCCCATCAAGACCGACGCGGATCAGTGCACGACCCTGACCTGCAACCCGGCCAGCGGCGCGGTGTTCACGCAGCTGCCCCTGGCCGACGGGGACGTGTGCACCATCGACTCGTGCACCACGTCGGGTGGGCTGTCGCACCTGCCGAAGACCCGCCGCTTCTTCGAGGACTTCGCCGACAACAACGCCGGCTGGACCCTGGGTACCCAGTGGGCAATCGGCCCGGCCCAGAGCAGCAGCTGCGGCAACTCGAGCTGTGGCGGAAACGACCCGAGCACGGACCACACGGCCGGCAACGACAACGGCGTGGCGGGGGTCGGTATCGGATCGTGCACCGGCACATCGGCCCACGGCGACTACTGCCTGACCAGCCCCAACGTGAACCTGACCTCCGAGCCCGGCGCGGTGAGCCTTTCGTACTATCGCCACCTCCACTCGGACCAGGGGCCGTACCAGGTGGACCACGTGGACGTGAGCAGCAACGGCGGCAGCGCGTGGACCAGCGTCTGGACGTCGGGCAACCAGTGCATCAACGACGGTCAGTGGACGCTCCAGACCTTCGACGTGACTGCCCACAAGAGCGCGACCTTCCGCGTGCGGTTCTGCTACAACGCCCAGGCCAACGCCTACGACGTGGGCGGGTTCAGCGTCGACGACGTGTCGGTCTACGACCCGGTCTGCATCAAGCCCTGAGCCTCAGCGTTGGGTCGCCAGCATCCGGCGCGCCGTGACGGCGAGCGGGCCTTCGGGGACCACTACGAAGCCTGCGCCGTCGCGGTCGAAGAGCGTCACTCGATGGTTGGCCGCGGGCGGCACGTCGCCCGGGCCCGCGATCGCGAGGGCGTCTTCGCCCAGACGCCGCTGGTGCTCCCAGAGTGCTTCCTGCTGCTCCACCGACCGCGCCTTGGGCCAGGCGACGGGACAGGCCACGAAGCGGTCGAGCGGCAGCTCGCCGCGGCCGCCGCAGGCGGTGAAGCTCGCCTCGAGCACCGCCGCGTCGGCTCGCGTCTCTCGTGCGATGTCCGCCATTCGAGTCCGCAGGGTGGCGAGCAGGTACAGCTCACCGACCGAGAGCACCAGGGCGCAGCCGAGCAGCCCGCGGTCGAGCCGGGCGGGCAGTCGCTTGCCGGGGCGCATCAGCCGGAAGTACGCCGCGACGAACAGCGCGATCAGCACCGCCGGCGCGAACCACCGCACGCGCATCGCCTCGAGCTGGAAGCTCAGGCTCGACTGCAGCGCCAGCTCGGCCGTGAACGCGGCGCCCACGCCGGCGCTCCGCCGCACGACCACGTACAGCACGAACAGGCTCACGCCGTTCAGCATGATGAACGGCACCCTGAGTGGGCGCTCGGGGTCCGTGGCCTCGGCGAGCAGCGCCACCTCGCCTGCGTCGAACGGCACGACGGTCGAGAGCCAGTAACGAAGGACCGCGCCACCGACCAGCGTGGCCACCAAGAACCCGGCTTCGGCCCAGAACCAGTCCCTGTGCTGCTCGCCGCTCACGGTCGGGGGTAACATGCCACGTTTCTGATACCGTGGGCTCGATGGCTCGCGTGGCTCTGATCGGGCGTCGACTCGAGCACAACGAGAACCTCGGGCTCGCGTATCTCGCGGCGGCGCTCGAGCAGGCCGGGTTCGTCGCCGAGCGCCACTACGTCAACGACGCGGCAGAGCTCGAGCGGGCGGTGACCGCGTTGATCGATCGCCCGCCCGCGGTGGTGGGGCTCTCGCTCGCCGACGGTGGCTCGGCGATCTTGCAGCTGGCCGTGGGGGAAGCGCTGAGCCAGGCCGGGTTTCGCGGGCACCTCACCGCCGGGGGGCAGTTCGCCACCCTCGCCCGCGAGTGGCTGCTCGAGCGTCATCCCTGGCTCGACAGCGTGGTGCGGTTCGCGGGCGAGGGGCCGCTGGTCGAGATCGCTCGCCGGGTGGTCGCAAGCGCGCGCGTCGACGGTACGCCGGGCGTCACCACCCGCGCGGGCGACGGTGCCCCCGCCGACGTGCTTCAGGACGCACCCCAGCGCATTCGCCCTCGGCGCGACGAGCTGCCGGAGATCCTGGGGCACAAGGCGGCGCACATGGCGGCGTCCCGCGGCTGCCTCGGACGCTGTCAGTACTGCGGGCCCGCCGCGCTGCACACCCAAGAGCGTCGCGAAGGGGTGCGCGCCGGCGTCAGCCGGGGCGAGCTGACGCGAGCCGGGGTCGGCGGCGTGCGTCGCCGCGAGATCGACGCGGTGTGCGACGAAATGGCGGAGCTCTGGCACACCCGTGGGGTCCGATATTTCTACTTCGTCGACGAGCACCTCTTGCCGTACACCGAGCCAGAAGCGCTCGACTACTTGCGGGCGTGGAAAGAAGGGCTAGAGCGGCGCGACGTGGGCGCCTTCGGCATCGGCACCATGCTGCGTGCCGACCGAATCACGCCGGCCGTGGTCGACGCCTTCGCGGATCTGGGGCTGGTTCGGGCGTTCATCGGGCTCGAGCTGGCGACCGCGGAAGAGGGGCGCCGTTTCGGTCGGCCGCCGCCGGGCGAGCCCGAGCTCGCTCTGCTCGACCAGCTGGCGGAGCGCGGCGTGGTGACCGTGTCGAACCTGATGCTGGTCCACCCCCATTCGACGCCCGAGTCCATCGCCCGTGGCATCGAGCTGCTCGAGCGCGTGCCCCGAGGCGTGTTCGAAGCCACGCGCATGATGCCGTATCACGGCACTCGGCTCACGCGCACGCTGCAAGAAGCGGGGCGCCTGATCGGCAACCCGCATCGCTACGGGTACACCTTCGAAGATCCGCGCGTCGAGCGGTTCGCCGAGATCTTCATGCGCCTTCGGGCCGAGGCGTTCTGGGATTACAGCGTCGCGTTTCGCACCCACGACGCGTTCCTGGCGCTTGGGCTCGCGCGGCGCCTGCACGGCGAGCGCGTGGACGAGACGTGGGTGCGACGGCTCGAGCGGGCGCGAGCCCAGGTCGGAAGGTTGTACGTCGCTGCGTACCGGCGCGCCCTCGACCTGGCGCTCTCGGGAGGGGGTTTCGACGCCGCCGGCGCCTTGGTGCGCGACCTCTCGCCGCGCGTGGCCGAGATCGAAGCCGAGCTCGCGCAGATCGAGGCCAAGCTGGCCGCGGTCGGGGCGCGGCGGGCGTTCGCGCCGATGCGGGCCGCCGCCGCGTCGATGGTGACCTTCGTCCTGTCCGCGGCGTGCGCGCGCGACACCAGCCCGCCCGACGTGCCGCCGCCACCGGCCGCCGCGACCGTCGACGGCGGCGCCGAGCCCGTGCCCGACGCGACCGTCCCCGTCCACGTGATCGCCGACGCTTCGGTGAGCGAGGCCGAGCGGGTCCTCCCGGACGCAGCGCTGCCGGTCTGCACGGCGGCCGAGCGCGACGAGCTCGAGCGGGGCACTGCGGTGACCGTGGCCGGCGTGGACGCCTGCTTCAGCGGACAGATCCGGCTCGACACGCCCCCGCAGGCGTTCCGGGCCGGCGGCGGCTTCGGTGCGCTGTGCCACCTCGAGCGGCACGGCGACGTGAAGAAGGTCGAGCAGGCGGCCGCGCGCTTCGGCGGAAAATGCACGGATCCGCGCGGGCGCCCGGTCGCCGTGAGCGTCGCAGGCGCGAGCGAAGTCGACGCGCAGCGCGCGTCGCGCGCGATCGCCGCGTGCAGGACGACGCAGATCCATCCGACGGTCCGCGTGGTGCTCGACGCCAAGGGCCGCGTGCAGCGCGTCGACGGCGGAAAGCCGGCGCTCGCCCAGTGCATCCGGCGCGTGCTCGCGGGGCTCAGCTTCCCCTGCCTTGCAAGCTTCGACGTCTGTCCCGAGCACGTGATCATCGAATGACCACCTTCGTCAACGCGCGAGTGCTCACCCTGGATCCGCGGCGGCCCAGCGCCACCGCGGTTACGTTCGAGCACGGCGTGGTGACCGAGATTGGCGCGGCGCCCCGTGGCACAGAGCAGATCGATCTCGGCGGAGCCGTGGTGCTCCCGGGGTTGGTCGACGCCCACCTGCACCTCGACGGCATGGGCGCTCGCGAGCGGCAGCTCGATCTCACCGGCGCGCGCTCCCTCGACGAAGCTCTGGCGCACGTCGGAGAGCGCCACCGTCGACTGCCCGAGGCAGCCTGGCTCGTCGGGCGCGGCTGGGACCAGAACCGCTGGCCCGTCGCCGAGTACCCGGACGCGAGCTCGCTCGAACGCGTCGCGCCGGGTCGAGCCGTCGCGCTGACCCGCGCCGACGGCCACGCGATGTGGGTCAGCCCGCGGGCCCTCGAGCTGGGCGGCGTGGGCCCGAGCACCGCCGACCCCCGGGGCGGATGCCTCTTGCGCGACGCGCACGGCGCGCCGACGGGTGTGCTCTTGGACGCCGCGATGCAGCTGGTTTCCCCGCCCAAGCCGACCCGCGCCGAGCTTCGGGCCGATCTTCTGGCGGGGGTCGCGGCGGCGGCCCGCGTGGGCCTGACTGCGGTGCACGACATGGGCACGACGCTCGAGATGGCCGAGCTGTTCACCGAGCTGGCGCTGGAGGGGTCCCTCGCCGTGAGGGTCTTCGCCCATCTGTGCGCGCCCATTTCCGAGCTGGAAACGCGGCTGAGCGCCCCGGTGCGGACCGATCGCTACGCCGAGGTGGGGGTGAAGCTATTTGCGGATGGCGCCCTGGGGTCCCACGGCGCGCTGCTTCATCGTCCCTACTGCGACCTTCCCACGACCTCGGGCCTGGCGCTGATGCAACCCGTCGAGCTGGCGCAGGCTGCGCGTCGCGTTCACTCCGCCGGCCTGCAGATCGCGATCCACGCCATCGGTGATCTGGCGAACGCGCGGGCTCTCGACGCGATCGCTTCGGCCCAGGGCGCGGACCGTGCGCGGCGACACCGGGTGGAGCACGCGCAGATCCTCGCGCCGACGGATGTTCCTCGCTTCGCGGCGCTGGGGATCACCGCCAGCGTGCAGCCCTGTCACGCCACCAGCGACATGGCTTGGGTCGAGGCGCGCCTCGGTGCCGAGCGGCTCGCCGGCGCGTACGCCTGGCGAACCCTGCTCGAGAGCGGCGCCCACCTTGCCTTTGGCTCGGACGCACCCATCGAGCCCGAGAACCCTTGGTACGGAGTGCACGCGGCGGTCACTCGCAGCGATCGCTCAGGGCACCCACCCGGCGGGTGGCGTCCGGACGAGCGTCTGGACGTGCTCGCCGTGCTCGGGGCCTTCACGCGCGGCGGCGCGTGGGCAGCCCACTCGCCGTGCGGCCGCATCGCGCTCGGGGCGCCGGCCGACTTCAGCGTGGTGGACAGCGATCCCTTCCGCACGCCTCCCGACGATCTGTGGAAGATCGAGCCGCTGGCGACCTGGGTCGGCGGGCGGCGGGTCTGGCCCGCCGACTGAGCGCGCGCCAACCCGAGCTGCCAACCGTCGCTTGGCAGGCGGTTCGACTCGGCCAGCGGATCTCGCTTCGCTGACGGCGGCCCGATGCTTGCACTCGCGGGCGCATGACCTTGATCTCTGGGCTCCGGGCGGCGGCGGTGGGTGGCTCGGCTCTCGCGTTGCTCGGGCTCGCGAGCTGCGGCGACAGCGAAGGCTCGAGCGCTGGCGCGGGGTACGACGTGGTGGGGACGACCGGCGAAGAGCTCACCAAGAAGTGCGGCGTCGACAAGTACCAGGGGCCGCAAGGCGCCGATGTCTCGTCGTGGCAGGGTGACTTCGACTGGACCAAGGCCGGTGTGACCTACGGCTACGCGCGGATCAGCGATGGCGCGAACTACATCGACAAGTGGTTCGAGGCGAACTGGAAAGAGATGAAGGCCCTCGGCATCCTGCGTGGCGCCTATCAGTATTTCGAGCCCGGCCAGGACGCGACCGCGCAGGCCAACCTGATGGTGCAGAAGGTCGGCGGCAAGCTCGGCCCGGGCGACCTGCCCTGCATGATCGACGTCGAGGCCACCGGCGGTCAGTCGCCCGCGACCATCGCCGCCAAGATCAAGACGTGGATCAAGATCGTCGAGGCGGGCACGGGCAAAAAGCCCATCATCTACACCGGGGCGTACTTCTGGCAGGACCACGTCAAGGACACCTCCTTCGGCAGCTATCCGCTGTGGATCGCCGCCTACGGACCCAGCTGCCCGTCCATCCCCGACGGCTGGACCAACTGGACCTTCTGGCAATACTGCGACGGGCAGACGCAGTACTGCTCCAACGGCAAGGGGTTCGATCGCGACGTGTTCAACGGGACGGCCGCCGAGCTGAAGGCCCTCGCCGGCGGCAGCGTCGAGCCGGTCTACGCCGCATCCTTCGTGGACCAGTCCTTCCCGCTGGCCGTCACGGCGCTTCAGATGAAAGCGGGCGAGACCATCGATGCGCACATCACGTTGAAGAACACCGGCACCAAGGCGTGGGACGCCAAGACGCGACTCGGGACCACCGAGCCGCGCGACCGCGTCAGCGCCTTCGCCGACGCGAGCTGGCTCGCGCCGAACCGGCCGGCGGGCGTGACCGGGAGCGTGCCGCCGGGGGGCAGCTTCAAGTTCCAGTTCAAGCTGCACGCACCAAGCAAGCCTGGGGTCTACGCTGAATATTTCGGCGTGCTCCAAGAGGGCGTGACCTGGTTCAGCGATCAAGGCCAGGGCGGTCCCCCGGACAACCAGCTTCAGGCCAAGATCGAGGTCGTGGCCGCGGACGACGCCGGCGCGGGTGGCGCCGCCGGGGCGGCGGGCGGTGGCGGTGCGGCAGGCGCTGCGGGCGCGGCGGGTGGCG
>JACPVJ010000054.1 GCA_016191785.1 Myxococcales bacterium | reverse complement strand
GCCGCCGGTCGACGAGCCGCCGCTGCCCGCGCTGCCGCCGGTCGACGAGCCGCCGCTGCCCGCGCTGCCGCCGGTCGACGAGCCGCCGCTGCCCGCGCTGCCGCCGGTCGACGAGCCGCCGCTGCCTCCGGTGGACGAGCCGCCGGTGCCGCCGGTGGACGAGCCACCGCTGCCACCGCCGTCGTCGTCGCCCCCGCAGGCCGTGAGCGATGCCAATCCCAACGCAACCAGAACAAAGAGATGTTTCATCGTCCGATCATGCCCGAACCGCGGCCGCGGGCGTGATGACGAGCGTCAGTCTTTCTCTTCGCCGCTCAGCTTGATCGGGATCCAGAGGGTCCGCATCTTTACGAGGTCGCCCTTCCGAGTGTAGCCGGCGAGCCCGTAGAGGATGTTCCACCAGTGGCCGTCCGGCGTCTCGCCGTAGCTGAACGCCGGGAAGATGTGGATCTCCCAGTCGAGGCCGTTCGAGAGCTTCTTCTCGTGGTAGTACACGTTACCGACGAGCTGGCTCACGCTGTCGCGATCGCTGAAGCGCCAGTACACCGGGAAGCCGACCGTGGCGCGGGACTCGCGCCCGACGAAGTCCCAGAAGAACGGCGCGACCACGGTGTGTGAGCTGTGGCCGCTGCGACCGAGGTAGAGGATCGGGTGGATGTTGGTCTCCCAGCCGCGCAGATCGGTGGTGTGCTGGAAGAAGGGCGTGATCCAGGTGGTCTCGCTCACGCCGTAGCGCTCGAAGTGCCCCCAGAACGGGAAGAAGACCTGGTTCGACTCGCGCGGGCTGGTACGGGAGTAGAGGAACGGGAAGAACAGCTTCTGGTCGAGGCCGATGTCCGGGTCTTCGTAGTGCCAGTACAGCGGCGTGATCATGTCGAGCTTGGTTCGCCCGCGGTGCCGCGCGTAGCCCCAGGTGACGAAGGTGCTCTCGCCCTCGTCGCCCTTCGCGATCAGGTAGAACGGGTTGATGAACAGCGACGAGTTGCCCTTGTACCCGTAGTGGAAGAAGGGCAGCACGGTGGTGTGCCGCTCGTTCGGCCCCCAGATGCTCCAGTACAGGGGCATCAAGTGGAAGATCTCACGCTCTTGCGTGCGTTCGCGGTAGTACGGACCCCACAGGTTGACGTAGGTCTCGGTGCGGTCGTTGTACTTGTAATAGTGGAGCAGCGGCGGGATGAGCTCGTACTTGCTCTGCTCGTTCTGCCCGTAGAAGTAGATGGGCGCGACGCCGAAGTCGAGGTCGTGGGCGGTGCGCGGGTCGCAGCTCTGGCCACCCTTCCAGCTGCAGAACATCGGGCCCACCAGGTTGAACCCACCCTGGCCGTCGGCGTTGGTGCGCGTATAGGTGAAGAGCGGCGGGATGATGGTGTAGCCGCCGTGCTTGCGCTTGCCCGTGAAGTAGAGCGGGGCGAGCCAGTTGTCGCGCTCGCCCGGGGCGACGCGGTTGACCAAGGGCCCGACCACGGTGGTGCGGCTGCCGTCGGTCTTGTCGCGCATGTTCCAGACCAACGGGAACAAGACGTCGTCGGCGCGCTCGGCGCTGCGCCGGTTGTAGTAGAGCCCGCCGAACAGCGACGCGCGGTCGACCACCTTCGAGTCGGTGCGCGAGGGCTGAGTGCGCTCGGCCCACGCGGGGAAGGCCACGCGGAAGCGATAGCCGCCGTTCTGCTCGGAGTAGTACAGGCCGTAGAACTCGCGCTTCGTCTCGCCGGTCTGGCCCTGGGCCAGGTCGTCGAGCTGGGTGCTGGTGCCGATGCGCGCCTTGAGCTTCTTGCTGACCTTGAGCGGGTCTTTCGGCAGGCCGGGCTCGCTGCCCGGCGGCAAGAGCGAGTCCCCGCCGCCGGCGGCGTGCATCTCGGGCGTGCCCGGCGGCGGCGCTTTGGGCTTGGCCTTCGGCTGCTGCGCGCCGCCCATGGGCGCGATGCCTGGCCCGAAGGGATCTTGCGCCCAGGCGGCCGGCGACAGCGTGAGCAGCGCCCAGAGCACCAAGAGGAAGCGCTTCACCCGGCACCGCCTGCGACTCGGGCGACCACCGCGGCCATCGGCAGCTCTTCCTGGGTGTGCTGCGCGAGATCTTTCAGCTGCACCGCCCCGCGCTCGAGCTCGGCGTCGCCGAGCACGATGCAGAACCGCGCGCCGAGCCCATCCGCCCGCCGCAGCATGCTCTTGAGCGAGTTGCCACGACCGTCGACGTCGGCCACCACGCCCGCCTCGCGCAGCGCCCGCCCCAGCTCGAGGGCCTTGGAGACCGCCCGCGCGCCCATCGGCGCGACCGAGCAGGTGGTGCGCTTCGGTGCGTCGATCGGACCGAGCGCGAGCAAGATGCGCTCGAGCCCCATTGCGAAACCGATGGCCGGCACCGCCGGGCCGCCGAGCCCGCGGATCATGTCGTCGTAGCGGCCGCCGCCACACAGGGTGTTCTGCGAGCCCAGCTCCCCGGCGCTGCTCTTCAATTCGAACAACGTGCGCGTGTAGTAGTCGAGCCCGCGCACCAGGAGGGGATCGACCACGTAGGGCGTGCCCAGGGAGTCCAGGTGCCCCAAGAGCGCCTCAAAGTGGGCGCGATCCGCCTCGTCGAGCACGTCGAGAATGTTCGGCGCGCCCTGGCAAGCGGCCTGGTCCCGCGGATCTTTCGAGTCGAGGATGCGCAGCGGGTTCGCGTCGAGCCGCGCCCGGGCGTGGTCCGAGAGCTCGCCCGCCTTGGGAGCCAGAAAATCTCGTAGCACCGCGCGATAACGGTCGCGGGTGGCGGCGCCACCGATGCTGCCGATGTTCGCCACCACGTCGGCCACGCCCAACCGCCGGAACAGCCCGACCAGCATGTCGATCATCTCGGCGTCACAAGCGGGGCCCGGGTCGCCGAATATCTCGCAGCCCGCCTGGTAGAACTGGCGATAGCGCCCGCGCTGCGGTCGCTCGGCCCGGAACATCGGCCCGAGGTAGTACCAGCGCGACACCGGCTCTTTGGCGTGGGCCTTGTGCTCGACGTAGGCCCGGGCTGCCCCCGCGGTGCCTTCGGGGCGCAAGGTGAGGGACTCGCTGTGGTGCGAGAAGGTGTACATCTCCTTCTCGACCACGTCGGTGGTCTCGCCGATGCTGCGCACGAACAGCTCGGTACCCTCGACCACCGGGGTGCGGATCTCGGCGTAGCCATGGAGCTCGGCCGTCTCCCGGAAGGCCCGCTCCAGCGCGTGCCAGCGGGCGACTTCGTCCGGCAGGATGTCGTTCATCCCCTTGACGGCGCGGTAGCTCATGAAAGGATCCCCGGGCACGCCCGGACGGAAAGGCTCCGCGCTTATGCTCGTCTGGCCGGGGACGGTCAAGGACTCTGAGCGAAATCGGGCACATGGCCGGCCGCGTGGTAGAAGCCAGGCGATGCGAGCGGCCGCCATCGATCTCGGCACGGTCCGGGTGGGCCTGGCGGTCGCCGACGACCTGGGCCTGCTCGCGCACCCGCGCCCGCACCTGAGCGGCAAGGACGGCGGCAAGCTGATCGCCGAGCTGGGCCGCGTCGCTCGAGAAGAGGGCATCGACCACTTCGTGGTGGGGCTCCCGCGCCGGCTCGACGGCCGCGAGGGGCCCGAGGCGAAGCGCGCCCGGGCGTTCGCCGCGAAGCTGGCAGCGGTCACCGGCGTTTCCGTGGAGCTGATGGACGAGTGGCTGAGCACCCGCGAGGCAACCGCCCGGCTTCGGGAGCGAGGCATCAAGGCCAAAGAGGCGAGGGGCCTGGTGGACAGCGAGGCCGCGGCGGTGCTCTTGCAGAGCTGGCTCGACGGGAGAAAGAACGCTCCATGAGCGGGCGGCGGCCGCGGCGTCGCGCCCCGAAGCCCCGCGCGCGGCGCGCCAAGAGCCGGCGGCAGCTCTGGGTGGGCGTGGCGCTGGGCGTCGGCGTCTTGCTCTTGCCGCTGCTCGGGCTCTTCGGTTGGGCGGTGCTTCCAGGGCCCGGCGCCGGCAAGCGGTTCCTGGTCGAGTGGCCTCGCGACGCGGACGCGGGCCGGGCGGGCGAGCGACTGGCGAAGGCCGGCCTCGTGCAGAGCCCGCGGCTCTTCGCGTGGTACTTGCGCATCTTCTCCAGCGCCTCCGAGCTCGAGCCCGGCCCTCACGTGCTGAACGACGCCCTGAGCGCGCGACAGCTGGCCCTGCGCCTCACGCGGTCGCGCCGGCGGGAAGACAAGAAGGTCACCGTGCCCGAGGGCTGGCACCACGCGCAGCTCGGGCGACGCCTGGAAGAGCAGGAGATCTGCTCGGCCGCTGCCTTCAGCCGCGCGGTGCGCGACGAAGGCTTGCGGCGCGAGCTGGGCGTGCGCGGCGAGAGCGTCGAGGGGCTGCTCTTTCCCGCGACCTACGAGCTCGAGGTCGACTCGACCCCCGCCGAGGTGATCCGCACCCTGGTCAAGACCTTCCGCAAGCGCTTCGACGCGCTGGCCGAGAAGCACCCGGAGGGCGCCCGCGCGCTCCGCGATCACCGCGGCTTCAGCGAGCACGAGATCGTCACCCTCGCGTCGATCGTCGAGCGCGAGGCGGTGGCGGACGAAGAGCGCCCGATCATCGCCAGCGTGTATCTGAACCGGCTCGACGATCCCGAGCACAAGCCACCGAAGATGCTGCAGGCCGATCCGACGGCGGCCTACGGCTGCGTGGTCGAGCCCGAGCGCGCGCCCAGCTGCGCCGGCTTCGACGGCAAGGTGACGCCCGCGCTCTTGCGCGACGCGAAGAACCGCTACAACACCTACAAGCACCCGGGGCTGCCACCAGGACCCATCGCCAGCCCCGGCGAGGCCTCGCTCGCCGCGGTGCTCGCCCCCGCCAAGACCGACTACCTGTTCTTCGTGGCCGCCGGCGGCGGGCGCCACCGCTTCAGCCGCAACTTCGAGGATCACAACCGGGCGATCGACGAGACGCGGTGAGGGCGCGGGCGCCACCCGCTGCACAAAACAAGGCGACTTGACATGCAACCTGCACGCTTGCATGCTGAATGCATGGGCGTGAACATCCAGGTCCGCGATGTCCCCTCCGACGTCCACAAGAGGCTCAAGGTCCGCGCTGCGGAGGCCGGGATGACGCTTTCGGAGTTCCTGCTTCGAGAGCTCACGGAGGTGGCGCGGCGACCGACGATCGAGCAGCTCGTCGAGCGGATCCGCGGGCGGGGCCCGACCCAGGTGAGGCTCGATTCGGCGCGCGCCGTCCGCGCTGAGCGCGAGGCCAGGCGGTGACCGTCGTCGACGCGTCGATCGTCGTCGACTTCCTGCTGGGCATTCCACCCTACTTCGAGCCCATCGCGGCGCGGCTCGAGTCCCGAGCGCGATCGCTGGCGGCACCGCATCTGCTCGATGCCGAAGTCGCTCAAGTACTGCGGCGTCACGTGCGCTCCGGGCAACTCACGGCGGGCCGCGCCGCCGCGGCTTTCGATGACCTCTCGGCGCTTCCCATCACGCGGTACGCGCACTCACCGCTACTGAAGCGCGCGTTCGATTTCCGAGACAACGCGACGGTCTACGACGGCCTCTACCTGGCGTTGGCCGAGGCCCTGCGCGCGCCATTTCTCACCCGTGACGAAGCGTTGTCCGCCATTCCCGGGTGCCGCGCCGAGGTCGAAGTCCTCGGCTGAACGGATCCCCGAGGGCCGGGGCGCTCGCCCGAAGATCCGGTGCCCTGCGAAAGCGCCCCAGCGCCCAAGCTGTTGCAGCTTCGCCGTGCAATGGTCCAGGTACACTCGGCCATGGACGATGCCTCCCCGCTGACCCTGAAGAAGCGATGGGAGATGGTCCACGACCGCCTCGCGCGGGAGTCGCAGGCAGCAACGTTCGACGGCAATCTGGCGCAGTTGGAGTCGCTGATGGGCTCCGTCGATGACTTCGGTTGGCGCGAGAGGCTCGGGGACGACGACGACCGGGTGCGCGAGCTGTGGATGAAGCTACGTCTGGCGTGCTCGCGTGGCTAGCCGGCGCAAGCGCGTGCCCGGGGCAGCGCCTCGTCCCAGCGCCGCGGCCGTACTTGGAGGCTTGACCGCGGCGCTGCGCGCCGTCTGCACCCGGCTGACCGAGGCACACCAAGCTCGACCTCGGCCACATCCGCGCAACCTTGTCCCAGCTGAGCGCAGCGCTCGAGTCGGAAGATCACGTCTCTAGGCTCGAAGCGATCCTCCGCTCCGTGCGACGCTGACCCCGCTCGACGCGTCGGGGCGCTTCCGCCGCAAGCTTCACATTGCGCCAAGCTCGGTAGTGTCGTAGTCTCGCTCTCGAATTCGGGGAGGCCTCATGGCACGACGGCACGACGGCACGACGGCACGACGGCACGACGGCACGACGGCACGACGGCACGACGGCACGACGGCACGACGGCACGACGGCACGCTACTCGTGTCCTCGTCTTGGCAACAGGCTTGATGGCAGCTTGCCAGCGAGTCAAAGTCAGCGAAGCGCCAGGGCCGCCGGACATCCAGACCAGCGACTACGTCCAGGCTGAAACCGCCATCGCCACGGCTCGGACCGGAAAGCTCACCGATCAGTCCGCCAAGGCACTCCTCGTCACGACCTACAACGACGCGAGCAATGGCGTCGTCGAGACGCGCACCGGGCAGTTGCCGGAGTTCGTGTACGGGCCGGGGCTCACGAAACAGAAGCTCTCCGTCCGCTCGGGGGCGTCGTTCCTGGGCTGGGCCACCAGTGGCGACGGCGTGACCTGGAGCTACCGCGGCAAGGTCCGGCCGCAGCGCGCCAACGAGGACAAGGGCGAAGAGGGGTGGGCGCTGGTGACCTTCGATCCGACCATTGGGCTCGACGAGACCGACCCGGACTTCTTCTACGTCGTGCAGCTCGGCGTGAGCCAAGCGACCTTCGACGAGTTCACGTTCACCGATCCCAACAAGCTCGGAGAGATCGCCGCGCTGCCAGCCGACGGCTTCTGCGTCGCGCGTTCGCGCGACGGGGGCAAGACGCTGGGTCGGCAGATCAACTTCACGACCGGTACCGCAACGGAGGCGGGCGTCGCTTCGTGCCGTCGGGTGGTTCCCAAGTTCGACCCCCTCCTGCACTACAAACCGCACATCGACAAAACCGCGGCGACGGTGGACTGGCTCGGTCGCCTCTGGGTCGCGATCGAGGACCGCGGAGAAGACTCCACGTTCAACCAAATCCGTGTCTTTCACAACGTCGACGCGCGTGCTGGGTGGGACCAATTCGTCGAAGTTCCCGCGTGCTCGAAGGCGCCTACGGGAGCGGAGTGCATCCCCGACGCGGGGCTTGGGCTCATCGAACCGGTGCTCCGCAGCACCCTCCCGTGCTCGCGCGCGTTCGAGGAGTGCGCCTCGGTCCCAGCCGGGTACGGCGGGGTCTACCTCTTGTCCGTGGCCCAACCGGACGACCCCGGCATCGAGCTCCGCGGCGCGTGGATGCAGACGCCCGTCATCGACGGCGCGCAATGCGACGTGGCAGCCGAGTGCGGCTCCGGGAGCTGCGACGCGGCCTCCCACCTCTGCAATTGCACCGGCGATGCCCAGTGCCCGACTGAGCTCTCGTGCCAGGGCGGCAAGTGCCGGGCCGTCTTGTGCACGAGCACGTCCACCTGTCCCTCGGGCCTCTTGTGCAACGCCAGCATCGGGAGGTGCGCGCAGGTGCCCGAGTGGGCTGGGGGCGGCTTGTCCGGCGGGTGCGCGACGCTCGGCTCACCGCTGCTGATGGCCTACGGGAACCCGGGCATGGAGCGGCGGTCAAGGACCCGTGGCTCAACGCATCGACCTTCTCCGTGTCATCGTTCAAACCCGTGTCGAGCGCTTCGCCGTGCGCTGCAGCCACCAAGCAGTACTCCGCGCCGGTGGACGTCGAGGGCTACACCTGGCCGAGCTCCACCTATGTTTTTCCTCCGTGATGAGCGCGTGAGGCGCGGGCTGGCCGCGCTCGCCGTCGCTGCGCTCTCGGCGTGCGGCGGGCGCACGGTCGAGAGCGGCGCCGGAGCTGCACCGCCGCAACCGCAATCCGACGCAGGCGCGGGGGCCGCCGGCCAGGGAGCGGGCGGTGCCGGCGGGGGGGGGTCGACCGCGGACGCGAGTGGAGCCGACGGCAGCGTGGGAGATGCGGCCGTCGACAGCACCGCAACCGAAGACGCCACCGCGGGCCCACCGGACTGGGACGCCGGGCCCGTGAGTTGCTCGGACGTCGGGAAGTTCCCAGGCCAGGCGATGTGTTGCGAGCAGAGCTACTGCGCTGGCAAGTGCTGGACAGCGACGGACAAGTGCAGTTGTGGCGGTACGCTCGGTGGCTGCATCTGGCCGGCCGTGTGCTGCGGCGGCATGTGCGTCGGGCCCTGCAGCGCCAACTGCAAGGGGGCGTATTGCAAATGAGGCGAGAGCTCTGGGTGGCGGTGGCCGCGCTCGCGGTGCTCCGCTGTGGAGCGCGCGGTGATCTCGCGGGCGCGAGCGGAGACGAGCAGGGCGCTGGCGGCTCGCCAGCGGCGGGGGGCGCGGACGTTCTCGGTGGGCACGCGGGCAGCGGCGGATCGAGCGGGGGCGGGGCCGCGGGCAGCGGCGGGCAATGGGGCGGCTCGCCAGCGCTCGATGCTTCGATCGCAGACGGGCCAGGCTCCGACGCGACCGGCGCGGGTGGGAAGAAGCTAAAGCTCCCGGTGTCGGATGCCGCGCCGCCCGCAGACGCCGGCGGGCCGGGCTTCAAGGTGGTCGACGGCGGCCACGACTGCGAGCTCGAGGACATCGGTGCAGTGTTCGCCTACCAGAGCTGCTGCAACGGCAAGCTGTGCCGGGGACAGTGCGTGCTCTTCGACGGCCAAGCCGCGCCCGTCTGCTACTGTGCGTCGCTCGTGGGCGGCTGCCCGGCGCCGCACCACTGTTGCATGGGCACGCACTGCGGCTGGTCGGACTACTGCACATGAGCCGCAGAGGCCGGCTCTCGATCGGGCTCGCAGTGGTCGCGCTGGGTTTGGCCGCGGCGCTCTGGCCCCGCGCGCCGACGGCGGTCCCGCTTCGCAGCGCGGCGCGGCCCGCCCGAGCGCGACTCCAGCGACTCGACCGCGCGCTCGTGCGCGCCCCCGAGCGGAGGCTCCGGTGTGGCGACATCGAGTGCGACGCTCGAACCCAGCTTTGCTGCGCAGGGTACCTCGCTGACGGCGGCGCGTTCGGAACGGAGTGCGCACCCTCCGGCATCGGCTGCCCCGCGAGATCCCTGCCCATGGCGTGCTGGTCCGACGGCGCCTGCGCCCCCACCGCGCCGACCTGCTGTTTCGGGGCCGAGGGCGCGCACTGCGCGTCCGCGTGCGAGGCCGGTGAACAGGCGCTTGCCGGCAACGGATCGCGCGGCCAAGCGGCCCCTGGCCAGCGGCTTGCGCGACGCCTCCGCCTGCCCTTTCCGTCGCAACCGGTGCCGCTGGAAGCGGTCCCGATGGCGACAACGAGGGAGAAGTGAGCCTTGTAGCGCGGCGATGCTGCCTGGCGACGCTGGCCTGCCTCTCCGCGTGGCTCTCGCTAGAGTGCGCGCGCGAGGTCAGAGGGCCGAGCGCGACCGAGCGCGGCGATGCGGGCGAGGTGACTCGCGCCGCCCCCGAACCGCCGGAGCCGGCAGCCAGCCAGGTGGAGGCGGGCGAAAGCGAGCACAGCCTCGGGGCGCCAGAAGCAGACGCATCTCCCGCAGACGCCTCGCCAATGCCGCGCCGGCTGGTGAGGCCGCCCTTCCAGGCCGCGCGGGACGCCGCCGTCGCCTCGACGCCTGCGTACGAACGCGTCAAGACGGACGAGTCCTGCGGTCTCGAGTCGCTGCCCGCTTCGTACGTGCACCAGACATGCTGCAACGGCGAGCCGTGCCGCGGCGAGTGCGTGCGCTTCAAGGGGCAGAAGAAGCCCGTGTGCTTCTGCGCCGATCTGGTCGGGGGCTGCCCAGCGCCACACCACTGCTGCAGGCTGACCCACTGCACGTGGGTCGACCGCTGCTTGCCCCACTGAACCTGTCAGCTAGTCGGCCCCCCCACGCTGACCTTCAGCGCGGGGCGACCTCGAGCCGGGTGCGCAACTCGACGATGTCCTGCTCGCAGCGCTCGACCCGCGGGCGAAGCTCGCTCGCGTTCTTGAGCACGCCGGTCATCTCCCGGACCGTCCCGGCGAGCTCCGCGATGGCGGTGGCGGTTCGGATCTCGGCGTGGACGATCCGCTGGGCGAGATCTGAAAGCCCCCGTTCCAAGCGTTCGTTCGTCACGTCGACCCGCTCGGAGAGCTGGTCAACCTGGACCGTCAGCCGGTCCAGACGCGAATTGGTCTGCTTCGTCTCGTCTCGGATCGACTTCAGGACCTCGATGGTCACGTCCGTGGGATTCATCCGGGAGCTCCTCCGGAGTGTACCTCGGGCGCCGGCCGCGACCAGTTGCCCAGAAATCCGGCGGCGTGCGGGCCCCCTTGGCGGCGCTCGGCCGCTGGTCTACGCCGCCGGGTCATGTCGAACGCCTTCGAGACCGCAGTCAAGACCGTGCGTTTTCTGTCCGTCGACGGCGTCGAGAAAGCGAGCTCGGGTCACCCCGGTACGCCGATGGCCCTGGCCGGGATCGGCGTCGAGCTCTTCACGCGGCACCTGCGCTACGTGCCCACCGAGCCGGGCTGGCCGAACCGCGATCGCTTCGTGCTCTCGGCCGGGCACGCGTCGATGCTGCTCTACTCGCTCTTGCACCTGGCCGGGTACGACCTCTCGCTCGACGATCTGAAGGCCTTCCGCCAGTGGGGCAGCAAGACGCCGGGTCACCCGGAGGTCGGGCACACGCCGGGCGTCGAGACCACCACCGGTCCGCTGGGGCAGGGCGTGGGCAACGCCGTCGGCCTGGCGCTGGCAAGCAAGATGATGGGGGCGCGGGTCAACTCGCCGAACGACGCCATCGTCGACTATCGCGTGTTCGGCATCGCCGGCGACGGCGACCTGATGGAGGGCGTGGCCAGCGAGGCTGCCAGCCTGGCGGGGCACCTCGGGCTCGACAACCTGGTCCTGGTCTACGACGACAACAAGATCACCATCGACGGCCCGACCAGCCTTTCGTTCAGCGAAGACGTCGGCAAGCGCTTCGAGGCCTACGGCTGGTACGTGCAGCACGTCGACGGCCACCACCCGGCCGCCGTCGGCAAGGCGCTCGACGCCGCCGTGGCCGAGCCCAGCCGCCCGAGCCTGATCGTGGCGCGCACGCACATCGCGATCGGCGCGCCGACCAAACAAGACACCTCCGGGGCGCACGGCGCGCCCCTGGGCAAGGACGAGGTCCTGGGCGCCAAGCAGAAGGCCGAGTGGCCCACCGAGCCGTTCCACGTTCCGGCCGGCGCGAGCGACCTGTTCCGGGCCCGCGTGGCCGAGAACCAGAAGGTCCTCGCCGACTGGAAGGGCCGCGTCGCGAAGCTCGGCGGCCCCCGCGCCGAGCTCTGGCAGAAGCTCTCGACCCGGCAGGTGCCCGCGAGCTTGCTCGACGAGCTGGTGACGCAGGTGGACGGCAAGGCCGACGCCACTCGCTCGCTCTCGGCGAAGCTGGAGCAGAAGGTCGCCGAGCTGGTGCCATCGCTGGTCGGCGGCTCGGCCGACCTGGCCGAGAGCTGCAAGACGACCATCAAGGGCAGCGGCGAGGTGAAGCGCGGCGAGCACGCCGGGCGCAACCTGGCCTTCGGCATCCGCGAGCACGCCATGGGCGCCATCTGCAACGGGCTCGCGCTGTCGGGCTTCTTCGTGCCCTTCGGCTCGACCTTCCTGGTGTTCAGCGACTACATGCGGCCGAGCGTGCGGCTGTCGGCGCTGATGGGGCAGCCCGCCATCTGGGTCTACACCCACGACTCGGTGCTGCTGGGCGAAGACGGCCCGACCCACCAGCCCATCGAGCACGTGGCCGCGCTGCGCCTGATCCCGAACCTGGACGTAGTGCGCCCGGCGGACGGGCTGGAGTGCGCGGTGGCCTGGGCCCACGCGATCTCGCGCACGAACGCCCCGACGGCGATGGTGCTCACCCGCCAGAAGACGCCGACCCTGGCGCGTGCGGCGGGCTTCGACCCCCGGGCGATCCTCAAGGGCGCGTACGTGCTCGACGACGCGGCCGATCCGGACCTGGTGCTGATCGCCACCGGCAGCGAGGTGGGCGTCGCGGTGGAAGCGAAGCAGCTCCTGGGCGACTCGCTGCGCGTGCGGGTGGTGAGCGCTCCGTGCTGGGAGGCCTTCTGCCGGCAGCCCGAGAGCGACCAGCGCGCGGTCCTGGGCTCGGGAGTCCCACGGGTCACGCTCGAGGCCGGGCGTACCAGCCTGTGGCGCGGGGTGACCGGCGAAGCCGGGCTCGCGATTGGCATCGATCGCTTCGGGGCCTCCGCGCCCGCCGAGCGCATCGCGGACGAGCTGGGCCTCACCGCCTCCAAGGTCGCCCAGGCGATCCGCGAGCGCTTCGCCGGGGGCCCGCGATGAGCCTGCCCATCGTGCTCGTGCCGCACCCTCACGTGCGGGTCGACACGAAGGTGATGGGCGGCAGCCCCCACGTCGCCGACACGCGCATCCCGGTCCGTCGGCTCTACGCCTTCTACAAGAACGGGGCGCGGGTCGAGACCCTGTTCAAGCGCTACCCGCAGCTCGAGCCCGCGAAGGTGTTCGACGCGCTGGCGTTCGCCCTCGACAACCTCGAGGTGATCGAGGCCGACCTCGAGCAAGAGCGTCAGATGCTGGAGCGGACCGGGGCGCGATCGCCGCACCCCCGCAATCCCTCCCAGGTCGAGCTGCCCTTCGCCGAGCCGGCACCGGCTACCGTGCGCGCGGCGGCTCCCCGGGGCAAAACCAATGCGGGGCGCCGAACTCGGTAGAATTTGCCGGGCCAGGGCCGGCGCGCACTGAACAAAAGTCTTTACTTTCCCCGGAAACGGGGCGATATGCCCGGCGACGTGAGCCGGGATGTGCCCGACGCGCGTCACAGGATGGGCTCGATCCGACTCTCGGCACGGGCTCTCGCAGAAAGACCCAGGCGGGCGACACCAGACCCTCAGACCGCGCTTCCAAAGCGTGGGCTTCTGGGTGTAGCGTCCCCCGCGGCTTTGGAATGCAGTGCTTCCGAGGAGGAGATTGAAGATGGTCGGTAATCGTTGGCGCATGGTGGGTGGTCCGGTGCTCGGCACCGCGGCCCTGATCGCAGCTCCGCTGCTCATGAACTGTGGCGGCATGCCCGGTCTTCCCGGTCTCCCCGGCTCTTGCCCGGCGGACATCAATGATCCGAGCGCGGTCATGAAGGCCAACTTCGGCCTCCAGGCGGAGATGGAAGGCAAGATCAAGGGCGCGCTCGCTGCGGGTGCGAACTTGAAGAACCTGGCCGCTCAGGTCGAAGGTGACGTCACGCTCGCGTGCGCCAACCTCGCGAAGGACCTCGGCGCGAAGGAAGAGGACACCGTCGCGAAGGAAGAGGGCCCCGGCAAGAAGGCCGAGGCGGCCTGCCAGGCTGCGGTCAAGATCCTCGGCGAGGTCAAGGCCAAGGCGAAGATCAGCGGCAAGCTGGACGTCAAGATCGTCCCCCCGAAGTGCTCTGCCTCGATGAACGCCATGGCCGAGTGCGCGGGCTCCTGCGACGCATCGGTCTCGGGCGGCAAGGCCGAGGTCAAGTGCGAGGGCGGCGAGATCAGCGGCAAGTGCGAGGGCGAGTGCAAGGGCGGTTGCACCGTCGAAGCCGGCGCCAAGTGCGAAGGCACCTGCGGCGGGTCGTGCGAGGGCAGCTGCGAGGCTGACTTCAGCGGCACCTGCGGCGGCGCTTGCGAAGGCAAGTGCGACGGCCAGGCCTCGACGGCTGGCGACAAGAACAAGGGCGCGTGCAAGGGCAAGTGCGAAGGCAAGTGCTCGGCGAACGCCAAGGGCACCTGCAAGGGCAAGTGCTCGGGCAAGTGCTCCGCCTCTTGCGAGGTCAAGGGCGCGGCCAAGTGCGAAGGCAGCTGCTCGGGTGGCTGCTCGGTCGAAATCAAGGAGCCGAAGTGCTCCGGTGAGGTCGTTCCGCCGAAGATGAGCGCGGAGTGCAAGGCGAACTGCGACGCTGAGGTCAGCGCGAAGCTCGAGTGCACCCCGGCGTCCGTCAGCGTGAACTTCGCGGGTGCGGCGGACGCCGAGGCGTCGGCCAAGCTCAAGGGCGCGCTCGAGAAGAACCTCCCGGCGCTGCTCAAGGTCACGCTCGGCATGAAGGCCCGCATCGAGGGCGCCATCGCCAACGTGAAGGCCTCGATCGAGGGCGTGCAGGCGGCGGTCAAGGGCGGCGGCCAGGCCGCGCTCAAGGTCGGCGGCTGCCTCGTGGCATCGCTCAAGGCTCAGGCGGACGCTTCGGTCAGCCTGAACGTGTCGGTCAAGGCGAGCGCTTCGGCAAGCGGCTCGGCCGGCGCCGGCTGATTCCAGAAGCCTCTGGATGATGGAAGGCCTCGCGGCAACGCGGGGCCTTCTTTCTTTTGTGCTCAGGGGTCGGCCGCGTCGCTCGCGGCCTTGACATCCCCGGTTGCATCCTCCAATGTATCCTCAATCAGGATGCCACTCGAGCGGATCAACCTGAACGTCCCGGCGGAGGCGCGCCGGCGGCTCCGGGCCGTCGCCAAGCGCTTGGGGCAAACCGAGACCGAGGTCGCCCGCGAGCTGTTCCTGCGTGGGCTCGACGCGGCCGAGCGGGCAGCGTTCTACGATCGAGTCTCCGCCGAGATGACGCCGGCCATCCGCAAGCGCATGGTCGAGATTGCGACGGCGCTCGAGCGGATCAATGGCTGAGCGCGGCGACGTGCTGCAGGTCAAGCGGCGACTCGGCTTCGGGGCTGATCGCGCCGGGGAGCGGGTCGTGGTGATCCAAGCGGACCCGCTTAACGAGGCGCTGCCCACGATCCTGATCGTTCCGCTCGACAGCGATCCCAACGCGGTGCCCGAGTCCCTGGCCGTGCGCGTGAGCGCCGCCGAGGCTGGCACCGATGAGGACTGCGTCGCCATCCCCACGCAGCTTCAGGTGGCCCTACAAGGCCGGTTGGCGGCAGGGCGAGTCGGGCGGCTCAGGCCGGGCACGCTGGCGCTGCTCGACGACAAGCTCAGGCTCGTCCTCGATCTGTGACGTCAGCGGATCGTCAGCGCCCGCTCACCCGAGCCGGGCCGCGATCTCGGCTTCCAGCTCCCGCGCCTCACGACCGCCGACGCCGCTCGCGTCCGCGTCGGGCCGCGGGGGGAAGCGCTGGCGGGCCTCCAGGCCCCGGGTCGCGGCCTCGAGGCAGCGAGCGTGGAAGCTCGGGTCTCGCTCGGCTTCCCGCGTGAGGGCGGCGTGGGCCCGGTCGGCCAGCGCCAGATCGCTGCACACCAAGAGGGCGTCGCAGCCCGCGCGGATCGCCGCCACCGAGCTCTCTTCCACGCTCATCCGATCGGCGAGAGCGCGCATCTCGAGGTCGTCGCTGAACAGCACGCCGGCGAAGCCCAGCTCGCCACGCAAGAGCTCGGTCGAGATCCGGGGTGAGAGGGTGGCGGGGCGATCCGGATCGAGGCCGTCGTAGACCACGTGGGCCGTCATCAGCGTCGCGACGCCCCGCTGCACCGCTGCGCGAAATGGCGGCAGCTCGACGGCACGCAGACGCGCCTCGGGGTGGCGCACGAAGGGGAGATCCAGGTGGCTGTCGAGGTGGGTGTCGCCGTGGCCGGGGAAGTGCTTGCCGCAGGCCATCACGCCGGCGGCCTGGATGCCCTCGAGCGTCGCGCTGGCCAGGCGCGAGACCTCGGCCGGATCCGCAGAGAAGGCGCGGTCGCCGATCACGGGGTTGTCGGGGTTCGAGTCGACGTCGAGCACCGGCGCGAAGTCGAGGTTGTAGCCGAGGCGTCGGAGCTCGGTGCCGAGCAGGCGGCCCACTCGCTCGAGCAAGCCCAGGTCGCCGAGCGCGCCCAGCTGCCGCATCGGCGGCAGCTTCACGAAAGGCGGGGGCAGGCGACCGACCCGGCCGCCCTCCTGGTCGACGGCGATGAACGGCGGCAACTCGGCGGGCGCCGCGCCCTGCGTTGCGCGGTTGATCGCGTGGGCGATCTCGAGGCTCGGAAGGTTGCGCTTGAAGACGATGATGCCGCCCATCCGCCCTTGTCGCAGCGCCGTCTCGAGGGTCGGGGGCAGCGAGGTGCCCGAGAAGCCGACCACCAGGAGCTGGCCGCACAGCTGGGGTAGAGAGAGGGCGTGGGGCATCGCCCGACGCTTACGCGAAACCGCGCTGTTCGGCCCAGATTCAGCGGTCGCGGGTCAGGGCCTGGGCGGGGTCGGTGTTGGCCGCGCGGCGGGCGGGGCCGAACGCGCCGAGCAGCGCGAACACCGACGCGAACCCGATGGCGAGCAGCCACAGCCACCAGGGAAAGACGAAGAACGACTCGGGCTTGAATGGGAAGTCGGGCAGATCTTTGGCCGCGCGCCAGTCGGCGACCAGGGCGCCGCCCCGCGCCACGAGGGCGCCGCCGAGCCCGGCCAGGGTGCCGATCACCAGCGCCAGCGACGACAGCCAGAGCCGGATGTCCCGCCCGCTGGCGCCCAGGGCGCGATAGAGCCCAATCTCGTGCTGCCGCTCGGCCACCAGCATGCGAAAGGTGTGGGCGATGTTGGCAGCGGCCACCGCCAAGATCACCGACGCCACCAGCACCAAGAGCGCGAGCACGCCCGAGATCAGCACGCTCACGTCCCGGGCCCGGGTGTCGTGAGGCACGAGGCCCAGGCCCGCGGCGGCGTCGATCAGGTGACCGGTGTCGCCAGCGCCGCCGACCCGCACGACCACGCTCGAGTAGCGCGTCGCCGCGGCCTCGCCGGCGTACTCGCGGTTCCAGCGCCGCACCACCTCGACCGGCAACGTGACCCCGAGATCGATGGCCTTGGGCGATATCCCAACGACCTTGACCCGGGCCTTGCGCTGCTCACCGTGGCGCGCCACCCCGAGCAACGAGTTTCCCAGGGTCAGCTCGAAGGCCACGCCCTGGGCGCGCCCGATCAGCGTCTCGGCCACCGGCGGCAGGCCGTGGGCCGGCGCCACGCCGTGATCGAAGAGCTCGACCAGATAGCGGCTGACCAGCGCCGGCACCGGATCGGAGCACTGGCCCCGGGGGGCCTTGCTCGGCTTCTCGCAGTACTGGGGCCCCTTGCAGTCGGCGTTGCTACTGCACTCGGCGCCGGGCGTCTCCAGGGGGTCACGAAAGCCGGTCACGGTGCCCGCGACCAGCGCCGGATCGATGCCGTCGCCGACCATCTCGTGGGTGCCGATCTCGGTCCCCAAGATCTCTTTGCCCCCGCGGGCCATGCTCGGAAAGCGAAAGCGCAGCTTGGGGAACACCTCTTTCACGCCGGGCAGCGCCTTCAGCTGCTCGACGCTCTGGGGGTCGATTCCGGCGGGTTCGTGCACGCCGCCGAGGAGCGAGATCAGGCCGGCGCTGGTCTTCTTCGGCTCGAGCTCGACCTGGTCGATGGGGAACACGTCGCCGAGCAGCACCTTGCGTGCGCCGAGGCCCAGCGCCAGAAAGAACACCAGCGACGCCACGCCCACGGCGATGCCGAACCCGGCGGTGACCAGCGGGCCGCGGGTGCGAGCGAGCTCGCCGCGGACCATCTTGCCGAGGGCCCGCAGCCTCACGCGGCGCCCCCTATCGCGAGCTTGCCGTCGACCATGTCCAGGGTCCGGTCGGCGAGCCGCGAGATCCGCTCTTCGTGGGTCACGATCACGATGGTCGTGCCGAGCTCGGCGTGCAGCTCGGCGAACAGCTCGATGATCTGCTCGCCGGTCTTCCGATCCAGGTTGCCAGTCGGCTCGTCGCAGAGCAGCAAGCTGGGCTGGTGGAGCAGGGCGCGCGCGATGGCGACGCGCTGGCGCTGCCCGCCGGACAGCTCGGCCGGGCTCGAGCTCGCGCGATCCGCCAGGCCGACCCGCTCGAGCATCTGGCTGGCCCGGGCGCGCACCTCGGGCTCGTGCCGGTCGTGGCTCGAGAACAGCGCCGGCGCCATCACATTGTCGATCACCGAGAGGTGACCCAGCAGGTGAAAGGCCTGGAAGACGAAGCCGATCTTCTCGCCGCGCAGCCGCGAGAGCGCCGCGTCCGAGAGCTGGGCCACCTCTTGGCCGAACAGGCTCAGGCTGCCGGAGAAGGCCCGATCGAGCCCGCCGATCAGGGCCAGGAGCGTGCTCTTGCCACAGCCGCTCGGTCCGAAGATCAAGACGACCTCGCCGGCCTCGACCGAGAGCGAGACATCGTCCACGGCGCGCCGGGCCGCCTCGCCGGTGCCAAAGGTGCGCGTGAGACCCCGGGCGACGATCACGCTCACTCGACGACGCCCATGTCCGAGCGCGCGGCGTCGGCCATGGTGCGGACCACTGCCTCGAGCCGGCTCAGGTCGGGGCCCTCGACCATCAACCGGAGCTTGGGCTCGGTCCCGCTCCAGCGGACCAGCACGCGGCCCTCGCCCCCGAGCTCGGCCTCGACGCGGCGGATCTCTCGGCTGAGCTCCGGCATCTCGTCGATCGGGCGGCGCTTCGGCAAGACCACGTTCTCGAGCAGCTGGGGGACCTTCTCCATCACGTGGGCCAGCTCGGACAAGGGCCGCTCTTCGGCCACCATCACCGCCAAGACCTGCAGCGTGCCGACCACGCCGTCCCCCGTGGTGGCGTGCTCGAGGAACACCAGGTGGCCGCTCTGCTCGCCGCCGAAGGCATAGCCGTTCTTGCGCATGCACTCGACCACGTAGCGGTCGCCGACCGCCGTGCGCTCGACCCGGCCGCCCAGCGGGGAGAGGGCTCGGTCGAGGCCCATGTTGCTCATGACCGTGGCCACCACCGTCCCGCCGCTGAGCTTGCCGGCCTTCAGCATGCGGGTCGCGCACAGCGCCATCACCGCGTCCCCGTCGACGATCTGCCCCCGCTCGTCGGCGATGATCACCCGGTCCGCGTCGCCGTCCAGCGCGATGCCGATGTGCGCGCCTCGCTTCAGCACCTCGCGCACCATCGACGCGGGGTGCATGGCGCCGCAGGCCTTGTTGATGTTCTTGCCGTTCGGCGTGACGCCGATCGCGGTGACGTCGGCCCCGAGCTCGCTGAACACCAGCGGCGCCACACGGTAGGCCGCGCCGTGGGCGGCGTCGATGACCACCTTCAGCCCGTTGAGCGTCAGCTCTTTCGGGAACGCGTTCTTGGCGTAGACGATGTACCGACCGCTGGCGTCGTCGATGCGCTCGGCCCGCCCCACGCGCTCCCCGGTGCACGGGCGCTGATCGAGCGCCGCGTCGTCGAGCAGCCGCTCGATCTCGGCCTCGGCCTCGTCGGCCAGCTTGAAGCCGTCGGGCCCGAAGATCTTGATCCCGTTGTCGTCGTAGGGGTTGTGGCTCGCGCTGATCACCACGCCGGCGTCGGCCCGCATGCTCTGGGTCAGGTTTGCCACGGCGGGGGTGGGCATCGGCCCGGTCAAGAGCACGCGCCCACCCATGGCGCAGATGCCGGCCTCGAGCGCGGTCTCGAGCATGTAGCCCGAAAGGCGCGTGTCCTTGCCGATCACGATGCGCGGCGCGCGACCGGCGTCGCGCCGGGCCACCAGCGCGATCGCGCGGCCCAGCCGCACCACCAGCTCGGGGGTCATCGGCGGCACGTTGGCCTTGCCGCGAATGCCGTCGGTCCCGAAGAGCCTCCTGGGATTCATGTTCAATCTCTGAAGTTCTCGAAGGACAGCACGATGCCGAAGTCTTCGGTGCGAAGCAGGGCGATCACCTCTTGCAGGTCGTCCTTCTTCTTGCCGCTGACGCGCACGCTGTCGCCCTGGATCGAGGCCTGCACCTTGAGCTTCTTGTCCTTGAGCAGCTTGATGACCTGCTTCGCCTTCTCTTGCTCGATGCCCTCTTTGACCTTCACCAAGATGCGGGCCGAGCCCTTGGGCCCGGGCGCAGGCTCGCCCACGTCCAGGTGCTTCAAGCTGACCTTGCGGCGGACCAGCTTCTCTTGCAGCACGCCGACCGCGGCTCGAGCCCGCTCTTCGCTGTTCGCGCGGATCACGATGCCCTCTTCGGTCTTCTCGAGAGAGGTCTCGGTGTCCTTGAAATCGAAGCGCTGGGCGACCTCCCGCGACGCTTGGTCGAGGGCATTCGTCACTTCCGCCCAGGCCACCTTGGAGACGACGTCGAACGACGGCATGGAGACCTCACATGTCCACGGGGGGATCCGCGGGAACGTTCAAGAGCAGGGCCCGCGCGGCACCCACCAGGTAGATGGAGCCGGTCACCACCACCAGGCCCGACTGCCCGACCTTGGCCCGCGCCATGCTCAGGGCCTCGCTGATGCTCGGCGCGACGGTGCCGGTGAACGCGGCGGCCATCGCCTTGGGATCGGCGACCTTGTCCTCGGGCAGGGGCGGCGCCACGAAGAACTTGTGGGCCGCCACCTGATCGAGCCGGCGCAGCATCGCCTTCCAGCTCTTGCGCTTGAGGGCGCCGAAGATCAGCGCCACGTCGCGGCGGCTCTCGATCTCGCCCAAGATCGACGGGTCGAGGACGTGCGAGAGCGCCACCGTGCCGTCGGGATTGTGGGCGCAATCGAGCAGCGTGAGCTCTTGACCGCTGCGGTGGAGCAACTCGTTGCGGCCCGGCCACTGCGCGGCCTCGATGCCGTCGGCGATGGTGCGGGGCGCGACGCCCAGCTCTTGCGCGACGGTGACCGCCACCGCCAGGTTCGAGCCGAACATGGCGAAGCGCGGGTAGGCGAGAGCAGCGCCGGGGATGGGCTCGGGGCTCGACAGGGCCACCAGGTGCGCGCCGACCTGGGCCGCCCGCCGCTCGATCACGTCCCGCGCATCGGGGTGCAGCTTGCCGACCACCACGGTCGTGCCCTTCTTGATGATGCCGGCCTTCTCGGTCGCGATCTTGCTCAGCGAGTCGCCCAGCTCTTCCATGTGATCGAAGGCGACGCGGGTGATGACCGCGACCTTGGGGGGCGGGATCACGTTGGTCGCGTCGAGCCGACCGCCCAGGCCGACCTCGAGCACGGCCAGGTCGACCTTCGCCTCTTTGAAGGCCAGGAAGGCCGCCAGCGTGGCGGTCTCGAAGAAGGTCAGGTCCGGGGCTTCGGTCATCACCCGGTCGAGCACCGCCGCCAGGGTGTCGTCGTCGAGGGGCGCGCCGTCGATCTGGATGCGCTCGGCGAAGCGAACCAGGTGTGGCGAGGTGTAGAGCCCCACGCGCTTGCCGGACGCCCGCGCGATGGACGCGACAAACGCCGAGACGGTGCCCTTGCCGTTGGTGCCGGCCACGTGCACCGCGGAGAAGGCGCGCTCGGGGTTGCCGAGCTTGTCGCAGGCGGCCTGCATGCGCTCGAGCCCCAGCGCCTTGCCCTTCGGCACGAGGCCGTACAGGCGGTCGAGGGTCTTGGCGAGATCGCCGCTCATGCGCGCCCCCCGCCGAGGTGAGAGAGCACCACCGACAGCGTGGACTTCATCTCCGCCCGGGGCACGATCCGGTCCACCATCCCGTGGGCTTGCAAGAACTCCGAGCGCTGGAAGCCCTCGGGCAGGGTCGTTCTGAGGGTGCTCTCGATCACGCGAGGGCCGGCGAAGCCGATCAGCGCGTTGGGTTCGACCAGGTTGATGTCCCCCAAGAGCGCGGTGCTCGCCGCCACACCGCCGGTGGTGGGGTGAAGGCACAGGCTGATGTAGGGCTTGCGAACACTGCGGAAGCGCGACAGGGCCGCGACGGTCTTTGCCATTTGCATCAAGCTCAAAATGCCTTCTTGCATCCGGGCGCCGCCGGATGCGTGGAGCAGCACCACCGGCAGGCGCTCGGCCGTCGCCCGCTCGAACAGCCGAGTCACTCGCTCGCCCACCACCGAGCCCATGCTGCCGCCCATGAACGAGAAGACGTAGCAGCCGTAGGCCACCGGCCGCCCGTCGATGTGGGCGCGCCCGACCTCGACCGCCTCGGTGTGCCCGCTCTGCTTCTTCGCGCGGTCGAGCCGGTCGCGGTAGGTCTTCCCGTCGTCGAACCTGAGGGGATCAGCCGGCGCGACGTGGTCGTCCCACCGCTCGAGGGCCCCGCCGTCGAGCAAGAGGCGGCGCCAGTCCGCCGGCAGCATCGGGTGGTGATAGCCACAGCCCGAACACACGTGCCACGAATCCGAGAGGGCCTCGGCGGTGAGCACCGAGCCGCAGCCTCCGCACTTCTTGAACACGCCCTTTCCGAGCGAGCGCTTTTCGTTCGGAAAGCCTTGGGCCGGAGTCTTGTCGGGAAGGCTGGACACGAGAGTCCGCTAATCTATCAGACCGGGAAGCCAGAGCCGAATGCTCTGCCACCTCGGTCGGCGCAGCGTCGTACAGGCGCCTCCGGCGCGCAACCGACTCGGGGGAATGCCTCGATTTTGGCCCAGCCGCGACGCTCCCGCTAGCTAGCGGTCCATGCGCCGGAGACTACCGACGCTCGTGCTCGTCGCTTCCGTAACCGTCACCGCGGGGTCGGCGGCGCGCGAAAGTGCGATCGCGCCAGCGCCGAAGCGCGAGTCGCTCGGACGCAGGCCCGTGGCCCCGATCGCCCGCAGCATCGGCTCGCCCACCGCGGGCAAGCTCGAGGGGGCGGTGGGCCTCGAGCCGAGCCGCGAGCTCCGCCTGCGCTTCGGGAACGGCGCACACTATGGCCTACCGGCCCTGGTCGGGATGCTCGAGCGGTCGGCCAAACGTCTGGCCTCGCGCTTCGCGGGGCTGACCTTGCACGTGGGCGACCTGTCCCGCCGAGAGGGCGGCGAGCTGCCGGGTCATCGGAGCCACGAGAGCGGTCGCGACGCCGACGTGGGCTTCCTGTTCGTCGGTCCGGGGGGCGAGAGCGTTTCGCCGGGCGAGTTCATGACCGTCGACGCCCGGGGCGTGGCGCTGGAAAACCGGTCCTATCGCTTCGACGACGCCCGCAACTGGGCGCTGATCGAGTCCTGGGTCACCGATCCGGGCGCGCGGGTCGAGCACATCTTCGTGGCCGACCGAGTGCGCCTGCGCCTGCTCAGCTACGCCCGCCAGAAGGGGACATACCTGCCGGTCCTGCACCGCGCCGCCATGGCGATGAAGCAGCCCAGCGCCGGCCAGGTTCACGACGACCACTTCCACGTCCGCATCGCGTGCCCCGCGGGGCAGGCCCGCACCTGCGTCACGGCCCCGAGCCCGCCCGAGCTCGCGGTCCAGCCGGCCTCGATCCGCCGGGTATTTCCCAGCTCTCGCGCCCTTGTGAAGCACAAGAAAGAGCGCGAGACTGGGCGCCGATGACCGAGGCGCCAGCGACCGAAATTCTGTTCGGAATGAATGATCTGCGCGCGCCGCTCCTGGGTCGCGAGGCCGAGATGCGAGCGCTGCGGACCGCCGCCGACGCGGCGCGCACCGAGGGCCAGGCTCGCGTCGTGACCCTGGTCGGCCCGAGCGGCATCGGCAAGAGCCGGCTGATCCACGACTTCCTCCAAGAGCTGCGGGCCGCCGGCGGGCGCGTGCCCCGGGTCTATCGCGGCAGCGCGCGCAGCCTGCAAAACTCGTACGGAGTATTCGCGCGCCTCTTGCGCGCGCGCTTCGGCCTGGTCGAGGGCATGGACGCCGAGGCCGCCAAGGCCCAGGTGCGCGCGCAGGTCGCCACCGTGCTCGAAGATCGGAAGGTCGGCGACGTCTGCCACTTCCTCGGGCAGCTCATCGATCTCGAGTTCCTGGGCAGCCCGCTCACCAAGGCCGTCGCCGACGACCCGATCCAGGCGCGCCTGCTCCGACGCTCGATCGTGAAGGCGTTCATCGAGGGCGACGCGGCCCAAGGGCCTCTGTGCCTGGTGTTCGAGGACCTTCACCTGGCCGACGACGACTCGGTCGAGCTCCTCCGGTACCTGATCGAGAACTTGAGCGGGCCGATCTTGATCCTCTGCGCCACCCGGCCCGAGATCTCGGCCCGACACGAGGACTGGTTCTCGTTCGGTCGCGATCGTCACCAGCGCATGGAGCTCGCGACGCTGCCCTCGGACCAGGCCCTGGCCCTGGCCCGGGCGCTGCTTGCACCCTGCGATGGGGGCCCCCCCGACGCGCTGGTCGAGGCCGCGCTGTTCATGGCGGGCGGCAACCCCGGCTTGCTCGAGCAGATGGTGCGGATCTTCCACGACACGGGGGTGCTCGACGAGCGCGACGCCCTGGCCCGCGAGCCCAAGTGGAAGGTCGACCTCGACAAGCTCGCCGGCGCGCGTCTGCCCCTCAACGTGGCCGACGCGGTGTCCGCCCGGATCGCCTCCCTGTCCGCCGCCGAGCGCGCGCTCCTCGAGCACGCCGCGGCCATCGGCAGCGTGTTCTGGCTGGGTGCGCTGGTCGCGCTGGCGCGGATGGACAAGCCCGCCCCGGACTTCTGGACGCGCGCCGACATGAAGGACTGGGACGACCGTCAGGCGTTGCTCGATGGGTTGGTCGCCCGCGACTACGTGCTGAAGCTCCCGGATTCGTCGTTTTCCGGCGAGGTCGAGTACGTGTTCAAGCACAACCTCGAGCGCGAGCGGATCGCGCAGCTGACCAGCGGCGCCGCGGGCCGGCGCTACCACCAGACCATCGCCGACTGGCTGGCGCAGAAAGAGGGCGTGCGCTCCCAGGAAGAGTACTGCGCGATGCTCGCCCAACACCTGGAGAAGGCCGGGGCGCTGGGCCGCGCCGGGCTCACCTACCTGGATGCGGCGGATCTGGCCCGCAAGGGATACGCCGCCAAGAAGGCCCACGAGTACTACGTGAAGGGGCTAGAGCTGCTCGGCGACTCGGACGCGCGGCGCCGGATCGACGCCCTGCACGACCACGGGGACGTGCTGACCACGCTGGGCAAGACCGACGACGCGCTGAGCGCCTTCCTCGAGATGCTGGCGCTGGCCTACCGGCTGGCCCTGCGCGGCAAGGGCGGCGCGGCGCACAACCGCATCGGGCGCCTTCACCGCGACACCGGCATGCTGACCTTGGCGCAGAAACACCTCGAGACGGGCCTCGCCCTGTTCGAGCTGGCGGCCGATCGCCGGGGCATCGCCGCCTGTCACGACGACATCGGCAAGTGCCTGTGGATGCGCGGCGAGTACGACGCCGCGCTCACCGAGCTGAAGGTCGGGCTCGAGATCCGCAAAGAGCTGCAAGACCTGCGCAGCATTGCCCTGAGCTTCAACAACATCGGCCTGGTCTGGATGGACCACGGCAAGCCCGAGAGCGCGCTCGAGGCACTCGAGGCATCGCTCAAGCTGCGGCGCGAGATCAGCGACCCACTGGGCATCGTGCAGAGCCTGAACAACCTGGGCAAGCTGGCTCAAGACCGCAACGACAACGACCAAGCGCTGCGCCTGTTCCGAGAGGCCTACGAAGTGGCCCGTGAGATCGGTGAGCGCAACCGGCTGGCGGTGGTGCTGACCAACATCGGCGAGATGCACTATCGGCTCGGCGACACCGCCGAGGCCATCCGCGTGCTCAAACAGGCCGAAGAACTGTGCGACGAGCTGGGCGACAACCTGCACCTGGCCGAGGCCAAG
>JACPVJ010000053.1 GCA_016191785.1 Myxococcales bacterium | reverse complement strand
GGTCATCGAGCGTGGCTCAACGCGGTGACCCACGCGCTTTGTCCTCCCGGTGGTCATCGAGCGTGGCTCAGCGCGGTGACCCACGCGTCTTGTCCTCCCCGCGGTCATCGAGCGCGGCTCAGCGCGGTGACCCACGCGCTTTGTCCTCCCGGTGGTCATCGAGTGCGGCTCAACGCAGTGACCCACGCGCTTTGTCCTCCCGGTGGTCATCGAGCGCGGCTCAACGCGGTGACCCACGCGTTCGACCGGTGGGCCCACGTTCGCCGCGAAGTCTCACGCAACTCACGCTGCAATGGGCCGATGAGACGACATGTTCATGCATCTCACCGCTCGCGCCCTACCCGGGTACAAACCCATGCTCGATCCAATCACCGCCTGGTGGCTCATGTGGCGGCTTCGCCTCGCGTTCCCCACCGTGCTCGCCGCCTGCGTGATGCCCGACCACCTCCACCTCATTGCCGCGCTGGCGTACGCCTCGGACGCGCGCGCACGACTGGCGCGCGTGCTGTCGCGGATGGCAGTGAGGGCGGGCCTCCGGCACCTTTTCGAGAGAGTGCCCGAGCCGCAGGTTGTGCCCAATGGCGCTCACCTCGAGCGTCAACTGCGCTACGTGCACCTGAACCCGTGCCGGGCCAAGCTCGTCAGCGACCCCCTCGCCTGGCCGTGGTCTACGCATCGGGGGCTCGTCGGAGCGGAGGCCAACCCCTGGGTCAGCGCCGAATCACTCGCCCAAGCGCTGGGGCGAAAGGCAGACGACGTGGCCACCTGGTTGCACCGATACGTGTCGGCGGATCCCTCGGTGAGCCCAACGGGTTCTCCCTGTCCGGCGCCCTGCCCTCCTCGAGCGGTTCCAACGGTGCCGCTGGATGTCGTCCGAAGGGCCGCGCTCTCCGCAACTCCCTGGTCGTCGCCCTCGGAGCGGCGCGCGGCGATCGTGACGCTCGCCTCCGAGCAGGGGTGGCGGGACCAGGTCGCGGTCGCCCGCGCTGCGGGCCTCACGCCGCGTTCCGTGCGCCGACTGATGTCTGCGCCAGGGGACGCCGTCAGCGCTCGCCCCAGTCAGATCTGCCTGGCGGACCGACGCTTGCTCCTTCCCGACGCGTTGATCCACCCCATCTCGCGGCGCCCTCGGTGAACAGCGGAACGGCACCCGCTCTCGTCCGCCGCGGCTCAGCGCAGTGACCCGCGCGTTCTGTGCTGCCCCTACTTCCTCGGCTCGCGCTTGGGCAGCTTCTCGAGCACCGCCTGCGCGGCCTTGCGCTTGTCAGCCATGGCGATCTCCAAGGCCTTCGCCTTGGTGCGCAGCGCGGTGAGCTTGTCCTCGGCGTCCAGGATGCGCTTGACGAACGGGTTGGCGTTGGCGCCTTGCCCGCTCTTGTCCCCCACGGCGGTCAGGTGCTGCCGCAGGCGCTCGAGGTCACGGGTCACCTCCTCGATGGCTTCCTTGGCCTCGTCGTTCTCTTTGCTCCGGGCCTCGGCCTCTTCGATTCGAGCCGCGGCCTCTTTGAGGATGGCGCGGTCCGACGCGGGCAGCACCTCGAGCGCGCTGAGCTCGGTCAGCCGCTTCGCCGTCAGATTGTTGATGTGGGTCGAGCTCTGGAGCCCCTCCTTGATCTTCAGCGTGCGCTCGAGCTTCTTTCCGGGCAGCGCCTTGAACACCGCCAGGGGCTTGCGCCCGCTCACGTCGTAGTCCAGCTCGTCGGCGCCCTCGACCGTCGAGTTGTTGACCACGTCCAGCGAGAGATACACCGTCCGAACCGCGCGCGATCGGTTCTTGAGCGCGTACTTGCGCTCGCTCTGTCGGAAGAAATCTTCCTCTAGGTACTGGTTCTTGAACCGGACCTGCTGCGGAAGGTCCTTCGACTCGCTCTCGACGCTGTCGAGCTCCACGTCCAGGTCGACGCCGAACTGCAAGAACGCGCGCTCGGTGGGCTTCAGCCGTGCCAGCCCGGCCTCGCCGGCGAAGCCGCCGCCTTCGTACAGGGCGATGGGGCCGGCCGGCAGCGTCTGGCGCGTGGCGTTCACGAAGCGCAGCGCGCTGCGCGCGGGCGAGCCCGGCGCGGTGAACCAGCTGATCCGACGCGTGACCACCGACGACTGCAGGAACGGCACCAGCGCCGAACCGTGTGCCCGCAGATCGAGGAGCTGCGCCAGCTTGTAGCTGAAGAGCGCGCCCGCCTCGACGCCCTCGGCCGGGGCGATGGCCGCCAGGTTCCCGACGCTCAGCGCGTCGCTGCTCGACACCGTGGCGCCCATGCGCACGCTGGGCGCGCGCGTGCGATGGCTGCTGCCCGCGCGCCCGTAGCCCGACCCGAATCCCTGTCCGGTGCCGGTTCCCGCGCCGTGGCTGATCACGCCGGTGTCCAGGTTGTCGCCCCAGATCTGGTCCACGGTGGTGTCTTGCAGCTGCGGCACGGTCGCGAGGCGCTCTTCCGGCTCGGCCAGCTCGCGCCGACCGTAGCGGGGGGCGGCCAGCGGAAACAGGAACGAGTCGGGCTGGCCGTTGACCAGCTCGATCTGCACTTTGGCCCAGGTTTCTTCGGTGTCGTTGTGGATCAGCGCCCACGCTTGCAGCGTGCCGCGCTCGCCACCGTCGGCCATCACCAGTCGGTACGTCGTGCGCCAGATCGGCGCCTCGGCCAGGTACCCCAACGTGATCGGCTTGTCGCTCTGGGCGAGCAGCCGCAGCGATCGCTGGTTTTGCGCCGCTCGCACGCTGAGCGCGTCGAGCGCGGCGCCCACTCGCGTCAGATAGCTGGGGTCGGTCGGGCGAACGCTTGCCACCTGGGCACTGTCGAGCTTGCGCAGCTCTCCCTCTTTGGTCACGAGCAGCAGCGTGAGCTCGGGCTTCGGCGCCTCGGGCTCCTTGCCCTTCTTCTCGTCCGGGTCGCTCGGCTTCGGCGTTGCCGGGGCCGGCGCCGGCGGTTCGAGCACGTCGATCAAGCGCCCGACCAGCGTCTCGGGCTTCTTGGCAGAGGTCCGCACCTCGACCTCTGCGCCCTTCAGCGACAAGAGCAGGTTGAGATACGTGGTGGGCTCGTCGGCGTTCGGCGGCAGCCCCGCCAGTGCGCGCGCCATGCCGCGGCTCAAGCTGCTCGAGAACTCGACTCCCGTCAGCGTCGCGCCCGAGTTTCCGGCGACCACCAGGGTCTTCAGCGCGTCGTCCAGGTGTCCGGTGGGCACCGGCAGCGTGGTGGTTTCGCCACGCGACAGCGTCCCCGAGCGCTCGAAGTAACCGACGCCGGTCTCGTAGAGCTTGAGCGATCGAAGCGGCAAGACCGAGGGCGGAGCGCTGCCCTGCCCCGCGACCTGACAACCGAAGAGCGACACCAGGGCGGGCACGAACAGGGAGAAAGAGCGAGCTTGCATGGTCGGGCTCGTACCAGGACAGCGGCGATCCGTCGATGGTTCCCGAACCCCGTGCTAGGCTCACCGGCGTGATGGCTTTCCGGGTCGCGTCCGCGGGCGCGTGCTTGTTCTTGGCCTTGGGTTGCGCCAGCGGAGAAGAAGATCTCGGCGGTGGCGTGTCCGACGCCGGCGTGGGCGGGTACAAGAGCGTCGGGGGCAGCGGTGGCGGCAACGTCGGCGGGTCCTCCGGCTTTCCGTCGGGCGGCACGACCGGCGGCGGCGGCAGCGGCGCGACCGGCGGCGCGGGCGCGACCGGCGGCAGCGGCGC